>DIJZ01000005.1 GCA_002421425.1 Caldifarciminota bacterium UBA5631
AGAGTCCTGCATTTGTCCAGTTGAATTTTCTTTGGCTCTAACACTCAGTAAAAAAGTGTGATTCGCAAAGCATTATAGCTTATTGTGTTTAGTAAGCTATCCAGAATCTAAATTTTAGCTTTATATCGTATTCCTTTTGAAAGTTTCACAAATAGAAAAATGTTCCTTAATTCATTACCTTTTATTGGGTTTTTATACTCCTTTGTTCAATCAAGTTTTTCTTTAGGCTGTGTGTTGCCTTCTTGCTGAACCTTCTTTTGTCTATTTCACAACAAGAATTTTATGGGATTCGTTTATATCTCCGCTCACGATTACGAAGTAGATGCCTGGTGTTATGTTCTTGAACTCACATTTTCCGGTTTTCAATATTTTTGCGCTCTTAATTTTTCTTCCAACTGCATCGTAGATGTCAAGGTAGATCCCATTTTTGAGTCCGGCAGTTTCCAAAGAGATTCCCCTGGATATCGTATTTATTCTGAAGCAAGTCGGAATTACGTCGTTTACTCCGGGAATGGTAGTGTTGTAGACTTCAAAGTTATCAATGGCTATGTTCGTTGAGCCTCCATCGCTGAACCCGACGAGCTTAGTTTCAAAAAATATAGTTTGCTTTGTTGGAATGAGAATGCTTTCTCCTGTTATATCCTCCCAGCCAGAAGTAGTAGTAAGCGTTGCGTGGTGTGTCCAGGGTTCCGATTCTCTAAATCTAAACCAGATTTGTAGTGAATCGTTACCGTCAAGATTACAGTACTTAAAGGTATAGTAGAGAGCGTTCCCATTCGCTTCATACTTCACGAAGGGTGAAATGAGTTCAGAATGTGTGCCCCCCGGAGCACCGGAATTGAAGCAGAAAATATGTCCGGTTCCGTTGTCCGGGACGTTGACATCTCCTGGTGCAGCACCAAACCAGAGGTCGTTCGACAATACCCAGCCGGGGGGAGGAAGAAGTTCCTCAAATTCTTCCCTTAGAACTTGATTTTGGCCAAGGGGGACCCTCCTGACAAAGACGTCATCAAGAAGAACATGGTCGCTGTCTGTTCCGTTCTTTCGAAATGCCACGTACACTGTCTCTCCTCTGTATTTATCAAGAGAAGAGGTAAATCGGGTCCAGGCATCGGGAGTGCTGATGTCAAATACGAGTTCAAGGATTGAGGAGGGGTTTGGAGAGGATGTAATGAAGACCTTAAGGTTTTCTCCAGAGCCCGGACTTAATGTTCTTGCATAAAAACCAAAGGAGGTGTTAAAGTTTTGATCCACCGTAACTGCAGGAGTGAAAAGCCAGTCATCACTACTTAGAGGACTCGCTGGGGAAATTGCGAAAAACCTCCCCGAATGCGCAAGTTCCTTTGAATCTCCAAACCACCAGTAATCTCCATCGGCATTTCCGTCTATGGAAGTCCAGTTCTGGGGAGGGAACTCCTCGGGGAATTCAAATTCTTGCGCCAGGTAAGTGTATTTCGGGAACTGGTAGAAAGAATAATTTCTCAAAGTATCGTTTGTTAAATCTGCATCATAATGGACAGAAATAAATCCCCCAAAATTTCCGAACAGTCCTTCCCGGTCGGGTGTGAATGAGAAGTTAGGAAATGCTACGTCAGTATAGGTAAGTGTGGGCAATGAGGGAATAGAAACTGACGCGGTGTCTGAACCAAAGTAAAGGGTAGCAGGAACGTTTGTCTCCTCTATTTGCCCGTAGTTATAAAGTCTGAAAAGCAAAGAGTTGTTTTCAGAACCAACTACGAAGGGGGTAGAATAATAGAGACCTTCTATCCCAACATCATGAAAACTCTGATCGTGTGGGGCGAAGGTCCAATAGCTCTGAGATTCAAGTCACGCTCTGTGTTTGGGATGTATGTATCGTTTAAAATCCACCCCGACATGCTGTCTGGAGCCGTGCCTTCATCCCAGTAGGGGAGTGCTCTGTATCTGTTACCGGTTCTTCTGACGGGTAGAAAGATCACAATGGTAAAGGAATCATCGTATATAGGAATGTAAGGCATCCTGAATTCATTCCACAATGTCCCACCCAGGACAGGGTAGGTGAGCATTTGCAGGAGATTTCCACTTCCATCATATACCCAGAGGGAGCAGATTTTTCCCGCTTGAGAGTTAAAAAGGTATATAGTCACATATGTGAGAAAGAATGTAGAATCCTGGGAATTGTAATCAGGTTTGAAATCTCTAATGTTAAATTTCGCCCAGAAGTATTTCAGATCTGTGCGTTGGTAGTAAGTCGCAGGGCTTCCGTCGTAAGAAAGGGTATCGGAATCTGCGAGAAGCCCTATATCTGGTCTGGGATAATTGTTTTCCAAACCAGATGCCATAACCAAAAATAACAACAGGTTCAACATATACTATGACCTCCTTTTTCATAGTGGATGAATCTATAGTTTGCATCAATATTATTTTAGAATTTGTCTTCAATTCTGTCAAGGGGAAAGCTCAAACGTTAACGTTAGTGTAATGAATCCAACTTAGGAGTTGATGAATATTTCTCTTTCCGCTAACTAAATTGTTCACGGAGTGAAGTTTTAGAGTCTCTCTATGCGGTTTTTACCTTTGCACAAGGGAGGAGAAAGGGCTATAATTAGTTAAATGATTAAAAGAAGCGTACTTTTGATCGTTGTTTTATCTTCTCTTATGCCGATTGTGTCAGTTTGGAGCTTCAAAGTTTTTGAGAGCTTTTATAAGACGAGTAATTTTGCAAAAGAAGGAGACGTTTTGCTCTCAAATTTCATTTTAGACTTTAAGGAAGAGGTTAGAGTCCCGTTCTTTAAGGAGTCACCCGGCTTTCACACCCTCGAAATGCGTTTTGGAAAATTGGAATCAAGTCAGCCTGTCGTATTCTTATCGTATATTGACGGAAACAATCTTAAGATATTCGTGAATGATAACCTGGTTGGCATCTCCGGTAATCCCTTTGACACTCGTTCCCTCAGATGGAATCGACCGGAAGTGTATTTTATTCCCCTGCAGGTCCTCAAAGATAGCAATGCCCTGAGAATGGAAGTTGAGACGGAAAACACCATTGGAATTTTCGACCCTGTTTTCGTAGGTGAGTATAAACATATCCAGAAATCTTACTTATCCCTGTACTTTGTCACTCAGTTCTTAAATACAATCTACATTGTATTGTTCCTGGTAGTTGGAATTATGTTCATACTTGTGCCTATCCTGGTGAAAAGCAATTATCATCGTGCCTTGATTGGCATTTCCCTCATTATGTTTGCCCTCTATTTTGTCGATTACGGCTATATACCCCATCTTCCCATTTCTTACGTCATATATAAGAAAATTGTAATTTCCAGCCTTTATGTTGCACTGGGTTTGTATCTTGTTGGTTTTACTTCGGAATTTGGCTTTTCGGGAAACTGGAGAAAGGTTTCATCGAGCATTTTAATTCTGAATGTAGGCTGTGCACTGCTCCTTATACTGAAGAGTGGCGGAAGTGTCGCGGTCCGAAGAACCTATTTGATTTTGAATTTTACGGTGTTTTTAACGACGATGATGATTCTCTACATTTTTTTGAGAAAAATTTTCACCTCGGAAGGTCGCAAAAATCCTATCGCAATACTGAACGGCGTTGCGATTTTGTATTTCATCCCCTACGTCGTCAGAGATGTTTACGTTCTAATGACCTTTAAGCCGGTGCCTCTTTTGAATCAGTATGCGTTGGCAGTGTTTATTACTATGAATCTACTATTTGTGATATTCGATTTTGCAGGTGTGTACCGAAGACTTCTTCTGGAGAAGAAAAAAGTTCAGTTTCTGGAGATGGAAAGCATGAGGGACCCACTTACGGGAGCGTTAAACCGAAGATTTCTATTCAAGATTGCCGAAATCATTCCGGAATCATACTCCCTTTGTATCGTTGACATAGATGGGTTTAAAAGAATAAATGATACTTATGGCCACCTAATTGGTGATTGCGTACTTCGAAAACTTGCAAGTTCTTTGATGACAAGCCTGAGAAAGGACGACCACGTGGTGAGGTATGGTGGAGACGAGTTTGTGATCCTTTTTCATAACACCGACGAAGAGACTGCTCAAATCGGAATCGAAAAGATGAAGAGATATGTAAAGGATAGGGATTTCAATTGTGAGGGCACGGTAGTAAGGGTTTCATTTTCTTATGGTTTGTGCATTCAGGGAGAGTATTCAACTCTTGACGAAATGCTGAAAAAAGCCGACGAGAGACTTTACATTAACAAGAAAAGTGGGGGTGAGACTCTCTTCGCATAGTTTTTTTTGAATACTGGAAATCTGCTCCTATGCTTTACTGTTCGTGTTTCTGGGCTTAAATTTTAGATAATAAGGAGGAGAAATGTCACAGGAAAAGGGGACTATAAAGATTTCCAAAAGAGCACAAGAGATGCAAGCTTCTCCCATTCGAAAACTTTATCCATATGCGGTTCAGGCGAAGAAGAAAGGAATAGAAGTTTATCATCTGAATATTGGACAACCCGACGTACCGACTCCACACCAGATTTTTGATGGAATAAGAAGTTTCAGTGAAAAAGTATTACCCTATGGCCCTTCCGATGGACTTCCAGAACTTAAGGAGGTCGTGGCTCACTATTTTTCGAGATTTGATGTAGAAGTTTCGCCTTCGGAAGTTTTCGTAACTACGGGCGGTTCCGAGGCAGTACTATTTGCCTTTCTGCTTGTAGGAGATTTTGGGGACGAAGTTCTCGTTCCTGAGCCGTTTTACACAAACTACCAGGGTTTTGCACAGCAGGTAGGCATCACCCTCAGGCCAATTCCTACATCGGTGGAAGATGGATTTCACCTCCCGTCAGGTAATGTAATTCGCAGTCTAGTCTCGTCGAAAACCAGGGCTATTATGCTTTGCTCACCGAACAACCCAACAGGTACAATCTATGATGACAGTGAGTTCGAAGAGGTTATCAAAGTTGTGAATGAATTTGGACTGTATCTTCTTGTGGACGAGGTTTATCGAGAGTTTGCTTTTGATGGAAGAAAACCCAGCACGCTTTTGAAATTCAAAGACATTCATGAGAATCTTGTTATTCTTGATTCCATTTCAAAACGCTTCAGTGCCTGCGGAGCACGCATTGGTTTTATTGTGACAAAGAACAGAGAAGCCCTGAACGCCTTTATGAAGATGGGACAGGCAAGACTGTGTCCCCCTACGATAGAACAGTGGGGTGCTATTAATGGATTCAAACACATAGATGAGTTTATCGGACCGATGATTCGCGAATATGAGAGAAGGAGAAACGTGGTTTTTGAGGAGCTTGAAAAGATACCTGGAATTGAGGCAAGAAAGCCCGAAGGAGCTTTTTACACCGTCGTGAAATTGCCCGTCAAGAATGCGGAGGATTTTGCCCTCTGGATGCTCAGAGACTTTAACCATAACGGAAAGACCGTTATGGTTGCTCCTGCGGAATCCTTTTATCTTACACCCGGAAAGGGTGTAGATGAAGTCCGCATTGCATACGTCCTTGAAGAAGACAAACTCAGGGACGCAATGAAAATTCTTGGAGAGGCAATTTTAGAGTACAACTCCAGGAGGTGAGAGGATGTGGGAAGGCAGGCTGGAAAAATTAGACAACTTCAGATGGGTTATAACTCAGGAGTATAAGAAGTGTATGAGGGTCCCGGGGATGATATACGCCTCGGTAAAACTCATCGAATCCATCAAGAAGGACAATGCCCCTGAGCAAGTGGCAAACGTCGCCTGTCTTCCTGGTATTCAGAAGTATTCCATTGCAATGCCTGATATCCACTGGGGATATGGATTTCCTATTGGCGGCGTCGCTGCTTTTGATATTGACGAAGGCGTCATCTCCCCGGGAGGTGTCGGATACGATATCAACTGTGGAGTGAGGATTCTAAGGACCAACCTCAAGAGAAGAGATATCGAGGGACATCTTGAAAGAATTCTGAATGAGATGTTTCACAATGTCCCTGCGGGAGTTGGGAAGGGTGGAATCTACAGGGTGAGTGAAAAAGACCTGCGGGATGTAATGGTCAATGGTGCAAGGTGGGTTGTGGAGAAAGGGTTTGGCTGGAAAGAAGACCTGGAGAGAATTGAAGAGGGCGGTTCAATGAAGGGTGCGGACCCCTCGAAGGTCTCAGGCAGAGCCATTCAGAGAGGACTTCCCCAACTTGGTTCCCTTGGCGCAGGTAATCATTTTATGGAGATTCAAGTAGTTGAAAGGATATTTGACCGAGACGCTGCAAAGGTTATTGGCATTGAAGAAGGAACTATTACCATTATGGTACATACTGGTTCCAGAGGACTTGGACATCAGGTTTGCGATGATTACGTTAGACAGCTTCAAAATGCAATGAGTAAATACGGAATTAACGTTCCTGATAGGCAGCTTGCCTCAGTGCCATTTAAATCGCCGGAGGGTCAGGCATACTTTGGTGCAATGGTCTGCGCTGCGAACTTCGCATGGGCAAACCGACAGTTTATTACCCACTGGATCAGAGAATCTTTTGAGAAAGCACTCGGCGAAAGTGCTGAAAAGCTTGGTCTTCAAATTGTGTATGATGTAGCGCACAATATTGCAAAGGTTGAGGACCATATCGTTGAAGGTAAAACAAAGAGGGTAGTAGTACACAGGAAAGGTGCCACCAGGGCATTCCCCAAAGGACATCCACAGGTTCCACAGGTTTATAAAGAGATTGGACAACCTGTTTTGATTCCGGGCGATATGGGAACTGCATCCTATATCCTCCTCGGGACGCAAAGAGCTATGGAAGAAACTTTTGGTTCCACTGCCCACGGTGCGGGCAGGGTTCTCTCCAGAAGTGAAGCTATCCGGCAAACCAGAGGAAGGAATATTATTGAAGAACTTCGCAGCAAGGGCATTCTTGTGAAAGTGCATTCCCTTGAAACGTTAAGTGAAGAAGTCCCTGATGCGTATAAAGACGTTGACATTGTTGTGGATGTGGTTCATAACGCTGGAATTTCAACAAAAGTGGCCCGCATGGTGCCAATTGCAGTTATAAAGGGGTAGGGGGAGGTATGGAGAACTATACTATTTTGCTTGTGGACGACGAACCTGACGTAAGGGCAGTTTACGGTGAAATGTTGAGGAGAGAAGGTTATAGCGTGATTACTGCTGAAAATGCAGAGGATGCCCTTTACAAAATCTCATCTGAAAAGGTCGATTTGATGATTCTGGACATAAAGATGAGGGGAAAATCGGGGCTTGAGGTTCTGGAAACCCTTGAAAAAGAAAAGAAAAAGAAAAACATTCCCGTCATACTTTTTACCGCCTACAGCTCTTATCAGGATGAGTATACTTCATGGTTTGCTGATTCTTACGTAGTCAAATCGGGTGATCCCACGGAACTGAAAAACGAAATTAAAAGGTTGCTGGGAAAGATTAAGTAAGATCTCGGAAATCTTATCTGTTTGGTAATCTTCGATTTACTTATAGTTACGAGGTTTTAAGGCTTTAAGAGTATCTGAGTTGTGTTTTTTCTTTCAGTAATGCTTGATTTTTATGATTTTTGCTCTTAATATTTATGAGTCACAGGAGCGTGGATTATGAAGTGTATTATAATGGCTGGTGGGTTCGGAACGAGAATTAGACCATTGACTATGAATATTCCAAAACCAATGTTACCGCTGATTAACAGGCCAATTCTGGAGAGAATTGTAGTACACCTGAAGAAACATGGTATCGAGGACATCGTGATGCTTCTCTATTTTCAGCCAGAAATTATAAAGAACTATTTCGGTGATGGAGCAGATTTTGGAGTAAGAATCTCTTATGTAGTGCCTTCAGAGGATTATGGAACAGCAGGCGCCTGCAAAATGGCGGAAGACTACATTGGTGCCGATGACAGGATCTTAATTATCAGCGGTGACCTTCTCACCGATTATGACCTCAAATCAATGATAGAGTTCCACAAAAAGAAAGATGCGATGGTAACCGTTGGGCTTACGAGGGTTAGCGACCCTCTTCAGTTTGGAATCGTAATTACTGACGAAAATTCAAAGATTGTCAAATTCCTTGAAAAGCCAACCTGGGGAGAGGTCTTTTCCGATACCATCAATACGGGAATTTATCTCCTGGAAAGGGAAGTCTTTGAATACATTCCTAAGGGTGGGGCCTTTGACTACTCAAAAGACCTCTTCCCAAAACTTCTTTCTGAAGGGAAACCTCTTTACGGCTTTGTTGGCAGGGGTTACTGGAAGGATATTGGAGACCCTGACGCATATAGATTTGCCCATTACGATGTGCTGGACGGGAAGGTTAACATTCACATAGAGGGTTCAAAACTTGACCTCGTTGGTAGAGATGTTCGGGTAGGAGAGGATGTTAAGATAGGCGAAGATGTTGACTTCAAAGGTACGGTAATTATCGGAAAGAACAGCGTCATTGGAGATAAGTGCAAAATCCGGAGGACTTCCATTGGTAATAACTGTGTAATAGAAAATGGTGTTGAAATCGTGGACTCAGTAATCTGGGATAATGTATATGTCAAGAAAGGGTCAGTAATTACCGGTGCAATTCTGATGAATGGCGTTCGGGTAATGGAGAATGCAGAGATTGAATCAGGAGTTGTGATCGCTGACGAGTGCGTGGTTGGAAAAGAGGCCATAGTTCGCGAAAATGTAAAAATCTGGCCGAAGAAAGTAGTGGAGGATTCTGCTGTTGTGATTTCCAACCTTGTCTGGGGAGAAAAGTGGAAAAGGTCTCTGTTTCAGGGTTCAAAGATTACAGGTCTCACAAACGTGGAGTTGACTCCCGAGATGTGTGCCAAACTTGGCTCTGCCTTTGGGGCCCTTTTGCCTCGAAATTCATGGGTAATTCTTGGACGAGATCCCAGTCCTTCGGCCAGGAACCTCAGGAGAGCCTTCATTGGTGGACTCGGAGCCAGCGGTGTAAACATTAAGGATGCACAGATGATTCCGCTGCCGATTCTGCGTTTCAAGTTAAGTACTTTTGGAGAGATTGGAGGCGTTTATTTCCGACAGGCTCCTGACGACCTCCCGTCCACTGAAATCATATTTTTTGATTCCAGTGCGTATCAAATTTCACCTGATTTTGCCAAATCTATTGAACGGGTGTTTTACCGTGAAGACTTTAGACGTGCTCATTACTCCGAGGCAGGTCAAATCGTTGTGGAAAATAGGGTCTTCGAGTTCTACAGGGAATCGTTCCTCAAAGCGCTGGAAGTTGAGGTCATAAAGGAGAATCCCCCGAAAGTTGTTCTGGATTATGCCCATGGTGTTATTTCCGATTATTATCCTTACGTAATAAATGATTTTCTTGGGGAATACATAAGTTTAAATGCTCACATAGACGTTTCACGAAGGCCAGGGAATCATAAAGAAATTCAGGATTCCATAAAGAGAGTCGCGAATTTAATTAAAAATCTAAACTATGACCTTGGTGTTTACTTTTATCCTGGAGAAGAGCGTTTTGCTCTGGTTGATCCTAATGGAAGAGTTTGGGATAGTTTGAACCTTTTGATCTTTGTTTTATACCTTCTGGTCAAGGCTTCTATTAAAGGAAAGGTTGTACTGCCGCCATTTCTACCCGATGAGGTGCTGAGGCTGTGTGAGGAAAATGGCCTTGAGGTACGTCTTATCCAGTCTTCCCAGAGAGTTTGTGAGGTTGAGTCCGCCAAGCATGGAGTGGTTTTTGCTGCAACTGGTGATGGACATCTTGTATTTCCGGATTTGCACAGTGTTGCCGATCCAATGTTTGCTTTTGCGAAGATTCTTGAGATAATCTGTTCACGGGGAATTAAACTGAAATCCCTTTCAAAGGAGATTCCTTCTTATGAAATATATCATGAAATTGTGCCCTGCGCTCTTGAGAAGAAAGGTGCGGTTATGCGTGCCATTGCCGAGACCATAAAGGGTGAGAAGGCCTCTTTTGTTGATGGAGTGAAGATTTTTAAAGACAGTGGATGGATCTTGATAAGACCAGAAGAGTTCAGTTCTGCTATTAGCATTTATGCTGAAGGGAAGGATCCCGCTGAAATCAATTCAATCTTGAAGGAGTACAGGAGAATTATCGAGCAGGTCAAAGAAGAATGAGGGTCCTTTTCCTCTGGCACATGCACCAACCTGCGTATTTCATAAATGAGGGTGGAAAGCATATATACTACCTTCCATGGGTTCTCCAGCATGCGCTTAAGGAGTACTACGAAATGCCTTATATGGTTTCCAGATACGAGAACGTTAAGGTTACTTTCAATCTGGTACCGATTCTTTTGGAGCAATTGCTGGACTACTCAGAGGGAAAGGCAGAGTGCAAATTTACGAATCTTGCATTGAAATCCAGCGAATCCCTTTCAGAAGATGAGGTGAAATTCATTCTTTTCCACTTTTTTAATATTTCTGAGAAGACGCGCATAAAACCCTTCCCGAGATTCTATTACCTTTATAGAAAACGGGGGAAAATACACGAAATTGATTCCAAATGCAGATTCTTCAGCCTTCAGGATTTGAGGGATATACAGTTCTACTGGATGTTCAGCGCCATAAGCCCAATCCTCGTTGAAAAAAATTCGGTACTAAGAGAACTTGCTAATAAGAAAGAGAAATATTCTGAGGAAGACAAACACCTACTTTTTCAGGAAATCCCTGGACTGATAAAGCAGGTCATTGAACTTTATCTTTCCCTCCATAGAGGTGGGAGGATTGAAATCTCGACCACACCTTACTATCACCCAATTCTTCCAGTTCTCGTAAACTCAACGAATGCGGAAGTTTCAAATCCTTACACAAAGCAACCTGATTTTGATATAAAGGAACCCGACAATGCTCGCCGGCACGTTTCAAAAGCAGTCAGCTTTCTGAAAGATAGACTTGATGTTGAAGTAAAGGGAATGTGGCCTGCTGAAGGCTCCGTGTCCCAGGATACTATTGAAATCTACAAAGAGAACGGCATCCGCTGGATTGCTTCCGATGAAGAGATTCTTTTGAAATCCCTGAGAACAACTGACAGAGAAGTTATATTTAAACCTTATGAAATTAACGGTTTGCGGATCTTTTTCAGAGATAGGGAGCTATCCGACCGTATAGGGTTCACTTACTCACAGAAAGGTGAAATAGAATCGGCAATGGATATGTATGAGATTCTCAAGAACTATTCGAAGAAAGAAGACAGAGTGGTTTCAATTATTCTTGATGGAGAGAACCCCTGGGATAGCTATGCTAACGGCGGATTGAAATTCCTGGATACTCTCTATGGATTGTTGAACAAGTGCACGAGAATTACCACTGCAACTTTCTCGGACCTTCTTGAAGAAAAGGCAACGCCTCTCCACTATCTTCACCCTGGTTCCTGGATAAGGGGAGACTTCACCACCTGGGTGGGTCATCCAGAGAAGAACCGCGCATGGAAGTACCTTACTGCGATTAAGAAAGAAATAAAGGATTCGAAAAATCCTGTTGCAATAGAGGAACTGATGTGCGCCGAGGGCTCAGACTGGTTCTGGTGGTACGGTGATGATAACTTTACGATCTACTTCAGAGAATTTGATGAACTCTTCAGAGCACATCTGATGAAGGCTATGGAGCACGCCAATAAGAAGATACCCCCCTTTCTTGAGGAGCCAATCAAGACAGAAATTCAGAGTGTGAAACCAGATACAGAAGCAGTCTCATACATAAATCCAACGGTTGATGGAATAGTCGAGAACTTCTATGAGTATCTTGGCAGCGGTGAGTTTAATGTAAGTACTATTTCGATAGGTCAAATGAAGGTAAAGAGCTATTTTCTTGAGAAAATCTCTTTCGGGTTCAATGAAAGCAGGCTTTTTCTAATGCTGCGCCCTGTGCCGGGGAGGATTCTTGATTCGGTGGTGGTAGAATTTGAACCTGGTGTTCATCTGGACTTGAATTTGAAGAATAATACATGTAGTGAGCCTTCCGTGGATTTCATGTATGTGAAGGTCCTGGAGGCAGCAATTCCAATCGCACTTCTGGGCGAAGGTGAAGAGTATAAATTCCGTCTGGTGGTAAGGGGAGAAGGCATAGAGGAAAGGTATCCACGTATGGGTTCCTTTAAAATTAAAAGACTCAGGAAGGATGAAATAGACCTTATCTGGTAGGAGGAGTAAGTGAAGAAACTTCTTTTTGGAATTCACAACCATCAGCCAGTTGGAAATTTTCTGCACGTTCTTGAACATGCATATGAAACAAGTTATCGCCCCTTTGTAGAAATATTATATGAATATCCAGAATTCAAATTTGCGATGCACACAACAGGCCCCCTGTGGGAATTTTTTGAAAATGAACACCCCGAATTCATTGAACAAATAAGAGAAATGGTAGATAGAGGTCAGGTGGAACTGGTTGTGAGCGGGTTCTATGAGCCTGTGCTTGCATCCATACCTCACAGAGATAGGGTAGGGCAAGTGAAACTTGCAATTAACTACGTTAAGGATAGGTTCAAATTTTCCCCTCATGGTTTATGGCTTACCGAAAGGGTTTGGGAGTCAGAAATTTTGACCTCGCTGGTAGAATGCGGTATTAAATACGTTATGGTGGACGATTTCCATTTTATTTCCGCGGGCAAGAGAAAGGAAGAGCTTCATGGATATTACATTACAGAATCTGAAGGGAATACACTCAACATTTTCCCTATTGATGAAACTTTGCGGTATTTAATACCTTTTAGAGAGGTAGAACAGAGCATCAACTACATAAAGAGCATTCCAGGGGAACTTGCAATAATCTTTGACGATGGTGAAAAATTTGGAGTATGGCCAGGAACTCATTCGTGGGTTTACGAGAAGGGATGGCTTCGGCGTTTTGTTGAGGAAGTGTTGAGCTGTGGTGAAATTGAAACTATTACCTTCACGCAGGCAACAAAGGAATACCCTCCGCTCGGAAGGGTCTATTTGCCTACGGCTTCTTACTTTGAGATGGGAGAGTGGGCCCTTCCTCCTGAAGGTGCAGTAGAGTTTCTCGACTTTGTCAACAGACTTAAGGAAGAGGGAATCTTTGACAAATATAGGCGATTCGTGAGGGGTGGGATATGGAGGAATTTCCTGGTGAAATACGAAGAGTCAAACATAATGCACAAGAAGATGCTTTTCCTTTCGAATCTACTGAAAGACAGAAGAAGCAGGGTCTTAAAAGGCTTTCTCTACAGGGCTCAGTGTAATGATGCATACTGGCATGGAGTATTTGGAGGGCTTTATCTTCCTCATCTGAGGAAAGAGATTTACAAGAATCTAATTGAGGTAGATTCAAGAATAAAATCTCCCGGACTTTTGGTAGATGACCTTGATAAAGACGGGAAAACCGAATTAACTTTTAAGAGCAAAGACATCAGGGTATCAGTAAAACCACACAGCGGCGGCACAGTGTATGAAATATCCCATTTCCTGTCAAAGTATAACTTTCAGGATACTCTGGCCAGGAGGTTTGAACACTATCATAGGGGAGTGAAAATTGGTGAACCCCCTGCTGAGGGAGTGGCGTCTATTCACGAGTTTGAGAAGTGGATTGACGAGAAGAGTGCAAGAGAAATGGTATATGATTCGTACCCCCGGTATTCTGCCTGGAATCATTTCCTTGCTCCCGAGGTAAAGCCTGAAGATCTGAGATACAACAGGTATGAAGAGTTAAGCGATTTTCTGCAGGGAGATTTTCGATACAGAGTTGTCGCAGATGGCGTGAAGTTGTGGTGCTCAGGAAATGTCAGGGGTTACGGCGAAACGAGTTTCGTCAGGTTGTTTAAACACATATCTCTGAAAGGTAATAAGATTGGAATTGATTGGGGATTCAGGTCTGGTAAGCCTTTGAATCACGTTGCGGCTCTGGAGTTGAATTTGAAATTCGAAGCTCCGAGGTTAAATTTAAATGGGAACATTCTGGATATGAGTTTTAATGATCTTTATCTTGAAAGAGCTGAATCGCTGAAGATTTTCGATGAGGTTCTGAAAGTGACCTTCAGTTTGGATGTTGATGGTCCCTGCAGTTTGTACATCTACCCGATTCTGACCATTTCTCAATCGGAGAGGGGATTTGACCTTGTATATCAGGGCAACTCCATTTTCTTGATGAACAGGGTTAGTGACACAAATTTCAGACAAAAAGTAAAACTGATGTTCAAAGGAGGTAAGAATGCCTGAACTTCGGTATGATGTATTCAGGGTCAGATGGACGGTGATTTCGACAGAACGGGGAAGGAGACCATCGGATTATGTTATTACAAAGGAAGAAATAAAGTCTGCGGTTTGCCCTTTCTGCTATGGACATGAACATACGACTCCTCCGGAGATTTACGTTATTGGCCCCAAAGATCGGCCACCAAATACCGAAGGCTGGGACGTGAGAGTTGTCTCCAATAAGTTCCCTGCATTGAGAATTGAAGGTGAATTGACCAGGGAGGCCGTTGGCCTTTTTGACAAAATGAGCGGGATCGGTGCCCATGAGGTCATAATTGAAACCCCGGAGCACGATAAGAGTTTGTCTGACATCACCGTTGAACAAATAAAGAAGGTACTAATTGCTTACAGAGAGCGCATCAAAGACCTTCGGAAGGACCTGAGGATTAGATATATTCTTGTTTTTAAAAACTATGGTAGAGAGGCTGGGGCATCCCTTTCCCATCCCCATTCTCAATTGATTGCGACGCCTATGATTCCCACAGTGGTGGTTACGGAGCTTCAATCCTCGAGGGATCATTATCGAGCGAAGGAGCGATGCCTCCTTTGCGACATAATGAATCAGGAACTTCAGTTCGGGTCGAGAATCGTTCAGAGCCGGGATGGCTATATAATATGGGAACCTTTTGCCTCATCCTTCCCCTTTGAAACATGGCTTTTGCCCCAGAAGCATCTTCACGATTTCACCCTCCTTGAGGACCATGAGCTGGAAGTGCTTGCCAGTGTTTTGAAGGAGATGCTTCTCAGAATAAAAGTGGTTTTGAATGACCCACCGTATAACATGGTGCTTCATACTGCACCCAGTCCGCACGAAAGACCTGGAAGAACTGAGTACTGGAGTACCATTGAGTTTGATTATCACTGGCATATTGAATTGATTCCGAGAATAACAAAGATTGCGGGATTTGAGTGGGGCTCTGGTTTATATATTAATCCTACCCCACCAGAGGAAGCTGCCGTTTTTTTGAGAGAGGCTGAAATTACCTTTTAAGGAGATATAATGGCAAAAAAAGGATATTTTGCTCTGGTTCTTCACTCCCACCTGCCCTATGTGTTGGGGCACGGGATATGGCCTCATGGCGCGGAATGGCTTTATGAAGCCGCTTCAGAGACCTATGTCCCCTTGCTTATGGTACTTGAGCGGCTGGTAGCCAGAGGAACGAAGGTTCCTATAACAATTGGTGTAACTCCGGTATTACAGGAACAGCTAAAAGATGATAGATTCAAAGACGGATTTGTGGGATACATAGAGCAAAAGATTGACGCTGCAAAGGACGATGAAATCTATTTCAGGAAAACGGGTTATGTATCCAGGGCTCAAATAGCCGTTTTCTGGCGGAAGTTCTTTGAGGACATTGGGGATTACTTTGAGCACATAAACCGAGACATTGTTGCTAAATTTGCTGAATTCCATCGTAATGGAGTTATTGAAATTATTTCATCGGGCGCAACTCATGGTTATTTGCCATTGCTCCTGAAAGATGAATCCTGTTTTGCACAGGTTCTCGAAGGGAAACGATCCTTTATAAGAAATATTGGAACAGAACCCGTGGGTATCTGGCCACCAGAGCTTGCATACAGGTTTTCTTACGAATGGACTGCTCCAGTTGGAAGCTATAGGTCATACAGAAGAGCCGGGCTGGAGGAAATTTACAACAGGAATGGGATTTCGTACTTTCTGGTAGACCATCATTTAATTGAAGGCGGAAAAGCAGTGGGAACCTACATAGGTTTATTTGATGCCTTGAAAGTTCTGTGGGAAATGCAAGCCTCTGCCTACAGGCCTCCTGAAATTGAGAAAAAGGATACCTTACGAAGCTATTATGCAGTTTCACCAGGGAAAATGGAAGGGGCAGCTATATTTGCCCGGGACCCCAGAACTGCTCTTCAGGTCTGGTCGAGGGATACAGGTTATCCTGGTGATTTTGCTTACCTGGAGTTTCACAAGAAGCACTTCCCGGGTGGTCATCGGTATTGGAGAATTACTGGAAAAGATGTAGACCTTGGGAACAAGGATGAGTACCGACGTGATTGGGCCGAGGCTGCGTTGAGAAGCCATGCAAATCATTTTGCAGGGATAATTAGGGAGATTATCTTTGAGGCTCAAGTAGACCATCCTGTAGTGGTTTCACCTTTTGATACAGAACTTTATGGGCACTGGTGGTTCGAAGGAATAGAGTGGCTTGAACTTCTTTTCGAAAATCTTGCAAAGCTTGAGGAAGTAGAGCCTGTAACTCTTTCTCAGTACAATGAAATGTTCCCCCCTGAGACTGTAATTAACCTTCCGGAAGGTTCATGGGGTGAAGGTGGCTTTCACTGGGTCTGGCTTAACCAGTGGACAAGCTGGACCTGGGAGAGGATTTATGAGATTGAAGATCAGTTCTTTAAAGAGGCCCTTGACGAAGATTTCAGGAAGAACGAGCTATACTTCAGGGTTCTAAAGCAATTGGGAAGAGAAGTGCTACTTTTGCAGTCTTCGGACTGGCAATTCCTTATCACCACCTGGAGTGCACGAGACTACGCAGAGCGCCGCGTCACAATCCATTATGAGTATTGTAAAAGGCTTCTTCAGATGCTTAAGAGCATTAAAGAAGGGCAAGGACTTACAGAAGAGGACTTGAATCTTCTCTATTCTGTTGAAGACAAGGACAGGATCTTTAAAGATATTAACCCCTATGATTGGAGGATGTAATGAAAGCTGTCATTCTTGCCGGGGGTAAAGGAAGGCGTCTTGAACCGTATTCCACAGTGGTTCCCAAACCTCTTATGCCTGTCGGTGATATGCCAATTATGGAAATTATTCTTTCAAAACTTGTAAAGAGTGGCTTTTCTGAAATATATGTCGCCTGCGGTCATCTTGCAGGGCTGATCAAGTCTTATTTCAATGATGGAAAGAAGTGGGGTGCGAAAGTTGAGTATTCGGTGGAAGATCGAGAGTTAGGAACAGTAGGTCCCCTTAAGCTGCTGAGAGATAAACTGGATGAGTCTTTTCTTGTTGTTAACGGAGATACTTTGACGGACCTGGATTTTTCAAAGATATATAGATTTCACCTGGTGCAGGGCAGTCCATTGACTATTGGCGTTGTGAGAAGGACCATTCCGATCGATTTTGGAGTTGTAAAATTCAGTGGCGAAAGGCTACAGAGTTACGATGAAAAGCCCGTTATTGAGTACTTTGTGTCAATGGGGGTCTATGTCTTTAATCCTTATATATTGAGGAGAATAGAAGAAAACGTTAAATATGATTTTCCTGATCTCGTAAGGGACCTGCTCAAGGACAACTTGGAGATTGCCATCTACAAGCATGATGGCTTCTGGCTGGATCTCGGCAGGAAAGAAGATTTTTCTATTGCTTCTGAGGAGTTTGAGAAGAGGCGGAAGGAGATTTTACAAGAGTAACTTTTTCTCCTATCCCTGCATTTAATTTGCGAGTAGCACTTTCCTCGCGGAAGGCTATTTCAATCAAATCAAAAGAATTCACCAGGGCTATGGGAAATGCAGGAGGGGCTTCAGCATAGCAATTGACGAAAAGATTGATAGTAAGACCCTTGATTTTGATTTCTTTTGCACTGTATAAGTGAGTTCCATGGATGTTTGTAATTAGATTTCCGAATTGATCCACGTAGATAATTTCTCCCTCAATCGTATTTTCCTCTTCTATGGGCTCAGGGAGCTTAATACTCACGGGATCAAAGATTTCTTTCAATGTGCTTCTTTTGATGCTGCCGTTGCTTAACTTCGCAGCGAAGGGAGCAAAAATGTCTCTTCCATGGAATGTCCTGGAAGGAGCGTTGGATGAGGGTACTTCGTAAGCTTTATAAGGTTTTTCGAAAAGAAAGCTGAATATGCCATTGTCAGGGCCAACGAAGTGGTAGTGGCCATCAAAGACATAGATTGCTCTTCTTTCAGAACCCACGCCGGGGTCAACGACGGCCAGGAAAATTGTTCCTTCAGGAAAGTGACGGTAAGAGTATTTTAGAAGAAATTGTGCTTCAAGCACGTCAAACTGCCTTACGGAATTGCATAAATCGATAATGGTTGCTCCAGGGCTCTCTCTGAGTATTACCCCCTTCATTATGGCGGGATAAGGGCTATTTGATCCAAAGTCTGTTAATAAGACAATGGTTTTCGAGTTCATTGTGCAGGCACTAAAAATAGATGTTTTGTATTCTACTCGAAAGGCGTGGCTGTCTGGGAATCCTGGGACTGAGGTCCGGTTTTTGGCGTCTCAGTAGTGCTCAGTCTGCTTTCAATTCTCGTAATTAGTTGGTTGAATTTTGCTCTCGAGTTCTTTCCCACTAGATTGGCCACAGTTTCAGAATATTCAAGAATTTTTGAAATAATCTTTGGGGCTTCCTGACACCCGGGCCAGTAGCTCTTCATTTTTTCTACATCGATATGCTTCATAAGACTGTTCAAAATGTATGCAGCAAGAAAAATGTCATCTACGTACCCAAGCACTCCAAGAAACATCTCAGAAAGAAAATCAAGGGGAACGACCCAGTATATCAGGATTGAACCAAGAGCAAGCTTGTAGTCGATTGGAATTTCCGGGTCTTTATACAGTCTCACAATGAAGATGAATAAATCCGGTCCGGTAAGCAGGATCTCTGTGATGATCCTTCCATATTTACCAAGGGCTTTCTCCGCGTCCTTTGCAATTTTCTGCCTGAAAAAGGCATAGAAACTGAGAAAACCTTCTACGCTCCTTGTCTTTTGTTTGGTTTCATTTTTCATAGCCATAAAATTATAATTTTCGAAGCTGGAAAAGTAAAGGAGGGTGTATTATGAAAAAATTTGACGTTGCAGTAATAGGAGCAGGCCCCGGCGGATACGTAGCCGCAATCAGGCTTGCGCAACTCGGGAAAAGCGTCTGTGTTATAGAAAAGGAGTACGTAGGAGGAGTATGCCTCAACGTAGGGTGTATTCCTACAAAGGCTCTTCTCGAAGTTACTTCAGTGAAAGAAAAAGTTGAACTTTTTATCAATAAAGGTGTTTCCTGCGAAGGATTCAAATTTGAGCCGGAGAAAATTAATCAGTGGAAGAAGAACGTAGTAATGAGACTTGTTAAAGGAGTTGAGTATCTGTTTAGGCAATATGGTATTCAACTTATACGGGGAGAGGCTGTTCTTTCCAGTGAAAAGCAGGTTAGAGTAGGGGATGAAATCATTGAGGCGGATTCGATAGTTCTAGCAACGGGTTCCAGTCCAAAAGCGATTCCTGGAGTGAACTTTGATGACAAAATGGTGATTGATTCCACCCAAGCTCTTGAAGTTCTTGATATTCCACCTCATCTTTTAATAGTTGGGGCAGGCGTAATCGGCGTTGAAATGGCTTCCATTTATAGAAGACTTGGCTCGGAAGTTACCATCGTGGAAATACTTCCTGATATACTTATGGGATTTGACAGGGAAGCTGCTTCGATTATAAAACGATTTATGGAGAGGAAGGGTATTAAACTTTATCTTGAGTCCAGACTTCTGAAGGAAGGGGATGAATATTTTATTGTGAAGGGTTCTGAAAAAATGCCTGTAAAACCAGATCGCATACTTCTTGCTGCAGGAAGAAAGCCTAATACCGAAGGATTTCATCAGATGGGAATCGAAATTCTGGATAACGGTCTCGTAAAAGTTGACGAAAGTTACAGAACGTCGTTTCAGAACGTGTATGCAATTGGAGACATTATTCCGGGTCCACAACTTGCTCACAGAGCGTCAAGGGATGGTATCCAGGTGGCTGAGCAAATAGCACTTGGGGCTCCTCTTCATAGAGCCGAGTATATACCATCGGTGGTCTACGGAGACCCAGAACTGGTGAAGTTGGGATATACTGAAGAAGAATTGCAGGAGAAAGGAATTAATTACCGCACTGGAAAGTTTCCTTTTCAGGCAAACGGTCGCGCCCTTACTCAGGAAAATACTTTGGGATTCATAAAAATCCTTGCTGACGAGAAAGACAGAATATTAGGAATTCATATGGTTGGACCCCATGTTTCCGAGCTCGCAGGGACTGGCACACTGGCCCTTGAGAATCACCTTAAGGTAGAAGACATAGCCAGAACAGTCTTTCCACATCCAACTCTTTCAGAAGCCATTATGGAATGTGCTGAGAACTATTACAAGAAGTCGATTCATATCTTGAACAAATGATTGAGCTTCTTGACCTGGGA
The DNA here is from genome assembly GCA_002421425.1 of Caldifarciminota bacterium UBA5631. Taxonomy (GTDB): domain Bacteria; phylum Hydrothermota; class Hydrothermia; order UBA1063; family UBA1063; genus UBA1063. The sequence goes on from DIJZ01000005.1 coordinate 20,291, forward strand.
TTGAAGTCTTACGAGGAGACGTGGCAACTTCAAAAGGAACTTGTTGAAAGAAGAGCAAATGACGAAATTCCCGATACTCTAATTCTGGTGGAACATAATCCTGTCTTTACACTCGGCAGGAATAAAGATTGGAAGAATCTTCTATTTACTCCTGAGGTGCTGAGGGACAAGGGCTTCGCTCTCTACAAAGTTGAGAGGGGTGGTGACATTACTTATCATGGACCAGGTCAGTTGGTTGGATATCCAATCTTCAAGATAAGCAGTGCTCTTGCTGGTGTTAAGAAGTTTGTTTTTACACTTGAGGGAACGTTAATCAGGGTGCTGAAGGACTATCATATTGATGCCTTTAGGCATGAAAAATATACAGGTGTCTTTACTGAAAGTGGAAAAATAGTATCTATTGGTGTTGCATTCAAAAAATGGGTTTCCTTCCACGGTTTCGCGTTGAATGTGAATAATGATCTTTTACCCTTCCAGTATATTATACCCTGCGGACTTTCTGATATTCCAATGACTTCAATGAAGTTGCTACTTGGAATGGATGTAGATTTTTGTGTGCTGAAGAGAAAGGTTTTTGAAAAGATTCGCGAGACTTTTGGGGATAGTCTTGAAAAGAATTTATGATTTCTTCAATTTGCTTGGTGCCGTTGAAGTTTGCTGTATTTTTTCTTGAATTTATAGAAGACACGGTGTAATATTAGAAAATGTTCGAATTTATCTTTTTTGTGTTAATTTTTATTGTCATCGCCGTTGAAATCTTTTTCTTCATTATCCTGATCCAGAATCCTGCTGCTATAAGTGCTTTGACTCTGAAATTTCTGTTCTGGAATGTGAAAGGTGAGGCGCTTTTCTGGTATTTTCTCGTGGTTTCCATAAGTTTCATTTTCTTTATCGTCTTTGTTTTTGTTAATATGTCCACGGCAAAGAGAAAAATTGAGGAATTGAAAGCGAAACTTTACGATACTGTTGAAAAGAAAAGCGAGGAACTTGTCCAGGAAATGAGAGCAGAGATTGGCCGATTAAGAGAAGAAATTGAGACTCTAAAAAAGAGTAAGCCAAACAAAAAGCCCAATGAGTAAAAGGATTATCGCCATAGATGTCGGCGGTACCAACATAAAGTATGGATTTGTTGAAGATGGCGATGTAAAAGAGGCAAATTCAGTCCTTACCGAAGCAAATCGAGGTCCTGAATTTGTTCTTCAGAAGCTGGAATCGATTATTCAGAAGTATTCTCCCACAGCCACCAGTGCTGGACTTGCCATTGCGGGACTGGTGGATCACCGCGCCGGCATTGTATATTCACCTCCAAATCTGCCGGGTTGGGATGCCATTGAGGTGAAAAAAATTCTGACAGCAAGAACCGGTGTAAATTGTTTTATTCTAAATGATGCGAATTCATATGCACTGGGTGAGTGGATTTTCGGCGGAGGCAAAGGTTTTGGTAATGTCACAGCAATTACTCTTGGTACAGGCGTGGGTGGTGGAATTATTGCAGGAGGAAAACTCGTACTGGGTTCTGTAAGTTTCGCAGGAGAAATCGGTCATATGGTAATTGACCCTTCGGGTCCTCCGTGTAATTGCGGTCAGAGGGGATGCTGGGAATCATTTCTCGGAAGCGGATATTTCACACAACGCGCAAGATCTTTCTTTGAAAGAGAAGGTAAACCATTAGCAGACTTAACTCCTGAGGCTGTTGCGCTTCTGGGTAAAAGTGGAGACAAATATGCAAAATTTCTCTGGGATGAGTATGGGTACTTTCTTGGAATTGGTCTCGTAAACCTCATTCATCTTTTTGACCCCGAAATAATTATTATAGGAGGCGGAATTTCTGGAGCCTACGATCTGTTTATTGACTCATGCCTTAAGGTCCTGCGCGAGCGGGTGATGGGCTTTGAGAGAAGGAAGGTGAAGATCACAAAAGCTTTACTGGGTGACTCTGCTTCTCTCCTTGGAGCCTATTACTTTGCCCTCAGGGAAGGCGATGTCTGATAGAATTCTTGCAATAGATTACGGTAAGAAACGCGTTGGCATAGCTTGGTCTGATGAACTGAAGATAATTGCTACACCACTGAACGCATTGGACAATGATGGTCTTCTGGTCGAAAAGGTTGAAAAGTTGATCAAAGAGAACGGTATAAAGAGGGTAATTGTGGGAATTCCTGTGAGGATGGGTGGGGCAAAGAGTGAACTGGTGAAGGAGATAAGGAATTTTGTTGAAAACCTCAGGATGAAGGTTCCGGGCACCGATTTCATTTTTTTTGATGAAAGTTATACTTCAAAGGAAGCTGAAAGAATATTCATTGAGAAGTATGGTAAGCCTGCCGTTAGACGAAAGGATAAGTATCTAATAGATAGTTATTCTGCTGCACTAATTTTACAGCAGTTCCTGGACTCTATGGAGAATAGATATGATTAAATATGTCGTTGTTGTTCTGTATTTGCTGGCGATTTGCTTTGGTATATATTATATAGAGTACAGGTATCCAATAAAAGGCGAAACGGAATTTCTTGTATCAAAAAAACTCCCGACGCGAGTGATAGCGCGGAATCTTGAAAAACAGGGATTCATAAGGAGCGGGAGGAGTTTTATCTTCCTGGCAAGGATTTTCGGATGGGATAAAAAAATAAAAGCAGGAAAGTACAGACTCTCAAAGCCTCTTCCGACTTTCAGACTTCTGCATGCTATGGTTCACAATGGCCTCTACGTTCTGGAATACCCTATTACTGTTAAAGAAGGTGAAACCATTGTGGATATTTCAAGGAGACTTGCTTCCATTGAGGTAGATACTGCGGAGTTTTTAAGGCTTACTGTGGATGTTGAGTTTTTCAGATATTTGAAACAATATTTCCCCAATCTTGATGCTACCATTAGCCTTGAAGGATATCTTTATCCTGAAACATACAAGTTTTACTGGGCAGAGGAGCCAAAAGAAGTAATTTGGACTATGGTTTCTCAGTTGTTCACCGTTATTCCGGATTCTTTCTATAGCAGGATGAAGCAGATGAAGATGACCTTAAATCAAACTCTTACACTGGCGTCAATTATAGAAAAGGAAGCCCAGGTTGATTTTGAAAGGCCTTTAATTTCAGCAGTTTTTCATAATCGGTTGAGGCTCAGACGTCCCCTGGAATCAAACGTAACGCTGGAATACTTCCTGAATCAGCGAATGGTCTGGATGAAGAGGAGTGAGACCAGGATCGAGACGCCCTATAATACTTACAGATATCCTGGATTGCCGCCAACACCGGTCTGTTCGCCATCTTTAGCATCAATTACTGCAGCACTATATCCTGCAAAGGTGAATTACCTTTACTTTGTGGCAAAAGGAGATGGAACTCATTTCTTCTCAAGGACCTATGCTGAACATAAATTATATGTGATGAGAGTAAGGGAGCTATTTAATACCAGGAAAAATTTACAGACGCAATAGGTCGTAGGAGAATTTTCTAAGGATTTTCTGCCTTTCAGAAGGCATTTTGTTTAAAAGATTAATATTTTCAAGGAGTTTCCCTTCGTCAATTAAACCCTTTGGAGCAGGTGGGGTGAAGTGGTACTCCTTTGCTGGTTCAGCGTACCTCTTCTGAGTAAATTCTTCGCGTTTGTAGACACCATGAGCTTCTAAAAGATGCTTTAGTGTTTTCCTCTGACTTTCAATAAGTTCCGAGTCAAGTTCACGCTTTTTCAGCTTTTCCTGGGTTTTTTCAAGCTCCTTCAGAGCCTGCTCAATCTTTTCCCTTACTTCTTGATTCTGCGTGTTCATATACATTGAAATAAGTTGGGATTTCAACTCTGAAAGTTTCTCCAGCATTGAACCCTGAAAATTGGAAGGCATCGGGATTGGAATCTGCATCTGTGCGCCCGTCTCCCTTATCATTGAAGCCTGCATCTTCATCAGGTTTTCAAGGAATTTCATTGCTTCCATTCCAGTGCTTTGAGATGAAGATTTCGCTGCAGCCTGAATCCTGAACAACTCAAAAATTGCCGAATTAATATATTTCAGAGAGACTGATGGCTTTTCGAAGAGTGAATCCATAGCCATATCAATAAGCTTCGGAGCCCTTGATGAAGTCATCAGTAGAAGAACACCGGCCTTCTTCATCTCAATTCTTGTACGTTCAAGACTTCTGTATACATACGTAATAAAGCCTTTCTGGCTGAGGTTTTCTTCAAGTTCCAGGGACGTCAGAATAAGAGCTCTCCGGATACTGACAATTATCTCCAGGAGCCTTGAAAGGTCTTGCCGCATTTCCGTTTCTTTTAGATTTTTCAAGTGAGATAGCATTCCTTTGAGTTCTTCCGTTTGTGATTCCTGAAGTTTTGAAGTTTGTTTTCTATTACCAAAGGCAGCTGATTTTAAAATTCTCTGTTGAAGTTCTCGAATTGAACTGATTTCTTTCATCATCGAATCAGCAATTTCCAGTTGCCGGAAATTATCGGTGAAGTCGTTCAGCGTTTGTTCCAGTTCTATCCCAAATTTTTCCTCCATTTCTTTAATTAGGTTCATAGATTCTTTATCGGTTAGATTCTTTATGGTTTGGCGTTTTTCCACAAGTTGTTTTAGCTTCTCTTCCATTTCTTTGTACATTATTTCCTTTCTTGCCATTTCCAGAATTTGCTCCAGGAAGGTGAGTTTCTCCATTAATTCCTGCGCTCGCTTTTCCAGTTCTTCGAAGTTCTGTTTCTTGAATCCTCCAAGGGAATCTCTTGCATCTTCAAGTTTTTTGAGAAGGTCCGGCAGTTCTCGTTCCATTATCGTATAAAGTTCTTCTCCAACTTTCTGGAGTTTCTGCATTAATTCAGGTGAGATGGAAACGCTCCTTAATAGTTCAAGATTTTCTGTAATTGATGAGAACTCTTTAATAAGGTTTTGAATTCCTTCAATTACTTTCTGTACGTCTTTCTCCCTCGCCTCAAAATTGCCAGGGTTGAGCCTCATTGAGTCCACTGTCTCGTATATTTTTTCAGCTATTGCGGAAAATGTTTCAGTGCCCCTGGAGAATTGTGACATAAGCTCCGATACCTTTTTGGTCTCTTCTCTGTATATTTCTTCAAGAGTAGGGAATATTACTGTGTATACTTCAGAGGAATCTGTTAGACCCTGCTCGTCCTCGGCGAGAACATAAAATTTAAGCTCATCACCTGGCAGCATTGACGCCTTCTGAAGGTCAATGGAAAATTGGAATGTTTTTTCTCTTTGCCCTTCGCCAGGTAGTTTTAACCTCCTGTAAACTCCCCGCAAGGCATAATGGAGGTAAATGACCTTAACCCCATCCTCATCAAAAGTGCGGCCTTTTATAATCGTCTGCATATTCTCGGGGACGTAGGAATAAATCGAAACTGGCTCATAAATTTCGATTTCTGGAGGAAGGTTTGGGACTACAGAAATTGTTGCCAGATAAATGTTCTTCTTCAGCAACCCGTTGGAAAGTTCTGCTGAAATGCAGACATCTGCCATCGGTGTTAGAGAAAGTTCACAGACTTCATCAGACCTTTTCAGTGGTAATCCGGGACTGAGAAGCCGGATGTTGAATTTTCTCTTCACATATACGATTACCCTTAAGGGAGTTCCAGCCGTAATAGCTACCCATTGAGGATTTGTCATTGTTTTATGAGGAGTCCTGATTTGGAATGAGTCAATTACGGGACTTTCGATTATTTTTGCAACTGCAGGTAGCGTTTTTCTGCTTCCTTTCCCTAAAATCCTGTATTTTCCCTCTTTCTCAAATTTGATACTCACTTTGTAGCCTTTGCCACAGAGCTGTTCTAGCGTTCCCTCTTGCTGTATAAAAAATTTTTGTTTGAACGGTGTCTGAAAGACAATCACAGAGTCCGGAGAGGCTATGACGACTCTGGGGGTTATTTCCGCAAGGGGAATCTGGTCGAGGTGAGAGTACTTCGCAGGCATAACAAGCAGTAATGTCAGAAGCAAAATCAAGGATGAGTAGAACAACCTGAACTCGACGAATACAGGAATCTGGATTTTCAGATCAGATTTAAGAATTTCCCTTACCTTTGAAGCGAGAATTGTTTTAAAAGGAGAGTCTGTACGCCTTAGTTCATAAAGAGAAATTAATCTTTCCCTCAGCGTAGGGTTGTTCTTCTCAAGGGCCCAGATGAAGTTATACGGATGGAGTCTCTGGATTGTATATAGAAGGTAAATAGCGAGAAACAAACTGGCAAAGACTTTTCCCAGGAAGAACGGAATTTTAAAGGGCTCAAGACAAAGGCAAAGGAACAGAGAAGAGGCAAAGACAAGTATCACCTTAACAATAGAAAAAATGAGGAACTTTGCGTAATATTTGCTGAGTTGGCGAAACATCTTTAAAAGTCTAAGGACTCAGGCGCGTAGTTCTCAAACCTTGCATATTCCCTGATGAAGGTAAGTTTCAATTCTCCAATTGGGCCATTTCTGTGCTTTCCAATTATAACATCCACGGTATTTTCATCAACAGAGGGTTGCATTCCTCTGAACTCAGAGGTCTCGTCTTCCCCTCTCTGTTTGTGAAGGAATATTACGACGTCCGCATCCTGCTCTATTGCACCTGATTCTCTCAGGTCTGAAAGTTGCGGCCTTTTATCTGCTCTCTGTTCAATTGCCCGAGAAAGCTGTGAAAGGGCAATTATTGGAATCTGTAGCTCCTTGGCAAGAGCTTTTAAAGACCGTGAAATGGCGGATATTTCCTGCTGCCTATTTTCGGAGTTTTCGGGTCCCTGTATCAGCTGAAGGTAGTCAACGAAAATTGCTTCAACGTTACGTTCTCTTCGGATTCTACGAGCCTTTGCCCTGAGTTCCAGGATTGGAATTGACGGGGTATCATCAATGTAAATTGGCGCCTTCTTAAGTTGCCCTGCTGCTATGGTGATCTTCTCAAAATCTTCATCTTTGATGATACCCTTCCTCAACCTGGACATATCGATTCTTGATTGCATGCACAAAAGCCTGAACCCAATCTGTTCCATGGGCATCTCAAGACTAAAAAGAGCTGAAGGTTTTCCCAGTTCAACACCAAGGTATCTCATGATACTCAGAGCAAGGCTGGTTTTCCCTTGAGAAGGCCTCGATGCTACGATTACCAGGTCACCTTTTTGAAAACCCGAGGTAATATCATCCAGATCTTTGAATCCTGAAGGTACACCGGTAATGCTGGAACCTGATGTCCTAATATGTTCAATCATTTTTACATTTTCAGTAACAAGCACTTCCATAGTAATAAAACTCTTTCTTACTTCCCTCTCACGAATGCTTAGAATTTGTTGCTCTGCAAAGTCGAGAAGTTCTTCTGCTGGTCTGGAACCTGTATAAGCTTCCTTTAGAATATCCGTGGAGTTTTCGATGATTTTTCGGAATATAGACTTTTCCTGAAGAATTTTGCAGTGGTTGTCGATCAGGGCAGGGGATATAACACTCTCGGCAATGGCCATAATATATTCGTGGCCACCAACCTCCTCGAGAATCCCTTTTTTCTTCAATTCTTCAACCAGAGTGAGCGGATCTACATTTTTGTGCGTTTCAAATATCTCAGAAATTGTGTTGTAAATCTTTCTGTGTGCATCTACAAAAAAATCTTCTTCTTTGAGAGACTCAAGTCCCTTGAACAGGGCTTCTTCGTTCATGAGCATTGCGCCAAGAACTGACATTTCCACTTCTCTGGAATAAGGGAGTTCACCTATTTCATTGTTTTGTGGGCTTCGTGTGACCCTTCTCTTTTGATCTCTCATACCACAACCCTTTTCAGTTTTGGCGATAGTTTTGTTACAATTTCGTAATTTATCGTTTTACTTTTTTCAGCCAATTCAGCGACTGTTATTTCTTCACCACCATCTTTACCAATAAGCGTAACTACATCACCAACTTTAATATACCCCACGACTTTCGTAGCGTCAAAAATTATGTGATTCATACATACCTTTCCAAGAATTGGTAATCTTTGTCCTTTAAACAGCACATCTGCTTTGCCCTTAAGGTTCCACATATAGCCGTTCCCGTACCCAAGGGGTATTGTTGCTACCCACATATCCCTGGGCGCCTTGAAGAGATGATCATAGCTTACGCCTTCGCCTTTATGAATTCGGATTATGTCAATGACCGTTGATTTCAGACTCAATATAGGTTGAAGTTTGTTATCGGAGTTTGATGATATTAGCCCGTAAATCGAAATGCCCGGCCTTACGCTGTTAGTGATATCAAGAAGAAGTTTCAGAATTCCGGAACTGTTCTCCATATGGATTAGTGTATCACTAGGAAGATTTGTACTTTTGATTACCTTTCTGAAACGTTCTGCCTGGGTTTTTGCGAAATTTATATTTTCAGGCAGTGTTGCATAATGAGAGAAAATTCCTTCAAGGGATAAATGTGGTGCATTTTGGATTATTTCAAGGGCTTTTGCAAGACCCTCTGGAGAGAGTCCTGACCTGTTCATCCCAGTGTTAATTTCCACGTGCACACTGAGTGTTTTACCCAGTTTCATCTTTGCGAGGTCAGAAATATATTCAAGATTACCCGCAAAGATGCTGAAACCGCTTTCAGCCGTTTCTTTTATTTCTTTTTCCGTTAATGGAGGGAGCGAGAGAATTATTTTTGCATCCTTAAGCTGATTTTTGAGTTCCAGACCCTCTTCGAGGTCGGCAACAACAAAAGCGTGCACGCTATCTTGCAGAATGCGAGAAACCTCAATCAGGCCATGTCCGTATGCATTTGATTTCACTACTGCGAGGATTTTTTTACCTTTCGCCTTTTCTTTGATGACCTTTATGTTGTTCAGGAGGGCTTCTTTTGAAATCTCTATCCAGTTCAGAGCCATTTTAGAACCCCAGTTTGAAACCAATAGTAAACCATTCAAGAACTTTGGTATTCCCTCTGTACTGACTGTATTTCCCCATTAGAAAGAGCTTAACAGGTTTTTCAGTGATTCTAACTGATGCTTCACCAGCAGCTCCAACAAGATTATCGCTGGTTTTGAAGGAGGGGTTTTCACAGTACATTTTTGTCAGTAGCACTATAGCGTGGAGGTCTATTGCATTGTGGAACACAGGAGGGGTAATGCACAAGTCCGGAGAAACACTAAACAGTTTGATGCTGGAATTCCCCGTTCCAGAAATGATTCCCGAGGTGGAATTGATATCGAATCCTATAGAAACAAGACTAAGTTGTGCAAAATGTACCTGTACACCACCGCATCCCCCGCTTTTTATGATTTCTCTTGTTTCTCCTGAAGGTAACGTAATTCCGAGATACCCCTGCATCTTCAAGAACCCTGAAATTAGAAGAAATGTGAGGGCATTCATTTTGATGTTACTGAAATGCCTTCAAGTACCACAAATGGTAGTTTCGCAAACGTTGAGCCCACTCCCGGGAAGAGCTCAGAGTCTTTTGATATCTCTAAGATCCTGTTGAAGTCAGAATATACGTTTCCAGAGATCATTGTATCTTTGACTCTTCCAATAATCTCGCCCTTTTCAATGTAGTAGCCAAGTCCCACGTTTAGGGAATAGTCTCCCATCAGTATGTTGGATTGTCCACCCCCAATTGGGAAGAGGAACAGAATTGTGTTATCAAGTTCTGCTACGATTTCATCAAGGGATCTATTTCCTTCCAGCAAATGCAGAGTATGGAATCCTGGAAGAGGTTGCGAGGTATAACTGCCACGGATCCCGTTACCCGAGGGGCTCATGTTTAGTTCCTGAGCCGAGTCGAGGTTTAGTATGAAGTTCTTCAGTACCCCATTTTCAATAATTGCACGTTTTGATACTGGAAGCCCTTCATCATCGTATTTTTTCTTTCCGGGGGTGTCCATTAGAGGATCATCAAATATGTTTATCTTGTCGTCAAGAATTTTCTCATTCATCTTTCCCAAAAGCGGAGACATCCTCCGGGAAAGATAGAATCCGTTAACTCCACTGCTTACTGCCATTCCGAGGGTTACTAACAGAGAAGGGGGCCCAAAAACCACCTTGTACTTTCCTGATGGAACTCTCACAACTTTCTCATAATTGATCAGAGTCCGTTCCATCTTGCCTACTGTATCCCAGAGGTCTTTTGCCTCAAGTTTGCTCTTCTTCCAGGTCCAGTTAAATGTGAAGAGGAATCCAGATGAAGTGATGCTGAAAAGACTAAGCGAGAAATCAAAGAAATTTGCATGCCTTTGAACTAGTTTCTCACTTCTATAATTCGCAAGCTTGCGGGTTGATGCAATCTGAGTCACAGAAAGGTTTACTTTTCCTGAATACTTTGTTTCAAGGTATTTCACAACTTCTTTAATAATAGGAAAAATCTCCTCAAATTCAATCTCGCTTTGCAGTTCTCCGAGGGATTCAGAGTGCTCCGGAAGCTCCGGGAAGCTGAAGAGTGCTTCTTTACCGTATTTGGCGGAATTTATGGCATAGTCTATAACCTCGGGGTTATGGATATTGTTTGAACTGCTGAATCCAAGTCGGTTTTCATGAATTACCCTAACTCCAGCACCTTCAATGATTTTATGGCTAATGTCCTGAAGCTCACTTTGTTCAAAACTAAGACTCCTGGTTTCTTCTCTAATGGAAAATACTTCAAACTTCAAATTTCTTTTTCTGGCTTCCGAAACGAGTTTGTCCATTTTACTTTCCTCCTATTACTACGTTTCTAATTCTGATATGCGGAGCACCATCGGAAACAGGTAAGGGCATCTGACCACCCTTTCCACAACCACCCAGGCCTCCAAACATTTTCAAATCGTTTGCCACACCGTCAATATTTCTTAGAGTTTCAAAAAGGTTTCCTGACAGGATTACATCTCTTACGGGATCGGTAATTTTTCCATTTTCGATTTTATATGCCTTTGCTGAGGAAAATGTAAACATCTCGAGTTCAGTGTTTCCACCAAGGGCACCTACAACGTAGAGTCCTCTATCAATTCCATCCAGAAGTTCATCCAGTGTGCTTTCTCCATTCTCAATGTAAGTATTTGTCATTCTAACGAGGGGCATATAATTGAATCTTATCGCTCTTGAGTTTCCCGTTGGCCTTTCGTCCATTATGGCCGCTGTGAACCTTGAATGTAATCTCCCTGAAAGTTTTCCATTCTTAATTAAGTAGGTTTTTCCTGATTTGACTCCATCGTCATCATATGCAATGAAGCCTCTTTCACCTTCAATGGAACCATCATCAACCACGGAGAGTATTTCTGTGGCAATGTCTTTTCCAAGGGTCATTATTTCTTTTAACCTTTCGTTTCTTGAAACGTGATCTGCTTCGGAAAGATGACCGAAGGCCTCGTGAATGAAAACACCTGCAATCTGCGGGTCAAGAATTACAGTATAAATTCCGCCTTCGACTTTGTCTGCTTTGAGCAAGTCAAGGACATCTTTTTTAAGAGACTCGAGCTCTGCCTCACGATGAAGCACGGTTTCATAGCCCCTTAGATCTCCAAAAGTCCTGTTTGCTCTCTGTAAAATGTCACCCTCTTTCCCTGTTATGGTTGCTGCAATGCCGCAATAAGGCCTTTCCTCAACGATTTCAGCCCCCTCGGTACTTACGAAGTGTCTGGTTAGAAGCTCTTCGCGATAGATTACAGAAGTTGCAACGAATTTCTCGCTTCCTTTCAGTATACTGTGATATCTTTTAACAAGCTCCACTTTTTCGTCAAATGACACACTATCCGGATGAATTGAAACTCTTGCTTTGAAATGATCTTTTTGTGGTTTCGTGGGGTAAAGTTCAACCTCCTGGCTGGGTTTTAGCAGTTTCGCGAGCTTTTCCGCACTGCTTATTGCTTTCTCAACGTCTTCAACACTGGTAAAGGTTGAAAATCCAAAAGCGCCCCTATGAAAGAAGCGCACTGACCCACCGGAGACAATATTGGTTGAGGAGGATTCAATTTTTCCGTTCGTTATGTTGATGTCAGTAATCTTCCAGGTCTCAAAACGGATGTCTGCATACCCATTTTCGATTTTACTTAAGGCTTCTTTTAAATTCTCTATCATTTCTATCTCCTTTCTATTTAAGCACTTCAATTCTGTAAGCTTCTATTTGCTTTTTGCCTCTGAAGGAATTGAGTCTTCCTTCAATTTTCAACTTCATACCGGACACGTAATCGTAGTGTCCGCGTATAAAAACCCTTGTACCGTCATTCAGATAAATTATAGTATAAGGTTTCCCCTTCTTTGAAACCTTCCTTTCAACTATTTTAGCGGTTCCAACGAAGATAGAATTACTGCTATCATAAAAAGAAGGGTTCTCTTTCTTTGATTCGCTCCACAGTTTTTCAAAATATTTTTTGAATTCCTTTGCAATTTGTTCACTTTCAATTAACACGTTACTTTCGTTGTTCTCCTGAAGTCCATAATAAGTCCAGTTAGTGGAGCCTATTAGCACGAACCTGGAATCCACCACCATAAACTTTGCGTGAGTTGTCCTGTTTTTCAGGTCAAGTTTAATTTCGATATTCTTGTGGTTAAGTTTGCTAAGGATAGATTTTACAGAGTTGATGAATCCCTTTCCTAAGAAATCTTCTCCTCCTTCGAGCAGCAATCTGACTTTTACGCCTTGCTCAGCTTTTTTAAGAAGCAGTTCAGCCAACCTGTTCGAGTAACTCTCAGGCTTGTCATTATAGTAAGAAAATTGGAACATGCAGACAACAATTTCCTTCTTCGAGTTTTCAATCAAGTACTGTGCGTTACTGAAATACGCAGTATCAAAGGCGCATACTACCTTAGCACCTTCAGCAGAGTTTGATATTTTTCCATAAGGCTGGCCTAGAATGAAAAATAGAACAATGATCAAATTCATTTCTATATTTTAAAGGTGTGCGTTCGGGAATAGAAATCTTTATATCTATGCAGTTAGTGTGAAACTGCATTCGTAGTTATCTTGTCAGTGGAAAACTTGAAGTTGGTGAAAACCCTTAATCCATGAACAAAATCGTTGATTGAACCATCAAAGAATTATATAATTTCAAAAAGGAGGAAGAATGTTTTTTTCTCTGGTTATTTTTATTATTGCACAGTTCAATCCTGCAAGTGAGTTACAGGATATCTACTCCAGCAGTTATTTTACCACAGCATTTCTAATGAAGGGAGTGGAGGAGTACATAGTGAATCCTTCATACCTTCATCTTCTGAGTAACGTGCATTTGCTCACCAACTTTAGAGACTTCCGCGATCCTTCTAATTTCTTTGTGATAGGAGGGAATTTAAGCACCGAGCCATTGCGGGAAGGAGGTTTGGTTCGTATCGGTGGAACAAAGGCCGCGTTGGACAACTCATTGGGATTCAAGGGATACTCAAGAAAGGATACTGTAGAGTACGCTGACCTTGACTCGAACGGAGTTTCTGATAGGGCGATTCTTAAGAAATTTGAGACCAACGGAGATTCAACCTTCTTTCACCTTTCGGGTTATGCAGGATTTCAGTTCCTTTTTGAAGATTGGTACATTGCGGCCTCTCTAATGAAGAAGCAGGAATCTTTTGACGCTGAGATTCCAGGTAGCCTTGAAAACCCTCTGGGTTACTTCGCTTATAGGGAGATTGAGGTCACATATCCTGACTACAGCTTCGTGAAACTTGTAGAAGCAAAAGGTGACTATCTAAAGAAGGGTACAGAAAATCTGAGTCACGTCCGCCTTGGAGGTGGGTATTTTTTCCCGGATTCTTCCTTTGTAAGTATCCTCGTTGGCTACAGAATTCTGGAAGATCGGTTGACAAATGGAGCATACTACTCGTTTACAACTGATCTTGACACCACAAGGCAGGAAATCCATTATACGGTGGAGCAGTTCAGGGAAGATGAAGAAAAGTCCCTGGAGGGCAATGGCTTCTCTTTCGAAGTAAACTTCTTCAGGCCTAAAGGCAGGAGTTCAAGGGAAATTAGTTTAGCTTTTACCAGGGACAAACAGAATGCCGATACCATTTGGAAACTTAGTACAGGTTATGTGGGCGTTTTCAATACTGTTTCAGATACGTTTGTTAGTCAATATGATAGTACAGGCTTTAAAGAGACATACTATACAAGTACCAGAGGAAAAAGCCGCAATTACTTTAAAGGTTCATACTCAGAAGTTATCGAGTTAAACGAAAATTTCCGTCTCGGCTTCGGGATAAATGGCTACTTCAGCTATCTTAACTTTCCACGCACTTACAGCTTCCTTGATTCGACAGAAGTTATTTTTTCCGATGGAGATACAATGCCTCAAGATTCTGATGATTATTCGCGATACGTATTCTACAGGATGACGGGATTCGAAAGCGACGAAGAGAAAAAATATGAGCTTCAGATTCCCTTTGGAGTTGAAGTAAATCCCTTTGGATTCAAGAGAGTTGCTTTGAGAGCTGGAACTATTTTCAGTCTTACTCACCAGGAAATCAGCACTGAGAAAAGGTATACACCATCAGGAGTGGCCATAGACTCGACCTTCAGAGGGGACTCGACAAGTTCTGTTAAAACGTGGAGCGTCGCGGAGTCGCGTTACAGGAACTCCTATCTGGAGGAGATCGGTAAAGTGTATTTTCTATATGGGGTGAGCCTTGATGTAAGCGAAAATTTTCAACTTGCTATAATTTTAAAACATGACACTGAAAAGTTTAGAACCGCAAGCGTCTCGGCAGTTTTGAGATTCTAAATATCTAAATTCGTAACTAAGGAGGCATGCTCCATTATGTACTTCTTTCTTGGCTCAACTTTTGGTCCCATAAGGATATTAATCAGTTTGCTTGCCTGAGCCGCATCTTCAAGGGTTACACGCTTAAGCAGCCTTCTTGATGGATCCATAGTTGTTTCCCAGAGCTGTTCCGGGTTCATTTCACCAAGACCTTTGTATCTCTGAATCGTTACGTTCTCGGCTCCGTGCTTGCTTAAAAACTCCTGCAGTTCTTCATCACTGTAAATGTACTTCTCTTCCTTTTTCCCCTTTACTTTGTAAAGGGGAGGCTGGGCAACGAAAATGTTACCTGCCTCAATAAGAGGTTGCATATACCGGTAAAAGAATGTGAGAAGTAGAGTCCTTATATGAGAACCGTCGACATCAGCATCGGTCATAATAACGATTTTTGAGTATCTGGAATTCTCCGGGACACAGGCTTCTTTGATGCCGGAACCTATAGCCTGGATTAGTATTCTCATTTGTTCATTTTCAAGTACTTTTTCCGCACTGGCTTTCTCAATATTTAGTGTCTTTCCCCTCAATGGTAGTATTGCCTGGTATTCTCTATTTCTTCCCTGTTTTGCTGAGCCGCCTGCAGACTCACCTTCAACGATGAAAAGTTCAGCCCTGCTCCTATCCTTTGTAGTGCAGTCTGCTAATTTTCCCGCAAGGCCATTGCTATCCCAGGAGGTCTTCTTTCTTTCCAGCTCCTTTGCTTTTCTTGCTGCTTCTCGAGCGCGCTGTGTCTGAAGGCATTTCTCAATGATTATCTTTGCATCCTTTGGATTTTCTTCAAGATACCTTGTGAACTCTTCGTAAAGAGACGATGCCACAAGGCCAGTTATGTAAGTGTTCCCAAGCTTTGTTTTTGTTTGTCCTTCGAATTGAGGGTCGGGGAGTTTAACGTGGATAATCGCCGTTAGTCCTTCCCTTAAGTCTTCTCCTGAAAAGGCCTGATTTTCTTTCAAAAAGTTATTTTTCCTTGCATAGTCATTGATAGCGCGGGTTAGTCCAGACCGAAGTCCAGCCACGTGGGTTCCGTGTTCCGTTGTATTTATGGTGTTTACAAAGGAAATCAGGGTTTCTTCATAACCTTTGTTATATTCGATAGCGACTTCAATTTCCACTCTTTCTGAGTCATACTTCCTGAACTGGTAGAAAGGCCTATCATTCAAGACGTATTGACCTTCATCTAACTCTTTAAGAAACTCCTTCAGGCCTCCATCAAACTGGTAAGTTTGAGACTTTCCGGTCCTTTCATCAAGAATTGAAATATTGATCCCTCTGACGAGATATGCGAGTTCCTTCAGTCTTTCGCTTAAGAGTTCAAAATCAAAGGTGATATTTTTGAAAATCTCGATATCGGGCTTAAAGGTAACTTCTGTACCGTGTTCTTCCGTCTCTCCCACTACCTCAAGATTTTTTACCTTCTTGCCTCTCGAGAAGGCAATTGAATATATTTTTCCATCTCTGTATATTTTTGCCTCAAAATACTCTGAAAGGGCATTTACCACCGATGCACCCACACCGTGCAATCCACCGGAAATCTGGTAAGCTTTTGATCCGAACTTCCCTCCAGCATGGAGGTGGGTAAACACGATCTCCACAGCCGGCACTCCCTCTTCAGGATGCAGGTCAATGGGAATTCCCCTTCCGTTGTCTCTAACAGTTATCATTCCATCTTTTCTTATTTTTACTCTAATTTCATTACAAAAACCTGCCAGCGCTTCGTCGATGGCGTTGTCTATGATTTCATAAACAAGGTGGTGTAGACCCTGCTTTGCGGTATCCCCAATGTACATAGCTGGGCGCATTCTCACTCCCTCGAGCCCTTTCAGTACTTTTATTTCTCTGGCAGTATAGTTGTTCTGTTCTTCCAAAAACTTCTTTTCGTCCATTATAACCTCCCTACAAACTCAATATCCTTTGGAAGGTCAACTACTCCGTTTTTCTTCAACAAATCTAATAGTTCGACCTTCTTCATAAAAAGTTCATTCCTCAATGTTGCACTTTTGATTTCCACGACTAAACTTTCTCCTCTTACTTTTACTTTACCAATAAAGGTTTCCCCATAAGTATTGCATAAAAAATTCCTCAGAATGTTCGCTTTTTCCTTAAGATTAACGGCCTTGCTAATCCCAAGATTCTGCAGTATCCTATCCAGTGGTTCTTCGAGGTTCCTCATAGATTTAATACCTTTTCGAATTTTTGAATGCCTTCATAAATAAAAGGAGCACTTATGAAAGTCTGGTTTAAGAGGTGCGATAGTACTATACCAGTTCCTCGCCTGTCGAGGACACTGAATGGTTCATCTAAAATCACCATTGATTCAGGTTTGTATATGTCAAGAAAAGTAAAGTAAAATGCAAGAATAATCAATCGTTTTTCACCCTCAGAGCCGAAAATTTTTGCAGGTCTTTCATCTATCAAAAAATCTATGGAATCTCTGTGTGGTCCATAAATTGAGAACCCAGCTTCCAGTTCTTCTTTTATAAGTTCGTCTAGACTTCTCGAACCATCCAGTGAGGGGCTGAAATAGATATCTGCTTTCTTGTTGTTCAGAAACTCTTTTGATAGTATTCCGAAAGGCTCTCTCATTCTTTCAATGAATTCCCTTCTGTATGAAACAATTCTGCTGGAAAGATCATCCTGTTTCTGATTCCAGGGCTTCAGTTCCTTCGTTTTCTGCTCTCTGAGGAGGACGTTTTTGTTTTCAATCACTTTCCTGTAATCCAGCATCAGGTTCATATATTCGGGATTCGCTATAGAGATTAACCTGTTAATCATATTCCTTCTCTCCACAGGGTAACCGTCTATGATGTCCTGATCCCTGTCGGTGGAAATCAAACTTGGGAAAAGCGAAAACAATATACTGGTTTTCTCAACAGGCTTATTGTTTACGAGTATTTTCTTTGAAGCGGTCTCCAGTTCATAAGAGATGGAGATATTGTGCTTCGTTCCATCTTTTTCCAATTTTGCCTCAATCCTGAAAAACTCTTTTCCCCATGTTATAATATCTTTATCTGCTGCTCTTCTGAACGATTTTGCCTGGGAGATATATCCAATTGCCTCAAGGATGTTTGTCTTACCGCTCCCATTGGGTCCAATTATAAGGTTCAGGCCCTTTTCAAAAGTAAAGATTTGATTTTCAAAATTCCTGAAAGAGGTTAAAGAAATTTCCGTCAGCATTAATTAATTTTACACTGAAATCCTTGAAAATTCAATGAAAGTGAAATATATTTAGCCTATGAAAAGTGGTGACATAACGCTCCCGCTTCACGGTGGAAAAGCTCCCCAATGGTTGATGCAGCGGATGATTCGGCTCTCTCGGAGTATTTTCTACCTTCTGACCTGTGAATTCGGAAAAGAAGAAGTGTTAAGAAGGTTATCGGATCCTATCTGGTTTCAATCCCTTGGCTGTCTTCTTGGATTTGATTGGCACTCTTCAGGTGTCACTACAACGGTTACCTACGCAATTAAAGAAGGGCTAAAAGTATATGCCGATGAGCTCGGTATATTTGTAGCGGGTGGTAAGGGGCGGCACTCTGTTCTGGTTCCAGAGGAGGTTAAAGAGTCTGCACAGAAGAAGGGTTTTGATCCAGATAAGATTATCTATGCCAGCAAACTATCTGCAAAGGTAGATTCGGTGCTGTTACAGGATGGGTATAATCTTTATCATCATGTAATAGTTTATACTTCTGATGGTATGTGGTGTGTGATTCAACAGGGTATGAACGAGGCTCTGAGACTTGCAAGAAGGTATCACTGGATTTCTGAGAATGTGAGGAGTTTTGTTTGCGAGCCTCACGCGGGTATAATATCTGACAGAAAAGAAAAGTCTGTGATCGATATAACGGCAAGAAGTGCTTCCAATTCCAGGGATGTAATCCTGGAGATAGTTAAAAATCCACCTGACCAGACTGTGAAACTCTATGAGAAGGCTCTTTCCTATAAATTGCCTTTGAGGCACTACATTTTGGTAAAGGATATGAGACCAGAAAATCTTAAGAAGATCCTATTAAAGACATACGAAAATCCACCGGCAAATTTTGAGCTGCTAACTGCCACCAGAGGATTGGGTCCAATGAGCATGAGAGCCCTTGCTCTAATTGCCGATGTAATCTATGGTGCGAAACCCAGCTATAACGACCCTGTCGTTTATAGCTTTGCGCACGGGGGAAAGGATGGGTACCCCTACTTTGTAAGAAGAGATGTGTACGACAGGTCTATCCAGGTTCTGGAAAGGGCAATCAGAAATGCGAAGCTTGGGTACAAGGAAGAAATGGATGCTCTCAGGAGACTTTCAAATCTTTTTCTTTTTTAAGAGTTTCCTTAAAGTTTCCAGATTCTCTTCGTAGAATTCTTCGGCACCTGGAGTTTCAAGAATCATTGGAAGTTCCTGAAAGCGTGCATCATTGACAAGAAGTTCAAAGGCTTTAATGCCGAGTTGCCCCTTTCCAATATGTTCGTGTCTGTCCACGTTTGACCCAAGGGGAGTTTTTGAGTCATTTAAATGAAAGCATTTTAGTTTCTTAATGCCTATTATCCTGTCGAACTCCTCGAAGGTTTTGGAATAGCTTTCCTCGTCACGGATGTCATACCCCGATTCAAAAGCATGAGCAGTGTCAAAACAAACGCCTACTCTGTGTTTATTTTCCACAAGTTCGATTATTTTTTGTATTTCTTCGAACCTTCGCCCGATGGCATTGCCCTGGCCTGCAGTTATTTCTATAACAAGTATTACTCCTTCTGTCTTTTCGATAGTAAAGTTCAGGTTTTCTGAAACGAGTTTTATTCCTTCGTTAACATCGGGGTTTGAGCCAGGATGAAATACGAGATAGGGGATTCCCAGCGCAGAAGCACGAAGGGCTTCGTCAAGAAAGGCGGTCCTGGATTTCTCGAGTGTATCGGGATTTGCTGCACCCAGATTTATAAGGTATGAGTCGTGAATTACTGGCTTTACAATCTTAAATTTTTCTATGTTTTCTCTAAAACGATTTACTGTCTCCGGTTCTAAATCTTTCGCTAACCACTGTCGCTGATTCTTTGAAAATATCTGCAAAGTCTGGCATTTAAGGCTAAAAGCCCTTTCTGGAGCCAGCTCTATTCCTCCAGAAATTGAAATGTGCGCACCGAGTAATGCCATTATTCCATGCTGAATTCAGGAATATCGAACCAGAATCCTGTGCCTTTTATATAATCGATCTGGGCCATTATGAGTTCATAGTGGGCTTTTTCGGTCTCATACAACTTTTTCAGTAACTCTTTGAGAGACTCATCATCAACGATTTGATAATGAGTTTCATAGAATTCCATAGATTTTTTTTCCTGTTCAAGAGCGATTTCAAGGGCATCAAGTTCATTCAATTCCGATTTCCCGTGTTTCTTTTTTTCTCTCGCTTTAATATCTGGAAGTAATTTTTCGATTTCTGATTTTGGCACTTCAAGAGTCTTTATGTGTACTTTTTTACTAAATAACTCTTTAACTTCCGTTAGGGATATTAAATGTTTGACTTCCTCGCCTGATAGGGTTATAAACATATTTTTTCCACTTATATCCTTCGTTTTCCTTGCAATTTCGAGGTAAGTAAAAATGGCACCTTTTTCATTTTCAATTGCCATATCAACTATAGACGCTTTGTCCATATACCCCCCTTTTTTATATTTTCATGGATTCTTTGTGTAGCTTCAAGTGGTGTTGGATATCGACTTCGGTGTAGCAGTGAAATTCTAAGCAGCCTGGTTTGAGGTAAAAAGTAAGTCACACCTTTTGTTCGATAGAGATTTCTAAGATAGAAGATAATGTAATTAATCCACAGACACAAATTTAGCTGTGTATCTCCTTTTCCCATTCAAAACCAGAAAATATACCCCCGAGGGCAATTTAACATCAATCTCTTGTAACCCCGGTTGTTTGATGGCCGTAAAATAAATCATTTTTCCGTCTATCGTGAAAATCTCGAACCGTAAGGGAAGAGGTTCCTGGGAAGGGATGTTGAATTTTAACTTCCCACTGTAATAGAGAGCATTAATTTTAGCCTTTTTGCATGGAATACATTCTCCTATACTTACTGTTCTTTCTCTTAGTATATAAACACCTCTATCATTGGCACCAATTACAATGGTAGAGTCATCAATAATATCACAACTTTCTACGGCTCCATACCATGTGGTGTCCGGCTGGAAGTATCCTGTAAGTTGAAATTCGCCCGCACTATACAGGTACTTATGTATTCCCTCAATTTCCCAGCATACGTAAAGGAAAGGTGATCTGGCTATTCCTGCATATGGAAAGACCATACCATAGTCATGCTCGTAAGAACCACAACTTGTAACATCCTCTTTGAAGAGGGAAAAACCTCTCAAGGGAGTCCTTATAACGAATAATGTATCGTGATTCCACACACCTACATCAAAATAATCTCCGGGGACATTGATAGAATCCAGGACTATTAGGTTTGTAGGATCTGAAGCATCAAAGATTCTTACCATTGAGTATCTGTGACTGAGGTAAACTTTTTGAGTAGCAGGATTGTAAGCAATGGTATAATTGCGATCCCCACTATCGTTCCAGGTGTAAGCGACACTAAAGTCGAATTTATTAATAACAGCAAGCCCCGTTCCTGAAGCCACATAAAGGTAGTCTTCATCACCGCAGATGTCGTGGACTCTTATACCCGAAATAGTAAGGGTTTCTGGAGATTCTGGGTTACTGAAGTTTACAACTTTTATGCCAAACTCCCTCATGCCTGCATAAATAAAGGGAGGGTCTGCAAAGATGCGTGTTGTCCATGGCAAGTTTAGATCAAGTTTCAGAGATAAGTTTTGGGTTTCTGGAGAATATTCGATTATTCTAAATCTAAACTGTTGCAGGTTGGTATAGTGTCCAGTTAGGGCTATAAAATTTCTATTATTGATGGAAAAAAACTTTACGTCAAATGCACTAAACCCTGAATCAGACCAATTGCATAAGGGATAAAAACTGACGAAATTCTCTTTATTAGGGTTGAAATTGAGGTTCGGTGGAGAAAACAATACATCGCCTTCAAAATCATAAGGTTGATTTATTGAAGCGCAAGGAGGATTACCTTCTAAAATCAAGGGCTTTGCATCTGAGACTGGGACTAACTGCCCATCAATGTAGCGGTAAATGTACCCCCATGCAATGGGATACCCTTTTGCAAAAAGTGATGAGATCGAAACAAAAGAAAAAGCAAATAAAATCTTACAAAACTTCATTATATCCCCCCCTTTTTATTATATTATCGTTTCATTGAAATGTCAATTCAGAGTTGCGGCATTGCCCCAAATTAATCTTTCCGCCTGTGTTTGTCTGAGATCCTTAATTTTGAGTGAGATTGATTTTTAGCTTTGAATTTTCCTTTTTTGGTGGCTTATCAGGATTTGCCTTTATGTTATAATAGCTACGCTGTCGGGTAACACTTTGAACTTTTTGGCTTGTAGCATTGAAGAATGTCATCTATTTAACTGTTATACCACGCCAGACTTGATTCAGCTACGAAAACGTGGTAGATGTTTTAAAATTTAATCAAATACGGAGGTGTAAGGATGTTTATCCTTTATCTTCTGATTTTGGCAAAAACTATATCTGTTTCAATTCCACCCCTTGCCTCTATGGTGAGTTTTATAGCAGGGGGTCAATACAGGGTAGTTTCAATAGTTAATCAAATGCAAAATCCTCATACTTATGAGATTAAGCCTTCAGACCTAAAAACCGCCATAACTTCGGACCTTCACATTGAAGTTGGGGGGCACATTGAAGGGTGGGGTAAGAGAATATGCGAAAAGCATAAAAATTGCCTTCGGCTCTATGATGAACTTGTAAGTAAAGATATTAAGGTGACCAATCCCCATATATGGTTAGACCTCACACTTGTTCCTGAGTGTGCGAAAATTATTGAGCAGAGACTGGAGAACACTTTTCCTCAAGATTCTCTTATCTTCCGAAAAAATCTTGAGCAATTCCTTGTCCGCTTTGATTCACTTGTGAAAGAACTTAAAGATTCCTTCAAGGGTTACTCTGAAACGAAGGTACTATTGTACCACCCGTCGTGGAACAATTTCCTTGAACCCCTCGGTTTAAAAGTTGCTGGCGCCCTCGTTCATCACGGTGAAAAGGAAGTTTCAGCTGGTGATTTCGCAAGGTGGGTTCAAAGGATAAAGGCCGAGAATATTCGTCTTATAATTGCAGAAAACAATATGCCTTCCAGGATTTGTGAAAACCTTGCTAAGGAATCCGGTGCGTGTTATGTTCTTCTTAACCCCCTATTTGGCGGTAATTTTCTAAGTAGCATAAAAGAACAGGCCCTTTATGTTAAAAGAGGTTTAGAATGCCAGAAATAGTCTTCGATAAGGTTTCAATCGGATACCACGGAAATGTTGTTGCGGAAGACTTGACTTTTACCTTAGAAATAGATGACTTTCTTGTTATTTTTGGACCTAATGGCGCTGGTAAAACAACTCTTGCAAAGACTATCCTGGGCATTTTAAGACCTCTTAAAGGCGAAACTTATGTCTTTGGATGTCCTATTACTGGGGTTTGTCCACATAAAAAGATGATTGGATATGTTCCTCAAATTTACAATATTGATAGGGGTTTTCCCGCTACCCTTTATGATGTTGTAATCTCTGGTTGCTATCCTCTGTTAAAACCCTTGCAGGAGATTCCACAAATGTTTAAAGAACAGGCGATGGCAAATTTGAAGACAGTAGGATTGCTCGATTTTAAAGACACACCTTTTGCCCACCTTTCAGGTGGGCAACAAAAGCGTGGATTGATAGCGAGGGCTCTAATGGGTCCCCCTAAGGTTTTATTACTTGATGAACCTACCTCAGGGGTTGATATGGCAAGCGAGATACAGGTTAACGAAGTAATAGTAAATACGCACAAGACGGCTCAAATTCCGGTGATTCTTATAACTCATGACGTAAACCCATACTTTAAGGTAGCGACTAAGTTTATTTTGATGGGATATGGCACATATTTCATCGGTTCATTCGATGAGGTTATAAGGCCAGAGGTGCTATCCGAAGTTTATCAAACGAAGGTTGATGTAGTTAGCAAGGGAGGGTTGAGGTTCATAAACGTAAGGGATGTTCACCATGATAGAAATGCTTAAACTTTCAGTTATACAAAGAGCATTCATAGCGGTGCTAATTGCTGGTGCCTTTTTGCCCCTTGCTGGTTCTATTTCGCTTCTTTCAGGGACTTCTTTTCTCGCAGCTGGCTTTGCCCATATTGCTTTTGCAGGAATTGCCTCAGGGTACTTCCTTCGTTTCAATCCATTATTGGGTGCTGTTGTAGTTACTATAATTTCTGCATATTCTCTGTGGTATTTGAGCGAGAAAAAGGAAGGAAAATATGAACAAACTCTGAGTATTCTGTTTTCCTTCTTTATGGCTTTAGCAATTTTGTTTTTCGGCCTTGCCAGAACTTACGCTTCAGATGCTATGTCCTACCTTTTCGGTAGTCCATTGATGGCCAATTTAATCGACGTAATTCTCCTTGTCGTTGCCTTTCTTTTTTATCTTTTGTTCGTTATTTATTACCAGAGGGAGTTATTTCAGATTGTTTTTTCTACTGAACTTTCCTTAGCCTCTGGAATAAATGTGAGCAGTTTCAGGCTATATTTCTTTCTTTTTACAGCACTTGCAGTTGTGCTCAGTATGAAATCGGTTGGTGCCCTTGTAGTTTATGGCCTTATGGTTATCCCTCCTTCTTTATCCCAAAGGATTTCAAAACATTTTAGCCAGATGATTATAATGGCTATTGCTTTTGGGGTAGTAAGTTCATTTACAGGATTTATCCTATCTCTGGCCATTGATGTGCCTGTTGGTGCTGCAGTAGTTGTAACTGCAACTATTTTTTATTTAGTTTCCTTTATATTTAAGAAATGAGGATTTTACAGGTAAGTGATGCCTATTTGCCGTTCCCTGGCGGTGTTGGCGAACATATTTATAATCTTAAAAAATATCTTGAAAGACTTGGACACGAGGTTTATGTTTTAACTTCAGGATACCCCGGGCTTACTGAAGAGGTTGATACGAATGTTATAAGAAGAGGTAGAGTAGTTCTTACCCCTGCTCTTAAGATTTTTAACCATACTCAGCTAACATTAACTTTTGATTCCGGATTACCTGCTTTTCTAAAGGACTTTTACAGGAAGAACAAATTTGATGTTGTTCATCTTCACGGTCCTCTTGCTCCAAATCTTCCAGGTTTAGCCCTTCATTATTCAAAGTATCCGTCAGTGGCTACCTTTCATACCGCTTTTGTTGGATTTAACTGGAATAGAATTGCCAGAATATTCTTTGAAGAGGACGCAAGAAAGCTGGGAAAATTTATTTTTGTATCAAAGACGGCAAAAGAAGCAGTTATTCCACCTTATCGAGGTGACTGGACAATAATTCCAAACGGCGTTGATTTAGAGTTATTTTTCCCGGAGAAGAAAGGAAAATTTGTCGAAGGTAAAGTTAATGTTGGTTTCTTGAGCAGGCATGAACCACGGAAAGGGTTACATATACTTCTGGAGGCCTTTGCAAGGGATAATGAACTTAAAGAAAAAGCTCACCTTATAGTGGGAAGTTCGGGACCCCTCACTGAATATTATAAGAAATATTGTATTGATAACGGGATTCCTGCGACATTCCTCGGGAAAATCCCGCGTAACGAATTACCAGAATTCTACCGTAAGCTGGATATTTTTGTTGCCCCTTCAACGGGTGGTGAGAGTTTTGGAATTATTCTACTCGAAGCAATGGCTTGTGGAGTTCCGGTTATTGCTTCTAAAATTGAAGGATATCTAAATGTCATTACGGATGGTCAGAACGGTTTAATTTTTGAAAATGAGAATTTCGTTGATTTATCCTTTAAAATTAGAGAGTTGATGAGTAATAGGGCTCTCCAGGAAAGGCTCCGTAGCGAAGCTTGTGAGTTTGTAAAAATGTTTCACTGGCTAGAGGTTGCGAAGAAGGTTGAACAAGTTTACAAAGAGGTAAGGTAAAAATGCTTGTGACTCTGGTTGCACAGTTCTTATGTATTTTTTTACCGCAGAAAGTTGCAGAATTTCTCGCCGTTGTTCTTGCAGACGCTTTCCGCAAATTTGACTGGCGAACAAAGGCAGTGATGCAGAATATGAATATTTTCTTCCCCGAGAAATCTCTATATGAAAGGAAAAGGCTGGTAAGAGATACATTTAGGAAGTTATTTGTAACTTACATTAGGGTGATGAAGACGAACCCAAAGAAGTGGGAAAAGATAATGGTTTTGAGCGACCTTGAAGTTTTCAGAGACAAGAGATCCATAATATTCTCAATCCATATGGGCCCCTGGGACATAGCTTCTAAGTATGTTAATTTTTATAACTTTAATTTCTACACCTTGATGGAGAACATCCCAAAGTTTTACTTGTGGATGTGGTTGCGATTCAGAAAAGGAATCAAGGTATTCATTGTTGGCAGGCAAACTCTCAGGGCAGTGCAAAAACTAAAAAAAGAAGCAAACTACGCACTTGTTGTACTTGTGGATAGAGTTACATCAGGAAGATACACAATCAAGAGGTTTATGAATCGTAACGTGATCTTTGCAGAAGGCATAACAAGATTACCAAAGCTCATTGAGGGGAATGTGTACTTCCTGACATGTCACTGGGATAACAGAATGGAAAAAGTACGTTTTGATGTGGTGAGAATTGATGCTGAGAACCTTGAGTCAGAAATATATAACCACTTCATTAGTAGTGTAAAAAAATACCCAGATGAGTGGTTTAATTTCTATTTTTTCACTACTCAAAGGCCGACTTGAGAATATAGAGAACAACTTCGTCGTAAGATATTCCAATGTGTTCCGCTTCCTTTGGCAGGTCTGACAGTTCCGTCATTCCTGGAAGCGTGTTGATTTCGAGGATGTAATAGTTCTCCTTTTCATCTACGATTCCATCAACTCTTGAAAATCCCCTGCATCCAAGTGCTCTGTGAAGCTTCAAAGATGCCTCCTTATACTCTGTGGTAGCCTTCTCGGAAATTCTCGCAGGAATAATAAAATTCGTCATTCCCTTGGTGTATTTGGCGGTGTAGTCATAGAATTCTCTTCCTACGACTTCGAGCTCAAGAATAGGTAAAGCAAAGCTTCCTTCGCCAGTCCCAAGAATTCCGCAGGTCACAGTCTTTCCTTCGATGAATTTCTCCACGTATAGATCTCCAAAATTTTCGTAAACTTCTCTGATCTTCTTATTGAATTCTTCGATACTATGAACAATTGCAACGCCAAGACTGGATCCCTCACATCTTGGCTTAATAACAGCAGGAATTCCTATTCTCTCAAGAGCTTTGGTGGACTCCACAAATAAGTTACTGTTCTTGGGGATGAAGTAGTAGGGTGGAGTACTAATACCCATACTTTTCATGATTTCTTTGGTCATAATTTTGTCAATCCCTATTGCGGAAGCCATAACACCGGAACCGGTATAAGGAATTCCCATCAATTCGAGCATACCCTGAATTGTGCCATCTTCTCCAGGTTTTCCATGGAGGATTATAAAAGCAACGTCGGTAAAGCCAGGTTTGATCTCCGTCAGGTTATCCTTTGTCAGGTCGAAAAATCTTACGTTAAAGCCCTGCTTTTGGAGACTCTCAAAGACTTTTCTGCCAGATCTTAGAGAAACCTCTCTTTCACCTGACCACCCACCACAAATTACGGTAATTTCCTTCTCTTTGAAGAAGGACTTTATTTCGGCAAGCTGCATCTTGGATTTAGAAGCTGTTAGGCATTAGCCTCTTAATTTTTTTCACCTCTGTCTTGTCAACAAGGTCAGGTTTCCTTAAGTTTCTTCTTGTTTTTGGGCTTTTTCCCGTCAGAAGATGGCTCTTAAATGCCTTAAACCTTCTAACTTTTCCCGTACCTGTGATTTTAAACCTCTTTTGAGCCGAACGTTTACTTTTTACCTTAGGCATAAAATCCTCCTTAATTACGTGTTTGTTATTTGTTTGATTTTAAGAGAAAAGTAAGGTTTCTTCCCTCCAATCTCGGTGGTACTTCAACTTCTGCTTCGTTTTCCAGGGTTGAAGTGATTTTGGTGAATAGCTCATTTCCCCACTCGAGATGAGTCATTTCTCTTCCTCTGAACATTATTTTAATGCGAACTTTGTTTCCGGATTCAAGAAATTCTTTAACTTTTTTCAGTTTCACTTCCAGGTCGTGGTCGGAAATCCTCGGTCCCATTGTGATTTCTCTGACTTCCCCCTGTTGCTTCTTTTTTGCTTCCTTTTGCTTTTTCTGCTCCTCGTATTTGAGTTTTCCGTAATCAAGTATTTTGCACACAGGTGGATTTGCATTGGGGTCAACTTCAACAAGATCTAAACCACTCTCGAAGGCTATTTTGACGGCTTCCCTTGTTTTCATAATTCCAAGATGTTTTCCATCTGGTCCTATTACCCGGACTTCATACGCTCTTATTCTCTCGTTTACCCTGTAGGGTTCTTCTTTGTTTCTTTTTTTGAAGTTTGGGCCCAGTAGGGGTTGGTTTTCTCTAATGGTTATAACCTCCTTTTAATTCTTTTCTCAGTAACTCAATAAAATCACCCAGCGACACTTTTCCTAAGTCACCGGTTCCATGTTTTCTAATGGAGACTAAATTTTGTTCAACTTCCTTTTTGCCAACTATTAACATGTAGGGAATCTTTTCAACTTCTGCGTCGCGAATCTTTGCATTTAGTTTTTCATTACTTTTGTCAATTTTAACTCTGAATCCTTCTTCCTTGAGAGTTCCGTAAATATTTTCAGCATATTCTAAATTATCTTCTGAAATTGGTAAGATTGCAATCTGAACAGGAGCGAGCCACAGCGGAAAATTACCAGCGTAATACTCTATAAGGGTTGCGAAAAATCTTTCCATAGAGCCAAATAAAGCCCTGTGAATTAGATAAGGCCTTTTGTCGATGCCGTCTTTGTCTCGGTAAGTAACATCAAATCTTTCGGGAAGGTTAAAGTCAAACTGGATGGTTGAACATTGCCAGGAACGTCCGAGAGCGTCCTTAATCTTTATGTCAATTTTTGGACCGTAAAATGCGCCACCGCCTTCTTCAACCCTGTAAGAAACGTGCATCTCCTCCAGAGCTTTCTTAAGAGCAGAGGTAGCTTCTTCCCACATTTCAGGGCTTCCGACACACTCTGAGGGTCTCGTTGAGACGAAAACCTCATAGTCTTTAAATTCGAATCTATTAAGAATAAAGAACGCAAATTCAACTACTTTCTTAATCTCCTCGAGGATCTGGTCTGGGCGGGCAAAGACGTGAGCATCATCCTGAGTAAAGCCCCTCACTCTGAGAAGGCCATGCAGTACGCCTGATCTCTCGTATCTGTAGACAGTTCCGAGCTCACAATATTTGATAGGCAGGTCTCTGTAACTTCTCACCTTTGACTTGTAAATCATTATATGAAAAGGACAATTCATCGGCTTTATAAAATATTCCTGGTTATCGAGCTCCATGGCAGGGTACATATTCTCTCTATAGAAATCCAAATGACCTGACACTTCCCACAATTTTGCTCTGCCAACATGGGGAGTGTACACAAGTTCGTAATCCCTTTTTAAATGTTCGTTTACCCAGAATTCTTCGATGGTATGTCTTATTGCAGCTCCTTTGGGATGCCACAAAATTAGTCCTGGCCCGATTTCTTCATGAAAGGAATAAAGGTCAAGATCCCTTCCCAGAATCCTGTGGTCCCGTTTCCTTGCTTCTTCAAGCTTTTTCAAATATTCATTCAGTTCCTGTTCCGATGGAAATGAGATGCCATAAATCCTCTGTAATCTTGCATTGTTTTCATCACCTCTCCAGTAACTCCCTGACGCACTCAAAAGCTTAACAGCGGTCACATATCCGGTAGAAGGGAGGTGAGGACCCCTGCACAAATCAATAAAATTACCTTGCTTATAAATGGAGACTACATCGTCTTCAATTTCTTTAAGTATTTCCACCTTATATAGTTCACCGATATCCTCGAATAGTTTGACTGCATCTTCCTTTTTTAGTTCGATTCTTTCGAGAGGAGAATCCATCGCAATTATTTCTCGCATCTTACTTTCAATTCTTTCAAGGTCTTCCTCGGTAAAGTTATAGCCGTTGGTATCAAAATCGTAGTAATATCCATTCTCAATGGCAGGTCCAATAGTTACTTTCACTTGAGGGAAAATCTCCTTGACAGCCTGCGCCATTATGTGAGACGATGTATGCCAGTATGCCTCTCTTCCTTCATCAGTATTGAAAGTAAGAACATTTATGAGGCTTTCCTTTCCCGAAAGGGTATATGTAAGATCCCTTAGAACTCCATCCACCCGAGCGATTAGAAAATTTCTATCGTGTCCAATTATATCAATAATTCGCTTTCCAGCAAATTCCTTGCTTTCAAGCTCCAGAATCTTTCCATTAAAATGGATTCTCATACAGAAGTTTATTTTACTGTTCTTATAACGTTTTTCAAAGTTAAACGGAATAACTTCCTTTGTATACGCTTATTTTCCCCAGTATTATTTAATAATAAGTCCTATCATAAACCTTTCAAAGGTTAGAAGGATGAGGATTTGAAGCACTAATATAGCAAAGCCGGTCTTGAACATATCCATTACTTTGAGTTCTCCGGAACTGTAGACGATTGCATTTGGAGGAGTGCTTATTGGTAGCAGCATTGATGCCGATGCGGAAAGACCTATAGATACTACAAGTATAGCTTGATGGACGGGGTCTAGAGATAATCCCATAGCCAGAGGTATTATGAGGGCTGCGGTGCTCGTGTTAGACATAAAGTTTGTAATTATTGCTGTAATTCCGGCAAGGAGAGCAAGCTGCCCTGTAAAGGAAAGGTTTGTTAGGCCAAGGGAGTTCACAATGTATGACCCTAAACCGCTAACTTTAAACGCTTCACCCAGAGACAGCCCACCACCCATTAGAATAAGCACGTCCCAGCTGAGACTGTTGAAGTCTTTTCGTTCCAGTATGTTAAATGAGAAGTAAATGAGTACGGGAAGAAGCGCGATGTAAGCAGCATCGATTTTGTGAATAGATTCAGTAAGCCACAGTAAGGCCGTAAGTAGTGAAACAATAATAATAACTTTTACCCTCGGGTCTCTTCTCCTTGTCGTATCAGCAGAAACATGCATCTCCACCTTTTCAACTTTGTGGGGGAAGAAAAAGTAGAGAAACAACCAGGCGATTATTGTAAGTATGACAACAAATGGGAGGGCAAACGCAACCCATCTTGCGAAATTAATACCCACTCCTGCTTTTTTCAGATAATCCAGGGCAATTGCATTTGGCGGAGTCCCAATAGGAGTTCCCATTCCACCGATATTTGCTCCAAAGGCTATGGATATAAGAAGCGCCTTCGCGTAATTTTTGTCTGCCAGTTTTCTAACCACTGGTAAAGTTACCGCGAGCATAAGGGCTGTCACAGCTGTGTTAGACATCCACATAGAGAGAAACCCGGAGACTGCTAGAAAAGCAAAGAGTGTAAGCCCTGGCCTTCCGCCCGTGTTCTCCAGAATTTTCTCTGCAACAAGCTCGTCAATTTTATAAGATTCAAGACCTTTTGCAAGGACAAATCCACCAAGAAACAGGATTATTGTGGTGCTAAAGAATGGTGAAAGGAACGTGCTTGCCTTAGCCCCTTCGATTTTTGGCAAAAGCCAGAGTACCTCAAGAATAACAATTACGAAGGAAGTAGCGTAAAGAGGAATTAGTTCAAAGATCCAGAGAATTGCTGCAACGAAGAAAATAATAGCAGTAACCTTCTGGGGCTCCGTCATTGAGCTAAGTAGTGGGAGCTTATACAATAGTACTGCAGCAATGGCTGTTAATATGAGACCTAAGGGCCTTTTCATTGTGCCTCCTTTATTTAGCTTCAATAAAAGCTTTGTAGCCTTTGTAAGTCATATAAATATCGACCTTTGATGCAATTTCAAAGGGGGAGTGCATTGAAAGGAGTGGTGTGCCGGCATCAATGGTATCAATTCCGAGCTTTGATAAATATTTTGCCACAGTTCCTCCTCCTCCTTCGTCAACTTTTCCAAGCTCTGCAACCTGCCAGGCTACTCCATTACTTTCGAAGATAGAGATTACCTTTGCAACAAACTCAGCGTGGGCATCATTCGTAGAGTACTTGCCTCCCGAACCCGTGTACTTAGAGATTCCGATCCCGTAACCTAATTTTGCAGCGTTTTTCAATTCATGGACTTCTTTCCAGTTTGGGTCAACTCCTGCAGTTACGTCTCCTGAGATCGCTTCGCTCTTGTAAAGGATTTCACGAATGCTTGTGTAGTCTGTAATTCCATATTCCCTCAGGATGGTGCTAATTGCATATTCGAGGAGCAATGATTGCGCTCCCGTATTGCCGTCAGAGCCTGTTTCTTCTTTGTCAAATAGAATCACCAGTGTATCTTTTTCCACGTGTGTTGCATCCATTAGCGCCGTCACAGCGGTATATGCGCAGACTCTGTCATCCTGTCCATACCCTCCCACCATTGATCTGTCAACACCAACATCAAGGGCAGGTCCCTGAGGCACAATTTCTAATTCTGCAGAAAGAAAGTCAGATTCCTCTATGTTGTACTTTTCTTTTAGGAGCGCAAGGATATTTGTCTTAACTTTCTCTTTAATTTTTTCATCTTCAGTTTTCAAAGGAATATGCCCGAAGACAAGGTCAAGTTTTTCTCCCTGTATTGCTTCTGAAATGTTCTTTGTTGCCTGTACATTTCGTGCCAAATGGGGCAGAATATCAGTGAAAGTAAATACAGGGTCACCCTGTACATCTCCGATATTTACCTTTAGAGAATTCCCATCCTTTTTAACAATTAATCCGCGTATTGCCATGGGCTTTGTGACCCATTGATATTTTTTAATTCCTCCGTAGTAATGTGTTTCAAGGAGCGCCAGATCTGTATCCTCGTACACTGGATTCGGTTTGATATCTATACGTGGAGCGTCAATGTGGGCTGCAAGGATTCTAAAGCCATTACGAATATCAGATTTGCCCTTTCTGTGAAGCACGAGGCTCTTGCCTTTGAAATTATACGTCTTAATATCGCCATTTCCTTTAAGGTGATCTAAGAAGTATTCAACAGTCTCCCTCTCAGTTTTAGCTTCTGAAAGAAACTCTTTGTATGACTCGCAATATTTGAATACTTCATCCACATTCGAAACTTTCCATGCATTCTTGAATTCCATTGTTTACCTCACTTATAGAATTCCGGTCTCGGGATATTTTCCAGTGTTCCGTGGGTAAGTTCATGCTTTTTCAGAATATAATCTAAATTCTCGTCTACCATCCTCTGTATGTGCTCAACGTCTTCTTCTTTGAGATGTTTGAATCTTCCTTGCATTTTGAGATACTCGATAACAGGTAACTTATTTGGGGGAAGATAGCTAACGGTGTAATTCCGCCCGTTCTCAATTTCATATAATGGAAAAATGGCGGTTTGCGTTGCGAGTCTTGCAACTTGGATGCTAATATCTGAAGCCATTTTCCAGCCGGGAGGGCATGGAGCAAAAATGTGGATAAAGCGGAATCCTTTAACATTTTTTGCTTTTGTAACCTTCCTGATGAAATCCTCCGGGTATGCTACGTTCACTGTGGCCTGGTATGGAATTTTGTGCGCTGCGAGGATCTCGTCAATATTCTTCTTGGGCTTGTCTTCAGGATGCTTTACTGGGGTTGTGGTTGTCCATGCACCCCATGGCGTTGCACTGGACCTTTGGATTCCAGTGTTCATGTATGCTTCATTATCGTATACAAAGTAAATGATATCTTCATTTCTTTCTGCAGCACCCGATATAGCTTGAATGCCAATATCAAAGGTTCCTCCATCGCCTGCCCATGCAAAAACGGTCGCATCCTTGAGTCCTCTTACGCTCAGACCGGCTTTTAAACCCGCTGCAGATATAGCAGCAGTCTCAAAAGCGGTATGAAAAACAGGTACTTTCAAAGCATGGTAAAGCACATCACCAGATATAATGGTCCAGCAACAGGCTGGAATTGTGGCGACTGAGTTTTCTCCAAGGGCTTTGAGGGCAAGTCTCATAGCCAGCGCGCCACCGCAACCTTGACATGCTGCATGCCCGCTGAAAAGTAACTCTTTTTCTGGAATTTGCCAGTTTTTCATTATCATAATTTGACCCCCTTCCATATTATTTCTTCAAGGGTTTCTCGCTTTTTCATATCTTCATATATGTCAACTACGTCGCTTACTGTGATATCTCTTCCACCAAGACCTGCAATATATCCGAATACTGGAGGTCTATTGCTTAGGGGATATAGAGCAGACTTAACTTCCTGGTAGAATATCCCGTGATGTCCGAAAGAGATATTCCTATCTATTACTGCAACCTTTTTTCTCCCTGACAGCAGCTCTCGAAGTTTCTCGAAGGGAAATGGCCTTAATACTCTGAATTTTAACAATCCAGCTTTTTCACCCTTCTTTCTGAGTTCCTGTATTGCAACCCTGGCGGTGGACGTTACGGCGCCCACAGTAATAATAACGTATTCTGCGTCGTCCATCATATATGGCTCAACAAGGTCATAAGAGTGTCCGAACATATCTCCAAAGAGCTTTCCTTCCTTCTCGAAGATTTCTACTGCGTTTTCCATTGCTCTTTGCATTTTGTATCTGAATTCCATATATGTATCAGGGGCTGCAAGGGCTCCATAACCAATGGGTTTTCCAGGTTCAATTGTAACCATTGGCCTGTAAGGAGGAAGATACTCATCAATTTTTTCTTGGTCATGTATTTCAATTGGTTCTGAAGTATGAGAGAGCACGAAGGCATCAAGAACTACCATGCAGGGAAGGAATACCTGCTCCGCAACTTTGTAGGCGAGGATTATGCTATCAAAGGCCTCTTGATTAGATTCAACGTATATCTGCATCCAGCCTGTGTCCCTCTGGGAGAGAGAATCATTCTGGTCAGTCCAAATGGTCCAGGGAGGCGCCATAGCACGATTTATGTCCGCAAGTACTATCGGTAATCTGGCACCTGCTGCCCAATGTAGCATTTCGTGCATAAGAGCAAGTCCCTGGGCTGATGTCGCAGTGAAGGCCCTTGCACCAGCGGCAGAAGCGGAGATGCAAGCAGACATAGCAGAATGTTCCGATTCGACGTTTACGAAGATTGCGTCTAATTTCCCATCAGCAACAAGTTCCGAGAGCAGCTCTACTACCTGGGTTTGTGGTGTGATGGGGTATGCAGAAATAACCTGGACCCTCGATGCCATCGCTCCGTATGAAACGGCATGGTTTCCAGTTAATACTTTCTTAATTGACATAAGTGCCTCCCTTATTTTTCTGGAATCAACTCAAGAATGCCTCTGGGGCACTCGTTCACACACACTCCGCAACCCTTACAATAGTCGTAGTCGAATTCAGGAAAATTGTCAACCCATTTTACTGCAAAATCAGGACAAAATACATAACAATTTCCACAGGAATTACATGTTCCGCAGGAAAAACATCTAAGGGCTTCTTGAATTGCAGTTCCTGTTTCCAATATTTCCTTCACGGAAGGTTCGTGATTAAAATAGTCT
Organism: Caldifarciminota bacterium UBA5631; assembly: GCA_002421425.1. Lineage (GTDB taxonomy): Bacteria > Hydrothermota > Hydrothermia > UBA1063 > UBA1063 > UBA1063. Next base: position 55,494 of record DIJZ01000005.1, read on the forward strand.
GTGATAATCTCTTTAAAAGGAACAACTCTCCCAAGCTTCTCTTCGATGTATTCTGTTCCTGATGCTGAAGCTGCAATGTTGTAAGCGGCAGTGATAGCGTTCTTAATCGTTTTTGAGATATCCTGATCCTCTATAGATGAATACACTTTTTCATAGTTTGTTTTCCCTGTTTTTGGTTCCTGGACTTCGACCATCGTGGGATAGGAGAAGCTTGACACAAATACAAAATCATACTCTTTCTGAATGCTTGAGAGTTCGAAGCGTGCGTTTTCGTGGAATTCAAGTCCAGCGTTTTTCAGGATTTTTCCTTCGGCGTCCAGAACTTCCGATGGAATTTTCTCTCTCACATCTTCAAAGGTTTCGTGGCTTTTCAGAAACAGATGGACCTCAAAACCTTCAGAGAGCATGACATATGCAGCAGCCATCCCTGAAACTGATCCTCCTAAGACCGCAACTTTTCCTGCTTTTCTTTCTTTTCTTTCGATGTGCTTTCGATTAAGGAAGGAATCACCAAGGAATTTTTCAAGTTCTCTAATTGAGACTTTCTCATCGTACTTGTTTCTATTACAACCGGTTTCGCATTTGGCAGGGCAAAGCCTTCCTGTGATGGTGGGAAAAGGATTCCACCTCAGAATTTCCAAAGAAGCTTTGTCTTGTTCGTGTTTTGTGAGATAATCGATGAATTTTGGAATTCGAATTTTTAAGGGGCATGCATTCTCACAAGGTGCACTTCTCTCTCCAATTATCGGCTTTACATTCTTCCAGGTGCCGGTTTTCCTCACAAGGGTAACACCCTGGGATATGGGAGCCTCTGGAAGGTCTCTGAGAGAGTTTACTTTTATTGGTTTAATATCCATGAAGCCTCCTTATTTTCTTATGCGAGTCATGTTGTATGCTTCTTCGCATGCTTTCTGATTTGCATCTGGCTTTACGGGGACTTCTTCTGGAATGGAATTCAATATTGCACTTAGCGGTATAACATTCTCAAGAACCCTTGAGAAAGCTCCTAAAATAGCTGTATTTACAATAGGTTGAGCCTTTGAGCCGAGTCCATATTTTACGGCTATCTCTGAAGCATCAACAGTTGCAACTCTGAATTTTGCTGGGATATCTAAGTTTTCTGGTAGCTCGGGTGTGTTCACAATAACCCAGCCACCTTCCTTCAGACCCGCAAAGGTATCTGGAATGGAAAGTAGCGTTGGGTCAAGAACTACGATGTGGTCAGGTTCGTAGATATTTGAGCGAACAGGAAGCTCTTCTTCGCTTTCAGCGATTCTTGTGAATGCTACCACCGGTGCACCCCGTCGTTCAACACCAAATTGTGGAAATGATTGAGCATATTTACCCACTCTAAATGCTGCATCGGCGAGGATCTTGGAGGCAACAACAGCACCCTGTCCCCCTCTGCCATGCGTGCGTATCTCAACCATTGGACCCTCCTTGATTTAGAAAATAGTTTAATCCTAAAATTAAGGTAATTCAATTAATTTGGTACAATTTCGCAATATTTCCAATTTATCCTATTTACCAGACGCATGCACATGTTTTAAAAACGCCTTTGCTGGTTTATAATCAAACACAAAGAAAGGAGTAAAAAATGGTTGAAATTAGATGGCACGGAAGAGGGGGTCTGGGAGCCAAAACCGCAGCACTCCTCTTTGGTGAAGCGATGATGCATTCGGGTATGTATATTCAGGCTTTCCCCGAGTACGGGCCAGAAAGAAGGGGAGCCCCGGTTACTGCCTACAATAGAATTGATGACAAGCCGATTAGGGTTCATTTTGCCATTCAGAAACCAAACGCCGTTTGTGTTCTTGATGCGACTTTGCTTTCAACTGACGCTGTGAGAGAGGGCTGCGATGAAAGTACCGTCTTTATTATTAATTCGTCATTTGACCCTTTAGCGATTAAAAAGAAGTTTGACCTTCCTGGCAAGGTATATACTGTAGATGCTTCCGGGATCTCCGAAGAAGTCCTTGGAAGAAATCTTCCTAACACGCCTATGCTTGGAGCACTAATGAAGGTTGTCCATCTAATGGATTTTGAAACATTCATTGAAGCCGTGGAAGCGAGATTAAGGATTAAATACAAACCGGAAGTTGTTGAGGGCAATATTAAGGCTATTAGAAGAGCCTACCAGGAGGTAAAAGGTCTATGAAGAAAAAAGGATGGAAAGAATTACCAGAGGGGTGTTTTATACCAGGTGTTCCAACTTCTCAGGATCTTAAAACAGGTAGCTGGAGAACTTCAAAACCAGTGTGGGATCCTAACAAATGCACAAGCTGTTTCCTTTGCTGGGTTTATTGTCCAGATAATGCGATTATTCTGAAGGATGTGGGAGGCGATCCGAAGGTTTCCGGAATTAATTATGACTATTGCAAGGGATGTGGTATATGTGCCGATGTGTGCCCTCCAAAAGTAAAGGCTATCCACATGGAAAGGGAGGAGCTGTAATGACTGAGAAAGAAAGAACAAAGATGGCTTTGACAGGTAATGAGGCTTTTGCTTATGCTATGAAGCAGATAAATCCGGATGTTGTTGCTGCTTACCCAATCACGCCAGCTACCGAAATCGTTCAGATTTTCGCGAAATACGTTTCTGATGGAGAGGTAGATACCGAATTTGTTGCCGTAGAGTCTGAGCATTCTGCAATGTCGGCATGCATTGGTGCTTCTGCCTCGGGTGCAAGAGTTATTACCGGTACGTCCTCTCAGGGCCTGGCTTTGATGCATGAGATGTTGTACATTGCTTCTGCATTAAGACTGCCCATCGTTCTCGCAGAGGTCAATAGAGCCCTTTCTGCTCCCATTAATATACACTGCGATCACTCCGATACTATGGGATCAAGAGATGCAGGATGGATCCAAATATATTGTGAGAACGCCAATGAGGGATATCACACACTCATTCAGGCAGTGAGAATTGCTGAAACCGTAAATCTTCCAGTAATGGCCACTCTTGATGGCTTTATTATTAGCCATGAGATGGAGGTCGTAGAATCCCTTGATACACAAGAAGTTAGAGAGTTCATCGGGAAAAGAAAGCCACTATATTCAGTTCTTGATGTTGAGAAACCGATAATGGTTGGGCCTCTGGATCTAACTGACTACTACTTTGAACACAAAAGGCAGCAGATAGAGGCTATGAAGAAATCTAAAGCGGTGATCAAAGAAGTAATTGAGGAATACAACACAAAATTTGGTTTTGATTTTCCGGTTTTCATTGAAACGTATCGCATGGAGGACGCTGAGTATGCCATTCTTGCAATGAGTTCTGCAGCTGGCACTATGAAAGAAGCTGTGGATATTAGAAGAAGTATAGGTGAAAAGGTTGGGCTGGTGAGACTGAAGGTATTTAGACCTTTTCCCTTCGAACTCCTCACAGAAGTCTTCAAGAATGTGAAGGCAATTGGAGTAATGGACAGGTCAGACTCAGTGAACAGCATGGGCGGTCCCGTTTTTAATGAAGTAAGATCTTCCCTTTATGAACTTGAAACACGGCCACGAATTATGAACTTTGTTTTCGGACTCGGTGGAAGGGATTTTCCCATGGAAGATGCTCTTCACATAATAGACAGAGTGAAAGAGCTCAAAGATGGAAAGAAACTGGATTTTGTTGAGTACGTTGGAGTACGGGAGTAGGAGGGAAAAATGGCAGATACTTTTTCGTTAAGTTTGAAAGAACTGGCAAAAAGAAACAAAGGCCTTGCTTCAGGTCATAGAGCCTGCGCGGGTTGTCCATTCCCTGCCGTTGTTAGAATGACGCTCAGTGCATCTGATTTTCCTGTAGTGGTCGCTAATGCGACGGGATGTATGGAAGTAACTACTTCAATTTTTCCATATGCAGCCTGGCCGGTTCCATGGATTCATAGCGCTTTTGAAAACGCTGCTGCAACAATTTCTGGTGTAGAAGCAGCCTACAAAGCGCTGGTTCGGAAGGGCGAAATTCCAGAACAAAAGAAAATTAAATTCATTGCATTTGGTGGTGATGGAGGCACGTACGACATTGGCCTTCAGGCTCTATCTGGAGCCGCCGAGAGAGGCCACAACTTTCTTTATATTCTCTATGACAATGAAGGTTATATGAACACAGGAATACAGCGGTCAAGCTCAACACCTTACGGTGCGAGCACCACTACTTCCCCGGCGGGCAAGGTAGTTCCTGGAAAGATGCAACACAAGAAACCAATAGTCGATATAATGGCGGCTCACGGAATTCCTTATGTGGCACAAGCCTCTGTAAGTCACTGGAACGACTATGTAAAAAAAGTAAGGAAGGCACTATCTATTGAAGGTCCGACTTTTATCGCGGTTTATTCACCTTGCGTTCCCGGCTGGGGATACCCAGAGAATAAGAGCATCGAAATGGCAAAACTTGCTGTAGAAACGGGATTCTGGCCTCTTTATGAGGTTGAATATGGGTTTTACAAAATCAACTACAGGCCAAGGAATCCTTTACCAATTGAAGAATTTCTGAAATCTCAGACCAGATTTGCACATCTTCTCAAAAAACCAGAGGTGGTGGAAGGGATCCGAGAGTTTATTAAGGAAAGATGGGATTTCCTTGAGTTTATGGCAACAAGAAAGGAAAGCAGAGGGTTAGAGGAAAATGTTTAAGAAAATATTAGTACCCGTAGATTTCAGTCCTGCATCAAAGATTGCCGTTGATTGTGCACGGAAGCTGCTTAATGGGAAGGGGCAGTTAACGCTTATTCATGTATTTCCTTCAAAGATAAGGGAAACACTTACATTTTACGATATTCCTGGAAAAGTAAGGGAACTGGAAGTCAGAGTCGAAGAACTCAGGAGTAAGGCACAACAAGAGCTTGCAAAAATTGCGCAGTCTGTGGAAGAAAGAGGGATTCAGCCGAAAATAATCTTCAAGGAGGGTGACCCTGCAAGTGCTGTGATTCAGGAATCAATGCACGGATACGACTTAGTAGTTGTGGGTATTCCTGAGAAAAAAGCACAGATTGCAAGCACTGCACTAAATATAATTAAGGGTATCAGGATTTGCTGCCTTGTCGTTAAAGAGGCAAAAAGTAGACTCAGTTTTGAAAGAGTTCTCTTTACGGCAGATTTTTCGGATGTTTCCAAAAGCGCGTATAGTGAGCTCATAACGAAAATGCTTAAAGTTTACAAGTCAGATGTTACCGTGTTCAACGTCTTTGAGTTGCATCCTTTACCTTATTTGGAACAGGGAATGACATGGATGGTTGGTGATATAGAGGAGATTAAGAAGAACTTGCAAGGTAGACTAGTCGCAGAGTATCCAATGAAAGGAGTAACATATATCGTTGTTGAAGGTGCTGACGCAGGAATTGAGATTGTTGATTTTGCGGAGCGAAATAAATATAATATAATTGTCGTGGCACACGAGGAACGAGAATGGGTAGAGCGTGCATTTCTCGGCTCTGTAACAACGAAGGTAGTGAAGCTGTCTAAGTTACCAGTGCTTATTTACAGAAAAAGCAAAACAGTTTGATGTTAGGCGGGTGTAGCTCAGTTGGTAGAGCNNGTCGCGGGTTCGAGTCCCGTCACCCGCTTTTTAATTTGGGAGGACAAACTTGGATCTTGTTGAAGAAATTTCATTGTCTTACAATATTTCGCGGGATTTTGCAAAGATACTGGTAGAAAAAGGTGTAAAAACGCTGGATCTCGCTCAGGCTACCTTCAACCCAACCATAGAAAACCTGCAGCCCCCTTCGACACTACCGGATTTGATCCCTTCCGTGGAAAGAATACTGAGAGCAGTTGGAAAGGGAGAGGACATTGTAATATTTGGACACGAAGATGCCGACGGGATTACATCGACGTCAATAATGCTAACAACCCTTAAGTTTCTGGGTGCTAGTCCTTTCCATTATATCCCTTCTAAAAAGAATGAAGCTTATGGGCTTTCCAAATCGGCCGTCGATTATATTCTAAAGAATTATAACGCGAATTTGATTGTTACTGTTGATACCTGCACTTCATGTGTAGAGGGAGTTCAGTACTGCAAAGAAAAGGGAATAGACGTAATAGTTAGTGACCATCATGAAGTAAAGGAATTCCTCCCAGACGCACCTGTGATAAATCCAAAAATTGGTGGTGATTCTTACCCTTATCTTGCAGGGTGTGGAGTTGCTTTGAAAATTGCATGGGAGCTTCTGTCTTTAAGGGCAGGCTGGGATATTTTGAAAATTCGACAAGAAATGCCCGAGTTATTTATCTTTGCAGCCATAGGAACTGTAGCAGACCGTGTGCCTCTTTTTTCTGAAAATAGGATAATATACGAGGAGGGAAAAAGAGCCCTTGAATGGTATAGACCGAATTTTGTAAAAGCTTTTGAAAATCTCCGTAAGCTTAATGGGTATAATATCGAAAGGGCTTCCATTGAAGATCTGATTCCCATTGTCTCTGCAGGGAAGTCAACAAACGGTGAAAATTCAGGTGTTCGCCTTCTTATGAGCACTGACGTTGCAGAAGCTGAAGAGCTTATAAAGCCTATCTGGGATTCATTGAGTACCTGGCAAAACAAAGCACAGTATTACCTCGAACAGGCAAAGAAAGCATTGAAAATGATTCGTGATTATATTGTTATATATCTCCCTGATGCGGAGCCTCAGTATCTTGGTTTTGTTGCGGGACAGCTGAAAGACAGTTTCAATGTGCCTTCAATTGTAATGGGCAAGCGTGAAGATGGCGTTGTAGTTGCAGAAGTCAGGGCTCCTTATGGTTTCAATTCTCTCGATATGCTTAATTACCTTTCAGATCTTTTTATTGACTACGGTGGGCACAAGCCAGCCAGTGGGTTTAGTATGTACGAAAGGGATATTCCGGAATTGTTAGAGCTTGTTGAATCTTACTTTAAGGAAAACCCCTTCGAGTGTATTCGTCTCAATCACGACGTTGAATACAATTATATTGAGCCTCATTTATTTGAGGAGCTTAACAGGCTTGGAAGTGTTGGAGTAGAAATAAGAGTACTTTTCAATAGCGTCAGACTTGGTGATTTGAGACAGGTAGTGAGAAAATACAGTGTAGTTGATCCGGAAAATCTCTTAGACCTTTATTCTGACGATAAAAGAGTTAATGTACTTCTCGTCTCAACAGTTTCAGGATTTAAGGTGGAGAGATTATCCCTCCAGAATTGAAGTCGTCAGGTGGTCGTATCCTAGATTTGTAATATCAATTATCTGATTCTTCAGTATTCCAAATACTTTACCGTGCCCGTTCTTCACGAAACCAATTTCCGAAACACCATTGGATTTGATTTCTTCTGGTGAACAGAAACATACCTCGTATTCCTCACCACTGGATACAATGTATATATAGAACTCCAACTCGTTAGTTTTAAGAGCATTCAATTCGTCGCAGTACGGAAGGCTTTCGAGGTTTATAACTATATCAACATCAGATGCTTTTGCAACCCTCGTTAAGTCAATGCCAAGACCGTCGGAAATATCAATTGCACCATCAATTCTGTACAACCTTTTCAAGTGTTGTATTTCATTAATCCTTGGAACAGGCCGAGCAAATTTATTCCTAAGAGAGTCGAAAACATTTGGATCTCTTTCGGGTCTGCCAAGTTCCTGAAAAAAGAAGTTTACGCGCCCGAGGTCTCCAGTTATGTAAATTCTATCGCCCTCTCTGAAACCATTTCTCTTCAATATGTAATCTTTCTCTACAGAGCCAATGACGGTTGTAGTAAGCCTCCACCGTTCCCCGTGAACAATATTTCCTCCCCCCACGGAGAAGTTGAATTGGTCCTGAAGAACTTTAATACCTTCATATATGCTTTCTATTTTTACTGGGTCTGATTCTGGTATTTCAAGGTCTATTAAAATGGTTACTGGGATTCCACCCATCGCTGCAATGTCTGAAAGGGCCCCTGCTACTGCCCGGTAGCCAATTTCTGCAAAGGTGAGGAGTTCTGTTGTAAAATGAACGTTCTCGAGCCCCGTATCTACGGTTACTAGTACGGCTTTTTCACCTTCTACATCGATAGCCAGGGCATCGTCTCCGTTAGGTACTAAAAGCTTTTTGTCGGTTTTCCAGAACTTTGAGAGGAGTTTTAGGAGGTCATCTTCTCGCATCAGGATTCTTTCTTTCCATAGAGTTTGAAAACAATTTCCTGTTTTTCCAGAAAAGCGTCTGCGACGTCCGGATCAAACTGTTCTCCACGAAAGTCTTTAATATATTTCATTGCATCGTCTAAAGTCCACGCGGTTTTATAAGGCCTATCGGAGACCAGTGCATCGAATACGTCTGCTACCTGAACAATTCGCGCTTCCAAAGGTATCTGGGTTCCTTTAAGCCCGTGTGGGTAGCCGTTACCATCGTAGCGTTCGTGGTGGTAAAGCGCTATATTTTTGGCCATTTTAAAAAGTGGATACTTAGATTCCTTTATTATTTTTGCTCCATAAGTCGTATGTTTCTTCATTAATTTCCATTCCTGCGGGGTTAACCGGTCGGTTTTATTAAGAACATAATCAGGAATCGCTACCTTACCGATGTCATGCATTGGACTCGCATAAAGGATTAGTTCTGAGAACTCTCTGCTCATTTTAATAGTCCTTGCGATAATGTACGAGACTCTTGAGATTCTTTTAATATGGTCTCCTGTAACTTTATCTCTGAACTCGGCAGCAGTTGATAACATGTAAATGGAGTCCAGTTGGGCTTCTTTTAACTCTTCTATCAATTGTACGTTCTGCAATGCAGAAGCTGCTTGCGACGCAAAGAACTTCATAATCTCAATGGTTTCTGGCTTGAAGGGCACTATGCTCACTCCATCTCTCGCATTAACGAGCTGCAGAACCCCTACAACATTTCCGGCTGAAGTAACCAGCGGCATTGTCAACGAAGATTCAACAGTGTAATCTACACCCGAAAGAGCTACTGTATCAAAAACAAATCCACTTTCATGTGCCGTTTTTCTGTCGGGAAAGTGAAGTACTTCTTTCGTTAAGGCTACATATCCTGATAGGCTGCTTCTCGAAATCGGAACTTCTTTAATATTGAGAATTTCGGATATATCATCAGATAGATACTGCTGGCGGAGTACCCTATTTTTGAATACCTTGAAAACAAGACTTTGACCCTTAATGGTATAAATTGTGCCGCCATCACAGGCTGCAAGAGAGATGGCTTCATCTACGATGCGTTCCAAAAGTGAATGAATGTTTCTTTCAGAAGTTAGAGCAATTCCAATTCTATATAAAACCTCGTAAATATTACTCTGTTCCATAAAGAAAATTTACAGGTTAACATTTGGTTTTTCAATAGTCAAATTTTATTATTACCGCGATGAATACTCGTGTAAATTTCTTCGACGTAATTGTGGTTGGAGGGGGGCATGCAGGTATTGAGTCTGCCCTTGCACCTGCCAGAATGGGCGGAAAGGTACTGCTGATTACAATTAACATTGATCAAATTGGACAAATGTCCTGTAACCCTTCAATAGGAGGATTAGCAAAAGCTCACCTTGTGAAAGAGATTGATGCTCTTGGAGGTGAGATAGGTATTGCTGCTGATGAGACGGCTATCCAGATCAAGCTCCTCAATACCGCAAAAGGTCCAGCTGTTTGGTCTTTGAGGAGTCAGAATGATAGAAAGCAGTATCGCGAAAGGATGAGGAGGGTAATCGAAAACGAGAGGAACATTACTGTGGTGCAGGATGAGGTAACGGAGATTCTACTTGAAGGGCGGCGAGTCAAAGGAGTCAAAACCAGGTCGGGAATGGAATACTATGGAGGTTCTGTTGTGGTCACTACTGGTACGTTCTTAAATGGATTGATTCACATTGGTCCTGTGTCGTACCCTGCGGGAAGAGCAGGGGAGTTTCCTTCGACGAGTTTGTCAGAGAACCTGAGGTCAATAGGATTTGAACTTGGAAGGTTCAAGACAGGTACTTCTCCAAGGATAGATATTAGAAGTGTAGATCTTTCAAAGATGGAAATTCAGGAAGGAGATAAAATTGCAAGGGGATTTTCCTTCAGAAATCCCGTTTTGAATATTGAGCAGATGCCTTGCTATGTAACAAGAACCACACCAGATACGCATCGAATCATTGCAGAGTCTCTTCCTTTTTCGCCTCTATACACTGGGAAGATTGTGGGGATTGGTCCTCGTTATTGCCCTTCAATAGAGGTGAAAGTTGTCCAGTTTCCTGATAGGGAATCTCACAGGGTAATACTGGAACCTGATGGACGTGAAACCCATGAATACTACCTCAATGGTGTTTCTACATCAATTCCGGTCGACTACCAGCTCAAGATGCTTCGCACTATACCAGGTCTCGAGAATGTCAGTGTTTTAAGGTGGGGTTATGCAATTGAATACGATTACGTATTGCCCCACCAACTCCAGCAAACCCTTGAGTCAAAGCGAGTTGAAAACTTGTTTTTCGCGGGGCAGATAAATGGAACCTCTGGATATGAGGAGGCAGCTGCCCAGGGATTTGTTGCAGGAGTGAATGCGTTGTTGAAGCTCGACAGAAGGGAGTTTACTCTCTCAAGGTCAGAGGCATACATTGGAGTGCTGATTGATGATCTTGTTACGAAGGGAACCGATGAGCCTTATCGGCTTTTTACATCAAGAGCTGAGTTCAGGCTTGTCCTGAGGATGGATAATGCAAGAGATCGATTAATGGGATATGGTTACAAACTTGGTCTTATAAAACAAGGGGAGTATGAGAGGTTCCTGAAAGAAAGAGAGATTGTGGAAAGTATTATTCAAAAGATTAAGTCATTCATCTTAAAACCTTCGATTCACAACAGTCTATTTCAGTCTCTATCCATGCCTTCCATCGAAAATGCTATCTCTTGTAGTGAATATCTGAAGAGGCCTGAAGTGCACTACGATGATCTTGTAAAAATTGGAATAATCGAAGACTATCCATTTTACATTAAAGAAAGAGTTGAAGCAGAGGTAAAATACGAGGGGTACATAAAGAGGATGGAAAAGGAGATTGAGCGGTTTCGAGAATTAGAGAAATTTAAAATACCTCAAGATTTCGACTTTTCAGAAGTCCCTGGGCTCTCAAATGAAGCATTGGTGAAACTAAAGAAGATTCGACCACTAAATCTGGCACAGGCGTCGAGGATTTCTGGTGTAAATCCTGCTGATATTATGGTAATATTTTACTATTTTGAAAACCTCAGGAGGAAGAAAAAGTGAAGGACCCAATAAAGTACGTCCTTCTTCTATTAAAGTATCGCCTGAGAAGTGAATCAGAGATAAGAACAAGGATGCGAGTAAAAGGATTCAATGAAGAGGAGATTCAAAAGGCCCTTGAATTTCTCAGGAGTGAGGGGCTTCTGGATGAGAAATTACTGGCAGAGGGGCTAAGAGATAAGTACCTGTACCGAGGCGTCTCACCGAGAAAAATTAAGCAAATTTTGAGGAAAACAGGTATTAGGAGCGAAATTGTGGAGAGTGCCATGCTGGGCCAAGAATTGCCCGAGGAAGAGGCTCTGAGGATTGTGGAAAAAATAACTCACGGTGAAAAAATCCTTGATAGAAAAGTTTTTCAGAGAGTTTTCAACAAGCTGCAGTATATGGGATACTCTGCATCAGAAATATTTGACTTACTGAAAAGAAACGGAATAAAACTAAAACTCCCTGATTTCAGGGAGGAATAAGATAGCGCCCAGGATGGCAGTAAAATGATGGGTGAAAAATCTCCATCCAATTATGAAAATTCCAAGGATCTCTGGAAGCATAAAGTCCTTAAAAACGAACAGACCGACACCTTCCGCTATGCCCGTTCCACCTGGAGTTGGTGTCCACAAGAGCCCTCCCTGGATGAGTGACTGGAAGGCAAAGGCTTTTGAAAACCATATTTGAGAATTAAATGCCCGGGATAAAAAGAAGGGTATCGAACATAGTGAAATATGACAAATGAAGGAAGCGATATAGGATAAAAGCAATAGTCTTTTATCCGAGTTTTTCACAAAAGCAATTGTAGTGTCTCTCAGAGAAAGGATTTCTGTCAGGATTTTCTCACTCTTTATTATTTTTTTTAGTAACTTTGGAGCAAAAAGGGCGAATCCGTAAAGGAGAAAAATGGCACCCACAATTGTCGTCGCGTATATTATCACTCCTTTAACGATTCCAGAGGGAGGTGGCCAAATGTATTTTAAGGATATTACAACAGCGATAAGTACTGTTGTGTATGCAATAAATCCTCTCGATGCGAGAAGTGCCGTTGATTTGCCCACCCCTATTTTTCTTTTGTTGAGTAACATAATCTGTACAGGGAGACCAGCAACCTGGAATGGAGAAACGGCTGCAAGGAATATCCCAATGGTAATTATTTTTACGGAGGTGAACAGGTTAAGTCGCTTCTCTCCTATGCTCAGAGCTGCGAGGGCGAATCTCAGACCGTCAAAGGTGATATAGCAAATCCAGGAAAGAAGCGCAAGAAGCAAGTACAAAGCCTTTGCATGTTTCAGGGCTTCAAAGGTCTCTTTTGACGCAGTATTAATCATAATGATTAGCAGTACAATTACAATCAAAGAAACTGAAATGGTAATATTTCGTTTAGATAGCCCCGGGATTTTCATTGTGAAATTATAGCCTATACCTCTAGATTAAACAACGGAAGGTTATGGTAAAAGGTATTGGAACCTGGATGAGTAAGGGAGAAGTTTCCGAACGCTTGACTAATTTATGTGTCGGCATTATCTTTTTTCAAACGCGGAGGTGTGTTATGAAGCGTATCATAGGTGCATTAGTATTGGGAGCACTTGTATTTTCGAGCTGTCAAAAACAGCAAGATAATACACCAACACTCACTGAATTAAGGCTTCTTGGTGATCCTGTGCCTCAGGCAGATTTCCAGAGTACCGGTAGGTTCAGATTGAACCTCCTTGCCCTTGACGATGAAAACAATGTGATAGATCTTGGAGATGACCAGGTAACAATGATCCTTGATTCAGTAACGGCTGGAAAGCTTGCGTATACAATTACCGTTGTTGATGTTAGCTATGTAAGGCCGAGTGTCTCAGGGAAAATTAAAGTGGCACTGCTCTTGGATTCCAGTGGGAGTATGGACTGGAATGACCCGAATTATCTAAGAGTATCTGCCTCAAGGGACTTCATAAGATTACTTCTTAGTAATAACTCTTCTCACAAGGCAGGAGTATTTGACTTCGCCAGTGATGCTTATGGATCTGACAACAACGGTGATGGAATTGATGATTATTATTTGAGAGTCCTGCAGGATTTTGTTTATGTAAGTGATACTGTCCACCTTTTCCAGGCTCTGGACAGCGTAACAGCCTGGGGAGGCACTCCTCTCTACCTTTCACTTTGGCATCTTCTGGATTATGTCCATGCGCGGGTTGAATCCGGGTATGGCCATGCGATTCTCGTCCTAACGGACGGTGAAGACAATGAAAGTTATGACATAACAAGTGATAGCGTCATTGCAAAGGCACAGAATTACCAGATTCCAATATATGCAATAGGTCTTGGGGATACATCCTACATCGATTTTACAGAGATGCGAAGGGTAGCTTCGTCTACTGGAGGGGTATTTGCCAATGCTTTCGATGCTGATGGGTTGAATCTAATCTTCAATTCCATGGGATTTGGCTTATCTCAGGGTTATAGCAGAATAATTGCGAGAATAAACCCAATTCCTCCCTCTGGATCAATAATATACGGAAGAACGAGAGTTATTTCTGGAGGAAACGCTTTAGTAAGAATTTGGCAATTTGAAGCACCATAAATTAATTTATAGTTATACAACAAAAAAGGGAACCGCTTAAATTGGTTCCCTTTTTTGTTGTAGCTGTCCTTTTTATTGTTTTGCTAAGTAGTTCTGTAAACCCATCTGTTTTATCTGGTCAAGTTGCTCTTCAATTTCATCTATATGCCCTTCTTCATCTTTCAAGATGTCTTCGAGTAAGGTTTTCGTTCCATTATCGCCGAGATCGGCACAGATTCTCACGGCGTCATTGTAAGCTTTTATCGCATCATATTCCGCCTGCCAGTCGTTTTTAAACATCTCTTCCACTGCAGAGCCAATGACAATCTTCTTTAATTTTGTAACGGTAGGAGTCCCTTCCAGGAAGAGTATTCTTTTTATGAGCATCTCCATATGTTTCATCTCAACCTTTGCTCTGTCTTCTATCATCTTATTAAGCTTTTCGTATCCCCAGCTTTCACACATTTCAGCATGTACTATATATTGATTAATTGCTGTTATCTCATCAGCAAGTAGTTCATTCAATACATCCATTATCTTTTGATTCCCTTTCATATAACCTCCTTTCCTATTGTATTTAGTATAGTTCACCTATTCTGGTAAGTCAATGTCTATCAACTTTTGGTTAAGACGATGTCTGGCATCCCTTTTGAAAATCGATGTTTGAAGCACTTAGCTCAACACTTTAATATTGTATCGTGGATTTCTTCGATAAGGTAAAGCTTCTTGGGGAACAGGCAAAGTTTGATCTGTGTGGCGATTGCTTTGTATCAAAGGAAATCAGAAGAGTTAAGGATATTAATCTCTCACAGTGGATTTACCCTACTACGTTACCTGACGGAAAAAAAGTCCGCCTTCTAAAGATACTAATGTCTAATATCTGTGAGAATGATTGCGCATATTGTCCTGTTTCGAGTTTGACTAAAGTACCAAGGATTTCCTTTTCAGCGGAGGAACTCGCTGCCGGCTTTATGAGACTACACAGAGCAAGGCTTGTGAGCGGTTTGTTCCTCTCTTCGGGAGTGAAATACAATCCCGAAAGAACAATGCAGGAAATGCTCGATACTGTAGCGATTCTGAGAAGGAAGTATAATTTTAGAGGCTATATCCACCTGAAAATACTTCCAGGTGCTTCCCTTCAGAGTCTTGAGACTGCTTTCAAGCTGGCTTCTCGGGTTTCCGTTAATCTGGAAGTGCCCGATGAGAAATATATTGAAAAAATCTCCAGTTACAAGAACTTTGCTGAAGATTTACTCGGGAAACTCAAAGTAATATCATATCTGAAGAAGAATAACCCTTCGTATTTGCGAGATGGATTTACCACCCAGTTTGTTGTTGGTGCAGCCGGTGAAAAGGACGTCGAAATCATATCCCGCACTTACGAACTCTACCGGAGTTTGAGATTATCCAGAGTTTACTACAGCGCATTTCAGCCCGTGTTAGGGACCCCTCTGGAAAATAGTCCGTCGACTCCCCCTATCCG
The DNA here is from genome assembly GCA_002421425.1 of Caldifarciminota bacterium UBA5631. Taxonomy (GTDB): domain Bacteria; phylum Hydrothermota; class Hydrothermia; order UBA1063; family UBA1063; genus UBA1063. The sequence continues at coordinate 70,675 of DIJZ01000005.1, forward strand.
GGAAGTAAGGCTCTATCAGGCTGACTTTCTTCTTCGAAGATATGGCTTCCGTATTGATGAAATTTTCTTCAATGAAGAAGGTAATCTGAGCACATTAGAAGATCCCAAAACCATATGGGCGAATAGACATTTAGACTTCTTCCCTGTGGAGATTGGAAGTGCCACTTACGAAGAGTTAATTAGAGTTCCCGGGATCGGTCCCAAAAGTGCAAGAAAGATTCTTGCTCTAAGGAAGGGTATTTCACACTTGGATCTTGAAACGCTGTGTTTGAGAATACCAACCTTCAGAAGAGCTTTGCCGTATATAACCGTTAGAGGGAAAAAGCCCGTAACTATGGCAGAAATTAAGGCACTCTTTTGATCATGTGGTTATTGCTTGTATTCAACATCCTGGTTTCCTGCAATTGTAAGGTGCTTAAGAATGCGGAGAATGAAGGGGTTGGCGAGTGGGCCCGTTTTATTTGGAAGTATTCCACAAATGTGGACCGAATGACTTTCAACAATGAGAATTTTGTTTTGCATCTCAAGGCAATCAAAGATAATCTCGAGAGGGTTACCTGGGGAAGATCAATTCCCGAAAACTTAGTTTATCACTATGTAATCCCTCCACGAGTTTCTCAGGAGCCTCTGGAGAATTTCACCTGGATTTACAGGGATTCGCTTTATGAACTGGTTAAAGACTGTAAAAATATAAGTGAAGCCATTCTAAAAATTAATGAATGGTGTTTTACAAGAATTGAGTACCGACCCACAGAGCCCTGGGACCAATCTGCAATGGCAACTTTAAGGAGGGGTTTTGGAAGATGTGAAGAAATGACAATCCTTTTTATGAAGGCTTTGCGCACTGTTGGTATCCCCGTGAGATATGTTTATACCCCATGGTGGCCCTTTACCGAGTCAAACCATGCCTGGGTTGAAGTCTGGACAGGTAGTGGATGGAGTGCCCTCGGCTCTGCAGAACCCACTGATTTTAATTTTGCATGGTTCAGAGGACCCACAAAGAGGGCTGGGTTGATACTCTCAGTTGTTTTTGGTAATGTTGCGGACTCGTTTGACTATGTTCAAAAAAAGTTTTGCAATTACACTATCCTGAATTTAACTGAGCATTATAGGAATACATTTATTTTAAAAATAGAAGTCAAAGACGCCGGGAAGAAAGTGAAGGATGCTGTGGTATCGTTTAATGTCTGGAATTATTCTGCTTTTGTTCCCATCTGGATTGATTCCCTGAAGGGCGGAGAAGGTGTTTTCAAGTTTGGCAAAACCGATATACTGGTGTATGCGAAGAGGGGTGATAAAAGAGCTTTTGCTTTTGTTAAACCTCGTGATGACACCATTGTAGTCTCTTTATCCCTTTTGGATAAAGGTTTTCAGGATACATTTTTTTGGTTTCGAACAGCACCAGCACCTGAAGATACTGAGAAGCCTGCGTACGTTCCACGCACTGATACTTTGTTAGGAGTAAGAAGCACCGTATTCAGTAAACTGGAGTTTCCTCACGGTGAACTGGTAACAGATACACTGTTGAGGGAGATTTTTCTTGGTTCGAAGGGTAACTGGCAAAGACTCTTGAAGTTCTATAACGACTGTGATACGTTGCTAAGAGAAAAATTCAAAATTTTTCTGAGCAAGTATGAATTAAAGGATATTGCAATGATGGATACAGTTCTTTTCCGGGATGAACTCCAGTTCTTCGATTCGTCCATTACCTACTCCTCTGCGCCCCCGATTTTGGTTGACTCCTTCATCGCTCCTCAGAGAATACATCGCGAGGAGCTTTCCTTCTATCGCAGGGTTTTGTACCCTGGACTTTATAAGTTACTCAAAAGGCGAGACCAGAGCTCCGTAGAGGCCTTTATGAATTGGACCCAGGGGAACTTCAAAAGGATTACAAAGAGGGAGTTCTTCAAGCCCTTCCAGAGTCCTTTACATACATTTCAGCTTAAGGAAGGTACTGTTGATGAGATTTATGTGTTCATTGTTGCAGCGCTCCGCACATTTGGTATACCCGCGAGGCTAAAGTTTACTTACGATGGAGTAGAGTACTGGCTCGGGAGCTGGAAAGAATTTTGTTTTGAAAGAGAACTTCCCAGCGAATCAAAGATTATTCCAGTTCACATCAGGTTTCTTACCAATGGCAAAAATGTTACACCCGAGATGAATTACTATTACAATTTTTCAATTCAGCGTTTTGCAAATAGCCCAGAAAGGATTGACCTTGAGCCTATTATTGAAGATTCCATTTGTACTGTGTATTTGGAAGAAGGTCATTATTCGTTAATGTATGGTTTCAGAAATGCTTATGGGGATGTGTTTGTAAAGTCGAAGAGCTTTGATGTGACTGAATTTTACCCTTGTAACATAGATTTCGATATATCAATACCTGTATCTGATATCGGTCCGCGGGATCTGGTGGTCAGGAATTTCAATCCTGAAAGCCTGAGTTTTTTTGATGAAAATATACCCTTATCACATGGGAATATTTTAATTCTTTATGTGGATTTAACTTCAGAAGGGTCAAGATCTTCAGTAAATTCCGCTGTAGAAGCGTTGCAGATCTTTCCCGGAAAGATTATTGTGGTTACCGATGAGATTCAGTCTGCAGAGGAGTATCTTGCTCAATACCGCATTAATGGAGAGATTTGGGAGGCAGAAGACGATTTAAAGAACATACTGAAGGTTACAAGGACCCCAGCCTTTATCTTGATAATGGATAAGCAAGTAGTATTGTATGTTGAAGGACCGGTTCTGAATCTTGAATCATTGATCAAACATTTTATTCGGTAATAAAAGTCATCCATTTCTCAAAGGGTGGAAGTATTTTCATGCTCTGCCATTCTTCATCAGTCAGTCTCTTATCCATGGGTTGTTTGAATTCATAATAGGAGTACATCGCCCCCTTGTATATTTTCCCATCGGCCCTTATCCAGATTTCCATTGGCCTCCCAACAGCAACCTGAAGTACTTGCTTAGTATTTACATCGGTGTGGACATCAGCCACAAGGGGTAGAAGGCTGTCTGTCTGATTCTGCTCGAACTCAGCAGGAAATGAATAAAGATTTTCAAGGAAATCTCCGTAAGAGTAGAGTATTTTTCTTATCTCCAAAGGGATTTGGGCGTCTTTTTTCTGGATTTCAGAGGCCTGCAGGGCCGCAGTAGTGAAATCTTTTAGCACGCTTATTTTTGTTTCTATTTCAGGTTGTAATAGTCCAAGCTCTCCTAAATTGTGTTCGAAAGCCTCAAGAAAAGTGATTATTTCTTTATAAGTTTCAGAAAGCGGCTCAACTTTCACGTCTTCAAGAGCGAGCTCGGGAAACGCAGCGGTTACCTTTGCAGTGTAGCTTTGTTTTGCGTAGAGAATTGTATCATGGCGAAGTTCAGCCCAGAATCCTTGCTGAGTAACCATAAGCTTGTCTGCATATACGCTGGAGTTTACTTTGAAAGACTGCGGAAATCTAATGGGTTCATTCATCGATTTAACGATGAGAAGCCAGTGCCAGTAAGCATTTTGACGCCACTGTTTTATGGTGATTTTTGAAAATTCCTTTCTAAGGCTGTCAAGCATCGTTTCATAACCTTTATAAGATTTTTCATCATAGAAATTTATCAATAGGTCCTTTGCCCTCTGGTTTCCAAGCACAGCCAGAATATCAAGCCCCTTTGGGAATAAACGTGGCCTGGACCTTGTCCCAACCTTAGAGTATACGAGATTCTGGAATATGTATGAATCGGGTACAAATCTTTGAGACATAAACTTACACGATACGAGTTTCTTTTCGGGTAAATCAATGTCTTCAAAGTAGGTGGAAAATATGTAAGGTTTCTTCAACGTTGAAGCTTCCTTCATAAATTTAATTACTTTTTCGTCAGTGACAAAATCGCCAAAGAAATTAGGGAAGTATTTATTAATTAGTGGCATAATTTCTGGAAGAATCAGGTCGTCGCTTTTTCCGACGAGATAGGAGGTGGCACTGTAAATTCGTTCATATCTGGATAGGGCGATGCTGTCTTCGGATAGAGCTTTAGCCATAAGAATTGCGCACCTTGCAAGGAATATGTTTCTCGCCTGTGTCTGCTCATCGCCAGGAGAAATGTAAAAGGGCATTCTTCCCAACCACATCATTGTCCTGAAATAATTTCTTAGTCTATCGCTTCGGGTATAGTGGCCTCTAGGAACATATTGAGAGTAATCCTCGACGACATTAAGGACCCGTGAAGTGTCGAAACCCTCATGGGATTCGATTAGTTTGATTTCACTCCTTACTATTTTTTCAACATCGGGATCTGGCTTATGATCGGCATTAAGAAGGCATAGGGCTACGTCGATGTAAGCCAGATTAGTTCGCGCAGCCTGGCTAATCTGTAAGTTCTTGACCATCTTCAGGTCTCTAAATCTAATTCTCAATCTCTTGAGGATAAAGTTCAGGTCTTCGCAGAAGTAGTTGGATTCAGCAAATCGCAGAGTATAATCGTATAAAAGGTGCACGCCGTGAAGGAGCGGATCCACTGTGACATATATTGGCTCATTTTGTTTCATAAGTCTTTTGTATAATTCATCAAAATTCCTACTGTAGGTACTAAAAGCAACAAAACCATTCTGTTCGAAAAATTTGTTTGCATTAGCTTTTTCAGCAGCTGGAATAATTTTTGGTTCCCTTAACATTGCCAGCAAAATACAGGTAAGAATTAGATTCATATAACCTCCTATTTAATTAATTTTAAAGGAATCCGGTAGCTAGTTCATTAAAAGAAGCTTTTTAGAAGGCAAATTGTGGAGGGGGTAGCAGAATTGTTGTTAGTGCAAAGCCTTTGCCATAATATATAAAAATGATACTAATTGCAATCCTTACAGGGTTTGTATTTGAATCTCAGTATTTTACTAATTTCCGTAATGCGATGAGTTACGCCATCTGGAATGACACCTGCTATGTGGCAACGACAGGGGGAATTGTCTATTTTCCTATTAACGAGGTAAATGTTGAAAATTCGATATTAAATTTTAAGTATGACATATTCACTGCTAGTAATGGCCTTGAATCTAATTACGTGCGAGACCTGTGTTTCGATGATCAGGGGAATATGTGGGCTGTGGTGCAGGATTTTGGATTGCATGTGAAAAGAAAGAATAGCACATTTTTTGAAGGTTACGAATTGCCTTTAATTACCCTCCGTAAGACACGGTTTCTTACATTCTTTCCCCCAGACTACCTTCTTCTGGGAACAAACTATGGTCTTTTTGTTGTTAATACTCGAGGGAATCTTTCGCCTGAGGACGATGCTATATATCCTCCACTTTTGATAAGGGACACAATCAGGTACATTTTCAAAGGAACCAATTTTGCTTATGTAGTTACTCCAGGGCGCGTTTATGGTTGGTCTCCTGATAGTGTCTTCATTTTGAATTTACCGGTGGATTATGGCAGTTTTGGTCCATTGGTGGAGTTTAATGGGCAACTGGTTTATTCGACGGGAAATAGACTTGTCTGCGCTGATTCTGATACGGTTCTCGTTTTTACCTTAAGCAATATCTACCATATGGCAGTGAGCGGTGATAGCGTATTTATCGCGTCTTTAGGGGGCACATATAAACTTGTAGGAAGGACACTGTCAAGGATTTTATCGGATATGTCTTCACTTGCAATTCCACTAAAAGATATTGTCATTGCCACATCGTTCCGAATTACAAGAGAAAACTCATTCTATGGTCCACCTTGGAAGTTTATTTTTGGGAGCAGGACATATCAATTCAGGTCTCCGATTCCATTCAATCTAATTACAAGCTTGAAGGCAAAAAATGGTTTGGTATGTGCAGGAGTATTACTGTGGGTAGGGGATACTGCGTCGTTACCTTCAAAGGTTATGATTCTAAAAAATGATACAGCATTTATTGCAGAGAGCCTGGAAACTGCTGCTCATGCTGTGAGGACCCTGGATATAGATGATAGTGGAAGAGTGTGGGTCGGAATGTTTAGCGATAACAGCCCGGGAATATATATATTCGACTCTCAAGGGAAATTTCATTCAAGAATTTCCAATCTACCTTCAAATATAATAAGTCATATCTCAATCAACAGGGATACTATAGTGGCAATATGGCAGAGAGGCATATACAGGATTCACAAAATTAACGGTGAATTCCAATCAGAGGAGATATTCCGGATTGATTATCCCTTCTTTGTTGTCAGCGACAGTAAAGATGAATATCTTATTGGAACAGAAAATGAGGGCCTTGTGAAAGTAAACACTACAGGGACTGTGCTGCTAAGACTAAATCCTTCAGAACTTAACTCTTCTCTGGTGAGTGTTGCCCGGGAAAGGAGTGGAAAGATCTATATCGGGGCGACCTCTGGCTTGTTTGTATATGAAAACCAGCAGTTGAAAAAGGTGAGGGAAGGAAACGTGCGCGACATTGAATTTTATAAGGGGTACACAATTGTATTTCAGGATTCCAGCATTCTTTTGCTTTCAAAGGATTCTGTCATTTCTGTTTTTGACTACGTAAATTCTCCCTTTATTCCTGTTGATGAAGATTACTACTATGTGAGGGACGTTCTCGAGGTGATCGATGATGGTTCTATTTATGCAGGAGGAGAGCAGGGCATTCTATATATGAAGTTTCTTTATCCTGAAATCTCAAGGAAAAGTTTCCGCATTTTCCCAAATCCTTGTACAAAAGGAGATAGATTGTATGTAGAGACTTCTGAAGCTCCTACAGTGTATAATCTTGCAATGCAACGAATGCCATTTAAGGCCTATCGTGATGGGAGTTTGTTTTACTTCGAGACCGCTGATTGGGATAAAGGTCTTTACATCGTGGTTGTTGAAGGGAAGGAACCCCAAAGAATATTTATTAAGTGAATTGCGTAGTTTAGTTCTCTTGTGTTGTATCTCCGCGTTGTTGATTTTATAATTATTGCAAAGGAGGACGTGTAAAATGTCGAAGAAGTATATTTATTTCTTTGGTGGTGGACAAGCCGAAGGAAACAAAGATATGAAGAATCTTCTGGGAGGAAAAGGTGCAAATTTGCACGAAATGACAAACCTCGGAATTCCAGTTCCTCCCGGATTTACAATTTCTACAGAGGCCTGCGTTTTCTATTTCAAAAATAACGGATTTGCCCCGGGACTCGAACAGGAAGTTAGGGAGAACATTAAGAAACTCGAGCATTTGACTGGAAAAGTTTTTGGGTCGGTAGACAATCCTCTGCTCGTTTCGGTGCGATCAGGTGCAAGGGCTTCCATGCCCGGGATGATGGATACAATCTTAAATCTGGGTTTGAATGACCAAGCTGTTGTAGGATTTGCAAAGAAGACCAGTGATGAAAGGTTCGCATATGATTCTTATAGAAGATTTATTCAGATGTTCGCTGATGTCGTTATGGGCGTTGAAAGGAACCTTTTTGAAGAGAAGCTTAGAGCAAAGAAAGCAGAGGTTGGAGTTCGTGAGGATTTTGAACTTCAATCAAAGGACCTGAAAGAGCTCGTAGAAGAGTATAAGGACATTGTAAAGAAGGTTGCAGGTACTACTTTTCCCCAGGACCCGTTTGAACAATTATGGATGGCCATTGAGGCCGTATTTAAATCATGGAACAACCGGAGAGCCATTGAATACAGAAAACTTCACAGAATTCCAGACGATTGGGGAACAGCTGTAAATGTTCAGACAATGGTATTCGGGAATATGGGGTTTGATTCGGCGACGGGTGTTGCTTTCACCAGAGACCCATCTACCGGTGAAAAGACAATATACGGTGAGTACCTAACAAATGCCCAGGGGGAGGATGTAGTTGCAGGAATTAGAACCCCCAAGAAGCTTAAAGAGTTGTCCAGAGAAATGCCTGAAGCATATAAGGAACTACTTGAAATCTTTGAAAGGCTGGAAAAACACTACAGAGATATGATGGATATTGAATTTACCATTGAAAAGAGCAAAGTTTATATTCTTCAGACACGTGTTGGAAAGCGAAGCGCCAGGGCCGAGGTTAAGATCGCTGTAGATATGGTTAAAGAAGGCCTTATAACGAAGGAAGAAGCGATTTTACGGGCGGATCCCCGCAGGGTAGAGCAACTTTTGCATCCTATGATAGACCCGAAGGCGGAGAAAATTTCTTTGACAAAAGGTCTTCCGGCATCTCCAGGAGCTGCCTGGGGAAAGGTTATCTTTGATTCCGATGAAGCCGCAGATCTTTCTGAGGCTGGTGAGCCAGTGATTCTCGTAAGAGATGAAACTTCACCTGACGATATCAGGGGTATGGCGAGGTCAAGAGGTATTCTTACTGCTCGCGGGGGAATGACTTCGCATGCTGCGGTTGTTGCAAGAGGAATAGGGAAGCCCTGTGTTGTTGGTGCAGAAGAGATCGAAGTGGAGTATTCTGAAGGGCTTTTCAGAGTCCGCGACATTGTAGTGAAGAAAGGCGACATAATTACCATTGATGGAACTACTGGTGAAGTTCTCCTCGGGAAAGTTCCCACAGTAGAGCCAGAGCTCTTCGATGAGTTTAATGAAATTCTAAAATGGGCCGATGAAATTAGATGGATTGGCGTTAGAGCCAATGCTGATACTCCTGTGGATGCCCAAAGAGCTCGCAAATTTGGTGCAGAAGGTATTGGACTTTGCAGAACGGAGCATATGTTCTTCGAAGGAGAAAGAATATACGCAATGCAAGAAATGATTATTGCGAAAAACAAAGAGGAACGTGAAAAAGCGCTTTCTAAACTCCTTCCTATGCAGAGAGAGGATTTCAAAGGGCTCTTTAAGGCAATGGATGGATTCCCTGTTACAATAAGACTTCTTGATCCACCCCTTCACGAATTTGTTCCCAAGACGAAGGAGCAGATGGAAGAACTTTCAAAGAGAACAGGAACTCCCGTTGAAGAAATTGCAGTAAAATCGGAGGCCTTACGGGAAGCGAATCCAATGCTTGGTCACAGAGGATGTCGTCTTGGAATCGTTTATCCTGAAATTACCGAAATGCAAGCAAGGGCAATATTTGAAGCCGCATGTGAGTGTGTCAAAGAAGGAATTAAGGCAATTCCTGAGATTATGGTCCCAATAGTTTCCATGAAGGATGAGTTTGATCATCAGAAGGCATTGATTGATAAGGTAGGTAAGGAAGTAATGAATGAAAAGGGTGTTGAGGTTGAATATACAGTCGGAACTATGATAGAACTTCCAAGGGCATGTATGACTGCGGACAGGATTGCAGAAAGTGCTGAATTTTTCTCCTTTGGAACTAATGATCTAACCCAGACAACCTTTGGATTTTCCAGGGATGACGTTGGAAAATTTGTTCCAAAATACATTGAAATTGGGATTCTAAAGGATGATCCTTTCCAGGTTTTAGATCAAGAAGGCGTTGGTTCACTGGTAAGGATTGGAATTGAAAAAGGTAGAGCCACAAGGCGAAATCTGAAGGTCGGGATATGTGGTGAACACGGTGGTGAGCCTTCTTCCGTGGAATTCTGTCACAAAGTTGGAATGGATTACGTCTCCTGCTCACCATTCAGAGTGCCAATAGCGAGACTTGCTGCTGCTCAGGCTGTAGTGAAAGAGAGAGCAAAGCGGCAGAGGCTGCCCCATTAAAACAACAATGGCTGGCGTAGCTCAACCGGCAGAGCAGCGCATTCGTAATGCGCAGGTTGGCGGTTCAAATCCGCCCGCCAGCTTTTAATTGCAATGAAAGAGAAACCACTCTTTACTGTATCAGGACTTAGGGGAATTGTTGGGGACACTCTGACCATTCCTGTAGTTATTTCATATACAGAAGCCTTTGCGAGATTTCTGGGCGGTTCGCTTTACATTGTAGGACAGGATACCAGACCACACAGCCTTGCGATCAAAATGGCGGTGATTTCTACACTGCTCGCCATGGGTAAAGAAGTAGTTGACCTCGGGGTAGTTCCAACTCCGACACTGCTTTATAGCGTGAGGAAGAAAGGTGCAAGCGGTGGAGTTATGATTACTGCCAGTCATAATCCTGCCGAGTGGAATGCCCTGAAGTTTGTAAATCAAAGTGGATTATTTCTCGAAAGCAGCCAGGTACAAGAGATTAGCAGAGTTATCTCTCAGAGTCAGAGTTGGGCAAAGTTTTCAGAATTCAAACCGTTGCGAATCAACAATAATGCCATAAAGGATCACATTCAGAAGATTCTGGAAAGTCCCTATGTAGACGTAAAAGGTATCCGAAGAAAAAGGTTAAGAGTAATCTGTGATTGTATAAACGGTGCGGCTTTTGAGGCTATTCCAATGCTTCTTGAGACTTTGGGATGTGATGTGATTGCACTAAATTGTGATGACTCTGGGGAGTTCTTGAGAAACCCGGAACCGCGCAAAGAATATCTCGGAGAACTTGAAAGTTTGATGTACGAGAATGACGCAGATGTTGCATTTGCGACAGACCCGGATGGTGATAGGCTTGTCGTGGGATTTAAAGAAACTGGAATCTTATCTGAGGAGTACACTGTTCCTCTGGCTGCGCACTGTGTATTGAAAAAGGAGAGAGGTAACCTTGCAGTAAATTTCTCAACTTCAATGATGGTGGAGGAGATTGCGAGGTGGCATAACGTAGATGTTTTCAGGTCTCCTGTGGGTGAGGCCAACGTAGTCTCCTTGATGAACGAAAGAAATGCAATCGCGGGAGGCGAAGGAAATGGTGGTGTCATTGTTCCTGCCATTAATCCTTGCAGAGATTCTTTGGTTGGCATCGCCTTAATACTTTCACTGATGGTGGAAGAAAATGTTGTCGAGCTAATTTCGAGAATTCCAAAATATTTCATGGCTAAGCATAGAGTTGAGTGGGATAAAGACCTTCCTGCCACTGAACTTGAGAAGGAATTCAGGGGTTTTAAGCTCAACTCCAACGATGGCATGTACTTCCGAAAGAAGACTGAATGGATACATATCAGGAAATCGAATACAGAGCCAGTAGTAAGGATAATTGCAGAATCGGAAAGTGAAGATCGGACAGGAAGACTAATAGAAAGAGCTCTTCATCATTTTTAAGGGTTCTCGGCGAATTCTTTAGATTTGTTGAATATACAGGGATTCCGTTTTAAAATACTAAAATATGAACGAATCTTTGAAGGTATTAATCGAAATTCAGGAACTTGATACGGAGATCCAAAAGGCTAAGATACGGCGAAACACCCTTCCAAAGGAAATTGAGTCACTGGAGTCGCAGATAACGAGAATAAAGAGTGAAAAGGAGAAAATTATAAGTGATTTGAAGAAGGAAGAAGTGAAGTTACTTGAACTTGAAGTTGATCTCAGAGAAATTCAGGAAAGAATTAGGAATTACCAGGAGAAGTCAAGACAGGTGAAAAATAATGAGGAGTATCGGGCGATGTTATCACAGATTGAGCATGCTGACACGGAAAAGCGAAAGAAAGAAGAGGAAATCTTTCTGCAAATGGAGATGATAGAGAAGATGAAAGAGGAAAAACCGAAGAGAATTAAGGAACTTGAGGAAAGAATTTCCGAACTCGAGGCTAATTTGAACATACTCAGGGAAGAGCTTCAAAGTTTGCAGGAAAGCTTAGAGCTCAGAGAAAAGAAGAAAACAGTGCTTGTTGAAAAACTGCCTGAAAGAGAAAAACAAATGTATGAAAAATTGCAGTCCAGGGTAGGTCCTTATGTGATTTGCAAAGTGATCAAAACGCAGCTCCCCAAGGGGGAGTGTGAGTATGTATGCACAGGTTGCTACAGCGTGCTACCTTTATCTTTTGTTCAGGAGCTAAAACTAAAGCAGGACTATTCTAAGTGCCCCAATTGTGGGCGCATTGTTTACTATTATGAAGAGATGTGAAGTGTTTATTGACGGTTCCTCCAGGGGAAACCCGGGAGAAGCAGGGTGTTCCTTTATCGTGTATTCTGAGGGCGAAAAGATCTTTGAAGGTATGGAATATCTTGGTATTAAAACCAACAATGAAGCCGAATATTTTGGTCTTTTATACGGAATAAAGAAAGCTTTTGAGCTCGGGTGCGACGAACTAACAATTTTTACAGATTCGGAATTACTTCAAAGGCAGATAAAAGGTTTGTACAAAGTTAGGGCTCCCCACCTCAGGATTCTCTTCATTGAGGCTCACAATTTGCTGAAGAATTTCAAGGTATGGGAGATTAAACACGTGATTCGAGAAAATAACAAACTTGCAGATAGCATTGCAAAGTTAATTTCAAAAGGAGGAAACCATGGCAAAGAGTAAATTCAGAATAATTGATGATTTGAGAGAGAAGTATGGGTCCAGGTATCTGCTGGTCCTTCTTGCTTCAAAAGTCGCAAAAATTATAGCGGAGAAGAAGCAGGAGCAGGACATCGCTGCCAGACTTGGCATACCTGATGAAGATGCAAAGCCTACAATCCTGGCCCTGCATAAGCTACTCCGTGAAGGTGTCAAATATAGTCTTGAAGAGGATAGAAAACCCGAAGAACAGGAAAGGTAGTTTTGGCGAGGGTTCTGGTTGGTCTTACAGGTAGTGTCTCAGTATACAAAGCGATAAATGTAATCAGGCTTCTCGAAAGAAAAGGGCATGACGTAAGAGTAGTCTTGACTCCTTCTGTAGGAAAGTTTCTTTCTCCACTTTTGATAAAGTCTTTGGCAAAAGGAGAAGTATATACGGATGAGGATTTATGGAATGCACACGGGAGTCTTCATATAGACCTTGCGAAATGGGCAGATTTGCTGGTAATAGTTCCTTGCACTGCCAATACATTATCAAAATTGAGGTATTCTCTTGCAGATAACCTCTTGACGCTTGTATGCGCGGCGTTCAAGGGGCCTCTGGTTATTGCTCCAGCTATGCATAGTGAGATGTGGCTTAACCCTGAGATACAGAATATAGTGGATTATCTTAAAGAAAACAGGAATGTATTCTTCTCAGGACCTGAGAAGGGGGAACTCGCTTCCGGCGAGGTTGGTTGTGGAAGGCTCTTGAGAGAGGATTACATTTTAGAAGACATAGAAGCGGTTATTAATGGAGCACCACTCAAAGGAGTGAATGTACTTGTTGTATATGGAAGGACCGAGGAGCCGCTGGATCCAGTTCGTGTAATAACAAACAGATCTTCAGGTTTGATGGGATTTTACCTTTCGAAGGCAGTTACGGAGCTTGGTGGGGATCTGATGCAAATTGTCGGAGAAACTTCCATTGAACCATATGGTAGAGGAGAAGTAGTGAGGGTCAGAACGAGTAGTGAAATGCTTGATGCGGTGAAGAGAGAGGTTTCTAATGCTAAAGTGTTGATAATGGCTGCAGCCGTTTCTGATTATGCACCTGTTGAAACTTCTTCAGAGAAATTGAAGAAAAAGGAGACAATGATAATCACTTTGAGAGAAACAAAGGACATTTTGAGGGAGATTTCACCCTTAAAGCGTGAAGATCAAATTTTTGTGGGATTTGCTTTAGAATCAGTTGACCTTGAGAAATATGCGAAGGAGAAAATGGAAAAGAAGAAAGTTGACATTATAGTTGCAAATTACACAAATTCTATGGGTTCAGAGACTATAAGTGGTTTCATTTTGGATAGAAATGGAAATAAGGACGAATTCTCCAATCTTCGGAAAGAAGAATTTGCACACATTTTACTAAAGAAAGTTGCAGTTTTCGTAAAATGAAGGACCCCAGAGTATTGTTTTTAAGGGAAGTCTGCGGCTTTGATAGAGTTTGGATTCCGAATTCAAACAAACTCTTCAGACTGTACCTTCTTGAGAGGGAAGCTCAAAAGTGCAAAAGGTGTCCACTGTATAAGACTCGTGATAAGCTTGTCTTCGGATGGGGAAATCCGTATTCCGGAATAATGGCCATCGGCGAAGCTCCGGGACCCGATGAAGATAAACTCGGAAAACCATTTGTAGGTAGGGCTGGGGAGTTTCTTGATGCAGCTCTCAAAGAAGCGGGAATTGATAGGGAAAGGGATCTATATCTGGGGAATATTCTGAAATGCATTCCAGTGAAGTCTGTTCCGAGTTACAACGGTTCGAGTGCGGTAGTTATGGATAAGTTTCAGAGAAAATCTTTTAGAGCACCGCAAACTGGCGAGATAAGTTCGTGTTCCGGATGGCTTGAAGCTCAGCTGAATATTGTTAAACCAAAATTTATCCTTGCAATGGGAAACCCCGCGGTGCAATATTTTTTAGGTGGTGGTGTGAATATTACGACGATAGTGGGGCAACCAAGGAAAATCAGAAACGGTCAAATTGTGCTTTATCCAGTTATGCATCCTTCTTTTATTGTGAGGCAAAAGACACCGGAACTTGAGAACAGGTATATTGAGTACCTGAAGAAGTTCCGAGATCTGGTTGGAGATCTTATACCGAAATAGTTCCTGGGAAAAAGTACTGTTTTTTATCCTGTCCAAGATGGTGGAATTTGCATTTTGTAAGCGCAAACCATCATTTGTTTAACGAAGTGTAAAAACTCTTGAAAAGGCTTACTATTCGAGAAATCTCTGTGCATTCAATTTGCAGTACTTGACACAATTGTACGCTGTCGTTAAAATTTCTATATTACACAAGGAGGAGTTAAATGGCAAAGGCGTTCAAATACATAATGGCGGCAGTGGTCGTAGCGGGTCTTCTTGCAAACCCAATAGTACTAAATGCTGCGCAAACAGAGGAACTGAAGAATGCATGCACTCAGGCCGAATTTGATGCTCAGAGGGATATTAATGGTACTTTGTGGCTTGCAATAGGCTTCTTTGGTTCTATTTTCGGAGTTGCTGCGGCTTATTTTCTTGAGCCAACACCACCGGCATCGAGACTTTTAGGTAAGTCGCCTGAGTATGTTGCATCTTACACTGACTGCTACAAATCTGCTGGGAAAGATATACAGACAAAGAGTGCGATGAAGGGTTGTATTGTATCGGGTATTCTTTACGTAGCCTGGAACGTTCTCTGGTGGCTGGTTTGGGGTGGAAGTCTCTGTTTCGTATTCTGAACATACGAGGCACCAGTTCTTAACGTCATAGAATTCAATCTGAGCTGGGGCCCTGAGGGCTCCAGCTCAAAAATTTAAATAGCCAAAAAGAAAGGGAGTTGTGTTTGAATATTATAGTTGTTTGTATTTTGCTGCTGAGTGATAGTGCATATGTATTTGACTTTTTGCATGTGTTAGACGATGGAAACACGTCGGATTCCGCTGTAGGTCAAATCTACCGCATTGAAAACGATTTTTATATAAACGTTAAGGAGCCAGTTGAGCAGGTAATTTACTTCGAAGGCGACACTATGATTGTATACTATCCATATTACAGGGAAGCCTTCAAAATTAAGTCAGGGATCACTTTCAAGTTCCAAACTCCGGGAGGTCCTGCAGGGAAAGTTGGGACGAATCTAAAAAAAGCGGGCTTTGTTTTTATCAAAAGAGAATCAAATGGGCAGAGAAGAGTGGAAACATGGTCTCATCCGAAAGCAAAAATAAAAGTCATATATACTTACGAAAAGAATAATCTTGTCAGTATGCAAACTATAGGTGAGAAGGGGGATACTTTACTGGTAGCCACTTATGGTGATTTTATAAACTTTGAAAACAAGGAAATTCCAATGCTGTTGAAGGTCACCAGTGGCTCTACTAAGGAAATGTATAAGCTTTCAAATCCGAGAAAAGTGTTCTTCGATGACGCACTCATGGGGTCTCTCAGGGTTCCTACGGATGCGAAAATAACTTTGAAAGGTTTCGAAGAATGATATATATTCTTTTGGTCACCATTTTGTTAAGTTTTGATACCCCCGATTTTTCGCGAAATACCTATAACGCACCATCAAAATATTTGAAATTTAGTAACCCGTTAAAAGCAATGATTTTGAGCTTGATAAAGGTTTATCAGGGAACCGTATCCAGGGTTCAGGGTGATGTGTGCAATTTCATCCCATCGTGCTCTCATTACGGGTATGAAGCCATTGAGAAGAAGGATGTTGTATTAGGGATGTTAATGGCTTCAGATAGGATTCAGCGCTGTCACGGATTTGCAATGTTGTATGTGAACAGATATTATTCTGTCGCGGTGGATTCAATAAGAGGAATAAAGGCCTTTGATCCGGTGAAACCATGAATTTCTTCATTATTTTTTTACTGGGTCAATCCATCGACTTCGCAAAGCATCTCGAGGAGGAAGAAGATTACTTCAGAGCAATATACGAATACAAAAAGGTTTACTATAGTTGTGAAGATCCCGCGTTGAAAGACTCAGTATCGGAGAGGATAGCGTACCTCTCGCTTAAGCTTGGAGATTATAATAACGCGCTTACATATATTAAGAGGCTCCAAAACGAATCAGGTAAAGAAAGGAAACTTGGTTTTGTATATCTCCTGATGAATGATTTCAAGAGAGCTGAAGAGCTGTGGAAGGACAATGACACTCTGATGGCGTGGCTCTACCTTAGAAAGGGCGACGTTGAAAAAGCCAAAATGCATATCCCAAAGATCGAATTCAAAAGGAAGTCTCCTTTTCTTGCAGGTTTTGCATCAGCTGTCGTTCCAGGCGCTGGCAAATTTTACTCAGGCAGAGCCTTTGACGGAATGCTGTCCTTCCTCATTAACGCATCTACGATGTACTCTGCATATAGGGCATACAGGTCTGGAAGAGATGTTGAGTTTTACCTTTATTCAGGATTAAGCGTAATATTCTATGCAGGTGATATTTATGGCTCAGTTATTGCGTCCCAGGAATATAATGAGAAAGAGCTTGAGAGAATTTCCAGGGGATTTGAGACAAGATATAATGTATGGAAGTTCTGGTATTAGTAGTTCTATTCTCTCAGTACACTGGTGACCTTTTTTACCGGGAGGGCGATTATTTCAATGCAGTGACAGAATATAAACGTGCTTTGTATTTCAGTGCAGGAGATTCCCTTGACTTGCTGAGAAAGATTGCGCTTTGCAATTATAAGCGATCTAAGTATGGTGAAGCTGTAAGGATTTACTCTGACATAATTTATAACTGGGAGAATGCTGAAGTATCTAAGCTTTTCGCATTAAATCTGCTAAGGGCCGGTAATTATGAGGATGTGCTGGTTGCCCTTTCTGAGAGAGATGATTCTGCAACTCTTGTTCTGAAGGCTATTGCCTATGGCTTTTCAGGAAAATTTGATTCCTGTTTTGCGCTCCTTGATAGCTTGCAAATTTCTCATCCTCACCATGTGTCTTACAATAAGGTTCTTTTGTTTTCAAGGCTTATTCCGGGATCGGGCCTTTTATATTTCAGACAAATTCCCCTCTTTCTGGGATCCCTTGCCCTCACTGGTGCAAGTGGATACCTGATTTACTCCTATGCCAGAAAGGGATTGTACTTCGAGGCTATTACGACAGGGTTTCCACTTCTGGAACGATTTTATAGGGGAAGTGTCTCAAACACCAGGATTGCCTACAAACTCTACTATGAGGGTTTCCTGAAAACCCTGCTGGCAGATCTTGAGACGAATCTATTGAAAGATGAGGAGTTTAAGCTCTTCAATCAATAACTAGGACTGCAGAGCCCTGAATTTGCGAATTTTTCATTTTCTGGAGGGCAACATTTGCATCTTCCAGTTTGTAAATCTCAACCTCTGCCTTTAAAGGTATTTCCGTAGCAAGTTTGATGGTTTCCTCAACATCCTGGGGGGTGCTGTTGGCTGTTGATAACATCTGTCGCTCTTCATAAAGCAGATCATATGAAAAAGAGGGAATTTCTGACATATATATTCCTGCACTGACTACCGAGCCTCCTCTATCTACATACTTTAAAGCCTCGATCATTGTCCACCCTGCAGGAGCGAATACGATTACTCCTCCAAGTTTTGCGTCAATCTTATCTCCGAGCTCACCAGTCCATTTTGCTCCAAGTTTTCTTGCCATCTGACGATGTAGTCCTGTCCTTGAGAATACGTAAACTTCAATGCCCATATAGGTTGCTATTTGCAAAACAATATGGGCTGAAGAGCCGAATCCAACAATTCCAAGGCTTTCTCCACTTTTCAGTTTTGTGAGTTTCAGGGCTCTATATCCAATTACTCCTCCGCACAGGACTGGCGCAAAATTTACAGGATCAGCACAAGAAGGTATCCTGTAAATCGCTGTTTCTTTAGCAACAACAAATTCTGCGTACCCACCATCTACGTGATACCCTGTGAAAAGAATGTTTTCGCATAAATTCTGGAGGCCCTTTCTGCAGTATTTGCATCTTCCACAGCTGTAGTGCAGCCAGGGAATTCCGACAGTTTCTCCCTTTGTGAATTTTCTTACTTTGCATCCTGTGTCTTCAATTTTGCCAACTATTTGATGACCAGGAATTAGAGGAAGTTTTTGTGGAGGGAGCTCGCCCTCAACGATGTGTAAATCAGTGCGACATACACCACAGGCTAATACCTTAACAAGAACTTCATCTTCTTTTAGCTCAGGGGTTTTCAATTCTTTCAAAACTAATGGGTTGGATTCAATTGAGGCGGGTTTCTTTAAAACCATTGCCTTCATAGCAAATTTCTCACTCCAGTTAACTCTCTTAATAACCACCTTTTTCTAAACATTCCGCGAGAAAAGTTCATATATGATGGCTCTAAGGTTATGAAAATGTATGGTGCAGGCTCACCAAATTTCTTCATAAGCCCAGTTCTCAAAGCTACTTTAAGATTTCCGTTAATTATACTCATAAGGTGATCAAGGGTTAAGATCATTCCTTTTCCCGATGCGTCTTCCGATGATATATTTGCAAACTCTAGAGTTGCAAAATTGCTCTCGTAGAAAAAATGAACTATTGCATCATTGCCCCAGTTTACTCTTATGAGAGGAAGTGTTAATCTGAGATCTTCAACATGCTCGAACATATTAGAAAGATGAAGGTAATTTACACCAAGATCACCCGAAAGCAGACCGGTCCGTGCAATTGGTAACCGGGTTGAATGATACAAAGAAATTGTGATTTCTTGATTTTCATATTGCACTCCCAGGGCGTGAGTCTGATAAATGTTCGGGTAGATTTTCCCTGCAATCATAGTAGAAATACCACCTCGGGTTGCCCAGGGGAATAGCTCGCCGTAAAGATTGACCTGCCTTAAGTATCCGTAGTTTTTAACGTAGAGTATGTGTCCTGTTCCTAAACCAATGTAGTTTTTAACACCTGAAACAGAAAAAGCAAGGCTTGTTGCGGGTATGCCGTTGTAGTATGAAATGAGCTGGCTGTTCAAAGGCTCTTTGAAGTTTAACATTGCAGCATATTCTATAAGGTTAAGCGGTGCATGCCCCTGGAATTGAATTCCATCAAAGGTTATCTTAGTATTGTAGAGATTTTGAAGTGAATCTGCGCTAAGGCTTACCATTGGTAAAATCAGATCAGGATAAAGTAGCTCCCTGAAGTAAGTAATGTCCTGAGTTTTTTCAAAAGCTAAGGTTTTGTCACTTTCTTCTTGGTTCTCTTTTGGTTCACTTGTAAGCGCGAAATCTTTGAAGTCATAAATTAAAGCGGTCTTTATATATTCTCCGTCAACGTCAATGATCACATAATAAATCGTTTCTGAATCAACAGCAGGGTAGTAAGCAAGTGTGGGTTCTCCGAAAATCTTTAGTTTATGGGTTTCTAAATCGAAGATGAAAAGATTCCATTTATTATTATAGTTACCGGGGAAAATGAGTTCCTGTCCTCTTTTCTCAAAGTATCCAATTTGGAATGGCAGGTTGGTAATCTTTTCCAACTTTTCATTGTAGTACATATATATTTGATTCCCTTCCAACTCTTTGTGGACTAGCAAATAGAAAGAATCGCCATCTTGGTGAACTTGTTGAATTTTCAAATCGGCAAAATCTGCAATTTTTTTGTGTTTACCATCCCTGAATTTCCAGAGTGAAGAACCTTCAGTCTCATCAATCACGTAGAAAATAGTATCATTGAAAACATCAAAGGCTCTTATTCTGCCGTCAAACAAAAATGTGAGTTTTCCTGAACTATCCATTTTTACAATAGCGTTTGTAAACTGCAATCCATAGTAAGAAATATTTGAGTTTCCCTTTTTAATGTTGGATGTTCCAAAGTAAATCGAAGTTCCGGATAACACTGGTGGTAGGGAAATATCACCGGTATAAAGCTTTTCAATTTCTCTCAAGGTGGGGTCATATGCGCACAATTCCGATTCATAGTAATTGAAGTCCCAGGAGAGCCTCTTGTAATTTGTTTTCACATAATAAATTTTGCCTTTATAGCCTTTTAGGTGTTTAATGAAATACCCACGATCCACATAATTGCGCATCGGAAGGGAAAACTCTCTCTGGAATCTCAAATCCCTCTGCCATTCTCTCCATATTGAACTTAGAGGCTTGTTAAAGCTCAAAAGGGCTGGAATATCGATAAAAGGTATAGTAAAAGGCATTCTTCCAATAGTTGTATAGTATTGCTTTAGTTTGTATTCTCCATACTTTTTTGCGATGAACTCCGTAAATTCAGAGCCCATCAGATAAACAAGTTCACCCTGAGGATAATCAACGGGGTCGTGATTGATGTAAACGCCCTGTCTCAATTTGTTCCTCGAATTTAAGACTTTCAGATAAGCGTCGAAATATCCTTCATTAAGTCTTCCATCATCGGGAGCAAGATTTGATTCGTTGTAAACTGCAATTCCTTCGTGCATATAAGCAGGTAAAAACAACATATTAGGTAAAAATATTTTTCCCAGAAAGAGTCTTAGAAGATTAGCGGGAAATCCTACATTCGTAAGCTGTGCGTGGTGGGTATACTCGTGGACGGATACTGTCCGCCACCAGGATTTCATTGTTCTAAAGTGAAAATCTGGCTCCGGGGCATAGTTAAAAATTGAAATACTCTTCGATGTAGGATCAGAATAGCCATTGGCCATTGTCCCCATATCTTCTATAAAAACGTAAGGCCTGGGAGGATTTCCCCCGGTCATATTGATAATCTTACTTTTATTCTGCTCGAGGTAATTGCAAATTCTTACTGCATTTACCGAATCCTGTTGATAATATACGACAGAATTTTTGCTCTTTAAGGCATTTATATACAGGTGGTTAGTTAGCATCAGAATTAGCAACATTTTTCAGGCTCCTTTTTGTGTGAAGATATTCTTGCAATAGTATCCCTGTAATTATCAAGGCAAGCCCGACCATCGTTGAGGTGTAAATTTTTTCCTTTAAAATCAGTGAGATGAAGACTAAAGATAGAAAGGGCGAGAAATAAATAAGGTTGCTAACCCTTGCGGTATCTTTAATTGAATTTAAAGCTTTTAACCATAAAAGAAAGGTTACCCCCATTTCAAAAAGACCAACATAAATGCCTCCGAGAAAGGCGAGGGCGGAGGATATCCTTATGGGGTGGGAAACGAGCATAAATATCAGAAGGTATACATTGCCAAATAGAAAGTTGTAAAACAACTTTGGCAAATCTTCTCTTTGGTCTTTCATATTCAAAAGCCAGTAGAGTGCCCATATAAAGGTACTAAAAATTGCAAGGATTATACCTGCTGGATTTTTGAAAGAAAGTGTTTTAAGGTTACCCTGTGTAATTGTAATGAAAGCTCCAGTAAAGCTCAGCACCAGAGCTATCAATTTTGCAAAGGTAAAGGGTTTCTTTAGAAAAACTACAGACATTAGAGTAAGAACAATAGGCCAGAGATAGTTGAGAATTAACGCTTCCTGGGCTTTAAGAAGGTTGTAAGCATTGAAAAGTACAATATAGTACAAGAACGGGTTCAAAAACCCTAATAATGCTGAGGAAAGGTGTTTTTTGACATCGGTAATCTGACGCAATTTTCTGGATGCTGCAAGGGCGAGTAGGAATACCAGAAGTGATGAAATGGAGGCTATTGAAATCAGTCCGTATGGGTTTGTATATCGAAGCGTTAATTTGAAAGCAGTAGCTTGAGTTGACCAAAGAAGGACGGCCAGAACGGCGGCAAACATCGTGGAATTTAACTTATTCGGTTATGGACCGACGTGATATAACGGCCACTCCCCCTCGTAGTCTTCAAATTTCTTGGCATAGTCTCGTTCTACCTCGAGGAGTTTATAGTGAGTCAATTCCACCGTAGAAATATATTCCAGTGTTCTCTTGATCTTCTCATCACTGAAAATTTCTATCATCGATTTGTAGAACTCAGATGCTTTCAGTTCAGCTTCCATAGCCATCTCGAGAACTTCTGAAATTGGCTGATTCTCACTTTTCAAACGTATATCAGGAATGGGGACAGGTGATTTTTCAGGAAGTGAAATTGTCTCTCCAGGGAAATTTCGGTCGTATACTTGCTCGAAGAATACTCTGTGCTTTTCTTCCTCGTCGGCAAGGAAACCAAATTTGTTTTTCAAAACATAATTCTTGACCCTTTTTTGAAGTTTTCGATACAGATCCCTAGAATCTATTTCGCTTTTTAATGCAGCAAGAAGGACCTCTCTCACTGTGAAGGAATGTAAATCCATAATACCTCCTTTTCTTTATCTTATTATAAAGTTCACGCTCTGGAATATCACATCCGATTTAAAGAGACTTTGGAGTAATTCTGTCAAAAATCTCTGCAAGGTCTCTTGCATTTTTTAGCATTGCATGGTTGTTATTGAAAAAGACAAAAACTCTCTCGGGTTTTCTTTCCAATATACTGACTGCAACTTCTTCGAGTTCTTCTTTTGAATATGAGTAGGCGTACCAGACTGTTCTACCGTGCATCCTCAAATATACATTCCCATTTAGATTTACGATCTTTCGTGGTAGCTCTGGTGCATCCACCGATACCCACGTAATTCCCATATTTTCCGCCCATTCCAGGAATTCATTTGCAAACCATTGTAAGTTTCTAACTTCCAGAGCGAATTTCTCTCGGAGGTTTGTGTGATGGATAAATTGTTCGATTTTTCTTACATCTCTTGGGGTCATTGAGGGTGGAATCTGGAAAAGGAAGAAATCGATCTTTTCTTTGAGGGGATCGAAGAGCTTTGAAAAGCTTTCCCATACGATGTATGCATTTTCATTAAATTTATATAAATGGGTAATTCGCCTTGAGACCTTTATGGACCATCTCAGGTTCTTTCCTGTTTTAGACCAGCCTTTAACTTGAGAAGGGAATGGAAATCTATAGAATGATGCATTCAGTTCAATAGCACTTAACTTTGAATGATCCACATACCATGCCAAAGAAGCACCCTCATTCCACGAGTACATCCATCCTGAAGTTCCTATAAACACTTCCACGCTTTAATTTTATAGTATTTCATTAAAAATATTTCGTTTAATCCCCGGAAATACTTTCAATGCCAGCCGAAATCTGAGTCTAGAACAGTTCAACATTGATTTCTCCCAGGCAAAATTTATGACATTGAAAATACTTGCTCTCTCTAAGCTTCAGGTTAGGAATATTTCATTGCACTATTAGTAGTTCAGTCAAATAAACTCTTCCCTGATTTTTCTTCTTTACGCATTTCTATTAAACATTTTAATGATTCCACCCTAATACTCGATAAATTCAATCGTTCCAAAATCACTGAGTTTCTCCATGTCAATCTTTGAAGAATCTCCTACCACTACAATCGACATCTTCTCATGGTTCAGGTACCTTCTAGAGGCTTCTCTTATATCCTCTATATTAAGCTTTCCAATCTCATTGCGCATTTTTTCGAAGTAGTCATCAGGAAATCCAAATAAGCTGCGTAGGGCAAGTCTTTTTACGTAACCCCAGTCACTCCTAATGGCTGTAACTGAGGAACTTAGGAACGAATCTTTTGAAAAAGTTAATTCATCTTGAGAGATTTCCCCGTTCTCCATTTTCTTTATTGCGTCCTCGAGATAGTAAATTGCATTTACTACGGCATCTGCTCGAGTCGCGCTGAATGCATAGAATACTCCCTTGACGATACTCATAAATGAAATGTAAGCGTAGGTTTCGTAGGCAAGACCTAGTTCGTTTCTCACTTTTGAGACAATCTTGGAGTTGAAGCCTCCGCCAAGAATGTCCGTCATCAAAAGAACTTTATAGATATCATCGAAGTAACCTGAGGGAGCGTCCTGTAGAAAATACACGTATCCTTGGGGTATTGGCCGTTGGCAAAAATAAACCTTCCTCTCTTCAAGTGGCAGAGCCTTCTGTGCGTTTAAAATCAAGCCAGTGTTGTATTTGTCGTTAAATACATTAATCAAATCCTCTGAAAATGACTCAAATGAAAAGTCTCCGACAACTGAGACCACCATATTCTGCGGCTGAAAGAATTTTCTATGAAGTTCAACAAGAAAATTTCTTGATAGTGTATCAAAAGTTTCTAAATTTTCTCTTATTCCGAGAGGATGGCCTTTGAAAATTATTGTTCTAGAGATTTCGGAAAGGAGCCTTTGAGGGATGTCCATGTCTCTTTGCCATTCATCTGCGACTCTTAGCTTTTCAGTATTTACGACTGTTTCATCAAATCTTGGTTCAAACAGCATTTCTCTCATTAGTTTCATTGCAAGTGGTGCAAATTCTGGCTGAAACTGAATAGAGAAAACAAAATATTCATCATAGCTCTCCGAAGTGACCTTTATGGCGTTACACTCCAGTGAATCCACGAGTTCATCTGGTGAAAAAGTCTTAGTCCCAGCTTTTATAAGGGTGTTTGCAATAAGATTGCATGGAAGTCTTTGCCCGTTTTCAAGGTATGCAGGTCCACCCTTTGTGTAAATGGTAATTTCAATGAGAGGAAGGCTATGATTTTCTTTCAGATATAATGTTGTTCCAGATTTGGTTTCGATTTTCTTAATATCTTTTCCAACAGATGGCACATCCCAATTTATGGAACCAAATTTCATCCTTTTCAACTCTCGTGCCATAGGTGACTCTTTCTTAGCGGGCCTATTTGCCAAAATTGCGAAAATTAGTAAAATTGCTGGATTCATTATTTAACCTCCCAGAGTTACTATAGTTGCCTTTTCCTTTCTTATATATTTTTGGAGAACTGCTTTTATATCTTCCTCAGTTATCGACTCGATGAGCTCGATTTCTTTCTTATAGAACTCCGGGTCATTGGCGACTCTTAAACCCGTTGCCACTGTGAACGCGATGGAAAGGTATTCTTTTTGACTCATAATATAGAGCATTTTGTAGTTGTTTTTTGCTTTCTGGAGTAGAGTTTTATCCAGTTCTGAAGTTCTCAGTGAATCCAGGAGCCAGAAGACTTCTTTCTCCAGAGAATCCATGGATATCCCGCTTGCCGGATAAAGGTACATTCCGAAGAGTGCAGGAGCCTTTCCATCCCAGCTCAGAGTAAAAGACTCACCGTCAAGAAGAACACCCTTCCTGGAGAGGGTTCTCTTTAATATTGATCCTTCAGATTCGCCAAATATAAAGGAAAAAATACTCAGAGCATAGTAGTCCTTGTCAGGGAAATAAGGCCCTTTAAAGGCTATGGCAAGGGTTGGCATCCCTGGACCAAAAATCTTTGCTCGCATTGTTGCATTTTGTTCAGGCTCTCGGGTATACCTGTGGATTGTGTTCTTCTTTCCTTTCCATTTCCCGAAGTATTTCTTCACGAGCCTTAAATCGTCTTCAGGGTTTACATCTCCAACCAGGACAATAATGCAATTATCGGGAGTGTAGTTATTTTTGTAATACCACATAACCTGATTGGGCATTACATTCGAGATATCGTCTTCCCATCCAATTACAGACCATCTCACAGGGGAAGCAACGTAGGTGGTTGAAATAAGTGTATTCCAGATTTTGCTGTATGGGTTACTTTCTCTCATGCGTCTCTCTTCGTTTACTACGTCCCGCTCGGAGAAAAACTCTCTTAGAACAAGGTTCTTAAATCGGTCTGATTCAATTTTGAACCATAGTTCCTTTTTATTTGAAGGTAACAAGACAAAGTATTGAGTACTGACGTTAGACGTAGATGCATTCATCATCGTGCCGCCATGAGAACCGTAGATTTTCCAGATTTCCTCTGGTATGATATAATCTTTCAATTGGTTCTGAACTTGCGAAATGCTGTCCCTAATAGCTTTTCGCCTGGAGTCATCAGGTATAGTATCGAGAATTGAATATAGTTTCTCAAGCTTCATGTTGAGTTTTGCTTCTGCAGTGTAGTTCACTGTTCCAAGTTTATTTGTGCCCTTGAAAAGCATGTGTTCAAGCAGGTGAGAAGTTCCAGTAAGGCCTGGGGACTCATTGCATGAGCCAACATCAAATTGAACGAACCCCAGGAATACAGGAAGTGTCCTGTCTTCAACGAATACAACCCTTAATCCATTGTCAAGTCTGTAAACTGTGCTTTTTGTTGGCGCCGCAAGTAGCAAGTAAACGAGTAAACTTAACTTCATAAAATCCTCCTTAACAAAATAATTATATTGTTCTTAATGCGAACAAACACTTCTGGGTTGTTTCGAGATTAACTCTTTATAATCTTTATACTGAATTCACAAGGAGGTATATGATGTTAAATTACGAAGAAATCAGAAAAGCTGCGGAAAGAATTGAATCAGGTGATTATGATATTATTGAGCCTTCCAAGTTGGCGAACTACATTGATCATACTAATCTTAATGCATTCGCAGGGAAGTCCGATCTTGAGAAGCTTGCAAAAGAAGCTTTAGAGTTCAAGTTTTTCAGTGTCTGTGTAAATCCTGTGAATGTGAAGGCCGTTAAAGAGTTTCTTGGAAGTTCTGATGTTAAAGTGTGTTCGGTGGTAGGTTTTCCTTTGGGGCAGAATACACTTGAGATCAAATTGCGTGAGGCTGAAAGGGCAGTAGAGGATGGGGCGGACGAGGTAGATATGGTAATTAATATTGGGAGACTTAAAGATAAAGAATATGACTATGTCGGCTCTGAGATTGCAGGTGTTAAAAAGATTATTGGTGATAGAATTCTAAAAGTAATAATAGAAACATGTTATCTTACAGATGATGAGAAGGTTATGGGTACGAAACTGTGCACTGAAAGCGGAGCTGATTTTGTAAAAACTTCGACGGGTTTCGGAAAGGCTGGGGCCACAGTTTATGATGTTCTAATTTTGCACAACACTGCCACAGGTAAGATCAAAGTCAAAGCTGCTGGAGGAATAAGAACTTATGAAGACGCACTGAAAATGATAAAAGCGGGGGCATCACGCCTTGGCGCGTCACGAAGCGTCGAAATTGTGAAAGGGACAGGAAGTTCTACAGGGTCTCAATATTAAATAAATGGGGCCGATCTCTCGATCGGCCCCATTTTCCTTACAATTGAAATCCTTATTTTACAATAAATATCTTTCTGGTTTGTGTCATGTCTTCAGTAACAAGTCTAATGAAGTATATTCCCTTTAATAATTCTCTTCCTTTTTCGTCTGCAGTATTAAGTACGACCCTGTGTTCACCGGTGGTTTGATATTCATTTCTAATAAGAGTATTTACAGCGCGTCCATTTGCGTCATAGAGGATTATACTGACGTGTGCAGGCTTATTTAGAGTATAGCTGAGTATCGCAGAAGATTTAATGATTGATGGCATATCTTTCACAAAACCAAAGAAGTTGAAAGAATTCGGATTGTTTTCACTTACAGGAGTAAGTCCCCAACGGAGCTTCCAGACCTGTGCGGATGGAGTCCATGCACCTGAATTGTCTCCACCAACTACATAGATTTCGTTGTGTCCTTCTCTTGCGACAAGAACATCATTTCTTATGATGACCGATGGATAGTCAGAAAGAGATGTCCAGTTTGCAAATTCAACGTTATACTCGTACGCATGAGAGGTGGGAGAGTTATTCTCGTACCCTCCGACCATATAAAGGTATCTGTGGCCGTCTCTTGTGAAAGTGGTTGCGCCGTTATTGAAATTTATAGCTGGAAGGGCTGTTCCTGTATTCCAGGAAATTTGCGTAGGATTCGAAGAATTAATGATGCCATAGTATAGATTTGAGTATAGGCCACTTCCTGTATGTCCACCGATTATCCAGATTGTGTCTCCCGTAATTGCCGCTCCACCCATCATGAAGGGCGAAAGCAAACTGGTTCCGGTTGACCACGAATTTAGATAAGTATCATAAATCTGTACGTCGTAAGTTGGTCCGGCTCCATCATATCCTCCTAGGAAATAAATAAGCGAATCTCTGTATACAAGCTGAGCGCCTGCGATTCTTCCAGCAGGCATGCTTGTACCAGATGACCAGGAGTCAGTTTCAACATTGTATATAAGATTATAATTGTGAACGATGCCATCGTAGCCACCGAAGATATAAATACTTCCGCTTACGTAGGAAGCGTCAATCCAGTCTATTGCATACGGCATTGGAGTTTTTGTCGCCCATGAATTGGTCTCAGGATCGTACTGATATGTGAAATTTTGATATGATGTTCCGCCCGTGTAGCCTCCAAAAGCATAAATCTTGTCTTCGTCGGGGTCATATCCCGTTGCGTGACACATTTCTGCCGTTGGCATATCTGCCACTCTTACCCAGTCACCCCAGTATGAAGTGCGCACTGTCTTAGTGCGAGAATTATTACCAGGGTTTCCATCGTCAGTTACAGTTGCTGATGCACTTATTGTGTAATAAACATCAGAATTTGTTGAAGGTGTCCAGTTTGAAGAACACGTGTAATCGAATTCTTCATTACCTGCTAATGGGATTGTAGCACTTTCTAAGTAAACAATCGTTCCTGAAGAGTCCACACTCATAACAAAATCAACATTTTCGGGCTCACTTGTGTAATTCTTTATCGTTGCAGAAAGTGGAATAGGTGAGCCAGGCACGACTGTGGAGCCTGAAGGTGAAGTAATTGCAAGCACGCCAACGTCATGAGCCGCAAGACCTCTTAATTCCACATTATCAAAGGCAGCATACCAATCGTAGTTAGCATTTGTGTACCCGAAAAATACTTTTATAGATTCGGCACTTGCATAGGATGATACATCGACTGAATCCCATGCGGGACCAGCATCGGTATTCCAGCTTCTGAGCTGTATTGGAGCTTGCCAGGATCCACTGCTGAATACTTTTATTCCCACTGAGAAAACTTCACTCCCACTGTAAGAATTAAACGAGTACCCGAATTTAAGTATCTGAAGTGATGAAGGTGGGACTACTGCAGGTGAATATGCAGTATCTGTTACTGCAACATACCCGGCCTGGTCAGAATCTATCCAGAACGAGGAATCTCCAGGTTCGGGGCATGCCCAGGTTGATCTGTGTAATGCGGGTTGTACAGACCACCCAGCAGGGAAGGGTTGTCCGTTTGTGTGCGTCCAACCCTGCCAACCGGTCTCAAAGTCCCAAATTATGTTTGAGGAAGCTGGCGAACCAAAAAGTTGAAAGGATGACTCAATGGGATATCCCCAGAGCGATGAAGCAGATGTCCAGTTTGTGTAGCCTAAAAGTGGGAATCTGAGGTAACCTTCTTGCCCGTCTCCCCACCCAGGTGTGTTGGATGGCCATGAACCGTTTACTCCCCATTGCGGTGGGAATACCAGTACTGGTTGAAAGACTATCCAGTAAGTATGACCTGAAGATGCATTAAATCCTGTGAAGGAAGCGCCGTAACGGTAATATCCAACGAGATCTGTTTCGTTGAAAGACGATACCCGTGTGGTGAAAACTGGATTTGTTTTCGGCATATTGAATCCTGTACTGTCTTCGTAAATCTTTATCCAGAAGCCCAGAATTCCACCAGGGGTACCGTTCCAATAAGCTCCCCACCATACAGCGGAATCAATTATCACATTACTTGTTACAGAGAAATTGTCAGCAAATTCTGCTTCGAAGGGATAAACACTGTCCCACTGAGAAGCGTAAGCTTGATAATAGCCTGTGGCTCCCTGGTCGTATACAAGACTCGTTTTAGGCTGAGATTCTGTAGATGAGATGATTGGATTTGGGACACTTTGCAGCTGAAGCTCTGTTGGGCCTTTTGTCAGGCTCATTGGCTGTGCTGCCATCAGCGGTACCATCCATGCTGTCAATATGACAAGCAGGTATTTCTTCATAAAAACCTCCTTTCAGGTTTATGAATTTATCAATGGGATAATTTCAGTATAAAACCGAAAATATCACAAAAATAAATTCATTTTCAAAGTATATTGTATTCGCTGTTCGAAGTCAAGGTTTTTGTTTTTAATCGCTTTGAAAAAGGCCTGCAGTTAGAGACTAAAGAAGGACACTTAAGGTCAGTTTGACCTTCTAAATTACAGGTATTATTATTTTAAGTTCTTAGAGGAGGTTTAATGGAAAAGTTCTTTCGGTATGTATTCCTTACTTTTGCCCTATCTACTGCAGTTAGTGCAGATGGAAAGATTGTAGGTAGGGTATTTGATGCTGTGACAGGGAAAGGCCTCCCCATGGCAAATGTAGTCATTCAGGGAACGAAACTGGGCACATCTTGTGATATAGATGGCTTCTTCACATTTCCCAGAATCCCACCTGGAGAATATGTACTTGTTGCCTCAATGGTTGGTTACAAGCAACAGCAACTCAGAGTTTCAATAAGGGGTAATGAGACGAGAGAAATCCACTTTTACCTTAACGAAGAGGTGTTCAGGGTTGAAGAAGTTGTTGCCTTAGGGGAAAGGCCGGCTCTTGAAAAGGAAGTCTCTGCCTCTAAAACAGTGTTATCAAGGGAGAAGCTTGATGTAATTCCATCGGAAGATGTCAAAGGAGTTCTTGAAAAACAGTCAGGATTTCAGGGGCAGGGTACCGACATTCATGTAAGAGGGGGAAGATCAAATGAATTAATGGTTCTAATTGACGGTCTTCCAATAAAAGACCAGCTTTCAGGAAGTTCCTTTGGTCTTTATATTCCAACAACTGCGATAGAAGAATTAGAAGCTTTGACTGGCGGATATAATGCTGAATATGGGCAGGCGATGTCAGGTGTAGTGAATATTTCGTTGAGAGAGGGGAGTACCAAGTTTACGGGTAGTGTTGAGTACGTGCGTGATAACCTCGCGACCCTGAGCGATAAGCTTCGGATTCGCAATCACCAGAATAAAGATGTACTGAACCTCAGTATGAGCGGGCCAGAAGTATTTTCAGGTATGTTGAAAAACATTTTCAAAGTGAATGTGCCTGGCAACTTAACATATTATATAAGTGTGCACGCCGATCTCGAGGATACACACCTTCCACATGCTGAGAGCTTGTATACTTCTGTATATGATACCTGGAAGCTATCACCCAGAGAAGAAAATGATTATTCTCTTCTTTCAAGGATATCCTGGAGGCTATCAAACAATTTCAAAATTTACTTTATGATTAACAAGTCTCTTGAAATTAATCAGGGGTTCTTTCTTTCTTCGTCGGATTACCCATTTGCCAGCGGATTCCCGTATCGATATGTGAACAATCTGCAGAATTACCTCACCTTTACCAGGGATGCAATCCAGCAGGCTTTTTCAATACACCATGCACTTTCTGCGGCAATGTATTATGACCTCAAGGTTTCTCGCTTTTTCACAAATCTAAGGGCAGATGTGAATGGGAAATCATGGAGTGATTATGTTGAAACCGTTGATACTATGCCTCAGGATCTCTTCTGGGACTCAGGAGACTCACCCTACTGGCATGATCATTACGTAGAAACGTACACTGGGAAATTTGACTTTAGCAGAATATATTCCAAAATCTGGAAAATGAAGACTGGATTTCTTTTGAATCGAAATGAACTTCAATGGCTGGACATTCACTACCCGTGGTATGGGACCCAAACCGGTCTTGGACTAAATTATGATCTTTATAAGGTATATTCCTTTGATGGTGGTGTTTATGCGCAAACAGAGATTTCTTTCGCCGGTATGATTGCCAATCTTGGGCTCAGGGCAGACTTCTGGGTTCCAGGGAAATATGTGGACGATGCAGTTAGAAGAATACTTCAGGAACCCGACCTTCCGCCTGCTATAAATAGTGAGTATTCGAAGTATATAAATGATAATGCGACCATAAGGGGCCGTATTGTCAAATTTCACTTGAGCCCACGTATAGGTTTCGCGTATCCAATTACAGAGAGAGATAAATTTTTTGCTTCTTACGGGCATTTTTCGCAGATCCCTGACCTAAAATATGTATATTCAAAGCTCGGCGTGAGGGCTTCTTCCTCATATGAACTTGTTGGCAATCCAAATTTGAGGCCTACAGTCACCGTGGCCTATGAGCTTGGACTTGAACATTTATTAAATGAAAGAAGCAAAGTAAAAGTTACAGCGTACTACAAAGATATTTTCAACTATCCTACAGCCCGAAAAGTTCCCGGTATACCGCCGAATCCTTCGTTCTGGATGTATTTTAATTCCGATTATTCGCGTTCTGTGGGCCTTGAATCGGACCTCACATATTACACCCCTTATCACATTTTTGGATCCGCCTCTTTAACGATTTCCCAGAGCAAGGGTAGATCATCCACAGCGGAGGACTGGTACTGGAGAGGAAGCACAGAGTCCCTGAAAGAATGGTATTTGAAATGGGATAGGCCTGTCAAGTTCTATGGCGACTTAACTTACTCACTTAGAAAAAGAGAATATTTGAAACTGGGCAAAGTTTCTATTGATGATGTGCTTATAAGCCTCGGGTTTTCTGTTCAATCTGGGGTTAGATACACCCCTGAAGATTCCCTTGGAAATAAGGGCGAAATCAACTCAAGACTTGGACCCATGTGGAAAAGGGTTGATTTGAAATTTGAAAAGGGACTTTTTAAGGTTTCTGGAATAGATTTTCGCCTTAAATCAGAGATACGGAATGTCTTTAACTGGAGGGACCAGAGGATAATAAATCCTGTCACCGGGAGGGCTTACGAACCAGGTGATCCGCTTCCTGCTCGAACAACGGAAGACAGTATGTTGAATCCTGCAAGGTATGGTGAGCCAAGGGAAGTTTTCATAGGAGTGTATATAAGATGGTAAAGAAAATATTTTTTCTTTTATTTGTCTTAATGGGCGGTGCAAGAGGCCTTACCCTGTTTGAGTTCCTTGGGGGTCAAAAAGTTGGAACCACTACGATGGCCTTCCTGAAAATTCCAGTCGGGGCGAAACAGGGGGGCTTAGGTGAAACAGGTGTTGCTATTGCGAACGATGCGACTTGCATATACTGGAATCCCTCTTCTATATCCTTTATTCCTTCAAAAATAAGTTCGTCATTCTTCACCCAAAAGTGGATTGGTGATACCTATTATAGTTATGCTGGCTTTTCCTATCAGATTGAAAAGTACACGACTGTGGGTGTTATGGCAGGGAATCTCCATTCCGGCTACATACAGAGAACAGATGAGTATCATCCCTTTGGATTAGGCACTTATTTCAGAACTTCAAGTACCTATGCAGGAATAACCGTTGCAAGAAAACTCATAGACCGTTTTGCATTTGGTTTGAATCTGAAGTATATGACGGAGGCCCTTGATGACTATTCCCAGTATACGGCTGCTATTGATCTTGGAACGTATTATCTTGTAGGGTATAGAGACATTGCGCTTGGAATTTCAATCGCGAATATTGGTCCGGATCCGAAGGTGATTGGACCAGATCCTCTTGAAAGTCCTGCCAGCTTTTCACTACCTGTTATTTACAGGCTTGGGGTATATGGGAGCCCTCTTAATAATTTTTACCTTTCCCTTCAACTCGACAAGAGCACGGATAACGTGGAGATTTTCAGGGTTGGCGCTGAATATCTCCTTCGGGAAGTGCTGGCTCTTAGAGTCGGGTATAAGCTCAATTCAAATATACCTGGTGAGTATTCTGGTATTACAGGAGGAATTGGTATTTCACGTAGCCTTGGATTCAGAAAAGACATTCATGTGGACTATTCGGTCTCTTTTCTTGGATATGCAGGGATTGTCCACAAGGGACAAGTGGGGGTGAATTTCTAATGAGAAAATTTGCCATGTATTTGATTCCAATCCTGGTTCTAATTAGTGGTTGTGGGTATAAATTTCCGCTTCCACCAGAAAATCCAGGGACACTGCCGTCAGAAGAAGATTATTTGATAGTAAGGAATACTTCATGGGATAATCAAGTGTTCAGCGAAATACGGGATATTCTTGTTGGGAAGGATGGCTACATATATGTTTTAGAGAGGGGAGCTCTCCTCAGATACAATACCAATGGCGATCTTGTCGAATTGTTCCACGCTGGTTTTGCAGATGCAAGAAGTGTTGCACAGGATGTTTCCAGGAGGCTTTATGTCGCAGATTCCTCCCAAATATTGGTTTTTTCCAGAGATAGGGAATTGCTATATATTATTGATTTTGGGGATTCGCTCTTTCCGTGTGGCATAGATGTTAATTTCTCCGGCGAAATAATAATTTCTGATTCTGCTCGAAACAAAGTTGTTAGAATTGATTCTACGGGGAGTTTACTCGAAACCATTGCATCGGAGGGCAGCGGGATTCTAAGTGTTATGAATCCTCATGGAATATTTATAGACGAAAAATATTTTCGAATACTGGTAGCAAGCACTGGAAACAATTGGGTGGAGGGCCTTTCTATAAATCTTCCACGAGTTTCAATGGTCCATCTTGGAGGGATTACCCACGAAGGTGGCGATACCGCAGGTGTTTTCCTTTATCCTACTGACGTATGGGCTGATACTCTTGGATATATCTATGTTCTTGACTATGGGAACAGGAGGATCCAAAAATTCGATTTCGAAGGAAAATTCATTCATCTTGAAGATTTCACCAATTTTCCTATAAGTATGGCTACTTCTAAAGATGGAATGTATCTGTATGTTGCTTTCTCGGATAGAATTGTGAAGATGAAAAAACCGGAACTGCCTCAAAACCCTGGAGGTAAGTAATGAAGAGGTTTTTAATTATTCTGTTTCTGTTAGTTGGAATTGCTTCTCCAAAGGTGGTTTCTTTTAAATATACGAGCATTGGAAATATAAGACTAAACGTGACAAACTTCGGCCTCTTTGGAACAAGTTTCTCAAGGTATGTAGATACAACTACTGGAATGCCTTACCCTTCTATGGAATATCCAAAATTCAGCAGAATTGAACGCCTTTACAAAGGTGGACTCTGGATCGGTGCAAAAACTCCTCTTGGCAAATGTGTAACTACCGGGGCAGTGGACGAAACCAGCGTTACACCTGGTTCGACTCAGGGATTTGAGTTTCTTCCCTCTGCGGCAATTTCTGATTCTATTACACAAAAATCAAGTATCATAATTTCTCCATATTACGCTCCTGATGCAGTTTCTGAGCAGGATTTCTATTGTTCCTACACCGACTATAGAGATTTTTCCACTTTGCCTCCGGCTCATGTCCCTCTTGGTGTAAGAATCAGGCAAACGGTCCTGGCGTGGAGTTACCCTTACATTGATGATGTTGTTATTGTTAAATTTGTAATTTACAATGACGGATATGCGGGAGACTGGGACAGCGTGTACATTGGCTTTTATGGTGAACTGGCTTCAGGATCTAGAGATTTCTGGGGTGATAACTTTGGAACGACTGCATATTATCAGCACAAGAGGCTTTTCTATGATGAGGCAAAATATATGGTATACGAAAGGAACGATGGATACGATTATCTGGCTACAGGATACGGCGCCTTCAAATTTCTTGGTATGTACTTCAACGAAACACAAGTTGCACTGGATACGATGAGAATCAGTTACAACTGGTGGACCTGGAGAGATATGAGAGGGACTGTTCATGATACCATCCGGTATAAGATAATGTCTAATGGCGAAAGAGACCCTGACGTGGACGATAATTATGTATATACCAGGGGATACCCAGACCCCATTCCCATGCTTTCAATCGGTCCCATACCCCATATTAACATTGGTGATTCAGTAATTCTCGTTATGGCATTCTTAGGCGGGAATGATCTTCAGGCTCTTCACGAAAATGGCTCATGGGCTCAAAAAGCATTTGATGCAAATTTCATTTTGCCAGCCCCTCCACCATCGCCCCACCTGGTTGCATTGCCCGGCAACAGAAAAGTTACCCTTTATTTCGACAATATTCCTGAATTTGCGAGGGACCCATTCCCTCCATATAAGAGGGATTTCGAGGGTTATCGGATATACAGGGGGCTTTCACCCTTTGTAGATGATACCTCCTGGAAGCTCCTGGCTGAATTTGACAAAACACCAAACGATTCTATTACCGATGTAGATCATTCTGATGGTTTTAATACTGGATTGCCACAAATAGAGACAGACGGTCAATATTCAGGATATTACAAATTCGAGGACGTTGGCGTTAAAAACGGGTTTACTTACTATTATGCAGTTACTTCTTATGACGTTGGTGACACTTTACTCGGCCTTCCGAGTCTGGAAAGTTCGAGACTATTGAACATGGCGCAAGTAATACCTGGAACCCCGGCATCAGAAGAGGCAGAGATTGGAATATACCCTAATCCTTATAGAATAAAATCTTTATGGGAGAAAGGAGACACTAAACTAATAAGATTCTATAATCTCCCTGAAGAGTGCACCATATACATTCTAAATTCAAGTGGGGACGTGGTGAAAGTAATAAAGCACAACAGTTCTTATGGAGAAGAAACTTGGGACCTTAATTCTGATAAGTCTCAGCCTGTGGCCACAGGGCTTTACTATTTGATTGTCAAAAGTGATTTAACTGGGAAAGTGAAAATGGCTAAATTCTTAATTGTGAGGTGAGAGATGAATACTTTAAAGAAATTTGCAATTTTAATGGTTGTAGGTATATTGATATTTTCTGCCTGTTTTAGAAAGCCAGTAGAGAATCCTACGGGAAACATACCTCCTGAGACTTATTGCTTCATTTCCCACGTTGACACGGTGGACACTGTCCCTGCAAAGGTTACTCTCTACTGGATAGGGAATGATCCCGATGGTGAGGTCGTGGGATACTACGTCAGAGTTGATACTGCACAAAGTATTTTCACGACGAAAACCACGGACACATTCACTTTCAGTGTTGCAGCTGGCGATACGTATGCGTTTCACACCTTCCAGGTTTGGGCAGTGGACAACGAAGGAGCTGAAGATCCAACACCTGCAAAAGTCATTATTCCTGTGAGAAATTCACCCCCTATTGCTTTCTTTGATTCAAATAAACTACCTCCGGACACTACTTTGACGGCTGCAACCTTTTATTTTGGGGCTACAGATGTCGATGGAGATCAGAGTGTTATCGGTTTCCTTTACAGACTTGATACGGATCCCGATACAATGCTGTATTTTGTTTCAAGGGACAGTGCTAGCGTTTTTCTTACCGGTATTCAACCTGGCGAAAGAACAATTTACCTTTACGCCATTGATGAATCTTATACACTATCTCAGGTTGTTTCGCATTCATGGTTTGTAAAAGACGTGCGCGGGAGAATTCTTCTAATGGATGATGCGAATGTACAACAGGCAGACTTGTTTTTCATGAATTTTCTTGATACCTATTTTGGCGCTAACTATACAGTATATCGGGTTGAATCAGGCCTTCCTTATTCTTTCCTGGATCTGGATTATATAGTCAACAACCTTGGATTTGATCTTATAATCTGGTATACTGCGGACCAATCAGAGCATTTTTCGAATACCATAAGTGCCTTTACAACTTACCTTAATAGCGGCAAAAGACTCATTCTTATAAGTCCCGCGATTTTAAACGTGCTCTTGAATCCAGCTTTCACCCCATCTCCCTTTGCAAAAAACTATCTTGGAGTCGATTCTGTCACTGCCTGGGATAAATTGCTTCTGAGAAATGAAAAAATATACCCTCAAGTTTCAGGGTTTGATACCCTTTCTTGCAGTTTCCCTATCATAAGCAGATTAGATGGTTTTAATCTTGCTTCATCTTCCAGAGTAATTTACAGGCTGCCCACGGTTCCGAGCCGCTGGCAAGGAAACCCAGCGTGTATCGTCTCATACCCATCTTCAAACCCTACGGTTGTCTTTTCGTCTCTCCAATACTATGCTATGGATGGGAACCGTAACGCAGCAGCGATGCTTTACAAGATAATTACAGAAGAATTAGGTTTCTCGAAAAGGATTTTTTAAAGTACTTTATTTTATATAAAATATATAAAAGCAGGAGGTGCATATGAGGAGTTTGATAAAGGTAATGGCAGGTGTAATGTTGGTGGGTATGCTTTCCGCTCAGGCGGTGGATACCACCATATATGCAGTGCAATTTGAGAGAGATCCAAATACTCAGAACTCTCTATGGGTGGGCCAGACAGTTACTGTCAGGGGTATTATTTCCGCTCTTACTGGCGTCACTGCAAGTAGAAATATTTTTGTTGAAATGGACCAACAGGGGCCCTGGAGCGGTATAATGGTATATTTCCCCTCAGGTCTTGGGACCCTTCCTCAGATGCAGCTTGGTGATTCTGTAGTCGTTACGGCAGGTGTCCTGGAATACTTTGGAAATACTGAGTTGCAAGTAAATGCGCTGCGGGACTTTCAAATCATTGGTACACATGCCCAGATTGCTCCATCGATAATTACCTGCGCACATCTTGATACAACTGAAACCTCAGAATTCCCCGTGGACTCTGCAGAAGCCTACGAGGGAGTTCTCGTGAAAATTGAAAATGCTTATATTACGAGAGTGGGACTTGGTGCAAATAATGAATTTGAGATTACAGATGGCACAGGTTACGTAATTGTTCGTAATAACTATTCGTATTCCCCAACAGTAGGCGATGCATTGAATATTTCCGGTATTGTCGAGACGAGAACCCTATCTGGAACAACATACTATATGTTAAGGCCGAGGTCTATCGACGACTATGAGTTTTTACTTCCTGGTATTTCCGATGCTTTTTCCACAGACCGTAACCAGGTGCTCGTGAAATTTAAAACCGATATGAGTCCTGCAACTGCACAAGATCCTTCGAAATATACAATTGTTGATTCAACTACCGGGACTCCGCTGACCGTTGTGAGTGCAACATTATCGACAGAGAATCCAAAAATTGTGTATTTAATTACCTCTCAAATGACCGATGCTGCAAGATACAAACTTTACACTAATAATCTTACTGATGTATTCAACCAGGCAATTACCGATACGTTCTACTTCTATGGTGGATTTGTTCCAATTACGACCATCGAGTCAGATACTCTTCCAGATGATGCGGCTAATGGTTTCAGAAGTAACTGGAACGGGAGGTCCGTCACAATTACAGGTATCATAACTGGGTGGAAGGATAAGTTCTTCTATCCTTTCTTCTTTGTTCAACAGGGCGAAGGTCCATGGACAGGTATTCACGGATGGGACCCTGCAGGTTTTATTCCCGTGTCAGCAATGACGGAAGGAGACTCAGTTATTCTTGTTGGAGAAGTTCTGGAGTATGGTTCCAATGCAATTACTGAGATACAGAACTTCAAGTATTACCGTGTTGTAAGTAGTGGACATACTGTTAATCCTGTAACGGTGCCTCTTGTGGATCTTAGAAATGAAGCAGGTGCGGTATCGGAACAGTGGGAGCATGTACTTGTGTCAGTAGAGCCACCTGTGTTCGTATATGACCTTGGAACTGGTGGGGACTGGAGAGTATACAACTATATAGAGCCTGATACATTTGTGCTTTATGTTGAAGGTGATTATGCAATAGGCTACAGTTGGAGACCCACAGAATTGAATCAGCAGATTGATCTCCTTGTTGGTTGCCTCAGATACCGTGGCACGCTTTACCCGAGAACTAATGCCGACATAGTACCTTCCAGTATTTCAGAGCAAAATAATATGAGGGTTCTGAATTCCTTATCAAGTGGAAGAATTAGCTTTACGATACCTTCTACTAAGGGGCAGGTGATAATTGAACTCTACAACGTGCAGGGCAGGAGGGTTGCTGAACTTTACAGGGGCAATGGCTCGGGAAAAACTGTTAGTTCAGTGCTTTCCCATCTGCCATCAGGTGCATATTTCATCAGGGTATCCTCCGAAAATGGAACTTCTACAGAGAAACTAATTCTTGTAAAGTAAGATAAAAGGGTAAACATAAAAAAGGGGTGCCTCCGCAGGAGGCACCCCTTTTTTCTTTCATATACATCATTCCCATTATATAATTTTATGAGAAAAAGGAGGTTTTATGTTCTTCATAATTATTCTGGGTTTTTTTAACCTTGAGTCTGTTGCGCTTTCCGAGAGGAGTTTAGCAGCAGCAGTTAATCCTGCTGGGCTTGCGTTCTCCCGTGGTGCTGAAGTTTCTTTTTTTGGCACAAAGAATGCATATTCCCTGAGTATGCTTGCTGGAAATCTTGGTTTCAGCTGGGAGAATAGTGTCACGAATTCGTATTATATTAGTGAGGGAGTTAAGTTATCTAACAACGTATACGCAGGGTTGGGGTACAGATTTTCTAAAAGCAATGGAAATTCTGCTTACGCAGGTATTCTCATTCGCCCATTTGAGTTTCTTTCAATGGGCGGTACATGGAGAAGGGTTTCCGGCGATGATATTTTTGCAGCCGGGATTGGAATAAAACCCTTTAAGGAGTATATTAAAGCTTATTTTGACGTTGAGAAAATATCGGAAAGTTACGTATGGTCAACGGGAATAGGAATAGAACCTATTGAAGGGATTTCTGTGTTTGCATCTAAGAAAGAAAATTGCCCTGTTAAAATAGGAATTCAAGCAAGTTTGGGAAATATTCTTTTCTCGGGGAAAACAAATACCGAGAATGAGTTCCAGGGTGGTGTTGTCCTGTCAGCAAATCAGTATCCCACCATACTTAAGCCTAAGAAGGTTGTAGTGCTGAAACTCAAAGGCTCTTACGATGAAATGAGACCCGAAGGCTCTTTCTTTCCCCGGAAAGCTACCTCTTTTTACGATCTTATTCTTACCCTGGATTCTCTCTCTGCAGACAGAAATGTTCAGGGTTTATTTATAGTCTTGAGAACCCCGTCGTTCTCAATTAATCAGATAGAAGAGCTGAGAAGCGTCCTTGAGAAGATAAAGAAAACAGGGAAGAAAATCTACTTCTATTCTGAGAATTACTTCATTGGGTCTTATCTTCTTGCAAGGGTTGGTGATAAAATCTTTATGAATCCATCTGGAGATATTTTCATTCCCGGGCTTGCCTCAGTGAGTATGTATTTTAAGGAAGGTCTTGAAAGAGTTGGAATAAAGCCCGAGTTTCAAAGGATTGGAGAATACAAGTCTGCCGCTGAACCTTTCATAATGGACACAATGAGCTCTTACAACAGGGAACAGATTCTAGCATACCTGAACACGATTTATCGATATGCAAAAGA
The DNA here is from genome assembly GCA_002421425.1 of Caldifarciminota bacterium UBA5631. Taxonomy (GTDB): domain Bacteria; phylum Hydrothermota; class Hydrothermia; order UBA1063; family UBA1063; genus UBA1063. The sequence continues at coordinate 111,751 of DIJZ01000005.1, forward strand.
AGGAATACCCGAACTGGATTCCATAATGGCAATGGCGTTAATTAATGGAGAAGAAGCACTCAAACAGAAACTTGTTGACTCGCTTATCTTCGAAAGAGATATTGAAAAAATAATCAGAGACGATTTTGGGAAAATGGTAAAGATTTCCAGTGAAAAAGAGCTTGGGCAGTCAAAGATTAATACAGTGTGGGCAAAGCCTTCCTCAAAAATTGCATATGTAGTGGCAGACGGAAGTATCGTTGAAGGAGAGAGTAGAGATGACCCAATGCCGTTGATAGGTGGGCGTTACCTCGGCTCTTCAACAATTGAAAAGGTTTTCGAGAGACTTGAAAAAGACAAGAGCGTAAAAGCAATTGTACTGAGAGTGAACTCCCCTGGAGGCTCAGGGCTCGCTTCGGATATAATGTGGAATTCTATTCACAAAACTTCAAGGAAGAAACCCGTCATTGTGAGCATGGGTTCGGTTGCAGCCTCTGGTGGTTACTTTATTTCATGTCCTGCAACAAGGGTTATTGCCAGCAGGACTACATTGACAGGATCCATAGGAGTCTTAAACGGAAAGTTTGTGACAAGAGGATTCTTCGAGAAGCTTGGAATACATCTTTATTCGGTAAAGATTGGTAAGTATGCTTTGTCCTTCTCAAGCTATGAGGAAATGGATAAGGATGCGGAAGAGATTATGGACAAGGAGCTTAGATGGTTCTATGGAAGATTTCTGAAAAGAATTGAGGAAGGAAGGGGTATTGCTCCTGACAGCACCGATAAAATCGGGCGAGGGAGGATATGGAGTGGTGAAGATGCGTTAAGGATTGGACTTGTGGACGAGAATGGAGGAATTCTGGATGCGATTTCAGTAGCAAGACAGCTTTCCAAACGAAGAACGGCAGACCTGGTGTATTATCCTACAAGAAAACCGAAGCTTCCTTTTTCTTCCTCAGGACCGTCGCTATCCATCTTAAGTATACCTCTTGAAGGGCCCGCTTATCTTGAATTTACTAAACCCTTGATTGTGAAGTAGATAAGGGTTAAAATTTTATAGATGGAAAGAATTGTAATTGATACAAGCGTATTTACAAATCCAGATGTTTACACTATTTTCGGCGGAAGTGTGAAAGACGCCTTCAAAAACTTCGTCAAGCTTGCAAAAAAATTGAAAAAAGAGTACGAATTTTATATGCCTCCATCTGTCTTCGAAGAGCTGAGCCTATTTCTTGGTGAAAACGAAATGCCAGGAGAAACGGACCTTGTGCTCAGGTTAAAATCTCCTCAACGTTTTAACATTGAAGTACCTGGATTTCTGCTTTATGAACTCATTGAAGAGGTGCGAAACCGCATTAACAAAGGCTTGAGGGTAGCAGAGGAAGCAGTTCTCGTTGCTGAAAAACAGAGTAAGGAAAAGATCATTAATAGACTTAGAAATAAGTACAGAGAGGCGTTAAGAAGTGGAATTATAGACTCAACAGAGGATGTGGACCTGATTCTTCTCGCTCTTGAGCTTGGTGCTGCAATTGTCTCTGCGGATGAAGGCGTGAGAAAATGGGCCGAAAAGCTTGGCGTTCGGTTTATAAATCCAAAGGCCCTTGGAAATGTTCTACTTTCTAATCATAAAGGGGAAAACCGCGAGTAAGTCTGGACAACCTTGTTGTCGCCTTTAAGAAAGTCTTTTCAAGGGTTACTTTGAATTTTGAGCCTTCTTTCTCAATTGAAATCAATCGAGTCTTTATGAGAGATGAAGCCCTGTTCTCAAGTTTTATGAACTCTTCTACATTCTCTGGATGATTAAAATAAAGTACGTACTGCCGAGATATGCTTCCCTTCCTCTGAAACTCTTCCACGACCTCAGCGAAGCCTTTGATGAGAATCTTCCCAGTTCTTTCAGCGTCTGAGTTTTTTTGGTAATTCAACTCGCGAGAAGAGAGGACATAGCGCACAATTCTCTGAATGAAAAACTCCGCTGGTAATTCGAGCAGAAGGTCAATATCAACTTCTATATCTTTGATATTGATTTCAGGCGTCGCATATTTGTAATATTTCTGATTCTTTTCCGAAGATTTAAATACGATACCTTCAATACCCCTGTTGTTTAGTTCCAATACGAGTGACTTTATGCGTTCGAACTCCTCCGAAGTATAGATCCCATACTTCTCAACCTGCGGAATTTGATATTTGTCTGCAAATTCATAACGTTCTTGGGGTAGAAAATACCTGGACTCCTTAAGATCGAAAATGTCAAAAAGTCTGAATCCAATGTCAAATTCAATGTAAGGGGGGTGAAGTTCCATATATGGGTTGTTCGGCCCAACAATTTCTCCGAAAAGAATATATTCTGGAACTTGTCGAAAGAATCCCTTAAAGTCGTATAAATCCATAAGCCTATCAGTGCTAAAGGGGCAGATAAATCCACCTCTTGTAACAGCCACAGGGTTGCCTTCGTGGTGTGTTACTCTTACATTGTATCCATCTGCTTTTTCTTCTATGTAGAAAGGTTCTCTGAAAAATTTTTTCAACCCTTCCTCAAGAATGAAAAGCCTTCCAATTTTTGGGTAAGCGGGAACTATCTTTTTATTATCAAAAACTACTGTGCCTCTTTTGTAAGGTCTTGCGTCGTCCACAAACCGAATATATTTGATTCCTCTGTAACCTTCTTCTACTGCTTTTTTCTGATTCAAATATTCTCCAAAGGATTCGAACATGTAAAGGTTATTCTTTCAACCCTGTACGGGCATAACTTTCTATGATCTGTCGTTGAGCAATGAAGAAAAGAATTACAAGAGGGAAAATTGCTAATGTTGAAGCTGCCATCAGGGCAGGATAATTTGTGGTTTCTCCCTGTGCAAAGTAAGCAAGGCCCACCTGAATAGGTCTCAGTCTGTCTTTATTTATAACCATCAATGGCCACATAAATGTATTCCAGCTTGATATGAATTCAAATATAACCATGGTTGTTATAGCAGGTCTTATTAAAGGGACGATAATCTGAAAGAGGAATCTCAATCTTGAACAACCATCAATGACTGCCGCGTCGTAAAGATCTTTTGGTATTGTTCTCATGTTTTGCCGCAACAGGAAAATGCTGAAGATACTGACAGTCCATGGAACAATCATAACCTGAAGTGTGTCAAGCCATCCTAATCGTTGAACTACGAGAAATAGTGGAATTATGTAAACTGGCATTGGAACCATCATTAGCGAAAGGAACCCCATAAATATGACATCTCTTCCTTTGAACTGAATCCATGAAAAGGCATAAGCCGCGAGAAGAGCGGTGAGAAGCGAGCCAGCGATAGTAAGAATTGCGGTAATAAAAGAAATATACATATATCTCGGAAACGATATCTTGGTCAAAACTGTCTTATAAGAGCTGAGTGAAACAGTTCTTGGAATCCACGTTGGTGGAACCGTTATAGATTCAGCAGGAGTCTTAAAAGAAGTGGTTATCATCCAGTAGAAAGGCAGTATTGAAAAAAGGGCAAAAATTACAAGGAGTAAATATACCACGACCTTCCAGGTGCTTATCTTAGACTTCATAGTAAACCCTCTTTTCACTAACTTTCCGTTGATATATCGTTATTATTAGGATAATAACAAAGAACACAAAGGCTATTGCAGAACCGTATCCTACCTGATATTCCTCATAACCCTTGCGGTAGAGATAGTAAATTACCACGGAGGTTTTCCCCAGTGGGCCTCCAGTGGGTGGACCCGTCATCATCCAGACAGGAGCGAATACTTGAAAGGATGAAATAGTTGTCATTATTAAAACATAAAAGGTTGTGGGCGAGAGGAGTGGCAACATCACATCCTTTATGATCTGCCATCTACCCGCTCCATCAATCCTCGCTGCTTCGTAGTAAGTTTCAGATATGTTCTTCAAACCTGCAATAAAAATAACAATGTTGTACCCCAGGGATTTCCACACACTGAGAATTACAAGTGCGAACAAAGCGAGAGATGGTCCTTCGAGGAAAAACGGGAGGTCCCTTCCAGTAATCATTTCAAAAATTCCTCTCGGTTCTTCAAGCCACTTTAGTGGTGACAGATGAAAAAAGGAGAGTATTGCATTGAACAACCCCCGCTGAGGGTTGTACAGCCATTTCCACACTACCGAAACTGCTACGAGGGATGTCACTACTGGCAGGAAGTAAACGGTCCTGAAAAATCCGACAGCTTTTATATTCTGGTTAAGAAGGTAAGCAAGAAGCAGAGCAATCAATATGCTGAGTGGTACTGAGAATACCGTGTACATAACCGTATTCCATAATGCTTGCCAGAAGTATCTATCTTTAAGTAGAAATTTGTAATTTTGAAGGCCAACAAATCCCTTATCTCCTGCAATGCCCCACTCGTGAAAGGAAATATTGAAAGCGAGGAGAATCGGAAGTACCTTAAATACTAATAAAATCACTATAGCAGGCAATAGGAATAGGAGCCCGTATAGAATTTCTCTTCTTGAGCTTTGCATATGTAAATTTTATCTGGAATCTATAGAAAAATCAAAAACTTGCCAAAACATCATAGTCCCGTGGGTTCACTAAGGAACGTAATTTCGAGGTCGAAGATCTCCTTAAGATGTTGTCCAATGGACTTAAGCCCAAGAGTTTCTGATTGATAATGTCCTAAGAATATCACGTTCATATTATTATCCTTTGCAATTGAGTAAGAATAATGTCGAGGCTCACCAACGATTAGGACATCTAAGCCCTTTTCTATTGATTCAGGCAATGTGGAGACCGCATCCCCGGAGACAAAAGCGCCTGAGTTGACTGTATTTTTCCCGAAATTCCAGTATAGAATCGGCGTCCCAATTTTCTCTTCAATTAGCTTAATAAGGCTCTCGAAAGTAATGGGATGTTCCAGAATAAATTTCCTCCCAATGTATATTCCGTGGTAACTACCAAATTCTTCAGTATTCACAAATCCAAGCAATCGCATTGCAGATGCATTGTTTCCAAATTCAGGATGGATGTCCAGTGGCAAATGGGAAACATAAACAGCAATGTCATTGTCCAGGAGTAATTTAAATTTCTTATACATTGCACCTGTGATGGGTATAGGATTCCCCCAGTATGGTCCGTGATGAAAAAGGATCATATCGACTTTTTCTTCAACGCCTTTCCTGATGGCAGGAAGATTAAAGTCTACAGCGAGGCCGATTTTCTTAACATCACCTGAATTCTCGAGAATTAGGCCATTTAAAGATGAATCCGAGATCTCCTTAGTCCTCAAAACATTATCAAGATAATGTGCCATTTCTTTTGCTTTCATTTTTATACCTCCTTATAAAAAAAACAGGCCCCTTTCCAGGGGCCTGTTTCAATGTGTTTCCCATTCTGATATTAGAGGGCACCGTAAGCGAGCATCGCCTTGGCAACCTTGATGAAGCCAGCAATGTTTGCACCTGTGAGATAGTCGCCAGGTTTACCGTAGGCTGCAGCCGCATCGAGACAAGTCTGATGAATTCTCTTCATAATATCCTGAAGTTTTGCATCTACTTCTTCTCTTGACCAGGAAAGGCGAATGCTGTTCTGAGTCATCTCAAGACCTGATGTAGCAACACCACCAGCATTTGCAGCCTTTGCAGGTCCGTAAAGTACGCCATGTTCCTGGAATACTTTAATTGCTTCAAGAGTAGATGGCATATTTGCACCTTCTGCCACTGCCATCACGCCATTCTTCACCAGTGCAAGGGCATGATCTTCGTAAATCTCGTTCTGGGTTGCACATGGGAGAGCAACATCAACCTTTACACCCTCATCCCTTATAACATCCCATACTGATTTCTTATCGTAGTATTTTGCCTTTGGATACTTCTCTGTGTATTCTTTAATCCTTCCTCTCTTGACATTTTTAAGTTCCATGACAAAGGAAAGTCTTTGTGCATCTATTCCTTCCATATCTACTATTGTTCCATCAGAATCAGACAGGGTAATGACCTTGCCTCCGAACTGGGTTACTCTTTGACATGCGTATTGTGCAACATTACCAGAACCACTAATCGCTACTACTTTTCCTCTGAAGTCTGTGCCTTTTGTGGCAAGCATTTCAGCAGTAAAGTAGGTTAAGCCGTAACCTGTAGCTTCAGGCCTGATTAAGCTTCCACCATATTCAAGCCCCTTACCCGTTAAAACACCGGTATGCTCGTTCATAATCTTTTTGTAGAACCCGTACATGTATCCAATCTCTCTTGCGCCCACGCCGATGTCACCAGCTGGAACGTCTGTATCAGGTCCAATGTGCCTGAAAAGTTCACTCATAAATGCGTAGCAGAATCTCATAACTTCTGCATCAGACTTTCCTTTCGGGTCGAAATCAGAGCCACCTTTGCCTCCACCCATAGGAAGAGTTGTGAGAGCATTCTTGAAAATTTGCTCGAATCCAAGGAATTTAATTATCCCAAGATTAACGGAAGGGTGGAACCTCAATCCGCCCTTGTATGGACCAATCGCGTTGTTGAATTGAACTCTGAAACCTCTATTCACCTGGATGTTCTGATTGTCGTCTTCCCATACGACTCTGAATTGTACTATTCTGTCTGGCTCTACAATTCTCTCATAAATTTTTGCTTTTACGAACTCGGGGTGCTTTGCCTCCGTTGGTTTGAGTGTTGACAGTACCTCGGTTACTGCCTGAATAAATTCAGGCTGATCTTTATCCTTCTCCTTTATTTTTGCTATTACATCATCTATTTGGGACATTTTAATAACCTCCTTTGTTAGTCCTTACTGTGCGCTAAAAAGCTCTTCCCAGATATTTGGTTTATTCTTGTTATTCAAATAATAATCAATATATTTGGCAGCCGTTTTTCCAGCACCTGCTGCCAAAATAACTGTTGCTGCACCGGTTACGACATCACCCCCCGCAAAAACACCCGGTTTAGTTGTTGCACCCGTAGTCAAGTTTGCTACAAGAGTACCCCATTTGGGATGTACCTTGAGTCCAGGAGTCGTATTGGCAATAATGGGAGTGGGCACCTGCCCAATTGCAACGACAACTGTATCAACAGATAGAGGAAATTCTGAACCCTCTATTGGGTAAGGGCGCCTTCTTCCAGACTCATCTGGTTCACCAAGCGCCATTTTCTGCAGAATAATCGACTTAACCCATCCCTTGTCATCACCTTCATATTTTACTGGATTGACAAGGAACATGAACGCTACACCTTCTTCCTCAGCATTTTCTACTTCCTCAATCCTCGCAGGTAATTCTTCTTTCGTTCTTCTATAAACAATGTAAACTTTTTCAGCCCCAGCCCTTAGTGCACTTCTGGCGGAATCCATAGCCACGTTTCCACCCCCAATTACTGCAACGGTTTTACCTACTTTGATTGGAGTATCGTATTCTGGGAATTTATATGCTCGCATGAGGTTAATACGAGTTAAAAACTCATTAGCAGAGTATATTCCTAATAGATTTTCACCTGGGACGCCCATAAATTTCGGCAATCCAGCACCTGTACCTATGAAAACAGCCTCGAAACCTTCTTCTGTCATCAACTCGTCTATTGTCCTGGTTCTACCTATGTAGAAATTTGAAAATACTTTTACATTTAAAGATTTTATATAGTCGACTTCTCTTTTTACAATTTCTTTAGGTAACCTGAATTGAGGAATCCCGTATACTAAGACACCTCCAGCTTCGTGCAGGGATTCAAAAATGGTGACCTCGTATCCCATTTTCGCAAGCTCGCTCGCACACACAAGTCCGGCAGGTCCTGAACCTATGACAGCTACCTTCTTTCCTTTTGGACTATCTATGTAAGGTTTTTCACTAACACCGAGATTGGCCTCATAGTCTGCAACAAATCTTTCGAGTCTGCCAATTGCAATTGGAGCACCTTTCTTGTGGAGAACGCATTTTAGTTCACATTGTTCTTCCTGTGGACATACTCTCCCACAAACTGCCGGCAGAGGATTATCCTCCTTAATTATCCTTACAGCTCCAATATAATCTTTCTCAGTAATTTTTTTAATAAATTGAGGGATCTTTATGTGAACGGGGCATCCTTCAATGCAAAGCGGCCGAGTGCACTGCAAGCACCTATTAGCTTCCTTTAAAGCTTCTTCTTCCGAATATCCTAGAGCAACCTCTTCAAAGGTTTTAATTCTTTCTTTTGGACTTCTTTTTGACATTGGGGTTCTATTTAAATCTAACATTTTCCCGGGCATCTCTTCTCCTCCAATTCTTTCAAAAAAAGTTCGTATGAGTATTTTTCAAGATCTTTGTACATCGCAAGCCTTTTCATAAGGAGGTCAAAATCCACAAGATGTGCATCAAATTCTGGACCATCAACACACGCAAACTTAGTTTCTCCTCCGACACTTACTCTGCACACACCACACATACCTGTACCATCTACCATAATTGGATTCAGGCTAACGATTGTCTTAATGTTCCATTCCTTCGTTAATTTCGCTACCGAATTCATCATTGGAACAGGTCCAACGGCGAAAACTCTGTCGATATGTTTACCCTCTTCCAGTAATTTCTTTAACGCATCAGTAACGAAACCTTTGATCCCTTTCGTTCCGTCGTCAGTGGTCACGTAATATTCATTAGAAAGGTCTCTTAACTCATTTTCCAAAATTAAGAGATTTTCTGAGCGGGCACCATTGACTACTATAATATAATTCCCCGCTTCGGGTAAAGCCCTGACGAGTGGATAGAGCACTGCGGTCCCAAAGCCTCCTCCAAGACAGGCGACTGTTCCAAAATTTTCAATCTCCGTAGGCTTTCCAAGAGGTCCCACAAAATCGTGAATTTCTTCCCCTTCCTCAAAGAGAGATAAGTGTTTGGTGGACTTTCCAACAACTTGAAAAATGATTGTGACTTCGCCTTTCATTTTGTCAGTTCCGGCGATCGTTAAGGGGATTCTTTCGCCTTTCTCGTGGGCCCTTAAAATTACAAATTGGCCAGGTTTAGCATTTTTAGCAACATACGGTGCGTAGATTTTCATCAAAGTTGAATCAGGGCCTAGTTGAATTTTTTCCAGTATTTTAAAACCCATAATAGTTTACCTCCTCTGTTAATTTCTGGGAAAAAATCAAAAACATATTATATACATCCGCTCAGTTCTCTTATTTTAAACTTAAAGTGTCGATTGTTCAACTTTCGGAAATAAACCGACAGCCTTCGTAGAGTGCTTCCTTATGTATTTTGCTGTAGAAGAATTATAGTGTAAAATTATTATTCTTTATTCAGGAGGTGTGTATGAGTTTTAATGCAGTGTTGATGGTGCTTTTTCTCTCTCCACCTAGGGTTTTCAGCCCTGACGGGACGGGTAAGAAGTTAACGGTTCAAATATCTTTACCCAAAGAAGTTCAGGTGCAAATTACTTCATTGCAGCTTGTGAGGGAATGTAAAACTGGAGAAATTGACACTCTTGACATCCTGCCCTTCTTAAAAGCATATACTGATAACGACCTCAATTACAAGGTAGAATACAGATACAAGATTCTCGCCTTCAGTAATGGAAATCTTATACACGAGAGTGAGTGGAGCGATTTTGCAAAACCAAAGGCAGAGTGGTTTGACACCAGTAAGCTTCCCCTATTCATTGTAATGATTCTATTTACCGTGATTATCATATTCTACATTTTTCAAGCCAGAGCCAACAAAAGACTTTTTCTTAGACCTATTGCAGGGCTTGAGGCCGTCAACGAAGCTGTGGGAAGAGCTACTGAAATGGGTAGACCTATTATTTTCATATCTGGGCTATCTACGATCTCTGATATTGCAACTATCGCTGCCTTGAACATTCTTTCTCACATCGCAAAAAGGGCTGGTCAGTTTGAGACCAGAATCATAGTCCCCTGCTATGACCCGGTTGTTTATACAATTGCAAGGGAAATGGTAAAGGAGGCTTATACCACCATAGGAAGACCCGATCTGTTCAATGGTGATGACATCTATTTTGCTACAGATAGCCAGTTCGGTTATGCTGCGCATGTTGCGGCAAGAATGGTAAGAGAAAAAAGTGCTACAAATTTCTTTATGGGATATTACTTCGCAGAGTCATTGATTTTGTCTGAAACCGGTGCTTCCACAGGAGCAATACAGGTGGCTGGAACAGACTCCGTAGCGCAGCTTCCATTCTTCGTGGTAACCTGTGATTATACCCTCATAGGAGAGGAACTGTATGCTGCTAGTGCTTATCTTTCGCGAGACCCACTGTTAACAGGAACTATTAAGGGTCAGGATCTGGCAAAACTTCTGCTTACCGTCGTAATCTTCGGGCTTAGTATTTTGAGCCTTTTTGGCGTTAACTTGACTTTAGGACTATTCTAAGGAGGGTAGCATGCTTCAGAAAAGAATTCCCTTATTAATCGTTTTTATAACAGGTATCGTCATGGCAGTCCAGTATTTTGTTCCACACCCAGTGTCACAGCATATCTATGATACTTCGTTAAAATGGGACAGGGCAGTGGCATCTATGGCCTACATCCTGGCAATAGTAAGTTTTCTCAGGTTTCATACCAGGAGATTAAAAGATAAGAAATATGCGCTATATAGCACTGTATCACTTGTTGCTTTCTTTACCATGGTTCTTGTAGGGTTTGTTCTTGGAACTGACGAACGGTCTCTGTTTCAGGACATATACAAGAATATGATGGTCCCGTTACAGGCGACTACTTTTTCCCTCCTTGCATTCTTTATGTCATCGGCAGCTTATCGTGCATTCAGAATCAGGGGCCTTGAGGCAACAATTCTTATGATAACAGCCTTCGTAATAATCTTCGGAACCACAACTATCGGAAACTACGTACCGTATATGAACGATATCGTTGAATGGATTATGGCCGTTCCAAATCTTGCTTCAAAAAGAGGAATTCTGATTGGGGTAGGTCTTGGAGTTGTGGCAACATCAATTAAGATTATTCTTGGAATTGAAAGAAACTGGGTGGGAGGTTGATGATGAAAGAGTTCTTCATAAAATTGAGCAAATTGGATCGCAAGTATATTTATTTCATAATTCTTGTAGGCCTTGTGTTACCCCTCATATTTCCTCCTAAGTTTCCTCAAAAACTTTCTCCTCAGGTTAAGAGAGTATTTGAATACATAGATACCCTACCCAGAGGCTCCTATGTAATCCTTTCTGCAGATTATGACCCATCAGTGGCCCCCGAAGTTCACCCAATGTACAAAGCTGTAGTTAAACACTGTATTCTAAAGGGAATAGTACCAATTGGGGTTACCTTGAATGTTCAGGGTGCGGGACTTGCGATTGATGCCTTCCAGGAAGCAGAAATGACTGTCAGCGCGAGAAGAGATACCGATTATGTATTTCTTGGGTATCAGGCGGGTGGAGCGGTGGTAATTCTTGGGCTTGGAGAGGATATAAAAGGAGTTTACAAGGCAGACTATTTTGGGACGAGAACAAAAGATATCTATGCGTTAAAGCCGGTGAAAAACTACAGAGACATAGCCCTTGTAATGAGTTTCAGTGGTTCATCTATCCCCGCTTCGTGGGCAGTTTATGCCTATACACGTTATGGGGTTAGAGTGGCTGCAGCTGTTACGGGGGTAAGTGCTGGAGATTTTTATCCATATATTCAAAGCGGACAGTTCATTGGTATGCTTGCAGGTATGAAAGCTGCTGCTGAGTACGAGTACGCCGTGAATAATCTTCTAAAGGAAAGAAATATTGAAAGGTACTCAACCTCCGCAATTCGAATGATGGACGCAAACTCCATTGGACAGCTTCTAATAATTCTTTTTATTGTAGTAGGTAACATTGGATATTTCTTATCCAGGAGGAGGAAGTAACATGCATATTTCAACAAATGGGTGGATCTGGATCCAGGCAATTTTAACTCTTGCAATATTCACATTTCTGTATAAAGACAATCCTCTCTTCAGGATAGCAGAACACCTTTTCGTTGGTCTTGCTACGGGTTATAGCCTTGTAATCGTGTATAAGAATGCTTTTTATCCGAACCTTTGGGTACCGTTGTTCCAGGAAAGACAGTGGATTTTTATCATACCCTTTATTCTTGGTCTTCTCTACTTAACTGCAGCAATCCCAAAAATTTCTTACTTCATCAGGTGGCCGATGGCTTTCCTCCTGGGCATTGGTTCAGGGCTTAGCATTCCACTCACTATTCAAGCTTATATTATTGAGCAGAGCAAAGGGTCCATCCTGAGACCGCCTTATGACAGTACAATCTTGTGGATAAACGCCATAATCCTTTTCGTAGGTGTAATTGCGGTCTTAATCTATTTCTACTTCTCATTACCTCACGATAAACCGGGAATAAAGCAAGTATCAAAGGTCGGACTCTTCCTACTAATGCTTGGCTTTGGCGCGTCCTTCGGATATACCGTAATGGCAAGGTTTTCTCTGCTCGTGGGAAGGCTTGACTTCCTGTTGAATCAGTGGCTGGGAATTAGACCTTTTTAGACAGACCCTGATATT
>DIJZ01000013.1 GCA_002421425.1 Caldifarciminota bacterium UBA5631
TGCTAGAATCCTTGAAAGTATTAGAAAAGAAAAAGTAGTTGTATTTACAAATGGCTGCTTTGACCTGATTCACAGAGGGCACGTTGAGTACCTTTCTTTTTCAAAGAGTCTGGGTGACATTCTTGTGGTTGGCTTAAATACCGATGAATCGGTACAAAGATTGAAAGGAGCAGGAAGGCCTTTAAATAAACTGGAAGATCGGGCGACCGTCCTCTCGGCAATGGAGATGGTGGATTTTGTGGTACCTTTTCATGAGGATACGCCTTATGAACTTATTACGCTTCTCAGGCCGGACATTATTGTAAAGGGCGGAGATTACGCACCTGAAGAAGTTGTTGGAAGGGATGTAGTGGAATCGTATGGGGGAAAAGTCATTATCGCCCCGCTGATAAAGGGATATTCCACTTCAGAAATAATAAGGAGGTTGAAGGGTGATTAGATTACTTCTGATGCTCTCTCTACTGTATTATGAATCAAAGACTTTCACTTCTCTAAGGGATGTAGTAGATTGTTACAGGCCGAAAAGGGGCTTAACGGGACTAATTGTTCTTGATCGTAAGGGAAGAGAAGTTTACTCTTACAACGCTGATAGTTACTTTGTTCCTGCTTCTTTAAACAAAGTTCTTATTACTTCCGCCTTTATGCACTTTCTTGGTCCCTCTTATACCTTCAAGACGCCTATTTTGAGAAACGAAAACGGCAAAAACCTTTATCTTCTCGCCAGTGGCGACCCTTCTCTCAAAGTGAAGGACCTTTATGAAATTCTTTCCTTTGTTAAAAATTCCGGGTTAAGAGAGGTTGACACCTTCTATCTTGTAGACTGGGCTTATGATTCTGTAAGATATGGCGCAGGATGGCAGTTCAACAATGTAGCAAAGGGATATATGGCCCCTGTCAGTTCCTTCATTCTTGAAAACAATGTAGTTAAGATCACTGTTTTGAATCTGCCGGGAATGGAGAATCGGGTGACAATTTTTCCGGGTACAGTCTTTTTCAAGATCTACAGAAGAGGGGGGAAGAGCTACAGAATCTACGATATGGTTAATGGTGACACGGTTATAACCATAATTGAAGGAGATATTGGGAAGCAGGTTTTCACTACGAGAAGCATAATTTCCCCGGAAAAGTACTTTAAAGAGCAGATTGACTCGCTGCTTAGAATTCTTTCGATAAAAGTCAAAACTATTTCGGTGATTCAAGACATCCCGGTTCAAAGGTATGATACGCTTTACGTGTATGATTCTAAGCCGTCATACGTCCTTCTATCTGATTTTATGAAGTACAGCCTCAATATTTACGGTGAGGCCTTTCTGAAAACTCTGGGTAGGGAGCTCTACGGGGGAAAAGGGACCTATGAGAAAGGTCTGGCTGCTGTGGACAGCTTTTTGAAAGTTGTGGGTTTGTATGATCACTTCAAACCTGCTGACGGATCGGGGCTTTCCCGTTACAACCTGGCAACCCCGAGAGGGTTCGCGGAGCTGCTATACTACAACTATAGGGATTTTAGATACTTCCCCGAATTTGCATCTCTTTTGTCAATTTCGGGTACCGATGGCACCCTTGCAAGTAATTATAAGAACCTAAAGGGAGTGTTTAGAGGGAAGACCGGCACCCTTGCAGGAGTCATGACTCTGGGAGGATATATAAGGGCAAAGAGTGGTGAGGACTATATTTATGTTATTATGTTGAACAATACCCCCGGTTCACCGAAATATTTCCTCGAAAGAGTCCTGGAATTTGTTCACGAGAATATGTAATGAAAGGTTTTGAGAGACCTCTCATAAAAACCTTAATTCCAGGTAAAAAGTCTCTGAATCTTTCAAAGAAGCTCCAGAATCTAGAATGCAGGAATATTACTTTCGTAGCAGAAGACTACCCGGTGTTTTTGGAGAAAAGTTATATGATGAATGTGTGGGATGTGGATGGCAACCGCTTCGTTGATCTGACGTCATTTTTTGGAGTTTCCTTTATCGGACATAACCACCCCATAGTGCAAAAGTGTTTGAAAAGCCCCGATCTAATTAATGGATTGGGGGATGTTCTTCCGTCGGAATCGAAAGTTACACTTCTTGAGGAACTAAACGATTTTGCAGGTGGAGGGTACAGGGGAATTCTTGGCCAGAATGGGGCCGATGCCGTGGAGGCGGCAATCAAAACAGCATTTCTCTATACTGGAAAACCCGGAATTATTGCCTTTGAAGGAGGATATCATGGGCTCTCCTTTGGAGCGCTGATGACTACTTACAACTCAAAGTTCAGAGATCCCTTTTCCGTTTATTTGCCAGCGCATACAGAGTACTTTAGTTTCCCTGATGGCGGCGAAGGTTCAGAAATGATTCTGGAACAGATTGATAAATATATGAAGATGAAAGATAATGTGGGCCTTGTGCTTATGGAACTGATTCAGGCGAGGGGTGGAGTAAGGATTTTCCCTGCGGAGTTTGTTAAGGGGATTGCGGAGATTTGCAGAAAATACAGAGTAGTTCTTGCGTTTGATGAAATCTATACTGGTCTCGGACGCTGCGGAAAACCCTTCTGCTTTGAATACTATGGCGTAATCCCCGATATCCTGATTCTTGGTAAGGCGCTCTCGTCATCCTTCCCGATCTCTGTAATGATGGGTAAGGAGAAAATTATGGAGGCGTGGCCAACATCGACTGGAGAGGCAATCCACACGAGTACTTTTCTTGGACACCCTCTTATTTCGAAGATTGCCTTTGAAGTTGTGAAATACATTAGAAGGAATAGGTTATGGGAGAATGCCAGTGAAATGGGCGAGTACATTCTTAAAAAACTTATTCCTCTCAGGGAAAAGTATCAAAATCTTGTAAAGGATATACGGGGAAAGGGCCTTTTGATTGGGATTGAGATTGAGGGCGCTTCTGTTTTTGATATTTCCAGGGAGCTCTTAAAAAGAGGCTACATTACACTGTCTTCAGGCCTCCGTGGTGAGGTTCTGGAGTTAACGCCTCCTGTTGCAATTACAAAGAAAATCGTTGATGAGTTTGTCCTTGTTTTTGAGGATGTTTTAAAGTTATGGACCTCCACCAGAAGGTAATCGAATACATAGAGAGCTCCACCGATTTCGATGAAGCCCTTGCCCTTGAAGTGATTCAGTTTCAGATGGAAAATATCCCCCTGTACGCTGAGTTTCTGCGGGCCCTCGGTCGTCCGAAGATACAAAAAATAGATGATTTGCCATTTTTTCCAGTAGATTTTTTTAAGAAGTACGGTATTATTGTTGGTGACTCTGAAGGATATTTTGAATCCAGCGGCACCACTGGAAACAGGTCAAGAGTTCTGTATCACCGGAGATCCCTTGAACTGTATAGGGCTTCAGCTCTGCGATCCTTTCCGTTTGAGGTCAAAGAGATTTATTCTCTTGTGCCCAGTTTCAACGTTGCGGAGCACTCATCTCTGTCGTATATGCTGAGGATTTTTGAAGAGAAATGCAGGGTCATCTATCTTCAGGAGTCTTATGAAATTGATGATATGAAGGGCATCGCCGATAAGATTCTGGGAGTAAAGGCAGGCTCACTTATTTTCTTAACGTCAACCCAGCTTCTCAGGCTTAGTGAGTATATGGCGGAGTGTCATATCAAATCCGAAGAGAGGATTGTAATAGTCGAGACGGGGGGATATAAGGCTTTGAATAGACCCTACATCAGGACAGAGCTCTACGCCGCAGCGCGGGCCGGATTTCCAGAAGCAGAATTCTTCAGTGAATACGGGATGACGGAACTTTTTTCTCAGTTTTACTCAACTTGCGGAGGACTTTATCGGTACACACCATATTCAAAAGTATTTACTGAAGGAGAGGGATTTCTGAGGGTTTTCGACTTTGCAAATCTGTATACAATATCGGGTCTGCTGGTTCCAGACAGGATAAAAATGAAGGGGGAGTGTTTTGACGTTCTGGGGAGGTCAGTGGATGAGGAAAGGGGATGTGCCTTTACTTTTGGATAAGTACCTCAAGGCTCTGAAAGAGTTCCTTCAGGACTACAGTTCAGGGGAAATACCTTCGGATGTGAAGTATCAGGATGTTCTCATCAGTAATATACTCCAGGGTTGTATAAAGTGTGTTGAGAATTTCAAGATAAGGTCATCTTGTGTTGTTGGTCCTGAGAAGGTTTTTGTCTTTTTACCTGGAAATGTTCCCGTTGTCATTTTTCAAATATTTCCTATTTTACTTATAAGAGGTGTCCGCGAGGTTTTCTTTAAATTTCCGTCAAGAGAGAGGAGCTTCCCAGGAAGTTTCCTCAGTTATGTGACCAGGAATTTGAAAAATGAAATGGAAGTAGGCGGGGCGTACCTGACTCATGAAGAGAGTTTCAGGAAGATCACAGGATACGATTTTGTAATTGCATTTGGAGGAGGGGAGTTTGAAAGGGCACTAACAGAAGTGAGTAAACCTTACAGATTCTTTGGTCCAAAGTTTTCCTTCGGAGTTCTCTGGAATCAGCCTGAAGGCGTGACTCTTGAAAAGATTGCCTTTGATGTGCTTTCTTTTGATACAAGAGGCTGTCTATCCATGAGATATCTTTTTACTTCTCAAAAACTCGATGAGGAATTACTTTTGCATGCTTTCTCAAAGGTGTCAAAGCTACTTCCTCCTGAGAGTGATTTCGATATAGAAATTGCTGAGTATGAGGTACTGAAGAACAGCCTTGATGCGGTTCGCATTTTGAAGGGTAGAGATTTTTTCATTCTCCTTTCGAATAGACTCATTGAGATTAGTTCGCCCCGAACCCTGGTGATTGTGAATATTGATAACGCCGAGGAACTTGATTCCCTAATCAGTCCTTACAGGAACAATATCCAGGGTATAGCTTCCGACGGCTACTATCCTGAGTTTACCTCTGCTTCACATATTGCAGTTTTCGGGAATCTTCAGTTTCCTCCCTGTGGATGGTACTTCGAAAAGGGGGTAACATTAGATAACTTCCTGGAGGTTTGCAATGTTTGAAATAAGATGGGAAACCGTTGTGGATTCTGCCCACAGGATTTTTGAACACTCAAAAAAGTGTGCATTTCTGCACGGCCACAGTTATAAAATAAAGGTGAGACTCGAAGGAAATCTCGGGAAAGACGGAATTCTTGTGGATTTTGGAGCCCTTAAAGAGAAAATCCACGGTCTTCTCGACCACAAGACAATTCTTTACGAGAAGGACCCCCTGGTGGAACTCTTGAGGACTGCAGGACAGAAAATCGTTGCCCTTGATAGGAACCCAAGTGCGGAGAACATCGCTTTGCTTTGTGCATCGATAATTCTGAATAGTTTTCAGAATGTGGACGCTGCAGAAGTGGAGGTATTTGAGACTCCTAACCAGAGCGGCTTCGTGAGGCTTGGTAGGGGTGAGGTGGTGGAGGTAAGGTATACGGAATAATGGGGCTAATAATTTCCGAAATTTTCCGTTCTATACAAGGAGAGGGGCCTAAATCCGGCGCTCCTTCTGTTTTTCTAAGACTTGGGGGGTGTAATCTCAGATGCAGTTTCTGCGATACTGCCTACGCTTCTTATCCCGAGTATGCGAAACAATGGATTAATAAAGAGGTTGAGGAAGTTATCAGTGATCTTTACACCGCAAGGGGAAACGCGTGGAATCTTGTAATAACTGGAGGAGAACCTTTACTTCAGAGTAAAACGTTAAGGCTTTTGCTGGGGAAGCTTCAATCTTTCTTCCCTTCCATTGAAATTGAGACCAACGGTACACTTTTACCCGATGAAATAGGCGAACTGCATGGAATTTCATATAATGTGTCTCTGAAACTTGCAAATTCCGGGGTTTCTGAACTGGAGCGAATCAAACCGGAGGCTATAGAGTATTTTGCAAACCATCCCTTTTCATACTTTAAGTTCGTTGTGGAGACAGAAGAGAACATAAAGGAAGTTGTTGAAATCGTCGAGAGGTTTTACATTTCGCGCCAGAGAGTGTACCTGATGCCGCGGTGTAATAGCCCTGAGGAACTCGAAAAGGCTGCCCCCCTCGTTGCGAAAGTGTGTATTGATTACGGCTTTATTTATTCAGACCGCCTGCAGTTCAGAATATTTAAGGGCGAAAGGGGAAAGTAGAAGGCTACTTTAGGCTCCATTTATACTTCAGGGGTGCAAATCTAATTTCCTGTCTTATATCATTTTCTCGGCTTTTAACCAGCAAATTGCAATGATGCTTGCACCGAGAGGTGCAACGTTCAGGCCCCACCAAACTCCAGTGAGTCCCATATGGAAGTTTACTCCAAGAACCCTTGCGACAGGGTACGCGATAATGAGCAACCTGCAGAAGGTTAGAATTGCAGATTTTACTCCCTGGCCAATTCCATTGAAAGCAGCTGAAGTGTACATTCCTATTGGTATAAAAACATAGGACAGCGATGTAATTCTCAAAAATCCCACAATTTCTGGCATTATCACTTTCATTGAAATGTCATTTGCGAAGATCCTTGCGAGGAAAGGAGCTCCCAGATATATGATAAGGGCCACTACAGCCTGGATTTTGATTCCAAGTTTCCAGGATTCAATTATACTTTTTCTTACCATATCGCCTCGCTGGGCACCAAACCATGCCCCTACGACGGAAATAGTAGCAGCAGAAATACCGAGGGAGGGCAGTACTGCAAATTGATTCAGTCTCATCCCCGTACTGTAGATGGCTATTCCCTGAGGGCCTCTAATCTGGGCAGTGAGGTGGTTGAAGAGCATCTGACTGAAGGAGATCATGAACTGAGATAGTGCGAAGGGGAACCCCACCTTTAATATCTCTATGGAAACCTTTGTATCGGGCTTCAGATCGGCAACATGGATGCGAACGAAGGTGGTTTTTCTAAGTAGAGCCCAGAACATAAACATTCCAAGCGAAATAATTTGAGAAATAACGGTTGCCACTGCGACTCCCACAAGTCCCATTTTTAGAACAAAGATAAAAAAGGGGTCCAGTACTACGTTCAGTAGCGACCCTGTGATCATTGCCTGCATTGACCTTTTTGCATCGCCTTCAGCTCTGAAAATATAGTTAAAGAGCATTACGAGAAAACTTACAGGCATAAAAAGGAAAATTATCCTTCCGTATTTCATTGCGTGAGGAAGAGATTCACCTGCACCGAGGGAAATGAATATCTGCTTTGAGAAAATCAAAAGAGTTAGGGTTGCAAGTATGGAAATAATCAGGGATAATTGAATGCCCGTGACGGCACCCTTGCCTGCCCGGTCGTACCGCTTTGCGCCTATACTTCTTGAAATCAGAGAATTTGTGCCTACTCCAATTCCTCCTGCAATGGCAATAGCTGCAAAATTAACAGGTTGTGCAAGCCCGATCCCAGCTATTCCAAGCGAAGCATCTTTTAGGGTTGAAATCCAGAAGGCATCGACAAGGTTATAAAATATCTGGACGAAATTTGCGAGAATTGTAGGAGTGGCAAGTTTCAGAATGGACGAACTCGGATTTTCAAAGAGTAGATCAACGTGCCTTTGCGTCATTCTTGAAGTATAAAGTTAGTAATTCGAACAATTTTTCGGGAATTAGCCGGGAAAAAGGGACGTTCAGGGGCCAGCCACAGTGTTCTGTTTTTTTGTGCTATAATTCTAAGCGCAGTAAGAGGCTGGAATTTTAAGATAAATAGGCCATTGAAAGGAGAAGGAGGATGTTTGTAATATGAAAATGGATAGTGTAATTATCCTGGGAAAACCCGATGTGAAAAGGGGAGTACCAGTAATGACTGCCCTTGCTCAAAGAGCATCGGTTAGGGAGTTTGATTCCGTTGAGATTTCTTTGAAGGATCTATCGGACCTGTTGTGGGCAGCTAATGGTGTAAATAGACCTGAGGAAGGTAAAAGGACTGCTCCTTCTGCACAAAATGCCCAGGATGTTGATATTTTCGTTTTCACAAAAGATGCGGTGCTTTTCTATAATGCGATGAAGCATCAGCTGGAATTGGTTACCGATGGTGACCACCGGGATCTGCTTGCAGGGAAGCAGGTAGAATCTCTGAAGGCTCCTGTTTTTCTACTTCTTGTATCGGATATTTCAAGATTTCGCTTTGGAGAGGAAGAATTAAAAATACAATGGGGGGCGATTGATGCGGGTATGGTGGCTGAAAATATTTTGATTTTCTGTGCGTCTGAGGGTTTTCAAACGCGTCCACGGGCATGGATGGACAGGAATAAGATAAAAGCTCTGCTGAAGCTGCGGGATACTCAGATCCCTGTCCTTAATTTGCCGGTCTCAGCGAGAAGCACAAGATAGTAAGCTCTCTGAACTATTACCCCGGGTTCTGCGTCTAACAAGTATCGAGGAGGTGAAAAAATGTTAGGGATAATACTGAGCATGATGTTAGTAGGTCAGATGATGGGAGCTCCTGAAGAGCCCCCTTTTGACTTTTATTTTGGAACTCTGAGGAATAGGAAGATTGCATCGGAAATAGGCCTCACTGCTGACCAGCAGAAAAAGATTAATGATATTCACTACTCATATGCCAAGAAACTTGTTGATCTTAGGGCGGAAGTCCAGCGTAAGAATATCGACCTCAACAGAATAATTGAGTCGGAGAGCTATAAAAAAGAAGAGTTGGAATCTCTTCTTAACGAAATTGGAAGTCTCGAGGCACAAATTAGATTGAATAGAATTATGGAATTATCAGAAATCCGGAAGGTCCTCACGAACGAACAGAGGGAAAAACTAAGAGAGTTAATGAGAAAACAGATGGAACGAAGGCGCGATAAACGTCAGGAACCCAAATCTCTTAAATAGTAGTACTGTGGGATTCATTTACGATGAAAAGAAGGGGGGATTATCCCCCTCTTTTCATATATTTGCTTTTTATTGAATAAGCAAGGATTCTTGTTTATAATCTTATTAAGATGGAAAAGGAACAACTTAGAAGGATTCTGAAGGCACTGGTTAAAATCAGTCAGGATATTAATACCCTGAAACCTCTGGAAGTCTTGCTTGGGCAGATTGTAAGACTTGCTGATACTCTCTTGTCCACGAGTTATTCCAGTATTATTCTTGTGGACGAAGAGACAATGCAGTGGACGCGGGGAGCCACTACGGACCCTATTCACAGAGAAAACATCCACAAATATGTCAGAGATAGGGGAGCTACTTATACCATTGTGAAAACGAGAAAGCCATTGGTAGTAAACGACGTTACGAAGAGTGAGTTTGGTGGGCACCCCTTCGTGAAGGAATCTGGAGTCTATTCCTTTATGGGAACTCCTATCATTCACTCTGAGAAAGTAATTGCCGTGCTTTACACCTTTTCCAGAAAACCGCGAACATTCACTCCCGAAGAACTTGAACTCCTTAAGTTCCTTGCAGAGCAAGCTGCTGTTGCCATAAATAACGTCAGACTCTACGAGAAAATCAACGAAAAATCAATAAAGGATGAGCTAACCGGGCTCTACAATTATATTTACCTGAAAACAATTCTCGAGAGGGAATTAGAGAAGCTTAATAAAGGTCAGGAGAAGGTATCCTCTCTTATGCATCTGGATCTGGATGATTTCTCTGAAGTGAATCAACACTATGGAGTGAAGATTGGAGATGAAGTTCTGAAGTATGTTGCGTTTATTGTGGCAAGCAATATTAGAAAAATTGATGTGGCAGCGAGATACGGAGGCGACGAGTTCCTGATTTTTCTCGATGGGATAGATGAATACGAAGGTAAGCTTCATGCCGAGAAGATTTTGAACAAGATACGGCTGGAACCCATTACTTTTGGAAAAATTAAGTTTACCATTACTGCAAGTATCGGCGTCACAAGTGTGAGGAAAAATAAGGACCTTGACACTATAATGAAAGAAGTCGATATTGCCCTTCTTGAAGCTAAGAGAAAGGGTAAGAACGGCGTCGAGCTGGCATCAAGTATATTTAGACCGGAGTAAAGTTTATCGGGGCGTAGCGCAGCTTGGTAGCGCGCCTGGTTCGGGACCAGGAAGTCGGAGGTTCAAGTCCTCTCGCCCCGACTTTGAATAAAGTTTAGATTGATTTAATTAGAAGTGTTAATTTCCCCCTAATTAAAGAAAATCTCAGCAAACATGCAGCGTTAAGCAAATCCTTTACAAGCACAAAAGGCAAAGTGAAAATATGTTTTCGACGAACTTAGTTTCATAAAGGTAGTTTCCCATAAAGAGCAAATATCAAGATTTGACCTGAAGGAGTCTATTTAGGGAAGCTTTTCATACTTTTTAATCCTTTACATTAGGCTAACTTTATGCTATTGCGGATTTATATGCAAAATTGAAGTTGAAAAAATGCAAGATTGACGCAATAATTTTATTTAAGACAACTGAATGCTTTGATGGGCAATTTTATCACAAATAGTGGTACAAAACAACTCAAAAACAGGATCTTAGAACTGATTCCACAGTGTGAAGAATTAAAAATTCTCGTGGGCTTCTTTTACTTTTCAGGTCTAAAAGAGCTTTATGAAGGCCTTAAGAATAACCCCAATATAAAGTTGAAAGTTCTTGTTGGTATGAACGTTGACAGGGTAAACTACGGTCTTATTGAATATTCCGATGACCCTACCGCTTCAGATGATGAAAGAGTAAGCAAATTCTTCGAGTCGATAAAGAAATCCACAAACACAGAAATTTTTGATACAAGGGATTTTTACGAACAGGTGAAATTTTTTATTCAGCTGATAAAAGAGGGTAGATTAGTTCTTAGAAAGACATTCAAGCCTAACCACTCAAAACTTTACATATTTAAGTTAGGTCCTGCGCAGGTAGGAAGGAGAGCGTTATTCGTTACCGGCAGCAGTAATCTCACATCCGCCGGTCTAACTCAGGAGCAGGAATTTAATGTAGAAATAAGCGACTATGGAGTGGAAGAGGCAGAAAGTTATTTTGATAGTCTCTGGAAGGATGCTGTTAAAGTAACGGAAAAAGATGAACTCAAAGAAAGGCTTATTGAGATACTCGAGAAAGAGACCCTGATAAAAGAACTTACACCCTTTGAAGCATATGTCCTTGTATTAAAAAGTTACCTTGAGACTTTTATCCCAAAAGATATTAGTGAAGATGCGATAAAATATATCTTAGTCAAAAACGGCTTTCAACCTTATCGTTATCAAATAGATGCTGTAAAGCAAGCTTTGGATATAATAGATAAAAACAATGGAGTTATAATAGCGGATGTTGTTGGCTTAGGTAAGACAATAATTGCATGTTTGGTTGCAAGACAGTTAAGAAAGCGTGGTATTGTGTTGTGTCCCCCGGGGATCCTGGGTGATGAAAAACTTGAAAGGTCAGGTTGGAAATGGTATCTTGAAAAATTTGGGTTATACGATTGGCGAGCCGAATCAATAGGCAGACTTGATAATGAAGACTTTGTTAAATCTCTAAATGAGTTAAGGGATATTGAAGTAATAATAGTTGATGAAGCACACCGATTTCGAAACGAAGACACTAAATCGTATGAGCAATTGAAAAATATATGCAGAAGTAAGACAGTTATCTTGCTTACTGCAACACCGTTCAATAACCGTCCTGGTGATATTCTTTCGCTGTTGAAATTGTTCGTAACCCCCAAAAAATCTACTATAACTTTAGAGAATAACCTTGCTGATAAATTCAGAATTTTTAAATCGGTATTCGATAAGCTCGGGTATATAAAGAAGTATTACGATTCCCCTGTTGAAGAGAAAAAGAAAAAAGCACAGGATTATTACTTCGCATTGTTTGGAACTGGTGGAATTGAATTAGAAGCAGTGAAGAAAAGGGCTAATTATCTAGCAAAAGAAATCAGGGATGTTATTGAACCGGTTACCATAAGGAGAAACCGTCTTGATTTGCTGAAGAATCCATACTACAAAGATGAGGTTAAAGAACTGACAAGAGTTGCTGATCCACAAGAATGGTTCTTCGAGTTATCAAAAGCGCAGTTAGAGTTTTACGAAAAAGTCATAAATTATTTCACTTATCCCAGAGAAGATGGCGCGTTTAAGGGTGCAATATACAGGCCGTTTTTGTACAAAGTTGATCTGGAAGATGTTGAAAACAACAAGCTTTCTGAAGAAGATAACCGTAGGTATCAGCAACAATTTAATCTTTATGATTTTATGCGAAGGTTGCTGGTCAAAAGATTTGAGAGTTCCTTTGGGGCATTTGAGAAGAGTATTGAGAATTTCGAAACAGTAACCAAGCATTGTCAAGAGTTTATAAACAAGACTGGAAAATTTATTCTTGACAGAGACCTATTAGAAAAAATTTACACCTTAGAGATTGACGATATTGAAAAAGAACTTCAAGAATATGCTCAAAGGATTACAAAGGGCGAGTATCCCAAAAACCGAGAAATTTACGAAATTGATGAGTTCAAATATAAAGAAGAATTTCTTGGTGACATAGAATCTGATATTGAATTGTTTGAAAACATTTTGAGAATTCTCAATGAACTTGACCTTGTTGGCAATGATCCGAAGCTTAAGTGTCTGATAAATAAAGTAAAGGCGTGGAGAGAAACTGAACCACAAAGAAAAATTGTCATATTCTCAGAATATCTTGATACAATAAATTACCTAAAAGAGCCGTTAAGGAGCGATTTTAAAAACAGAGTCTTAGTTGTTGAAGGCAATCTTTCGAAGAACAAAATAGAGGAAATTAACAGAAATTTTGATGCCTCTTATTCTATTGAGAAGCAAAAAAACGATTACGACATACTTCTTTGCACCGATAAAATCTCAGAGGGATTTAATCTCAGTCGGGCCGGATTGGTTATTAACTATGACATTCCATGGAATCCAGTGCGTGTAATACAAAGGGTGGGAAGAATCAACCGTATCGGTAAGAAAGTCTTTGATGAGATTTACATAGCAAACTTTTTTCCAACTGAACGCGGTGCTGAATTGGTTAAGTCCAGAGAAATCGCAGCTCAGAAAATGTTCTTAATCCATAATGCTCTGGGTGAGGATGCTAAAATCTTCGATATTGATGAGGAGCCCACACCTTCTGACTTGTACCAGAGAATTCAACTAAATCCAGACAAAATTGAATCTGAAAGTTTTTATACGAGGGTTTTAAATGAATTTGAGGAAATAAAGAAGAACAACCCTGAAGTTATTAATAAAATCAAGGACTGTCCACCGAGAATAAAGGTTGCAAAACGCTCTGATAGGGATGAACTCTTGGTATTCATTAGAACAAGGAAGCTTTATATTCAAAAGATTGACTACGATTTAAAACAGAATGCAAAACAGGTAAAGCCACAGCCAGTCATCCTTGAAGATGTTTTAGATAGAATTCGTTGCGCTAAAGACGAGCAAACCATTGAATTAAGCGACGAGTTCTGGGGTAATTACGAGATCGTAAAAGCGCTTAGGGAAGAAAGGATACCAATGCCTGAACAAAGCTTGGAACAAAGAGCCTTTAACAAAATTCAAACTCTGATAAGTTTGAACAAGGAGGAATTAATCCCATTTAAAGATTTCCTGAGAATGCTCCGCGAAGATATAGTTGATTACGGTACACTATCTGACTATACTTTGCGGAGGATTACCAATCTTAAGCATAATGAAAGTGAATTAAAGGAAACTATTCGGGAATTAGAAAAGTTAAGGGTTGAACTTGGTGAAAATTATTTGATAAAAGAGAAAGAGCAAAGTAAAAGTCTTTATAAAGAAATAATTATTGCAATCGAAAATCGGAAAGGATTATGCGATGGGTAAAGAAATTCTACAAGAAATTATTGAAGATTTCTCAATTGAAGGATTCATAAACTTCTTTAGAAACAAAAATAGCAATTTCAGACCCACAAGAGTTGATCTATCAGAGTACAATGATGAGGATTTTGCTTCTGGAGAAAAAATTGGTGAGATTAAATTCCCAGATAGTTATTTTATTGTCTGCTCTTTTAAGGTATTAAAAGAACTTACTGAGCGTTCTGGTAAGAAAAAACAATATGAACTTGGAAAGAAAGTATTGAGACAGAATAATGCTGATGGGGGTATTTTTATTTTTAATGCTGAGAATGGAAATTTTAGGTTTTCACTTATATATACCGAATATCAGGGCACAAGAAAGAAGTACAGTTTGTTCAGAAGATTTACTTACTTTGTTAGTTCGCGTCTTACAAATAAAACGTTTCTCAAACAGGTTGGAGAAAGCGATTTTTCATCCCTCGAAAGAATTAAAGAGGCATTCAGTGTCGAACCGGTTACAAAGCAGTTCTATCAGGAGATTGCGAACTGGTATTTCTGGGCTGTCAAAGTAGCAAGATTTCCAAAAGATGCTGAAGAAATACCGAATGGGAGAAATATAGCAGTTATAAGGTTAATAACGAGGCTAATTTTTATTTGGTTTATGAAAGAGAAAAGACTTGTTCCAGATGAACTCTTTGACGAGAAAGTTATTTCAAATATTTTAAAAGACTTCACACCCAACAGTGACAACTATTACAAAGCCATTTTACAAAACCTCTTCTTTGCGACTTTAAACACTAAGAGAGAAGATAGAAGGTTCAGGAGCGACAAACGTGGTTATAGTGGATATAACACGGATTTTGGGAACCACAATGTTTTCCGGTATGAGAATTTATTCAAAAATAGTGAGGAAGTCATTGAGAAATATTTTATGCCAATTCCATTTTTGAATGGTGGGTTATTTGAATGCCTCGACTACAAATCAAAGAATATGGAGGAGCGGAAGTATATTGATGGCTTTACTGATGTTAAAGCTCATCAACCATCAGTACCCAATTTTTTATTTTTCTCGGAAGGTGAAACCGTTGATCTATCGGATGACTACAATGATGAAAAATACGAAAGGACATTAGTTAAGGGGTTGATTAAAATACTCCAGCAATATAATTTCACCGTTGATGAAAACGAGCCAGATGACGTTGAAATTGCATTAGATCCCGAACTCCTTGGCAAGATTTTTGAGAATTTGCTTGCATCATATAATCCAGAAACAGCAACTACAGCGAGGAAGGCCACCGGTAGCTATTATACACCAAGGGAAATTGTTGATTTTATGGTTGATGAAAGTTTAAAGGAATACTTCAAAACGAATATTACCGATATAGATGAAGAAAATCTGGAAAAGCTTTTTTCAAAGGAAGATTCTTCAAACCCCTTTGATAGTGAGACGACATCAAAATTAATTGAGTTGATTGATTCTCTGAGAGTTGTTGATCCTGCTGTGGGTAGCGGTGCGTTCCCGATGCGGATATTAAGCAAGTTGGTTTTTCTTCTGCACAAATTGGACCCTGAAAATACCCATTGGAAAAAGGTTCAGATAGAGGGCGTTGAAAAGAGTGTAAAAGACCCAGTTTTACAAAAGGAACTTATTGAAAAAGTAGAGCGACGATTCAAAGAAAAGAACCCAGATTACGGAAGAAAGCTTTACCTAATAGAAAAGTGTATTTATGGAGTTGATATTCAACAAATAGCCGTTGAAATTGCAAAGTTAAGGTTTTTTATTTCACTTCTGGTGGATGAAGAAGTCGACTTCAGTAAGACTGATGAGAACTATGGGATCGAACCATTACCTAATCTCGATTTTAAAATAATGCAAGGCAATAGTCTCGTATCGACATTTTATGGTTTAGATTTTAAATCCAAAGCCGGAAGCGGTGAATTACCTGGATTTTACGGATTTGATGAGAAATTAAAGGAGTTGGTGAAGGAATTTGAGGATTTAAAAGAACAATATCAAAATGAGTCTGATGTAGAGAAAAAGCGTGAATTAAGATTAAGGATCGACGAAAAAATATTAGCGATATTTGAAGAGAAATTGAAGCAACACCTTCCAGAGTTGAGAAGAATTGAAGAAAAGGCAATGGATCTTCCAAAACAAGAACAAAGGGTTGAATATATAAGATCGGAAAAGCGTAAGTTATTTGATAGAATTGGGATTGATTTGGAAAAAGCAAAGGAGGAATTGATCGCTTATACTGAAGGAAGAAAGGATAAAAACTTCTTCTTGTGGGACATTTATTTTGCTGAGGTTTTCGCAGAAAAAGGAGGATTTGATATAGTTATCGGAAATCCGCCCCATGGGGCGGATATTGGAAGTTATCGGGAATATATTGAAAAACATTACAAGTTTTATGAGAGGAGAAAAAATTCGGCTTCCATCTTCATCGAGAAGGGTTATGAACTTCTGATCGATAACGGTGTTTTGTCTTATGTAGTTCCTAAATCAATTACATTTGTTGATAGTTGGGAAAAGCCGAGGAGGCTTGTGTATAAACTTAACAAGTTGCTTACTTTAATTGATATTAGTAAAGCTTTTGAAAATGTGAGGCTAGAGCAAGTAGTTTTAATAGGTAAAAAGGCCCAATCTGAAGAATATTCCTATAAGGCTGGTGATTTTTGGAGTAATATCGTAAATATTAGATATAAGATTGACGCAAATACAATAGCAATGTTGGGAATATTGCCTATTTATGTTGATGAGTTGAAGTTGAGAATACTAAAAAAACTTTTCGATAATAGTGTGGAACTTCTTAAGATTACAGAAACTTTTAGAGGGTTGCCTTTTCAAAAAAAGATTGCAAAAAGTGGGCATCCTATTTTGAGAGGCCGAAACATACACAAATACAGGATTTTTGGACATATAGATTTCGTTGATTTGAGTCAAAGAGATCTTGCGAGAGAGAAGGTAAGGAAGTTAATGCTCCCCAAAATAATTTCGCAGAATATCGTGGCTCATGTGATGAACCCCTTTGACAGGATAATTATCTTTGCTGCGTACGATAAGGAAGGTCTCTTAACGCTGGATACTGTTATGAATACAATTCTGACAGACAGTAAATTCACTCACGAATATGTATTGGGGATTTTGAATTCTCGTTTAGGAGAATGGTTCTATTACTGGTTTGTTTATAATAGGGCTATACGAACCATGCATTTTGATGAAAGTTATATTGGAAGGTTGCCGGTAAAAGAAATCACCCCCAAAAATCAGCACATCGTTGACCAAATCGTCCGGAACGTCAACCAAATCCTCTCTTTCACCCAGTCCCCGGACTATGAAACAAGTAAAGAAAAACAGGCAAAGGTAAAAGAACTTGAAAAGGAAATAGACAAGTTAGTTTATGAGCTTTACGGTTTGACAGAGGAGGAGATTGCAATCATCGAGAATAAGACCTAACTGAGAGATAACTTGCTAATAAGTTTATGATGGGGTAGCATTTTTAGAAGGAGATTATCTACTCTGTATTATTCCTCCCCCTCCACCTCTGCCGGTGCGAGTGGGGTGAATTCTTCTTCGAAAGGGGTTATTGCTGTATAATCAAAGTCAATTATGGTTTTTGCCTTTGGGTCTATGGTGAGGACAATTTTACCTATTTGGCTCAGATAGTCGTAATTTCTGAGTATTATTGTGTGGTTTACAGGGTCAACGTAGGCCTGCCTTTCGCCAAAGCCGTCAAAACCTCCGAGTATTAAATCAATCCCCGGGACGTCCCTGGCAACGAAACGCTCTCTGTAATACCCGATACTGGAAAGCATTATAACAATATCGCAACCCTTTGACTTGAGTTCATCCACAGTTTTCTTTGCAGTCTCGTACTCTTTGTATATTTTCACCGGAGGAGTATCAGACTCCAGGCCTATATCCTGGTAAAGGAAAAACGGAGCATTCTCACTTAGCATTCCGAAAATTCCTATCTTAATGCCTTTAAATTCCAGAATTTCATAGGGAAGAACAAGACACGAATATTCAGGTGCTGTGAATTCTACGTTAGCTGAGACAACTTTTGTTTTGAACTTCGATAGGTAATCTTTTAATGACATAGGTTCAGGAAGGAATTTTTCTGAGCGTTTAGTAGCTGGAAAGAGAATGAGCTCCTTTACACCAAGGTTTATGCAGTTGTAATTCAGGCTATTCATATAGTAGGCAATGGAATCTGGAGAGAGTTTCTCTCCAGTAATATAGCCTCCGGAGAAGTTCCCTGCGTCAAGGAGAAGGAAAAGGATATTGTTCTTCTTTGCCTTTTCTCTCTCGGCGGTAACAAGTTCTTTCAAGCTTTCAAACCCACCGAGAACCGGCGGAAAATCTGGATTTATCCAGGTTGCTTTTGATGGTCCGAAATTGCCATAAATATTAGATGTGTGGATTATCTCCACCTTTACAGGGGTTACTCCGATCATAAAACATAGAAAAAGCAGGATGTTCATACCTTCACTCCAGGAACCATTCGGGCATTCTTTCCGTGGAAAGTTCCTTAACTTTTTCGAAGTATTTTGTGAAGTAATTTGCGACTTCTTCGGAGTATATGAGGACTGATGCCTCATTGTTCCTCTCGAGGGCATAGTAGCTCCAGTTTGTAGAACCAACAATAGTTATTTTTCCATCGACGATTATCAATTTGTCGTGAGATGTCACATCGGGTGGGTCAAAGTAGACTTTTACGCCACATTTTTTCAAAGAATCAGCGAACTGCTTATTGTCCAGAGTATTACTTCTGTTCCAGTTAGAAGCGTCCAGAATAACTTCAACGTTCACTCCTCGCAGGGCAGCGCTGGTCAAGTCGTTGATTATTAACGAGTTGGCATCATTCTTATATTGTGGATAATACCTTGCACTGAACATAAAGACTTTGATGGACTTTTCAGCGCTTTGCAATGCCTGGTGTAAAGCGGGTACGTATTCTCTATTGGGTATCGGGATTACATCGGCGGGATATGCGAATAAAATGCCCGTAAAAAGCAAAGTACAAAATGAAGCTAATAATTTTTTCATCGTTCCTCCTTAACTCTAATTTTAAACTTCAGCCTTAACTCTATCAAATAACGTTGCGCTTTACTGTTTTCAAATAAAACTCGCCTGCCATATAAGAACTTCTCACCAGAGGAGCAGAGGCCACATAATCAAAGCCCATTGAGAGCGCAATTTTCTCAAATTCTCTGAATTCTTCTGGTGTGTAATACTTCATAACTTCTGCATGATTCCGAGATGGCTGCAGGTATTGTCCTATCGTCAGAAAATTCACCTCAACATCCCTTATCTCCCGCATCGTTTGAATTATCTCCTCGTTCGTTTCCCCGAGTCCCACCATAAATCCAGACTTCGTAAAAAGGTTCCGATTAAGCTCCTTTGCAATCCTTAAAGTGGCAAGGGAAGTTTCGTAGGAAGCCCTCCTGTCGCGGATGGATGGTGTGAGCCTTTTCACAACTTCTACATTGTGGGCAAAAACGTCGACTCCGGCGTCTGTAACCTTCTTTATGCATTCCAGTTTAGCCCTGAGGTCTGGAACGAGAACTTCAACCAGTATCTCTGGCTTTGCCTTTTTCAGAAGTTTTACCGTGGTGGCATATATCTCAGCCCCTTGATCGGGAAGATCGTCCCTGGTTACTGAAGTGATTACCACATAATCGAGATTCATTTCCTTAACGGCTCTGAGAATCCTTTCGGGCTCCTCGTAGTCAACGACTCCTCTGGGGTTACCTGTTTTCGTTGCGCAAAACTTACAGTTTCTCGTGCAGATATCTCCGAGGATTAAGAAAGTAGCAGTCCCGTGATTCCAGCATTCACCGAGATTTGGGCATTTAGCCTCAACGCAGACGGTGTGTAGTTGTAAATCCTTTAGAGTTCTTATAACTCTTGCAAATTTATCCCCAGCAAAAATCTTACTTTTTACCCATTCTGGTTTTCTTCTATTCACGTTTTAAATTGTAAATGTGCAGGGATGGCGCTTCAAATTACACTGTCGTGGATTTAAAATTTGATACTTATGAAATTCCACATCATTACTTATGGATGCCAGATGAACGAATATGACTCAAGGATTATTGAGAATCTTATGCTAAGGAAAGGTTTTGATCTGTCAAACAACCCGGAGGATGCTGATATCGTAGTAATTAATACCTGTTCAGTTCGAGGAAAGCCTGAGTCCAAAGGTATTGAAGTCGCTAAACACTTTAAGAAAAGGGGAAAACTTGTGGTAATCACAGGTTGTACTGCTCAACAAAAAGGTGATAATCTTCTGAATGTTGCAGACCTCGTGATTGGAACCAGGAACTTTCAAATAATACCCGAAGCCATCAAAAAGGGTTACAGGAACAAATCTTTTCTTGACCTGAAGACCTTCTGTGATTTCTATTTTGCAGAGCGAAGAGCAGAAACGGTGCTTGAGTATGTTGTAATCCAGGAGGGTTGTGACAATTTCTGTTCCTACTGTGTGGTACCGTATACGAGGGGTAGAGAAGTCTCCCGCCCCCCGGAGAAAATCCTTGAGGAACTTAAATATCTTGAGAGTAAAGGTGTAAAAGAGGTGACTCTGCTCGGTCAGAACGTGAATTCGTATTACTATGGTAGTATTGATTTTGCGGATCTTCTTGCCATGGTGGATAAGAAAGTTAATATTCCAAGGATTTATTTTACCACGTCCCATCCAAGAGACATCAGTCTGAAAGTAATTCGAACTATTAAAAACTGCTTGCACGTGAAACCCTGGTTTCATCTCCCTCTTCAGGCAGGTTCCAGCAAGGTTCTCAGAGATATGAATAGAGGTTATACGAAGGAAGAATATCTTGAGATTGCCATGAAAATAAGGAGAGAGATTCCCAACGCTACGATTTCGACGGATATAATGGTTGGATTTCCAACGGAAACTGAAGAGGATTTTGAGGAAACACTTGATGTAGTGCGGAAAGTTCAGTTTGACAATGCGTATATGTTTATTTATTCTCCTCGAAATCCCTCGCCTATGTATTTTCGAGTAAAAGAAGCATCCCTTGATGAAGAGACAGCAAGTAAAAGGCTGAGGAGGTTGATAGTTGAAGTGAACAGAAATATCTTAGAAAGAAGGAAAATGATGTTGAATAGAGAATACGAGTTGCTAATATATGGTCCTTCGAAAAAGAGTTCAAAGTACTCAAAAGGGAAAACAGAAAATAACATAACTGTAGTTGTACAGGGAAGCTTTAAAGAAGGTGATTTTGTCAGTGTAAAGGTCACCAGAATTTCTGGTTTGACTCCTATCGGATTGCCTCAGAAGGCAGGGGTCCCCGTCACTTCTGAGTGATTTTTTGATTCTGAAGGGAAATCGCACCCCTATCCGGAAGCAGATCACCCCAGTTGCCTTCTTCGTTTATCATCAACTGGATGTGAATCAAGCTGCTCTGGATCGAATAAATCCTTCCAGAGAATCTGACCCTTGTTGGTGTTGTGAATACCCGTTCACATGTAACGTAGGATGAGAACGTGTAAGAGCCAGAAGAGCTAAGGGCATAAAGGGTTGACCGTTCAGGATTTAATTGATTGATAATAAGCAGAAGGTCTGCACCCAATAAGGGGAACTCATCTTCGGAAATGTACCCGGTATTCGTCCACCCAGTTGAAGTATCTCCATCAGAATCTATGAAAATGTAGACTGGTCCAGAGTAATTCTGGTAAAGCCTTTCTATGTGGATTTGAAAAGAAGCGGTTTCTCCAAGGAGAGTGAAACGACCTCCCAGAAAATCGGCGTAATGGGGTGGCACATCATTAATGCCGTCGGCCACAAAAGTACTGTATGCGGACAGAATGTTGATCAAGAGAAGCACTTTCACTGCGATCCTCCTTTTCAGAATAGTATTGCAAAATTAGTGCCAGTCTGAAATCCTCTATAATCTGGGGATTTAAATTTAGAAAGCGAGAATAAGTCTTTGCTTTTTCAAAACAGTATTATAAAACAAATGGGAACAAAGGAAATAAGCTGCTAACTAATATTCCTACTGGTTCTGGCTTTCTTCGCACCTCTTTACGTAGAGAGTGAGACCTTCCACCTTTACCACTTCAATCTCTTCGCCCTTGGAAATAGGTTCTGAACTCTTTGCGTTCCAAAGCTCACCGTGGATAAGGCAGGTTCCACCTTTTGCATCGATGTTTGTTTTTGCCAGCCCTTTTTCTCCCACAAGACCTTCACTTCCGGTTTTTGGTTTGATAAAAAATGTTCTTACTCCTTTGGTTACGATCCATAAAAAGAAGGCTGCAGTCATGGCGGTACTGACTAAAATTACAGGAATAGAAACTCTATACATTGGTCCTCCTTTAAATAATAATAATGAACCCAGAATAAACGAAATAACCCCTCCAACGGCCAGTATTCCACTTGACTGGACAAAGACTTCCAATACAAAAAGGGACACAGCTAAAAGGAGAAAGGCAACTCCTGCATAGTTAACTGGAAGGGTTTGCAGTGAATAGAAAGCCAGTATTATGCATATTGCACCAACCACTCCCGGAAAGATAGAACCAGGATTTGAGAGTTCAAAAAACAATCCATAGAACCCAAGAATCAGAAGTATGTAAGCAATATTTGGATTACTGAGAATTGTGAGTAACTTCTCCCTAAGACCCATTTTGATATCCAGAACTGTATATGGTTTTGTAAGGCTTACTATGTAAGATCTATCCTTTAAGGGAACGGCGGTTCCATTAATTTTGTCCAGAAGCTCATTTTCATTCAATGCGATGTATTCTACTACTTTTTCCCTTAGCGCTTCCTCTGCTGACGAAGAGCGTGCATCGAAGACCGCCTCTTCCGCCCACTTTGTATTTCGATTCCTCAGCTCAGCCAGGGACTTCAGATACGATGCCGCATCATTTGCAGCCTTCTTAACCATAATGCTATCCATTTGCTGGCCCAAAGCGACGGGATGGCAAGCCCCAATGTTTGTTCCGGGAGCCATTGCTATTATATGGGAGGCCATGGCGATGAATGCACCTGCCGATGCTGCCCGGGCACCTTCAGGATAGATGTACGCCACTACAGGGATTTCTGATGCGAGGATTGCCTTATTAATAGTCCTCATAGATTCATCTAAGCCACCTGGGGTATCTATCAATAGGAGAAAGAGCTTTGCGCCGTTTTTGTTTGCTTTTTCAATTCCACCTGTTACGTATTCAGCCACGGAAGGCGTGATGGGGGAGTCAATGGTAACTTTATATATCTCTGGCTTTGAAACAGTTAATACTAAAAGAATCAACCACATCATTTTTTCTCCTTTAAAAGATACTGATATATGATTATACTCCTCAGAATTCGCTGAACGTACTCCCTGGTCTCTCTGAAAGGAATTAGCTCGATAAAAAGGGCTGGGTCGTGGGTAGGGTAGGTGCTGGTCCATTCTCTTGCTCTTGATTCACCAGCGTTGTAAGCACAGAGGGCGTGAATCAGATTTGGAAAAGTATCCATTAAAGCAGAGAGATACTTTGTACCGAGAGTAACATTTAGATCCGGAATCCTGAGAGAGTCTGGAGTAGCCTCTTTCATTATTCGTCTTGCTGTGGCGGGCATAATTTGCATAAGGCCAATAGCTCCTGCAGAGCTTACAGCTTGGGGATTGAATCTACTTTCTTCCCGGATTAGTGAAAT
>DIJZ01000022.1:0-55518 GCA_002421425.1 Caldifarciminota bacterium UBA5631
TCCCTCATAGGAAGGCTGAAATCCCGTTATTTTTATTATGTATCAAAACATCCAAATTTTCAAAGAGCTAATGTATATTATTTAATTATTTTTTGCTATAGTTGATTTTTCAAGAAATTTTTTGTCGTCGTGGTCCTGTGAATTATGCATTATTGATGGTCGACGATTTCGGAGTTCTGCTTCTTTCCTCATAGAAAAATTTCTTCTCCACCTTTTTTCACCCCGAGGATCTCCCGTGTGGTATACCATGTACTTCTGAAAGTATATATGATTACAGAATCCTCATCAGGTTGGATGATTTTGGAAATTTCCATTTTTAATTTCTCCAATTTTGCGGGGGAAATTTCTCCCTCAAATACAGAATTTTGAACCCAATAGAGATATTTTCGACAGACTTTTAGAACTTTAGACACACGCTTGACATTTACATCGTAAACTAATATTACTCTCATATCACCACCATGCTACAAAAGGATTGTATTCTTCTTCCCCTATTAAGTGCTTTTCAATCTTGTATAACTCCAGCCGAATTAGTTCTCTGTAAGAAACATGTCTACCAAGTTTTCTGTGATGAATTGTAGTTTTGAGGCGTTCGTTAAACTCTCTCACAAAAACCTGTTTTCCTCTTTCGTTAAGTATAATTCCATTTAACTTTGCTTCAAAGTGGGATGGATTTATTATTCCCTTATTTATGACACTAAATATGAGTCTATCCCCAATGATTGGCTTAAAGATTTCCGCTAAATCGAGGTTTAGTGTAAACCTCCGCATATTGGTTGAATGGAGGAATCCAACACGGGGATCTAAGTGGGTGTGGTAAATTTCGCTCAGGCACACCACATAGATTAGGGAATTTGAAAAACTTATTAAGGCATTAAGCATATTCCTTGGCGGTTTTCGCGTCCTGCTCTCAAACTCAAAATTCGGATTTTCTATTATAGCATTAAAAGATTCATAATAGTGATTCCTAATGTTCCCCTCGATTGCCATTAAATTCTCAATACTTTCTGAAGTTTCAATGCTTGATTGGAGTTCATTGATTTGGGTGAGGGTGTTCTGCAGTGGTTTTCCTCGGTGGATGTAATATTCGAGTACCTTTTGGATGTTTTTGACTGACCCCCAAACAAACTTTCTTGCAAGTGTTAATCTTTTTGCTTGAACCAGATAATGTTCGACCTGCTTTAAGACCATGTATCCAGAGTTGAGATGCTCGCGGGGATAGTAGGAGCCAATATAGAATCCGTAATAGTTGAAGAAGTGTAAAACAATTTCGTTTTCCGCGAGAAATTCCAAAAGGCGCTTATTTAGTGAAACCTCACCAAAAATAAGAATTTCCTGCGTATTTTCTACCGGGATGTAACGT
The DNA here is from genome assembly GCA_002421425.1 of Caldifarciminota bacterium UBA5631. Taxonomy (GTDB): domain Bacteria; phylum Hydrothermota; class Hydrothermia; order UBA1063; family UBA1063; genus UBA1063. The sequence continues at coordinate 1,364 of DIJZ01000022.1, forward strand.
TTTCCTTCTTGTGTTTCAAAGTAAATGGTGTTTCCTTTTCGCTTGATTTCTCCATCAGAGAATATGTAAATTGATTGTTTCATGCCCAGCAAAAGTCTCTATACCCACATTTTAAACAAAACTTGTTTTTTACAGGTGGGGGAGGAGCTTCACGACTTATTATTTCTTTAATGTCCTTTTGAGCTTCTTCAAGCTCTAATTCTATCTCTTTTGTCAATGAAATTGAAATTCTCCTTTTCTCTTTTGGAAAGAGAAGGATCCCGGTGGAATCTACCCCGTATTTTTTTAATTTCGTTAAGTAGTATGCAAGTTGCATTGTTGCGCTTTTTAAGAATCGAGAGCTCTTTTTAACTTCCCCTACTAATACCTCCTGGTCGGCGGATTTAATGATGTCAATGACGACATTCTCGATTTTTATCTCTTTCTTATTTCTCTCGTAAGTTTCTTTTGTGATGAGTCTCCCCAGTTCAATGAATGGATTTTCCTGCCAGGGAGTTATTTGTCTTGACATAAGCCAAACTTCCCGCCTGCAAATGTAATAGTACCATATAAGGGTACCAGTAATTTCTTCACTTTTCACCATATTATTGATGCCGCATCTGTTTTATATCCTGTCTCGAAGTCATAATAGTCATTTAACTGGGTAAATGGGACGTAGTAAGTGTTGTTAATCAGTGGCGGGAGGTTTTTAATATTTCTTGGGACCGATACTACATAATCGTAAAAGTCTTTGCGTATTTCTAAGAATTTTCGGTGTTTTTCAAAAGTATCCTTTATTTGCATGATTTCGCCGAACTCTTTCCAGACTTTCTTGGCATCTTCGTCATATTCTATAAAGACGTCAATTTTAGGATAGTCATCTTCTATAAGTTTAAATTTTGAAATAGAGGGTCCTTCAGTGTCTGCACTTTCATAGCGCAATTTTAAGACCGCCTCCAGAATTTGCTTAGATTCATCCTGATTCATTTTTTCTCTTACTAATTGATAGTATTCGTTGAGAAAATCGTAAATTTCCTTTTCAAAAAATTTCTCTTTTTTTGACAAAATTCTTTCTGTTATATCAATCAGGACTGGATCATAAACTCTTAAGGCGAAGGTGCGTCTTTCTTCGTCGATTAGTTTAACTATCCTGACAGTCCCCATATTTAACTTGGCATTTCTGTTGCAACGGCCCGCTGATTGTATAATACTGTCCAAGGGTGCGATGTCCCTTATCACTAAATCAAAGTCTAAGTCTACTCCTGCTTCTACCAGCTGGGTTGACACAACGATATCGTATTTACCGTTTTTGATTTCCTTAATTCTCAGAAGCCTTTCCTTAGGAATGACATGGGTGCTGAGGAAGGTTTTTGAATAAGGCTGGTCTTGTATCAGATTGTAAAAGTATTTGGCTGATGAGATGGTATTGAAGATTAAGAGGATTTTAGTGCTTCTTTTAAGTTCTTTTATGACCTCACTTTTGAGTTCCTCAGGGGTGTGTGGTGATTTGAGATCGGGGAGAATTTGAGTTCGGTTTAACTGGTAGAAGTATTCTTTTGAGGATACAACGGGATATACATCGATTCCTTTAAATATGAATGGATCTGTTGCAGTCATAATGATAATTCGGGTATTTAACACCCTTGAGATTGCAGATAGTATTTCGCTAATAACTTTCCAGTATTTGATGGGTATTGTTTGTATTTCGTCAAGGATTATTACGGAGTTTGCAAGTCTATGGAACTTTCTTAAAGAGGAATTTTTGTTGGATAAAAGAGTGTGAAAAAGTTGAACAAAAGTCGTTACTATGATTTCTGAGTTCCAGCCTTCTATTAGCAGTTTTGCATCATCGGAGACGTACTCTGTTTCGGTGGTCCGGTAATATATTTCTGCTAAATGATGGTGTTTTAGTAGTAGGTTTGAAGTTGGTGTGATTTCGTTTTTGCTGATAACGTCCTCAAAAATCCTTGAATTCTGGTCAATTATGCTCAAATAGGGTAGGGAGTAGATTATTCTCGGCTTTTGGTTTTTGGATTTATTGAGATTTCTTAGTTTTAAAGCAAGGGAGAGTCCTATGAGAGTTTTTCCAAGGCCAGTTGGAAGATTTATTGAGAAAAAGTGTTTTGTTTTATCTGTTTTGGAAATATCTGCTTCTTTAAAGGCCTTGTTTCTAAGGTTATTGACGAAGTCTTGGGAGGCAGGGCGGTGGGATAAATATTTTTCCACCCATTCAGATTCTTGATAGTCTAACCTTTCAAAGATTTTGACATCTCCGAATACTACCTCGCTTTTATCTGCGTCCAAGAGTATGGAGTAAATCATGTTTAACATTAGATAATGTTCTATTTTTCTTGTTTCTTTAAGTAAGGGTTTGTATGATTTCAGCTCTTTTCTAAAATTCTTAATCCATTGCTTGAGGAGGGTTTTATTAATCTTGAGGGGTAATTCATGAGACACCAATATATCGATGAGTCTTTGGAAGGGCTCATCCTCTATGTCTTCCAGCTGAATTAGAAGGTTAGAGATTTCTTTTTCATCAATGAGTGCAATTTCATCGGTGATGTCGATGAGGTCCCCGTGGTGCCTTCTGACAACTATATATGCGAAGAGTGGATAGAATTCATTTGCTGGTTTCGTCTCTTTAACAAGGTTGAAAGCGCAGATTGCCGAGAGTAAGCTGTGGGTAGTTTTTCTTGTTCCAACTTTGCTGTTTTCAGCTAGGAGGTAGTTTTGGAACGTTTTTGTAGCTTTTCCTATGTCATGCGCTAACCCAATTCTCTTCACTATTGGTGTTAATTCAGATTGGATATTTTGAGGTTTCTCCCGCATAAAATGCTCGCTAAGGCATGCTACATTTATTAGGTGGTCTTCTAATAGCTTTCCCGGATGTGAGTAGAGGTTAGAAAAAGATGATTGTTTCTCCATTGTCCAATTTGTAGGCGTTCTCGGCTAAGACTTTTATGGGAAGTCCGCCAGGTTCGTAAATTAAATCGCAGTATTTTTCTACAACTCTATCGGGTCTCATGATAACAGGAATTTTCTCCTTGAAGTATTTTTTGTTGGGTTCTATTATTATTCCACGCGGTTTTACTTTTTCAAGAGGTATTACAGTGTTTACGCAGGTTTCATAAGCTTCTACCTCTTGCCCTTGGAAAACCCCCACGTACTTGAAATCGGCAAGTAATTCACTCAATCCTAAGGAAACCGTGTAGAAACAACTGTGTTTTTCAATGAGTGTAGTGAGCTTTTGGAAAACTTCACTGACTGTGTGGTGTACATAAATCCTATATCTCGGTCCTTTAACGAACTCTGTTCTTACCTGGATTCTTGGCTCGTGGTGTTTAGCCTTGAAAAGTCTCAGATACCTGTTTTCTTTTGTGTTTATAAGGTTCAATCCAAGACGGACTTTCTTGATTGGTTCTAATATCCTCAAGGCGATCTTGCATTTTTCATAACTGAAGACTTCTAAATATTCATCTTTTGAAGCTCCGCAGATAGCGCCAAGTATTCCTGCAATCGTAGGAGGGGGCGGAAAAGAGAATGTGAGTGGTGAAGTTGTTGTATAGTACTTCCTGAAATAAGCAAAGTCTCCAAAAAGATCAAACACTAATACTTTCATATGGCCTCAGAAATTAAGTTCTTCTAATAGGATACCCTCAAAGGCTTTTTGAAGTATTGTTGGAGTGTCGTCTTTCAGGATAGTAACTCTTTCGTCTATTTTATACCTAATTTTTTGAATTTTGTCGGCGTGTTTTTTTAGGGTTGTTGTAAACTCGGTTATGTCAATTTTGACATCCTCTATGTCTCTTAAGGCCTCATCCGGTTTTTCGGATTTAATTTTAATGAGTTTGTCAAGTTCCCCTATGTGGAAGTTCTCGTTTTCCTTATAAATTACTTGGATAAGTAAACGAGGCATTTGCCCGAATTTTGAACCTGAGATTAAGTTTTTAGTCCCGTGCCATATAGCTTCTAACATCAGCTCAATATCTTCGGTTGTTAGAGGTATGTTTTGAGTTCTTGCGGCATTTTCATTCACAACACCGTAAAAGACTATTAGTGAATAAGGTAAAATGTATCTTTCTGTAAAAGTTCCTTGTTTTTTCTCTTCCTTTGAGGGCATAACAGTTGTGCCTTTAATGTAAGTGAGGTCTACTTTGTGAAGTGACCTTCCAAATTTGAATTGAACGGGGCCAGTAAGGGTGATGGTTTTATTTTGAACAGCGGTAGTGGTTCCGAATAATCTGGTGTCTATGCACTTTTCTATCATCTCTGATTCATTCTCGAAGTCATTGAGCCTTTCTTCTTTGGTTACAAGGCTTCCATCTTCTTTCCTGATTTCGCGTATGAATATTTCAAGGCCTTTGTGATCGTTGAGATAATCCCTAATGGTTCTCTTGAGCCTCGTGTCAGTTACGATGTTAACTCCTGTTTCCTCATCAATTCTTGGCTTGTTTTCATCTATTGGGTCACCATTTGGGTTTGCATCTTTTACATCGTATAGAAATAGTATCTCTGACCTATTCTTTACAATTTCTGGCATTACTCACCTCCTACTTTTTATAAAGTTTTCCTTTTTTAAGTTTGTAATCTTTCAATTGTAAATTTAATACTTTGCTTCCCGGAGTTATAAAGTACTTTGCTTCTTTTATTTCTGGTGTGTTTTTTTGGAAATTGAATTCTGCCAAAAGGGTTAATTCGCCTTCGAAGTTGAGGTTTTTGTCGAATTCTAAGAAATTTTTTATAACAACTTCGTTTTTAGAATTACCTTGAATAATATTGTCTCTGTCTTTAATAGACCACTCTACTAATTCATTTTCCGATGCCAATACTATGTGAATTAGCTCCAGGCAACCGAATCCATATCTTGCGTCTGCTCCAACATAGATTTTCAGCCCTTTTTTCAAGAAAGCTTCAATTTTGGGGGCAATATTGGTGTCAATACCCAAAAGACCTGTCCAGTATAGCTCTTTCCCGTCTATTTTACCTCGATTTAGTAGAATTTCCGTTTCATGTAAGCTCTCTTCTTTAGCACTTCTGGATTCAGTGACTATGGATGTTGAGACAAGGGTGTCAGTAAACTCGCATCTAAATTGGTCCTCTGGGTAGTTGTCAAAATGTAATGTGCCGTTTTTATATTGGGGAAAAAGCGGAGTTGAATTCTTTTCATGGATAGTGGGATAGAAGCAGGTTATGTTCTCAAACAGTTCCTGATTGTATGATAAGTTTTCACCCTTAGAGATGTTGTATGCTTTTGTCAGTGCTCCCCATATAGTCCAGCCTGGAATAAATGTTAGTGTTTGGTTTATTACACCCCAACTGAGTGAACCAATGTGTATAGGCTCCTTTTGCCGAAAAGTTAGCTTGTACCACTCCATTTATTAGGCTCCCATGGCTCTTCTATGATATATCGCATAAACTAGCACTTTTTCTAACAGCTCTTTCATGAAGAGAAGTTTGTTAAGGTCCTCAGCAAGTTTCTTGAAGTATTGATTATATCTTGTATTACTGTGTTGATTACCTTTTAAGTTATTTGGCATTTCCACATTTACAAACTCATTGAGTTCTTCTATCAAAACTTCTATTTTATTTTTCTTATTATTAAATTTATCCATAGCATAAACCCACATTGCATAGACCCCGTCACTTGCAAGCACTCCAAGAAGCTTGTTTATTTCATTTTCGCTTAAAGATTGTGAGAGGTCAAAAGATAGCTTATAAATTTTCGATTCTAAATTATTATTATCTTGGTTATTCATTGTTTCCCTCCTTGTGCTGTGGTTTGCTGAGTGTCTTGAAAATTTGATTCAACAGTGGGGATAGATTTTTCTTCTAAAACCTTTCCAAAGATAATTTTGATCCTCCCAAAGCCTCTTGTTGTCATTCCACCAATGCCAAGGGTTTCAAAGAAATGCTTAGATTCCATTAAAGCACTTTCTAAGGTATTTAAGTTAGGGAGTGGGTCAAGTTTGCTATCAACGCCACTAAAACTAGTTTTATCAAAAATTCTCACATTACCGTATAAGATAGTTCCTCTTGGAATTGCTTCTGATGTAAACAGAGCACCTTCTTTTGCTGCGCCGGTGTTTGGGTCTATGGATACAGAAGTTCTTACTTCAAGATTTGAATTAACTATTCGAGAAAAGAGACTTTCTGGGACAATGATTATATCTGTATCCCTTAATTCAAAATTTTCAAATTTAATTTCATTGTTTAATCTTACAGAGTGTGTTCCGCCAACCTTCAAGTAAAGCCATCCAAGATTTATATGCCCTTCATTTCCATTTTTAGTTAGAACTTCATTGTTAGGTGGCTCATTTAAGTCATCTGGTTTTATTCCAGCTTCTTTTAATTTCCCTACTGTTGTCGTCCACTTTGTCCCATATATTGTAAAGACTGGAAAGAATAGAATATTTAAATCACTAAAAAATATCATTCCCTGCCAGCTAATGTCTTTTTTAGAAAATCCGAAACCTTTGCAAACTAAACAATGCCCACAGTGACCTGTTTTACCTTCCTTATTGGTTGCTGTAATGTTTGCTAATTCTTCCTGTGGAACGTTGTCTTGCCCAGCACAGTTAAGGTCTAAGAGGACGTTACCTTTGAAATGATAATAGTTTGAAGTATTCCAATTGTTTGAGTTGTTATTAATCCACCCTTCAATTTTTTCAGCGATTGAATTTCCTGTTTGCTTTAATACTTCTTCTCTTTTAGGTTTTATGTTTTTTATCTTACTAAATATATTTAATGTCACATAATACCTCCACACGCCAGCAAGACTTGAGCCAGGAATTTTTGGCACTTTTGTTATTGGGTCTCTAACTATTGTGTTATCCACTCTTCCTATCGTGTATCCGCCAGTTCCTATATAAATAGGGTCTGTTGTCAATGCAAAGATTTTATGCTCTTTTACTATACTGTTTTCATTATTTGCCATCTTAAACCTCCTGTAAGGCTTTATGCCAAAATTCATACATATCTATAAACATTGCAATTTTTTCTCTACTAATTTTGTCTTTTATTTTTTCATGCGTTGTATTGTCAATTTCAAGCCATTTCTTGATGAATTCATTAACGACAGGGTTTTTGTGTGGTTCTAAAATATTTATTATCCCTGAAGCCAGAAAGAGAGTAGAGTTATTCTCAAAGTTTTCGAACTTGTCGTAGAACAGGCTTATCAAATTATTTAGCTTTGACTTGCTCGTTGAAGTTGAAAATGCTTCTTTGAAGTTTAAAAACAGGCCAAAATGCTTTTCTATATTGTAGGGTCTGTTGCTTTTTAGTTCCAAAGCTCGTCTATAATTCTGATTTTCATCATAATAAATATCATTTCTTCTTGCATTCGTGTCTAAAAATTCGAAGTCAAATGTGTTTGGAATGTATTTTACTTTTTCATCATCCTTGATGTTTTTTACGCTTTTAAGCCAATAAAGATTATCTTTGGGTCTAATGTAAAATTGATAATCTCCTTTGTTTAGTTCGCCAAAATATAAAGGATAATACTCTCGTGGGTTATTGCATTGCTCTTCTATTTTTTCTTTTTTAAGTTTTTCGTCAAATATAGCTTTAAACGCTTTAGCTTCTATTTCAACCCAGAGCTTTTCTCTACCAACCACATCTCTTCTCATTTTTCTTAAAGCATTTATTCCCACGTATAATGGCTTTTTATAATCCTGAATAACCACCCCTATATGAAGTGGCAATTTACCATACACATATTTGAAATGTTCATCATAAAGTTTTTGAACATTTTTTATTAGATCTGGCACATACTCTGCTGGAATAATAAACTGCCAGCTTATTGGTGTTGGGTCTATGATTGATAGGTAGGGTTTGTAAGTTTCGATCTTAGCATTGCTTATTTGCAACTCTACTCCAGTATAAGTTTTATCTTCATATCTTCTAAGTTTAAAACTTTGTTTACCTTTATCTTTCAAATATGAAATTAGATATACATTTCCATCTTTTGCCCAGAATAATGCATCACCATCATAATATTCTCCATCAGAGATACTAACTTTTTCCCAGTAAAGCCTATTTCTTCTCTCATCTGGTATCTTTGCTGCACACAATAAAATTTTCTCTATTTCTTCAAAAAACTCTTGTGTGCTCTCCCAGATTCTTCTTAGCCTTGCCGGTGATGGGTTTTTACGAAGGAGAAATTGGAGGATGAGAGAGGATAGGAAGTTTATGTCTTTGTCATTCAATTGGTTCCATTCAATTTTTCTACTGTCAAAGTCTATTTTGCTCCCCAATTTTTGTTTTATAAACTCTTCCCATCTGTCACCAATTGAGCGTTCAAGGAGTAATGACTCGATTATATTATGTTGCTTGATATTAAGGCTATGAAGAACTGGATCGGTATAATTTTTTAAAACAGTATTCCCAACTCTTTTATCACAATTATTTTTGAAAATTTTTTTTAGTTCATTAGTAAAATTATTGACATCATTTGCCCAGTTGATGCCTGTTTGTAGCACTGTGGTATTCAACAAATCCCCGTTCAACCAATCCATGAGTTCAAATTTCATTACAACAAGAGCAATTCTATCGTTTTTGTCTTTTAACTCACTTGTCCAAATGGTTTCACCGCTTCTGTTATTCAGCCATTCATCTATTCTGCCCTTTGTTTTTTGTTCATAACAATCTAAACATATATTTTGGTTTTCATCTCTTGCATCATCTTCAAAAACTAATCTTTGCCTGCAAATCTGACAGATACCAATTGCCTTACTGTTATTATTTATCGTTAAATCTTTCTTACTCCAATCAGCTTTTAAAAAGTTTTCCCTTTCTTTTTCTAAAAGAAAGGTTAGGTTCATCAATCCTCTTGATGCCTTGGTGAGAAAAATAGCTGGGTAAAATTCATCCTTTGATTTTTCTTTAAAAATCTCTAAAATTTTCTCTTTAATTTCTGATAAATCATTTTTCAATACTTCCGAACCGTCTTTATTTTCTCCTAAATCTTCTCCAACTATAAAGTAAATACCACTTTCATCTCTGTATACTTCGTTTCCTACTGGATACTCATACTCCAGAAGCTTTTTTATTTCTTCATCTATTTCTTTTGATACTTCCCTATACCATTTGATATGCGCAGGTTTGAAACCTTTCTCTGCAAGGCCGAATTTATCGTATTGAATTCCGAGAATGCGCCATTTGATTGAGGTAGGATTATTTTGATAAGTTTGAACATTTGAATTGTCTAAAATCATATTAGCAAGAACTGCTTTAAACATTGAAGCAGTCATATAGGCTTGATCCCAGAGGCTAACATCATTGACAGGGTATCTACTATCACTCAAAAGTTTAGAATACCAAAGATTAATTTCATCAAAAATAAATTTTCTAATTTCCTGCCAGTTTGGGAATTGATAATAATTCTTACTTTGAAGAAAACAGTCCAAGTTTTTAAAGAATGTTAGCCTAGCATCATCTAAATCTTTTTCGTCAACCAAATGTTTGAAACTTCCAAATGCATTCGATAGCCATAATGGTGTTTGCAATTGAACCTTAGGACTTCCTTTGTCTATTCCAGAATTTACATTCTCACATCCACGAAAGAAAATTTGCTTAACAAAATACTTACTGCTTTCTCCTCCAAGCATTAATTCTGTTAATGGAAGATTTAATAAAACATTTGGTATGTTGATATTTAAATTATCAAAAAGGTTTTTAAGATTTTGAGAGATACTACTAACTTCATTATCAAAATTACCATTATCAATATATTCTTTATAACTACTCCATTTAAATTTATTTTGTAAATGTTGAAAATTATTTCTCCATCCACCAAATCCTATATGTGTTTTGCCAAGGTTAAATAATAAAGCCCCTATCTCAGCTTTTAAGATTTCATCTCTATAGTTTTTTAAATCCTGTAAGTTTATTATTGGCATCTTTGCCACTCCATCAATTCAAAATTTTTATCTGAATTTATACAAAAAGATTTCTCTACCAACTCAAACCTTCCCCAGCCAAGCTTTGTTTTAGCTCCTATGCCTTCATCTGCTAATTTTTCAATGGCTTTACATAAAATTTTCAAATCCTCTTCAGCTTCACTTTTTAATTCATCATCACTCTTTAAAATCCCGTCGAAAGGGATATAAATAATCTGTAAAATCCCCTCAGTATCTTTTGGCACGACTTCGTAATGTATAGGCACTGTTCCAGCTCTTTTTCTTCTATCGTGTGGATTGATGATTTCTAAAGAAAGTTTATCAAAATAGGTTGGATAAAATATCGCTCTACCTTTGTGTGTCTGGAATTCTATTGGTAAGTTTGATTTTTGGATTTTGGATGAAATTTGTTTTTTTAATTCTTCTAAAAGAGCCTGTTCATCACTCGAATTTTTGATATTATCAATCAACCCCTTGTTTACTTTAATTCCAAGTTCAAAAAGCATAAATTCCAGGATTTTATCTTTAAACTCTTTTAAGTTTTTGGATTTTTCTCTTAAGTACTCTTCTATTACTTTTATATTTTCAGAACCAGCACCAAATATCCTGAGATAGCTTTCTATGATCTCTTTTCTTTTACTAGATTCATTTTCTTCATTGAGCAGCTTTTTAAAAGCTCCAGCTAAAGCCCCTTTCCATGAAGAACCTCTAACCATTGGAATTTTAAAAACTTTTTCTTTTAGTACTGGATTCTGGATAATATAAAACTCATCGTCATCTTTTGAAAAGTACGGGGCTATAAGGTTAAATTTAACCCAGATAGCAAAAGAGTATTGAGGAAGTTTATCTATAAGGTTTTTTATGTTGCTTGGGTCTGTGATTATGCCTGAAATTCGCTGGATTTGGCTCAATGTGCCAATCTGGAAAATTTTGGATTTTGGTTTTAAAATCTTCTCTTTCAAAAAGGCTAAAGGAAAGTCTTTTGTGGTGTCTGTATTTTTGTTTTTTTTAATAAAATTATTGTCAAATTGATTCTCCAAAAATTTAAAATCTTTTTTGAGCAATCCCTGATTGTTGTTATAATTGTTAATTTTATTATAATTTTTAGGTTTAAAGTAGTATTTACAAAATGCAATGTAGTGATATAAATTTTGCACTTTATCTTTGTTTATCTCTTGCAATGCATCATATGTTTTCCTATTACTCATCTTCTGCCTCCTTAATCATACAAACTTAAAATTCCAGCAATAGAAAGTAAGCCACATTCATAAGAATTGTTATTTGATTTATTTATGTAAGGTAAAATCTTTGAGCCCTGAGGAAGATCTTCGCCTTGAATGTTTCCAGTTTTGCCAAATAGATAGTGTCTCTCTTTTTGATCGTTTTCTATTTTTCTCAGGTTGGCTTTTTTAAGAATTAAACCTTTTATGGCATTGAGATAATTTTCACAGCTTGTGGATTTTGTTATTAATATTTTTGTTTTGTTTTTTAAATCATTTACAACATTTATCGTTTCTACAATGCTATGAATGTTAAGCTTTTCGTTTAATCCCTCACACGAAAAATCAAATTCTTCTTTTTTCCCACCATTACTTTCTCCCTCAACACTAAAAACCTTGAGTCGCCCATAACCAATATTCCATCCGCCGCCCCAGTAACCGTATTTATCCATAAAGGTAAGTAAAGGCAAAAAGATAGCATCTTTTATATTTTGCTCAACTTCAAAACTAACTAAAAATTTACCCCAAAAGTATGGAATTTTAAAATAAAAAACCGAGTAATCATTATTAGAACGTACTGGACAATTATTTCCTTCTTGAATTTGATTTGGATTATTTTTATTTATGCAAAATTTGCCAGGAAGATTTAATTTATTACCAAAACAATAATCTTCCAAAAGTTGAATACCTTTTATCTCAATCAAACTCCTCCAGCCCGTAGTTCCAAATACTATAGCTGGAATGGGAACGTTAAGTTCTCTTAATGCCTGAACCTGATTGTTAAAATCGGTACCAGAGTCCAAAAATTTCTTTTTTATCTCATCATTCTTTATATCTTTCTCAAATCTACCTTTATCTGAATCAAACTCCTCTTTCTTACAAATTCCGCCAAAATAACAAATTACCTCAAACCAGAACCTCAAACTTCCTATTAACGAAGATGGTCTTATTTCTGAATTTTCCATCCACGCATCACCTGTCCAGAGAGGTGTAATTGTTTCAAAATCTATTTTTAGTTTAACCTTTGCCATTTTTCCTCCTCAATAGTTTATTCTTTCTTATAGGCTAATTGGGCTACCTCATCGCTTAAGCTCATGCCGCAAACAAAGTAGAAGTTTATTTCATCAACAGACATTTTCCAGCTATCCCCAGCCTCAAGAAAATATCGTGCACACTCCCTTGCAATCATTCTTTTTACTAAGTCAAAGGCATCGTACTCTTCTAATTTATTTTGAACTTCAGTTAGGAGATTCTTAATATCCTTTTCGTCCATTTTTAAGCTTTTCAGCTTTTTCATAAAAGGTTTTGACCCTCTTTCATAGTACTGTTTGTTTAAAAGCATTTGCGTCAATGCACCGAGTAAGAAAATCCCCCTTTTTGCGGAGGTATTCAATGATTTACTGTACTTCTCAAAGAGTAGGTCAAATGTACTCTGCTCCATTGTCACCTCCTCAAAACTTAATATGCCAATTTTTTCAAAAAATGAGACACACATTAAAGCATCTTTTGCTCTATTTAAATAAAAACCATCATTAATGAACTCTTTTTTTATTATTTGCATAAAAAACCTGACAAGAAAACCGAAACTAATTTTTTTTCCTTTAAAAACCGAATCCACTATTTCTAAAAAGTATTTGTCGAGGTCATAGTTTTTTTTGTCTTCGTCTGATTTTTTGAAAAAGGTTCGGATTTTTCCAAAGTTGAACTCTTCGCCGAATAGTGAGTCAGCATTTTCTTTTTGGGCAAAAATTTGCCTTAACCTGGAGGGAAGTACGTCTTCAATTAGGAGAAGAACACGCTCAGCACTGTGCTGCTGTTGTAAAAATAAAAAGTTCAGTGTAATTGTATCGCCTTTTTGTGACAGAAATTCGAGTATTTCTTCTTCGTCATCGGTTATTCTTTTTATGGTTCTGTCTTTTAATGTAATTAACTTGTGAGTATCAGCGAGTGTGTCTATAATTTCTTTGATTACCTGGTCATCCTCTGTTAGTGTATTAGGTATTAGGTTATACTTTAGACCGTAAAATCTGAACGTGAGTTTGTTGTCAATAAACTTTCTGCCTTGCTCGAGAAGGTCTCTACATTCTGAACATACGGGAAAGTTCTTCCAAAAGTTTCTTCTGTCAAAACCAGTTATGAAGCCTGGTTTATCATCGGTATCAAAATTATATACTAAAGTTCTTGCCGAGATGTCTTCCCTAACTCTTCCACAAATAGAGCAGGTCTTGTTTTTAGACGAAGATTTACCGACTTTTTTGTAAAGTAGCACTCTTTTGGCCTTAGTGAAAAGTTCGAGTTCTCCAGGGTATTTTGTACCAATTTTGAAAGCAAGGAACTTAATGGATTTTCTTCCTACTTCTGCTATTTTTTCCCTCAATCTCTGTAAAATCTTATCTTTGTGCTCTTCTATATTTCTTACTATCTTTTGTAGGATTTCTCTTTCTTCTCCGTTTAAGTTTTGTACTCCTTGGCAACTCTCTATCCAATTTTTAATCTTCCGAAAAGTTTTCTCAATCTCTGTGATGGGCGCCATGGGTGCGGGTTTATTTCCTTTGCTTTCTCCCTCTTTATAAAGATAGTGGGGAATCTTTTCTACCTGGAATTGTTCAAGTTCAATATCTGAGAATTCGTAATTCTCGTTAAAAACAATTGCAACTACATATCCCTCAATGGGTTTTGAAGGATGCTCTATTTCCTCTAACAAACTCCCAATACGTACTACTGCTGAAAGCATTTTGTAATTCCTCCCCTCAAATTACAAACGCGCTTTCTTTTTCGAATGATTACTCTTCAAAATTTCTATGCATCCAAATCCACTGGAATTTTTAGCTCCCAAGCCCGCCTCGAAAGCTAACTGAAAAAGTTCTGGAGGAAGGCTGAGCTCGAAGACACCATCCCAGCCTTTTACCAGGTTGCCGTGGTGTAGAAGAATTTTCTCATCCTTTTTGGTGACTTTGAAGGGTTTGATGGAACCTCCGTAAATATCCTTGCCGAACCATATTCTTGCCTTTCTCTGAAGGTTCTTTAGAAGGAGTTTCTCAAAGTCTTCTTCAAAGGGACTGTAATAGTAAATCTTTTTTTTGCCATCTAAGGTCAAAACGGTGCTGTATACTGTAATGGGAGAAAGGGTTTTCACAAGAACTTTTTCTGCGTATTCAGGCGTTGGTTCCACTTCAATGGAAGCGAGTTCAAAAGTTTCATTACCAAGCTCAATATTAGTTTTCTTTATTAAGTTTGTAGCAAAAGATTGAATAAATTCGCTATAGGGGGAGGCTACTACTAAGTATACATCACCGTGAAATACTATATGCCCCTCTCTTATTTTTACTTTTTCGGTGGATATAAGGCGTGAAAAGGTAAAGAACTTGATTTGTCTTTTCGACGCGGGGTCCTTGAATCCTTCGTTGTGTAATTTTTCTGCAATAGGCTCGTCGAGATTTTGGTAAATGAAGGCCTGAACTATATGATTATAATGTAAAGGTAGAACAGATATTTCACTACAAGATTTGAATTTTATCTTTAAACGCATCGATTTTAAACATTATAAATTTAGAGTGAAAAATTGTCAATAGTTCAGCTGTTAGAAAAAGTCGTATACAAATTTACAAACATTTGCGCGGGTATATGGCAATTGTCCAAAATGTTTGTTGAGGTTCTCTGGTTTATTTTTTTGTAGGATGACCTTATTAATTAAAGCGCTCTTTTGATACCGATAAAGGATTCTATTGAATTTTTGGCAAATAGTTATTTCAGATAACACACTCACAAGAGTGTGTTTGTAATGTTTTAAATCTAAGGTGATTGTCAAATCTTGAATAGTTTAAGTGAAAATGATAAAATTAGAACATGAAGAAAAAGGTTCTCTTCATTTGTACTCATAACGCTGCCCGCTCGCAGATGGCTGAGGCTTTTCTTAATTATCTCTATCCTGATAGATTTGAGGCCTATAGTGCGGGGACAAAGCCAGGAGCTCTAAATCAATATGCTGTAAAGGTTATGCAAGAAATGGGAATTGATTTGGGGAAGCATTATTCAAAACATTTATCAGAGTTTGCTGGAATGGAGTTCGACTATGTTGTTACTGTATGTGATAAGGCCAGGGAATCATGCCCATTCTTTCCGGGGGCAAAGACATATATTCACAAAAGTTTTGATGACCCATCACAGGCTTCTGGAACAGATGACGAAATTCTCGAATTTACAAGAAAGGTTAGAGACGAAATAAGGAAGTTTATTGTAGACTATTTTGGCTCTATTTAGAGGGTTTCTCTGAGACATCTTAGCAGAGCTCAAATCATTTCCCAGTTCATACTATTGACTTTTTTGAAACATAACTTTATTTTTATGATGTGGACAGAAAAAAAGCCAACATAGTTTACTCTACCTGCATTGGTGTCGTAGGAATAACGCTATCCTTATTCCTTGTCATTATTAAAAAACCCATCTTTCCGGTTTTACCTCATTATATTCTATTTTTTGTCTCCTCGAGCCTTGCTGCGTTACTATATCTTTCGGTCAAGAACACCATTGTTTCTTTTGAGATTGCTATCTTTCTCTTTATTACTCTTTATTACGGACCTTATGCAGGTAGTTTCACCGCTGCTATGGTTATGCTTTTTGTATGGTTGGGAAAGGCAATATATTTCTCTATCAAAAAGGAAGCTAAATTCCTGAACGTCGTGAACACAGGCATTTTCAACGCTGGGACTTACGGCCTTATATATCTTGCTGGAGGCATTGTGCACAGGTGGACTATTGGAAGGTGGTATGCAAGTCTGCTGGCAATAATCATAATCATTATTTTTAATGAGATAATTTTGACCCTTAATGCTGTTATCAACGGGCGGGACATTATCAAATACTTTAAAGAGGAAGCCATTGTCAGTGATTTGATTGAACTTTTGATATATCCGCTGGGGATAAGTTTCTATCTTCTATATGATGCTTATGGAATATGGGCGGTAACTCCTGTTCTTTCAGTCTTGCTGCTTCTCTCCTATATGGGAAGATCCTACTCCAATTACCAGGAACGCTTGAGGAGCAGCCTATCGTTGGAGATGAAGATTAACGAAAGTTCACGAGACCTGAACACAATCCTTGAGCCCGAAGAGCTTATTGAGAGGTCCCTGGTTCACGTTGCAAAACTCCTCCCGGTGCGCTTTGTTATTTTCAAGCCACTCCACAAAATGACATTTTTTAAAGGAACGCTAGTGTGTGAGGGAGAAGATTTGAAGATTGTGGCAGAAGAGGACCTAGCGGGATACTTGTGGGATGTAGAATTTCAAATTCAGAGAGGGGATGTTCCTCTGGGAGAGATTTTTATTGGTTTAAAAAAGCAGCTTCAGGAAAATGAGAAAATTGCGCTGAACGGCTTGATTGAGATAATCTCCAGCAGTATGGGGAAAGCCGTTTCTTACAAGGAGTCAATACTGGATGGTTTAACAGGTCTGTATACGAGAAGGTATTTTGAAGACATGCTCAAAAGGCAGATTGCAGAATGTAGGCGGTACGATGGTATTTTTTCAATTGTTATTTTTGACATAGATAATTTAAAGGGGATAAATGATGCTTATGGCCATCTTAAAGGCGATGAAGTTCTGGTTGAGTTTTCAAAAGTACTGAAACGGAGTATCAGAGAAACGGATATCCCTGCAAGATGGGGAGGAGATGAGTTTGTTCTTATTTTGATTGGAGTGAATGAAGAAATGGCCGAGGAAATTGCAATGAGGGTAAAGAGAGACATCGAAAGCAGAAAATTTCATGAAGGAGGTTCAGAGTTTTCTATTGGGGTAACCTTCTCCTGTATGGAATACACCGGAGAGAAGAAGCTAAGTGCCGAAGAGCTTTTCTATTTTGTGGATTCGAAGCTCCTTGCAAGAAAAAAGGAGAAGAGGAAATAGGCAGGGGACTCCTGCAAGCGGGCATGACTGCACCTGAATTCTGCCTTCCAGGGCTTGATGGGCGAGAAGTATGTCTTTCAAACTTAAAAGGGAAATGGGTAGTTTTATATTTTTATCCAAAGGATAATACAGGTGGATGCACAAAAGAAGCAGTAGATTTCTCTTCAAAGGTAGAGGATTTCTGGTCTTCAGGCGCAATTGTAATTGGCATTAGTAAGGATACCTTAGAAAGTCACAGGCGTTTTTCAGAGAAGAATAGTCTAAGAATCATATTGCTATCTGATGTTGAGCTGTCGGTGATAAAAGCCTATGGGGCATGGGGTAAGAAAAAACTGTACGGTAAAGATGTCGAGGGTGTTGTAAGGAGCACGTTTCTTATAGATCCATCGGGCATAATCAGAAAGGTATGGTATGGCGTGAAAGTAGAAGGCCATGCCGTTGAAGTTCTTAACACACTCAGGACGTTTCAAAATCAATAGTTCGAAATTTCGGGAATTTTTTAAAAGGAGGCTTTATGCGTGTCATTGAAGCCATAAGAAAAAGAAGGTCTTATAGATCCCTTAAACCATTCGAGGTTTCGGAAGGACTTATCTTTGATCTTGCAGAAAGTGCTTCTCTCGCCCCTTCTTGTAACAACAATCAGCCGTGGAGGTTTGTTTTTGTCACAAACAGGAAAAAACTTGAAGGGATACTGGAAGTAATGCCAAAAGGGAATCAGTGGGCAAAAAATGCAGGAATGATAGTGGCAGTCTTCTCAAAGAAGGACATGGACTGTGTCCTTGAAGACAACCGAGATTACTTCCTTTTTGACGTAGGCCTTGCAGCGGCTTTTCTAGTATTAAGAGCCACAGAACTCGGCCTTGTGGCCCACACAATTGCAGGTTATGACCCTGTCAAGGTAAAGGAGATTCTTAATATACCCCAGGATATGGTGCTGATTGCATTAGTGATTGTTGGGAAACATTCGAGGGTCACTTCCCCGCTTCTTTCAGAGAAGCAAATCAAAGCCGAACTTGAGAGGCCAGAACGTTTACCTTTTCAAAAGTTTGCGTATATAAATTCTTACTCATCTGAAGTGATTGAGGAAACACAATAAAATGCAGTAAGATACCGGATTTTCGTGGGAAAGAGAGGTGACGGAAAATTGTTTGAGACACTATCAGGTATTTCTACAATCTAGAAACAGAGTATTTGAAAGGTGCGTTAGTTTGGGATGCTGATCCGATGTGTTGATTGCCGAATCTGTTCAAAATAATTTGCAAAACGGAAAACGGACTTGACATATTATTGCTTCCTTACTGAAAAGGTTTTTAAACGAAATATAATTGCCGAAATCTAACGGAGAACTTAAAAATACCCCAAAGTTACAGTAGAAATCGCCGAATGGTTTGAATCAAAAGTTGAAATCGCGAGGACGAAGAATTGTACCCTTAAACTATTCATAAATTCTTGCTTCCTATATTCTTTAATGATGCTGATTATCTCGATCCGTGAGCTCCTTTTGGAAGCACATTGGCTTATAGATTGAGGAGATTTCAAAAGGCGCATTATATCATCTCCTTAGCCCATAAATGAGAGGATGTCTCATCGCCTTGCTATAATTCCTCAGCAGGATTTGAAAGAATCTTTTAAGGCGTCACTAACTCCAGAGATGTTCTAAACAGGCTCAACTCACTGGTGTCGTGCTTGCAAAATATAACTTTGCGTTGTTTTCTCTGTAACGACCTGGCTTGACATTCTGAGGACTTTCTATTATATTTTAAGACTAATTTAGCACTGGGAGGTTAATATGACAAAACAAAAGAGAGAGGATTTATTACAGTTATGGGTATCTGTTACCGATTTTGGTGAGACCTGGACAGAAAAAATTCAGGAACTTCAGACCAGAATAGATGAATTAAAGAAGACAGAAGACTACGAGGTAATTAAAGAAGATTTAGAGAATTTAAATGACGCTCTTGATGACCTCCACAAAGAAATTGAGGATGCAGTGGATGAGGCTCTCAATGGGTCTTTATCTATTGATGATCTTGCAGAGCTTTTTAAGGATTATGCGGACAAGCTTTTAATGCTGGAACAGGAGCTTATTGAGCTGGAACTTGAACCTGAAGAATATGAAGATTACTGGGAGGAAGAAGAAGGGGAAGAAGGTGAATATTAGGTAGAGTTATGAAAGATCTCCCAACAAAATACAATCCTACAGAAATTGAAGGCAAAATATACAAGTTCTGGCTGCAAAAAGGTTATTTCAAAGCGAACCCTTCTTCACCGAAGCCGAAGTATTCAATTATGATCCCTCCACCAAATATCACTGGAATGCTCACCCTTGGTCATGTTTTAAATAACACCCTTCAGGACATTATGGTTCGCTTTAAAAGGATGCAAGGATACGATGTCCTCTGGCAACCGGGTATTGATCACGCCGGCATAGCTACCCAGAATGTAGTTGAAAAAGCTCTTGCCAAAGAAGGTAAAACCCGCTTCGACCTTGGAAGAGAGGAATTCATCAAGAGAGTCTGGGAATGGAAAGACCATTACGGTGAGACAATTCTTTCTCAGCTTCGGAAACTCGGGGTTTCCTGTGACTGGTCCAGGATTAAGTTTACGATGGATCCCGAACTTTCGAAAGCTGTAATCAGAGCGTTTGTGAAACTTTACGAGGACGGTCTGATCTATCGGGGCACAAGAATTATTAACTGGTGTCCCAGATGTGGCACTGCCCTGGCCGATGATGAGGTTACTTACATTGAAAGAAAAGACAAGTTGTACTACATTAAGTACCCTTTTACAGATGGCAGAGGTTACGTAACTGTAGCGACTACGAGGCCGGAGACTTTCCTGGGAGATACTGCTGTAGCAGTTCATCCCGACGATGAAAGATATAAAGCCTTCATTGGGAAGAAACTCAGGCTTCCCCTCATAGAATGGATTAGGAAGGACCGGCAGGGTAGTGAGATCTCTGCAGAAGTACCACTTGTTTCATCATGGAGGGTGGACCGCGAGTTTGGAACCGGTGCAGTAAAGGTTACCCCGGCCCATGACCCCGTTGATTTTGAAATTGCACAGGAAAATAAACTTCCTGAAGTTCAGGTGATGGACTCCAGGGGATTTATGAATGAAAATGCTGGATCGTTTTCGGGTCTTTCGAGGGAAGACGCGAGAAGGAAGATCATCAATGAGCTTGAAACCCGTAGTTTTCTTGAGAAGATTGAAGACTACACTCATAACATTGGTATATGCTATCGTTGCGATACGATAATCGAACCTTATCTCTCGCCGCAGTGGTTTGTAAAGATCAAGCCTCTTGCTGAGAAGGCTTATAGTGCCGTTAAAGAAGGAAGTATAGAAATCATCCCCGAACAGTTTGAAAAGATATACTATAACTGGCTGGAGAACGTTAAGGACTGGTGCATTTCAAGGCAGATTTGGTGGGGACACAGGATTCCAGTTTATGTCTGTCAGGATTGCAGAAATGTTATGGTTAGGGAATCGGCGCCCATGAGCTGTTCTAAATGTGATTCGTTAAATATTCAACAGGACGAAGATGTGCTCGATACATGGTTCTCCTCGTGGCTTTGGCCATTTTCTACCCTGGGCTGGCCTGAAGAAACCGAATTTCTTAAAAAATACTATCCAACAGATCTCCTGATTACGGGTTGGGATATACTCTTCTTCTGGGTTGCACGGATGATAATGGCTGGATATTACTTTATGGGTGAAAAACCTTTTGACAGGGTCTATCTACATGGTCTTATAAGGGATGAGAAGCGCAGGAAGCTCTCGAAAAGTCTCGGAAACTCTCCAGACCCCCTTGAACTTATTGAGAAGTACGGTGCTGATGGGGTTAGAATGGGTCTGCTTCTTATAACTCCCGAAGGTCAGGATGTCATTTACTCTGAGAAGAAGATGGAACTCGGGAGAAATTTCAGTAACAAGCTCTGGAATGCGAGCAGACTGCTCCTTATGAATTATGAAGGAAGTGAAATTGATCCAAACCCTGATCCTGTAAAAATTGAAGACCGCTGGATTTTGCATCTTCTAGATTCTACGATTGCCGAAACCACGAAGGCACTGGAAGGGAACGATTTTAACAGAGCGAGCTGGCTGATTTATAACTTGTTCTGGAGCGAGTATTGTGACTGGTATCTGGAGGCAATTAAGCCCAGATTGTTTAACAAAGATATTACCGCTTTCCAGAACGCTTTCTATGTTTTGAGAAATATCCTTCAGCTTTTGCATCCATTTATTCCTTTTATTACCGAAGAAATCTGGCATCAACTGCCAATACAGGGGCTTGAAGAGTCAATAATGGTCTCCAGATGGCCTGAGGCAGGAAGATTTAGTTTTTCGGAAGATTTTTCAAAATTTGAAATTTTGAAGGAATTGATTCAAAGCGTTAGGCAGGTAAAGTCAGAATTGTCCCTTGGCGACAGGATTGACATTGTGCTGGAATTCTCCGACAAGGGAATGGAGAAGATGCTACAGGAGAATATCTCTCTGCTCACTTTCCTTTCTGGAATAAGAGAATTCAAGAAGGAGAGCGGAGAACATGGAATTCCAATTCTTGTGGGGAAATACCATTTTCTTGTTCCTGTTAGTGACCGCGAGCAGATTAACAAAATGGTTTCAAACTTTAAAGAAGAGATTAAGGAGCTTGAGAAACATCTCTCTGAAATTGAGCACAAACTGAATAATCAGGAATTTCTCACCAGGGCGCCTTCACAGGTAGTCGAGAAGGAAATAGAGAAAAAACATACTTTTGAGCTTAAAATTGATAAGTTGAAAAGTTACATCAAAGGACTTGAAGGGTCCTGAAGGAGTGTTGATTGAGTTGCGGGATTTTTGCATACGTAGGGCAGGAAAAGATCAAGCTAAGAACTATTTATAACTGTTTAAAAGATCTCGAGTCTCTTCAGGAAGCTGAGGATACTTCACCCTTAGGGGGCCATGGTGCCGGATATGTTATGCTTTCTGACGCGTTAGTTCCGTTTTATAACAAGGTTGGTTACTTTGAGAAAATGTCGGCAGTGGACGCTTTATTTGATCTCGATGAACTGAAGGAAGTTGAGGAATCGAGCTTTTTCATCGCTCATGTTCGAAGGGCATCCGACGAGTTTTCAAACGCTGAAGAACTTGATGAGCTACACGCTCAGCCTTTCGTGCACTCCGGAGCCCACTACAGGGTATACGGGGTTCACAACGGATTTCTCAAAAACTATATCGATCTGAAAGGCAAGTTCAGTCTTTCTGAATGTTTTACAGATTCTGATGCGCTCTGTCAGGTTTTTCTTGCATTGCTTGAACGTTACGATGAATTATCGCGTGCCTGTGAGGAACTATTCTCGATTGTTGATGGCAACAATACTGCTGTGTTTCTTGTGGAAAAAAGGGAGCAGTTCTGGCTTGTGGTTATGCATACAGGGAAGACGCGAGGCATTGTGATCTACGAGAATGAACTTGGAGAAATTATAATTTCGTCAAGGAAATCCGTTCTTGAAAAGCATTTTGCTGGCCTTCTGGAGCGAAAAAAATTCTTCGAAACTCTTTTCATAAAACCAAAGGAACATCAGATATTCATTAATTGGTGGAGAGTGGAGATTAATCCACCTTTTAAATTGAGCGAATACTGAGGGGTTTCCCCTTCTTAATCAGGGTTTCAATTTGATTGTTTCCAATTTCATATACCAGGTGAACAAAGGAGTGTGTACTCAGAATAAGCATATCTGCATCCATGCCTACTGCGATGTTTCCTTTTTTATGATGGAGTTTAAGGGCTCGAGCTGCATTCCAGGTGGCTCCGCGAAGTGCTTCCTCTATGCCCATATCGTAGAGAAAAACAGCCAATGCCATAACAAGGGATTGTGAGTAGAGCGGTGAAGTACCAGGATTGTGATCTGTACCAAGGGCCACAGGTAGATTAAGCTCTCTCATTACTTCAACGGCTGGTTTCTTTTGAGATTTCAGGAAGAAATAAGTACCCGGTAGCAATACTGGTGTTACATTTCTTTCCTTAAAGATTTCAAGGTCTTGTTCTGATGTGTATTCCAGGTGTTCTGCTGAGGTTATTTCGAATTCATTTGCAAGTTTTGCGGCGCCTGTATAAGAAAGCTCATCAATGTGCATCTTCAAATCGTAGTTGTATTTTTCTGCACACCGAAAAATCTCCCGAGCTTCATCGACTGTAAAGGCTCCTTTATCAATGAAAATGTCAATAAACTGTGCGTATTCTCTTAGCTCGGGGATCATTATTTCAGTGAGAAGATTAATGTACTCCCTTCTGTTACCGGCGAACTCCGCAGGAATCGCATGGGCTCCAAGGAAGGTCGTTACAATGTCAATTTGGGACGAATCCTTCAGCGTATCAGCCACCTGCAGAATTTTTTTCTCCGTCTCCAGATTGAGACCATACCCAGACTTAATTTCAACGGTTAGAATTCCGTTAGCTATCATCTGCTGAAGTCTTGTAAGTGAACTCTCTTTGAGACTTTCGATACTCTCTTTTCTCGTCAGAGAAACGGTATAGTTTATTCCCTTTCCTTCCTTCATCAGTTCCAAATACTCTTTTCCTTTCAATCTTGCAAGGAATTCTTCATGCCTGCATCCCCCGTAAATCAGATGCGTGTGAGGGTCTACGAAAGCAGGTATCACTGAGTGTCCATGGGCGTCAATAAAGGTTGTGCTATCGGAGACCTCAATGGAATCCAACACAGTCTTCTCAGGTCCAAAGGCTGCTATTTTCCCTTCGGATACTGCAACAGCAGCTTTCCCAACGGTTTCAAGTCCTTCTTCCTTGAAATAAACTAACTCACCTATGTTACGGATGATAAGATCAACTGGCATAGTGATATTTATCCAGGAGTTCTTGGATCAGGAGAGCCCGCATTTCAGCTTCCTTTGTCAGGTCGTCTCCCTGTACGGCGTAAAATACCCTGACATGATTCGGAAGAATTCTAAGAAAGGCTTCTTTAAAGAAATTAGGGTGTATTTCCTTCACATACCCGAGATCCACTCCCAGTCTGAGGGTAGACAAGTTTTCAAAAGCTTCTGCGAGGTTAAGAAGTTTCGCATTTTGTAGAATAGCATAAGACTTGGATATGCGGTCTTCCACTTCAATGGGCCTTTCTAAAACGATGATATTGCGCAATTGATTTTCCAGATCCCTTATTTCCTCAAAGGCAGAATGCATTTTGTTCTTCACCTCGTCAAAGGTGTCGAAAAAGGAGGTGATTTTAAGCTGCACAAAGGCACCGTACGTTTGCATTGAGGTGTCCATTATTCCGGAAAGAACTATCAAATACTTCTGCAAAATGCTGGAAAAATTCTGAATCTGCCCAAGGGTAAAAATAGCAGGGATGTGGCACATAGCTGTAATATTAAGTGCATGGCCCAGGTATCGCGGGGAAGTGGTAAGGTAGCCAAGGCCATCTTTGTAAGCGAATCCAAGGGTTTTGTCCATCAGGCCGATATATATTAGCGATTCCTGCGCACTCTCTTCAAAATTGTGAAAACTGGAACGAATGGAAAAGGTGAGATGATCCCGTTCGTTAATTCTTATTACGTACCGTTCTTCATTGTCAAAGAGCAGGGTACTTTTTCGCTGTTCAAGGGTGCCATTACCTGCAATTCCACGCTCATGCAATATGAGAAGAAGCTCATAAGGTGCCTGATCAGACTCTATAATATTGTAGTTCTTATCCCACATTGGAAGCGCAAGAACCTTTTCCAGAATCCTTTTCTGAATCTCTTTTCTCTGTTCGTCGGTTAACTTTGGTGTAAAGTTGAGCCCTTCAAGGTTTCGGTAGAATTTCACACTACTGAAAAGTACAATATCCTCCGTAGACTCATACAAATAATCAGGCACATGCTCAATTAATTTGAGGATATCCATTTCAAGATACTCTCAAGTTTATGGATTTTGTCCCTTACCTTTATTGCTTCTCTAAATTCCTCGCGATCTGTAAGGTCCTGGAGTTCATCTTTTAGCTTCAGGATTTCAGATTGCAGGTAAATTGAAAACCTGTCGGGTTTTATTCTTTCACCTGAGAATGAAGATCGATGGATAACCCGATCCAGCACTTCTCTGAAAAATGGGAGGAAGTATTCATAACAATAGGAGCATCCAAGTTGAAAATTAGTCCTGAATTCCCTGAGGGTTAGTCCACATTTAGGGCATTTTGTTGAGCTATCGGGAGGCTCCATTTCTTCTTGTGGAATCTCTCTTACTGCGTTAGCAGTCTCTTCAGCGCATTTCCAGCACAGATTCATGGTAATTAATTTGCCGTTAGAGAACTCCTTATATACAATTTCTGCATCTCGGCTGTTGCATTTCTGACAGAGCATCACAGGTCCTCGATTTGTGCCTTTATGGTGCTGTAAATACCGTTCTCATCCAGCATAAACATCTTCAGAATTTCTTCGCGAGTTCCCTGTTCAACAAAAGTATCTGGAATTCCTATGTTCACCACTGGCGGTATGTCGTCCCTTAGGAGGTTGTGAATGTATTCATCGACTGAAGATCCAAAGCCTCCGGGAAGATTGCCCTCCTCAATTGTAAAAATACATCTGGGTCGGGATTCTGCAATTTCCCTGAGGATTTGATGATCCAGCGGCTTAATGAACCTTGCGTTTATGACCGCAACGTTATATCCTTCTTTGATTAATCTTCGAGCTGCCTCCAGAGAAGGGTGGACCATTGAGCCCGTGGAAAGGATAACAAATTCTCTGAAATCTTCTCCGAGAATTTTCTCCCATTTTCCAATTGGAATGAGCTCTGGAGCTTCCTTGACTGGAACGCCTAAAACATTTCCTTTTGGATATCGCAGGGTTATCGGTCCCTCGTTGTAATGCCACATTGTATAAAGCATGTCAACGAGCTCGTCTTCGTCTTTTGGTGACATGACAACGAAGTTTGGAATGATCCTTAGGAATGCATAGTCAAAAACACCGTTGTGGGTGGCACCATCCTCGCCAACGATTCCCCCTCTGTCCATTACGATTCTTACGGGAAGTTTCTGGATTCCTATATCGTGAATCAGCTGATCAAAAGCTCTCTGGAGGAAGGTGGAGTATATGCATGCGAAAGGCTTTAATCCCTTAATTGTCAGCCCGGCTGCAAAAGTTACAGCGTGTTGCTCTGCAATTCCAACGTCAAAAAATCTATCGGGAAATTTTTCTCTGAACAGGTCCAACCCAGTACCAAGGGGCATTGCGGCTGTAATAGCTACTACTTTCTCATCCTTCTCGGCAATTTCTACGATTGTCTTTCTGAAAATGGATGTATATGAAGGTACATTAGAAGCTTTGATGGGCTTGCCGGTTTCCTTCTCAAAGGGTCCTAGTCCATGGAAGAATTCAGGGTTCTCTTCAGCGGGTTTGTATCCTTTTCCTTTCCTGGTTAAGACGTGAATTAATACTGGTCCAGTCTTTAAACGCCTTATCCTTTCGAAGGTTTCAATTAGCTGTTCGAGGTCATGGCCATTCAGAGGTCCAATGTATTCGATACCCAGTTCTTCAAACAGAATTGTGGGTACTGCGAAACTTTTCAGATTTTCCTTAATCTTTTTTGCAAGCTCCTTCAGTCTCTTCGATAGAAACCTCGATGGCAGTTTGTCCAGAAATTCCCAGAGTTCTTCCTTTGCCCTGTAATACTTTGGGGAGGTGATCAGTTTGGAAAGGTAATTAGAAATTGCACCTACATTTTCAGCGATTGACATTTCGTTATCATTTAAGATAATTATCAAGTCCCGCTTCAGATGCCCTATATTGTTTAGGGCTTCAAAGGCCATTCCCCCTGTCAAAGCGCCATCACCGACAATTGCAACCACTTTGTAGTTTTCCTTCAGGGCGTCTCTTCCGACTGCCAGCCCGAGGGCTGCCGAGAGCGCAGTGGAAGCGTGGCCGGCTCCAAAAATATCGTGTACACTTTCACTGCGCTTCAGGAAACCACTGATTCCGTTCAATTTCCTTATATTTTTGAATGCTTCCCGTCGCCCTGTAATTATCTTATGCGCATATGCCTGGTGTCCGACATCCCATATTAGTTTATCCTTCGGAGAGTTGAAGACATAGTGCAGAGCCAGGGTTAATTCAACTGCTCCCAGGTTTGGTGCAAGGTGTCCACCGTTTCTGGAAACCACGTCCACCATATAGTCCCGTATTTCCTCTGCAAGGACCTTAAGTTCCTGGATAGAGAGTTTTTTAATGTCTTCTGGACTGTTTATAGTTTCAAGGATTGGCATAGTTTTATTTTAACCTTAAATCTTCGTAGCATGATAGGGCTGCAATAGCGCCCTGAGCAGCAGCTACAATTACCTGAGCAACTCCTCCCGTAACATCTCCTGCGGCATAAATTCCTGGCATTGAGGTTCTCATTTTAGAGTCAACTTTTATGTACCCCTTTTGGTCGACCTCCACTCCAAGGGATTTAGCTAATTCGCTTTGGGGAGTAAGGCCAACATAAATAAAGACACCATCTGTTTCGATTTCCTTTGTTTCGCCGGTTTCTCTCTCAATATACCGTACACCTTTCACTTTATCGTCTCCAAATATCTCTGTAACCTGGACATTTTTAATGTATTCAATATTATGTTGTGCAAGTCTTTTCACATAGACATCCTCGCACATATAACGCGGCATAAACTCAAGGATTGTTATTTTTTTCGCTATAACGGCAAGGGAAAGAGCAGCTGCGGCACCTGAATTTCCCCCTCCGATAATTACTACCCTTTGATCTTTAAAGAAATAGCCATCACAAGTTACACAGTAAGAGACTCCTTTGCCGTAAAACTCCCCTTCACCTTTAACATTTATATGTTTATGTGTCGTTCCTGTGGCGAAGATGATCGCATTGACGAGGAAATCTCCTCGATCGGATTCGATAAGAAATCTTCCGTCCTCTTTCTTCTCAATCTTTGAAATGGGTGACATTTCAATTATTGGCAGGTAGGTTTTCGCATGTTCCTTCATTTTTGATGCAAGTTCTTCTCCCTTTATTCCGAAAAAGCCAGTGTAATTTTCAATGAAAGGTGCTTCCGCTGCAAGTCCACCTGCAATTCCTTTGTCTATGATTACACCTTTCAATCCCGAACGCGTGGCATAAATTCCAGCGGTTAGGCCTGCAGGGCCGGATCCAATAATTGCAACCTCATACTCCTGGATCTCGCCACTTTTGCCTGCTCCTGGTATGAAAATCATCTATCCTCCTCCAGCTCCAAGGCTTTAAAATCTATTCATGACAGACTTTCAAAGTTCAATTATAAAACTATTAAAGAGAAATTCAAAGGGTCTGGCCTTCAATGTCATAAGGGAAAAATTGAGGGCCAAAGGTCGGCAGGTCAGAGTTCTTCAAAATGAGCTGGAGAAGATGATCGGAGAAGGCATTGTATACAGGCAGGGGAACAGGTACGTTATTGCTTCAGAAGAAACTATTAAGGGGTATTTTCAAAAATTTGCAGGTGGGTTCGGGTTCCTTCTTAGAGAAGGTGCTGAGGATATATTTATTCCTCCTCATGCCACACAGGGTGCAATGGATGGCGATTATGTTCTTGTTGCTGTGGTGAGAGAAAGAGCGGGTAAGAAGCCTGAGGGCAGGGTTCTTCAGATATTGAAAAGGGCTGACAAGCGGTATTCTGGCACTTTGAAAAAGAGTGGGAAGTATTTTACTGTTGTTCCTGACGAGAAGTCTTTACCGAACGAATTGCCTGTGGAAAAATTCAAAAGGGACAAAATTAGGTTAAGAGAAAATATGAAGGTAGTCTTCAAGGTCAGGGAGAATAGGGCACGAATTGATGAAATTATCGGAATGGAAGACGACCCTTCCATCGATTACAGGTTGGTGGTAGCAAAATACAAGTTAAAGGAAGAATTCCCCAAAAAGGTCGTTGATGAAATTGAAACGATAAGGATTTCAGGGCGAAGGGAAGATCTGCGATCACAATACATAATTACCATTGACCCCAGGGACGCTAAGGATTTTGACGATGCAATTTCTGTTCAGCAGGATGGAGACCTTTTCCTTCTTGGTGTCCATATCGCTGATGTATCTTCCTTTGTCAGGGAGGATGGGAGGCTCGATAGAGAGGCAATGGCAAGAGGATGCAGCACCTATCTTATTGATAAGGTTGTTCCAATGCTGCCTCACGAGCTTTCGTCAAACCTGTGTTCTCTCCGTCCAGGGGAAGATAGATACACGATGAGTGTTTTTATGTGGATAGATTCTGAAGGGAATGTTATTAAGAGAAGATTTTCAAAGAGCATTATAAATTCAAAAGCCCGGCTTTCCTATGAGGATGCGCAGAGAATTCTTGACGGTGAAGGTCTTGAGAAGGACAGCGTTTCAATTTTTGTGGGAGACGCTTTTAAGCACATCAAGAGCTTCCTTATCCTTGCCAAAAGGGTTGCTGAAGCCTTGAGAAAAAACAGAGAAAATCGCGGAAGCCTGGACTTTGATCTTCCCGAACCTGTTGTGGAACTTACTTCTCATGGTCAGGTAATATCCATTACTCCTTCACTGAGGCTTGAAACTCACAGAATAATTGAGGAGTTTATGGTAAAAGCTAATGAGACTGTCGCAGAGTACCTTGAAGAGCATTCTTTTCCTGCAATTTTCAGGGTACACGAGGCACCTGATGAATCGAAAGTACTGGATTTCGTAAGAATTGCAGAGGGGATTCTGGGGGTCAAGTTTTCTTTTGAAAAACTTGATAGATTTGCATTACAGAGTATTGTAAAAAAAGCGGAAGAATTGGGACACGGGCCGGTTATCTCCTACTTGCTGCTCCGCTCGATGAAAAAGGCAAAATACTCAATCCAAAATGTTGGTCATTACGGCTTNNTTGTCTTCAAGAAGCTATCTTCATTTTACTTCGCCTATACGCAGATATCCCGATCTCGTGGTCCACAGGATTCTGAAAAGGGCCCTGGAGCGAAGGGCCTGGGCTCCTGATGAGGAATACATCAGAAAACTTGATGAAATTGCAAAGCAGTCGACTCAGCGGGAGGAAATCTCTGAAAAGGCCGAATGGGAACTTGTAGATTTGAAGAAGTACGAATTTATGAAGGATAAAGTAGGAGAGGTTCTTGATGGAATAATAACTCACATTATTCCTCAGGGTATTTTTGTTGAGATCGAAGAATTTCTCACCGAAGGTTTTGTTCCATGGTCGAAGCTTGAGGCAAAGGTTGTTTTTAACGATGAGTTTAGGGAGGCATATCTCGGAGAAAAACGTTTAAAAATGGGTGATAGAGTTAAGGTGAAGGTAATATCAGTTAACAAATGGGCAAAAAGCATGGAACTTGAACTTTATGAAATATAGAATCCTCGTTCAGATACCTGAGTTAGATGAGGAGAGTAAGATGCTAATTAAGGGGATTCTGGGTAATGAGTTCTTTGTATATTTTGACAAGAGCGAAGTGGACATATCTACCATTGATGTCCTGCTTGTTTTTCGGTGGGAAGGTGTGATGGACATGGATACGCTGAAGAGAATGAGCTCTTTGAAGTTAGTACAATCTATCACAGCGGGAGTAGATCATCTTCCTATAAGAGAGCTTGTGGGAATGGGAATTAAGGTTATGGGAGCGCCGGGGGCAAATTCAATGTACATTGCAGAGCATGCGTTGGGTATGATGCTGTGTGCAATAAAGAAGATCTGTGTACATGACCGGCTAATGCGAAAGGGAGAGTTCCATCAGGAGGAAATGCATAGAACCCTTTTTGGCAAAAATCTACTGATTCTCGGGTTTGGGACCATCGGGCAGGAATTTGCAAGAATTGTGGAAAAATTTCGCATGAATATCAGAGTTTTCAAAAAGAGGAGTATTTTACCTCCAGAGTGGCGAGGAAGAATTGACAGAGTGTACATTTCAAAAAACGAGCTTGATGATGTGTGGCCCTGGGCAGATTATATCCTGATTGCTTTGCCGTTAAATGATGAGACACAAAATTTCATTGGTGCGAAGGAACTTGAATTGATGAAGAGGAATGCATTAATAGTCAACATATCCCGCGGGAAGATTATTGATGAAGAGGCTCTTTACAATCATCTTCGGGAGAATGTGAATTTCTTTGCATGCATCGATACATGGTGGGTGTACCCCTCTCCAGGTGAAAGTTTTTCACAGCATTTCCCCTTTCATACTCTTTCCAATGTGTTGATGACGCCTCACGTTGCGCCGAAGGTTCCGGGATTCTTCGAAAATATGGTAGTTACTGCCTGTACGAGCATTCTCAAAGTAATGGGGTTAACCCATTAGTGATAATCTGAATAAAGGGAATCTGCAAAATCTTTAAAAAATTGTTCTCCAGTCATTCTGTAGAGATAATTTACCAGATAAATATGGTAAAGATGATAAACTGGGTCCTGGTGATGATGCTTTAAGCAGTAGTAGCTTATGCCCCCTGGATTCCTGAACAACGGTAATTTGTCCTGCAGAGTTGTTAATGTGGCCTCAATGTATACTTTTACTTCCGGGTCTTTTGTTAATAGCCAGTACTCATAAATTCCCTGTAGTGCGTGAATACAGCCATTCAGGACATAGCCGGGTTCTTCCATCGGATACTCCTCAATCCAGTAATATCGGTCCGATTCGATAAACGCCACCCAAGGATAGTTCTCTCGGTTGAGGTTTTTGAAGGACTGAAAGATCTTATCGGCAAAATTAAGGTATCTTGAGTTATGAGTTACATTGTAGAGTCTCACTATTAACTCCAGAACCTGGCCTTGTGCCATTCCAGAGAACCAGGGGGCAAAAAGGGTGTCCACGTTGGAGCCGTGGGGTCGACAATTGAAATGGTAAGGAAAGTAGAGTGCACCGTCAATTTCGTAGGAAATATCCAGCAGTTTGTCAACCCACGTTTGCACTCTTAAAAGATAGCGACTGTCCCCTGTAAGCACATAGCTATTCAAATACTGCATTCCCTTAATTGCAATATTTACAGGATGATAGTAGTATCTGCCATCATAGGGGTTCAGGAACAATGGGACCCCCTCGGGATCGCAGGGATAGCTCTCATCCAGAGGGACTGGAGTTCCGGTAACCAGATGCAAGCTATCGTAGGGAATTACTTTAAGGTTGTACGACTTTATTTCGCAATCCGGCCTTACAAAATCTTCTCCATTCTTTTTGCATGAAATAGCTACCACTATTGAAAGGATTAAAAAAAGGGAAACCCTTCTCATTTTTTAAATTTTACCATATTGCATAAGGACTGTCAAAGATTTCAGAAGACAAATGCAGAATTTTGTTCAGTTCCGGGAAAAATGTTTTCAAGATTTCCACATCTTCAAGCCCGTAGAAGCAAATTCTTACATTTGAAAGTATAAGAGCGTTGCTTTAACATAAGTCTAATGCCTTCTTCTAGAAAGGTTGTAAAATGAGTGAACTTATTAGACACAAAATAAAAGGAACGTATTTAGTAGTGGTTCAGGGAGATATTACTGAGGAAGAAGTTGATGCCATCGTAAATGCTGCAAATTCACATCTCAAGCACGGTGGAGGGGTTGCAGGGGCAATAGTAAGGAAAGGTGGAAGAGTAATTCAGGAAGAGAGTGATAAAATTGGTTTCTGCCCGGTTGGTAAAGCGGTCGTCACTTCAGCAGGTAAACTGAAAGCAAAGCATGTAATCCACGCCGTTGGACCTGTATGGGGAGAAGGCGATGAGGAAAACAAACTCAAAAGCGCCGTACTGAGCGCCCTTACCATAGCAACTGAGAAGAACCTGAAATCCATCTCTATTCCTGCCATAAGCACAGGTATATTTGGATATCCCAAGGGCCCTGGCACGCGGGTAATTTTCGATACTTGCCTGGATTTTCTAAAAAATAGAAATACAAGCCTTTTAGAAATAAGACTTTGCAGTATAGATTCAGAGACCTGTGGCTTTTTTGTTAGCTATGTGGAGGAACTGGAATCCGAGGGTTGCTGAGTCTCCAGTGTGTCGGGAAGCGAAAAGAATGAAACGAGCATCACTATCCAGCCTGCAAGCATTACGAGGGCTCCGACAATCAGTACAATTGAAATCGCACCATAGAACAATAATTCACCACCTGTTTTAAAACCGTTTATCCCTGATTTTATTGCGAGAGCCGTAAAACTTCCTTTGTAGAAATAAGATCCTGCTACCAGTGATAGGTAGAGTATAATCAGGAAAACTGCAAGGGTAGTTCCAAGTCCTGAAAGAGCTCCAAGTTGATAGGAAAAGGATCCTTCCACATAATATCTGATGAAAGCACCGGCGCCTGTTAGTATTGCGGTGAAGATTGCTAATCCTACTCCTGCGACGCTGATGATAAATCCTGTGAGAAAGTTTGTAAAGATCTTGTCCTCAAGGAACTTCGTAGCGAGTTGTCTCAAAGATATGAGTAAGAGCACAATTCCACTTATTCTAAAAATAAATCCTATCCGCGGAAGGAAACCGAATAAATACAGGGCTACCCCAATTCCTCCCAGCCACTTTTCCCTTCTAAAATCCATTGTCTCCATAATGTAAAATTATATTGAGTTTTTTCCAGTCAATTCAAGTATGGTTGTTTCGAGTTTATTAATGATGTAATCCCAGGAGAAGTTTTCAATTACATGTTTTTGCCCCTCTTCCACGAGGGTCCTTCTAAGGCTTTCGTTTTTAATAAGGAGAAGTATTTTTTCGGCCAGTTCCACGTCATTACCTGGCTGAAAGAGAAGCCCGGTTTTGCCGTCAATGATAATATCCGGAATACCACCAATGTTGGAACCGATTACCGGGATACCAAAGGAAATGGCTTCCACAAGAACCATACCAAGACCCTCGGTTTCCCCCGTTCTTGTAGTGATTGAAGGCAACACAAGCATAGTAGCGTTTCGGAACGAATCTTTCAGCGGCTCTCCTGCAAGAAATCCTGAGAAGATCACGTTTTTAAATATTCCCAGCTCCTTCGCAAGCTCTACAGAATATCTCATCAGAGGCCCGTCTCCCACAACATTAAGTCTTGCATCGGGATACTCTTGCAGAACTTTCTCGAAAGCTTTCAAAAGTACAGGAAGACCTTTTACTTCAATCAACCTGCCAACAAAAAGTATTGTTATTTGCTCTTTCCTGGAGTAAGGAAAGATTTTCTGTTCGTGAGGGTTCCCCAGCGGAAGAAGTTCGACGCGCGCTTTAATTCCAATATCTGTGACCTTGTTTTTGATGTATGAAGAGTTTGCAAAGATCACGTCACACGCAGACATCATTTTTATTATTATCTTCTTTAAGAACTGATTCAGCCTGGAAAGGAGTGCAATTTCAGAGCCATGGACAAAGGCGACAATTTTTGTACTTTTTCTGAGCTTGAAGGGAAGTGCAAAAAGGATGTGAGGCACTGGCCAATGGACGTGAACAACGTCGAATTTTTCCTTTAAAGCAAGCCATAGTGCATTCAAGAAACCCATCTTAAGATACGGAATTACAAGCAGTTTGAAGGAAATTCCCTGCTTAACTCTTTCGGGAACTGCTACATCATGAGTAAGGACTTCCCAATTCCTCGGGGCGTATCTGAAACGGAATATTTCTAAACCTTTATAATCTTTCTGCTTGAGTGCCCTGTATGAAGATGTGAGTACCTTTACTCGGTGTCCCCTCTCCTTCAGTAACAGGAGTTCTTTTACCAGCCAGGGGCTTATAATGTCTCTTTCGTGCCTTGGGAATGCGGTAGTTATAACTAAAATATTAAAAGTCTTGTCCACACTAGTATTTTATATTAAAAATGCGGAACAACAAATGGGTGTGAAATTCTACCTTTCTCAGGAGTTGAATTTCAACAAAGTTTGTAATTTTTGCAAGTTCGTCAATCTTAATATAATATAAAACTCAAAGGAGGGTGAAATGCCTAAAATAGTGAAACTTCTCATATCAGTGCTAGTTCCATTGGTGATTGGTTTCGCGGGGGGGATATTTACCTCTTCGTCAGTCAATAACTGGTATACTACTATCAACAAGCCTTCTTTCACACCACCAGGATGGCTTTTTGGGCCTGCGTGGACTTTACTTTACATTCTTATGGGATTGGCTTTTTATTTCGCCTGGTTAAAGGGCTTTGGTGGCAATCCTTCTCTATGCATAAGCATTTTTGCAGTCCAGCTCATTTTGAACTTCTTGTGGTCAATCCTATTCTTTGGACTTAAAGCACCATTATACGCTTTCGTCGAAATTGTATTTCTTTGGGTTGCCATTCTCATAAACGTAATCGTATTTTTCCGTGTATCAAGGGTTTCCGGCATTCTTCTTCTTCCATATATCCTCTGGGTGAGCTTTGCCTCTGCTTTAAATCTCGGGGTGGTACTTCTGAATAAGTTCTAACACCCTTGTTTGACCTTAGCGCTTTTATGCTCGAAGGGCTGCAGAGCGTTTTTTTCTTTTCTCTTGCGTTATGGGCTTTATTTAGAGTACTCAGATTTTTCAGCAGGTGTCGGGCGCCATCGAATGGGGTTACATCGATTTCCATTATAATACCGGCAAGGAATGAAGAAAGAAGGTTGCCGAAACTACTGGATTCAATTAGCTACCAGACTGTGAAACCGCTGGAAGTGATCGTGGTGAACGACGATTCCAGTGATGCTACCGCGGAAGTAGCCGAAAGATATGGTGCGAAGGTACTTAATGTGAAACTTCCTCAAGGATGGTCAGGAAAGAGTTTTGCATGCTATTCAGGGGCAAAAGCAGCACAGGGTGAGATCTTGCTGTTCCTGGATGCTGATGTGATCTTAGCACCTGAGTTCCTCGAAAGATTTGGAGACCATATTGGAGAAAATACGGTTTTATCCATTCAGCCTTATCACATTCTGGAAGATTTTTATGAGCATTTTTCCATAATGTTTAACATAATTGCTGTGCTTGGGATGGATGCAGGAAAAAAGAAAAATTGTACGTTTAAAACAAAGGGTCTCTTCGGGCCCTGCATATTTTTTCCAAGGCGCTTATATGAAGAGACAGGAGGCCATCTACTTGCAAGAAGTAGCATTATTGAGGACATGGATATGGGAATGTCTCTTGCGAAGAGAGGTGTGAATCTTTTATCTGTACCTCACAACAGTCTGATCAGCTTTCGAATGTACCCGGAAGGGATACGAAGTTTAATATCTGGATGGATGAAGAATTTTTCCACGGGAGCGAGTCGCTCTTCCTTTTTTACAATAGTACAGGTTTTTGGAATTGTAGCTACATCTTTCAACTGCTTGAAAGGAATTTTTGAGAATCTACATTCGCCTTTGTTGTTCGGGTACACGCTGCTATACGTTGTTTTCTTAGGTCTTGTCTATGTTGCTGCGACAAAACTTGGGGCATTCAAATGGTGGGATACCATTATCTGGCCTTTACATGTAACTTTGTTTGTGGTTGTGTTTCTCGTGTCCCTGGTTTTAAGATTTCTGCACATACCCATTCTTTGGCGCGGGAGAAAAGTTTACCCATCTTGAAATATCTTCTGCTAAGCAATGCTCTTCGAGTCCCTGATTTCCATTTACCGTAAGTGTTTCTTGAGATACTGCAACACAAATTTTTTAGTATGGGGTAATATGCAATTGGAGCAGTCCCAGTAGCCAAATTCATTTCTAAATCCAGATTTTGAACCGATGATGCAATTGCCGTATTGTTTATTCTCCGCATCCCACAGGGAAGGGTCGTAAAAAGGACAAGCGCACAAATAGCAGTTAAGTTCTGATTCTGACAAACTGTGGCACTTTTGATTTTTAGAGTAGAGCGGGCAGAAATCCTTTTCGTTAGTCTTCATATTTGAGTATGTGAAGTACCTTACAATTTCCTCTTCTGATTTCGGGTTTAACTTTCTAACTATTGCCTCTCGCCGTTCAAGAAACTCTCCAAGCCACTTCTCTAGTGGGTTTTCTTCACCTTCTATATATCCCAATGGGTCCTACTCCTTTTGCCTGGCCTGCGGCGATGATCTTTAAAATCTGAAAACTGTCCAGGTCGATTATAACAAGATAGTTAAGACTAGAAGCGCTGAATATAGAGGCTACTGCTCTGTTGTTATCTAAGATAATTTTCGAAGCACCTGAAACCGCGAGCAGTGTATCAAGCTCACCTTCTTTCGTAAGGGAGAAAACACCGTTCATAAAATCGGTAAAAAGTATATCCTCCTTCGTGTAAATGAAGTCACCAGGAAAGCAGGATGTTGAAATTGAGTCTTCAATAGTATTTGTGTAAGGATTTATCCTGTAAAATCTACCTGCAGTGTTCCAGTAATCTCCGGTGCACATTATCCAGATTCTGTTTTCGAAGACCTTTATGGCCTGCGGGTTTGTTGACACACGAACGGAATCAAAAGTGTAAGGTCTTTGATTTGTGTCAATTATGTAAACATATCCATCTCCATAAGTATAGCTTTGATAGTTGAATCCTGATACGGCGACGAAGAGTTTTCCATTATATTCACATATGCCTTCGGGCCAATTCCCTGTGATGAAAGAATCTACGGGTATCAAATTATCGCTTAACTCGTAGATTTTGTTGGTTGCAGCAAGGGTTACGTAGTATCTATCGTTACTATGGCATATTGAATATGGATTCGAACCAGGTGGAAGCAGTTTTCTTGAGATACGAGTCTTCGTCGCGAGATCCACGACGTCAAGTGCTGGTATCCCCTGAAATCCGGAGTTTACGACTATTCCTAAATCCCCGCGTATAAGAAGATCATTAGGTGTGCGACCCGTTTCAATTACGTCCTCGAAGAGAGTATCTGAGTCGAGATCATAGAAAGAAATTGTTTCCGACAGGGTGTTTACTATTATGATGCAATTTGTTCCCATCTCCGGGAAATCTTCTTTGTTACATGAAATCAGGACTAACGCGACAATAAAAACAGAAAATTTAAGCAAACGCTTCATAATGACTCCCCCTTTACTCTCTCCTTGAAATTTCAACTTGTACAAAATACTCCCGCCCCGGCTGAGGATAACCTCTAATTATTTCATAGTTTGTATTCAGGAAGTTTTCAAATCCAAGGCGTAGATTTGCCTGGATATGCCTTAGCTGGAACTCCTTTTCTACATAGCCATTTAGAATTAAGGTTGATTGCAGCATTTTTGTGCTGTTAGGCCTTTCTGGTCGTGGGCTCAGATAGAATACTTCGAAATGCAGAGGCCCGCTTCTGGCGAAAAGATTTACTGAAAGAGGTGGACGGTAGACGTATTGTGAGCCGTCAATGGTCGAATTCTGGAAATTGATAGTACACTCCCAATAGAGGTTTCTCGAAGGCTCTCCAGCGAATTCAAAGTTCGCCCCAACGTGAACTACCTTCGAAAAATTTAATGGGTAATACTTGTCACCCTGAATCCACACTATTCCGTTTCTGATTCTCTTTATGAAGAAATTTGTGCTAACAAATAGCTTCTTCTGTACAGTTCGGATTCCAGCATCAATATTGTTGGAAAGTTCGGGTTTCAAGTCGGGATTTCCTTTTGCAAAAATATCCTCTGGCCAGTAGAGCTCATTGAAAGTTGGATTTCTGAAATTTCTCGAAGCATTAAGGTACATGATTGTGTGGCCTCCCAGCCTGTAAGCAACTGCATGGAGGAGTGAAGGATAAATACTTCTGCTGGTGAAACTGTATTCAGTGGATAGAAAGGTCGTCGTCACAAGTCTCTCTGATTTATAATGTATGGGAACAGCGTTTACATAAATAACAGGACAGGCTTTCCTTCCAAGTTTTGTTGATTTTGCTGCAGTTAACATGACTCCCGTTTCAAAGTTTAAAAAAGTATAGGAGTTTCTGAGGAACAGAGTTCTATGAACATCTGAAGTTGCTGATGACCTGTAAGATTGTGAAGTATAAAAGTTTTGGACAGAGATTGTAACTTTGTTCCAGTTGGTTTTGAAACTGCTTCCCTGAAGAAATTCCGTTTTAGAACCTGTTTCCGTAGTTCCCAGGGGCGAAGGCGCACCCGCCTCTCTTTTTAGAAGAAAGATTGCAGACTTTTTATCTTTGGTTTGAAGAATAGTTCCCACTTTCCGGTCTTTGGTATTTGTGATCCAGAGTTTTGTGTCTTCAACCTTTACAGGAAAAGAGTCGGTAAAATTCTCAGCAAAGGCTGAAACTGATAAGTTCTGGAAGGGTGTGAAACCAATATTTATTGATTGTTTGTAGGTAGACCATCGAAAAGCAAATAGCTTTCTTCCTGATATGAAGTTTACCGCTCCTCCAATTCCTGGGAGTACTGTGAAAGGACTTGTGCTGTGAAGAATTTCTACCTCTTCAACTGTAGATAGCGGAAGTGCACACAGATCCTGATATCCAATCATTGGATTTACGAGGGGAATGCCGTTTAACATTACGAGGTTCTCTTCCGGGGAAGTTCCGCCAATAGATGGTGATGCGAAATTCTGCCCCTGAAGCAGCAAGAGGTTTGAAATAAAAGGGAATCTGGTATTTGTCACACTTTTTGTAGAGTAATGAAACGGATTATCAAAAGCGGAAAATCTGCTAGAAAGTTCTCCGAAACTGTAGATTGTGTCAGATAGTTCGAAGAGTGGAATATTCTCAAAAACTAATACAAAAAAAATTACCTTGAACACATGCCTCCTTTACCCCTCACCCCGGGGGCATTTTCCTGTCCGGATTCGGGTCTCCCGACTCGTGGCACCCTTTCCCCTTCCCAAAGGTAGAGCTTGCACCCTATCCTTCAGTGGGCTTTCTGAAAGGGCTCTTCCGCCACTCACGGTTGCGGGGGCAGTGCGGGATTTACACCCGCTTCCCCTTATCCGAACAATTAGAAAAGAACAAGGTAATTATATATTTTATTTTGAGTTTGTCAAAATTTCGTAAAACCTGCTATGATTCTTACAGATTTAAGAGTGAAATATAGGGTTGTAGTCACTTTAATATTGCGCCACACGATAGATGGTTGCCTTTGTTAGAACAATTTGTGTCAAAGTTCGTTTGGTAGAGACTCGTGATTATGGGTTTTTACACCTTATGGTGCTGTGAAATTATTGCTTCTGTTGAAATATACTCTCTTAACCTAAGAACTGAAGATTTTGAGAGCTCAGTATGGGATTTTGTCTTTTTTGTTTATCCACCTGTCAAAAGCCTGCCTTACGTCTTGTTGCAACATCTGCTCCATCTTTATGGTTCTCTCTGCAGGACTCTTACAGATCTCTTCGTAGAATTTTGAATCATCAAATCCCGCTGACATTGCATCCTCTCGGGTTCCCGCATAATAAACCTTTTCAATTCTTGCCCAGTAAATGGCACCAAGGCACATTGGGCATGGCTCGCAAGATGTATAGATTTCGCAGCCATGGAGATGAAAAGAATTCAAGTTTTTGCACGCCTCTCTGATTGCAATTATTTCGGCGTGGGCGGTAGGGTCATTGATTGATGTAACCAGATTTGTGCCTTTGCCTATGATTCTTCCACCTTTTACGACTATTGCAGCAAACGGTCCGCCTTTTCCTTTCTCTACATTTTTTGCGGCCATATCAATAACAAGTTCCATAAATCTTATTTTGTCGTTATCACTCATTTTGCTCTCCTTATTGCAAGCATAGAATGATAAAGTACTGCGTACGGATTATCAGTGGAATGGAAGAGATTTGTTGAACAACTGCAATGACTTTGATTGCACACACCATATTTCATATACTTATAACATGTGTGTAAGTTTAAAGATTGCCATTGACGGGCCAGCAGGTGCAGGTAAGACCACTACAGCAAGGCTTGTCGCCAGAGCCCTTGGCCTCATTCACGTTGACACAGGTGCGATGTATAGAGCGGTTGCTCTACAGGTACTCAGAGAGAACGTTGAGCCTGACAATGAAGAAAGTGTTCGAAGAGTACTTGACCATGTTGAAATCCATCAGGAAATTGTGGGAGAAGAAGTTAGAACATATTTGAATGGAGAAGATGTTTCCAAAGCAATTAGAACTCCTGAAGTGGATCATATTGTTTCGAGAATCTCAGCCTATCCCTTTGTTCGGGCAAAGATGGTAGATATACAGCGAAAACTTGCCAGCAAGGGGGGTGTTGTTATTGAAGGAAGGGATATTGGAACAGTAGTTATTCCCGATGCCGATTTGAAGGTTTTTATGCGTGCGACCCCTGAAGAGAGGGCAAAAAGGCGTCTTAAGGAACTCGAAGGTAAAGGAATTTGCGCAAACTATGACGAAATTCTTGCCGAGATAAGGAAAAGGGATGAGCTTGATTCAACAAGAGACCATTCTCCTTTGAAAATTCCGGAGGATGCCTTTATAGTTGATACAACAAATTTATCAATTGAGGAGCAGGTTGACCTGATTCTCAAGGAGGTTAAAAGGCGATTCTGCCTGTAAGTTAGATGAGTTTAAAGTGGATAATTGCGAAGATTTTGTTGTATTTCCCATTTAGAGTGCTCTTCAGACTCAGGGTAGTGGGTAGTGCTAATGTTCCCCAAAGTGGACCCTGTATAATATGCGTAAATCACACTTCATTCTGGGATCCACCCTTTGTAGGTATGGCGTCTCCCCGAGAGCTTTACTTTCTTGCAAAAAAAGAGCTTTTTGAGAAGGTTAAGGCCTTTGGAAAGCTAATCTCGTTTTATAATGCTGTCCCTGTAGACAGAGAGAATTCTGTTTCCGGAATGAAGAAGGCCATCAAACTTTTGAGGGAAGGCAAAGCGCTGGTAATTTTTCCCGAAGGAACAAGGAACAGAACTGGTAACAAGTTGCTACTTCCTCTTAAGGAGGGAACCGCTCTGGTTTCACTTAAACTTAAGGTACCTGTTATTCCGGCGTATCTGTTTGAAAGTAAAGGAAATGTTCTTGATTGGGTTACCGGAAAAAGGGAGCTGAAAATAAGATTTGGACAGGCGCTGAAGCCCGAACTATTTATGAAGGAAGGTAATTCAATTTCTTCATTTACAAAAGAAATTGAATGCAGACTGAGGGAGCTTTATGCCAGAGGTTAAACTTACGGAGGAATACGGCTTTTGCTTTGGTGTTAAGAGAGCACTCGAGATTGCTTTAAAGAATCTTGATGAGGGCGTGAAGTTTGATAGCCTGGGCCCGATAATTCACAATGAATTCGTCGTAGCGGATTTGAAAAATAAGGGTGTGGAGGTTCTAACGGAGCTTCACGAGAGCAAGAAAGACCACATACTAGTTAGAACCCATGGCGTTCCCCCTGAAGTTTACACTGAGGCTGAAAAGTTTGGGAAGTCTATTATAGACTGCACCTGCCCCTTCGTTGCCAATGCACAAAAATGGGCAAAAAGGTTTTATGAAGAAGGCTATCTGGTGATTGTTGTTGGAAAGAAAGACCACCCAGAAGTGAAAGGCATTGTGGGACATACAGATGGTAAAGCGCTGGTTGTCTCCTCCGGGAGTGAGGTAGATGCCAATCTGGTAAGAAATAAACGAGTCGGGGTTGTAGCACAAACCACGTCCAGACTGGACATGGTGGAGGATGTACTCCGAGTGCTTGTAGATCTGGTGAGCGAATTGCGTTTTGCAAATACTCGATGTAATACCACCCAGAAGCGTCAGGAACAGGTGGAGAAATTGTCCAGAGAAGTGGAGGTAATGGTTATCGTGGGTGGGAAAAACAGTTCAAATACGAGAAGGCTATACGAGATTGCTTCAAGCAATTGTAAAAAGGCCTATCTAATCGAGTCT
The DNA here is from genome assembly GCA_002421425.1 of Caldifarciminota bacterium UBA5631. GTDB lineage: Bacteria > Hydrothermota > Hydrothermia > UBA1063 > UBA1063 > UBA1063. The sequence continues at coordinate 43,977 of DIJZ01000022.1, forward strand.
TCTGATGAACTGATGAATGAATGGTTTTATAATGTAAACTCGGTGGGAGTGACAGGAGGAGCATCTACCCCTCCTGAAATGGTGGAGGAAGTATATTACAGAATAAAAAATCTTTTGGAAGGAGGAGTTTATGGTAGAGGAAAGGTTAATGAGGGACAATGAATTTGAAGAACTGTTACAAAAAAGCATAACAGTTCCAAAGGAAGGTGAAGTAGTAAGAGGGGTTGTAGTCAAGGTAACTCCTCAAGAGGTTTTCATAGATATAGGAACGAAGTCAGAGGGTGTGTGCCCAAGGGTTGAGTTTAAGGATCCTGACATAAAACCCGGGGACGAGGTATATGTATACGTAGATGCAATAGATGGCAAGGATGGCAGAACTATTGTTTCAAAACATAAAGCTGACTTCCTCATGGTGTGGGACAAAATCAATGATATATATAAGAATGATGAGATTATTGAGGCGAAAGTGGTTCGTCAGATCAAAGGCGGCCTGATTGTGGAAATCTTTGGGGTAGATGCCTTTCTTCCTGGCTCTCAGATTGATGTGAAAAAGGTAAAGAGCATTAATTCTTTTGTGGGTAAAACCATTAAAGTTAAAGTTATAAAACTTAACCGCCAGCGTAAGAATATTGTGGTTTCGAGAAAGGAAGTAATGGAAACTGAGTTGGAAGCCCAGAGAATGAAATTAATGGCAATGAAGGTCGGGGACGTGGTAGAAGGTGTCGTTAAGAACGTGACAGATTTTGGTGTGTTCGTTGATGTTGGTGGTGTAGATGGTCTCATTCATATTTCAGACCTTTCCTGGACAAAAGTTGAGGACATTCAAAGCATTCTAAAACCTGGAGATCAGGTTAGAGTAAAAATCCTTGATATTGACCCGGAGAATAACAAACTATCCCTTGGATATAAACAACTTCAACCTCATCCCTTTGAGCAGGTGGCGAAAAAATATCCCCTCGGCTCTGTTCATAAGGTAACCATTAAGAAAGTACTGGAATTTGGAGCTATTGCAGAACTTGAACCTGGGGTTGAAGGGCTAATTCACATCACGGAAATGAAGTGGGGAAAGCCTCCTGTTCATCCTTCAGAGCTTGTGAGGGAAGGAGATAAGGTCGACGCGGTCGTACTGAATGTGGAAGTGGAAAAGCAGCGGATCTCCCTTGGTATGAAACAGGCGACTCCAGACCCATGGTCTATGATTGATGAAAAGTATCCAAGAGACGCTGTGGTGAAAGGGACGATACGGGATTTTGACAGTCAGGGCGCTTTTGTTGAACTTGAAGAAGGAATTCAGGGCTACCTCCATATCGGTGATATTTCCTGGACGAAGAAGTACAAGTCACCAGAAGAAGCACTTAAGAAAGGGCAGAAGTTGCGTTTTAAAGTTCTAACCACTGATAAAAAGGCCAGGGTAGTGATGCTCAGTTTAAAGCACATGAGGCCCAACCCCTGGGACGAGATTGAGAAGACCCTGATGCCTGGAACAGAGGTTCGGGCAGTTGTTACAGAGATAACCGATCGAGGACTTTACGTAGAAATTCAGGGTGCTCTTGAGGGCTTTGTTCCTTCCAATCAACTGCAGAAGAGGGGGGATCCACTGGAGCTTTACAAAGTAGGTGAGGAGCTAAACCTGAAAGTATTTAAAGTGGAACCTGCAAAGAAGCGCATTACCCTCTCAGAAAGGGAATTTTACAGAGTGAAGGAGAAACCGGAACCTGTGAAAGCCGAAGAGGCAGCTCCCTCTTTCAAATCAGAACCTGTAAGACTTAATCTTGGTGAAATTTTGAGACAGGAACTGCAGAAACTGGAAGAACTCAAAAACATAATGGAAGAGCCAGAAGAGTAATTTAGTTTGCCAAGTTGAAATATTTCGTAAAAAGTTTTGGATGCAGGCTTAACCAGTATTATGCAGATTACTTCTGCAATGCTGTATTGTATAGCGGGCATGAACTCACGGGAAGTCTGGCAGATGCAGAAGTAGTCGCAATTGCAAGTTGTGTCGTGACTCACCGAGCAGAACGGGACTTAAGAAGGTACGTCTCGCATTCGAAGAGGACTAATCCTTCAGCCAGGGTAGTAGTTTTCGGATGTTATCCGAAAATCAAAGAACCTAAAGGAGTTATTGCGTCTGGTGAGATAGGGGACGTTTTAAAAGAACTTAATCTAAAAGACCCCATTGTGCTGAAGCAGCCTATATACAGGATCAGGGCGAATGTAAGGATTCAAGAGGGTTGTAACTTTCGCTGTTCTTATTGCATTGTTCCTATGGTTAGAGGTTTGTCCCGCTCGCGACCCCTTGAGGAAATTATGGGAGAAATTGAGAATCTGGTTTCCAGCGGAACAGTGGAAATTGTTCTGACGGGCATACAAACGGGGCAGTGGGGAAGGGAATGGGGGCTAATGTTAAGTGATTTGATTATCAGGATTCACAATCGTTTCCCTCATCTTCGAATAAGGCTTTCGTCCATCTCACCTATTCACATCACTAAGGAAATAATAGACCTCTTGAAGCAAAGAATAATTCTTCCCCATCTCCATTTGCCACTTCAACATGGTTCAAGCAGAATTCTGAAGCTCATGAAAAGGCCTTACAAGCTGCAATACTACATTGATTTGGTGGAAAAATTGCACCTTGCTGTCCCTGATATTGCAATAGGGTCTGATATAATTGTTGGTTATCCTGAGGAGACGGATATCGATTTTGAAGAATCCTTAAAGGTGATCGAGAGTTTACCCTTTGCATATCTGCATATTTTTGAATTTTCAGCACGGCCTTACACCTATGCTGGAACTCTCAAACCCTTACCTCAAGACGTTGTTAAGCAAAGGAAATGGCGTTTGCTTGAAGTCGCCAGAGACAGGAAAGGCCGATTTCTTGAAAATTACATTGGAAGAAATGTCGACGCTGTGATCGAATCACTGGAGGGCTGTTTCTTTCACGCAACGACGGATAATTACATTAAACTTCTTGTTGCAGCTAAATACGATTTGACTCCTGGGCGAGTTTACCGCTTTGAAATACTGAAGAGAGAAGATTACTGTCTTAAAGCACGCCCTTTAATTTGATTCCATTATGATGATTCTTATAATGCAGTTTATGCACTATAATTCACAGTTACGAAAAGGTGTGTAGATGAAAGATTGCAGAAAAAAATGGATCGTTGTTCTAATATTACTACTAACTAATTTTTCGAAGGCTGGTAGAATTCTCTTTGATTTTACCAAAAGTGAAACTGCAGGAAATGCGGACTGGGTGGTGGATCACGATTATCCATACCCCCTTCCAGCACAGCCTTCTTCCCCCACTTCATGGGATGGTGCTATATCTTCATGGGGATACAGGCTGTACTCATATGGTCACGAAGTGGCAACTTTAATCCCTTCATATGGGATTACGTATGCGAATTCTTCAAATCCCTTCGACCTTTCGAATTTTGATGTGTTCATTATGGTGGAACCACAAAATCCTTTATCAATAGGGGAAAGGGAGGCCATTTTAAACTATATTTCCAATGGCGGTGGATTCTTAATGATAGCAGATCATAATAGCTCTGATCGAGACGGCGATGGTTGGGATTCACCCCGAGTCTTGAATAATGCCTTCGAGTCCACTCTTGGTGTACACTTCAATATTACTGGAGAGAGGCCAAACAGTTATTCAGGTGTCTCGACTAACATACTCAGGGATCAGGAGAATTTAATCTATAATGGACCCTTTGGTTGCGTTCAGTCCCTCGGTTTCTGGAGTGGGACCTGCGCAGTTTTGAATCCCGGGGTGAATCCTTCCGTCTTCGGCTTAGTCTGGGTTCCTGGCGCGATGCAGGACCACGATAGTGTAATGTTTTTCTTTGGCTACTTCGGAAACGGACGCTTTGCAGGAATGGGTGATTCTTCCCCCTGTGATGACGGGACGGGTAATCCTTCGGATAATCTTTACGATAACTGGTCTATGTATAGCGATTCTGTTCTAATATTGAATGCAACACTCTGGCTGATGGAGGGGAGCTCAAAAGTGGAAGAAAAGGCACACAAAAGTAGCTTTTCAACAATCCTTAAGGTGTCTGAAGCGTCACAAAAGTCAAAGGAAGGGATTATTTTCTATGACATTTTGGGTAGGGAGGTCCTCCCCCTAAAAGAAGGGCTTTATTTTATCAACAGAAGTAAAGGCGTTATCGAGAGGGTCATTGTCAGATGAAGGCTGTGTTTCTTTTGTTGGCAATCATTTCTTTCCCAGAAGATACGTTGAAGAAGTCGGATTTTCAAGGAAACAAAGGCGGTTCTGGAAGCTACTGGACGGTTTATTTTGACTCTGACACTCTGGATATTAAACTTGCGCGGTTTATTGGAGGTGCTCAGTATTCACTGGATATATGTTTCTATGAAATTTTCAGGGATACTGTTGCAAAGGCAATAATAAATGCAAAAGAGCGGGGAGTGAAGGTGCGGGTGATTACAGATTACGATTACTATTTTAGGCCCTATATGGATAGCATGCGAAACCATGGAATTCCTGTGATTCACGAACAGGTGGGCAGCAATACTGACCATATTATGCACAATAAGTTTATTGTTAGAGATTACAGGGATGCTGATACCACGAATGACTGTCTCTGGACTGGTAGTTATAATGCTTCGGAGTATACAAGACTGAATGCTGAAAATGCGATTCTTCTTGTAAGCCACTCGGTAGCGACACCATATTTTTATGAATTTAATCAAATGTGGGGAGATACCGCTGATATACCAGATACACTAAATGCGAGGACTGGTTCCAGGAAGATAGATGCATATCCACAGCATCTTTTCGTGGTAAATGACGACTCCATATGGGTTTACTTTTCCCCCCAGAACCGTCCAATCCAGTATTTGATTAGTTTTGTAAATAGTTCGCAGGACTCTATTGGTTATCTGATATACAGTTACACGAGAGATGATCTTGCCAGTGCTATGATTTCTACTTTTCAGAGAGGGGTATTTGTTGGAGGAGTGCATGATGCCTCCGACGTGGGTTCACCATATTCGGTCTTTCAGACTCTTGTTAGTAATGGACTTCCTGTATTCAGAGACAATCTCCCTCCAAATTATGGGATTCTTCATCACAAGTTTATGGTAATAGACCGAACCGTAGTCATCACGGGTTCTATGAACTGGAGCAATAACGGGAATCAGGTAAATGATGAGAATACTCTTATCATAAGAAATCGCGAAATTGCAGAGATATATTGGCAGGAATTTAGAAGGAGATATGGCGAAGCAATGAGTGTGTCTGACAGTTTCAAGACACCGTCTTCGATTCAATTTCTGTCGGGAGAGAGTGTAACATTTCCTTTTATAGGATACAAAGTATTTGACGGAGTGGGTAGGCTGGTGGCAGACGCAGAGAGTTCAAACACCTGGGCAGGCAAAGACTCTGAGGGAAAATACTGCCCAGCAGGGATTTACTTTGTTCTCCCCACGCATTCCAGAGGGCTGATTAAGGTAATCAAGATTAGAGCAGATTAGAGTAATTCCTGAGGGTCCACATCAATAGAAACGCTCACGTTCGGTGGAATTTTTGCCTGTTTCAAAAAGTTCAGTTTTTGCGGTAAATTTTCGTCACTGTACTTCAGAATTAATCTTACGAAACTGTAGCCTCCTTTCTTTCCAATTGGTGATGGAACGGGCCCCATAATTTCGAGATCTTCTATTTCCAATTCAAGTATCTTATGCCTGATAGATTTAGCGAATTCTTCAAGTTCCTTGCTATTTTGACCGCAGAACTCCAGTAGTGTGAGATGTGCATAAGGCGGATATCTAAATTTAATCCTTTCTTCAAGTTCGCTCTTTGCGAAGGCCTCATAGTCCATGATGCTTGCATACTTTATTGCCCTGGATTCAGGATTATAGGTTTGAATTAAAACCTTACCTCCTGTTCTAATTCGCCCAGCAATTTGGAGTAGTAGTTGAAAGACTTTCTCCTCTGATCGGAAGTCAGGCAGCCCGAGTCCAATATCCGCGTTTATTACTCCCACAAGTCCCAATCCGGGGAAATCGAAGCCCTTGCCAACCATTTTGGTACCCACCAGTAGCTTAAGTTTTCCCTGGAAGAAGTCCCTGAAGGCTTTTTCGTTTAGTCCTTCCTTCAAAAAGGCATCAAGGTCAAAACGTACGACCTCTATTCCCGGAAAATACTTCTTAACAGCCTCTTCAACTTTCTGCGTTCCTGTGCCGCATAGCTTCATTCTATTTGATCCACAATTAGGACAATTTTCTGGAATTTCAAAGGTTGAACCGCACATATGGCAGTGGAGTTTCCCGTCAAGTTTGTGGTAAACCAGGTTTACGGAACAATTTTCGCACTGAAGAATGTGGCCGCACTCGAGGCATAACAGAAAGGTTGAATATCCCCTCCTGTTTATAAAAAGGATTACCTGCCTGTTTCCATTTAGCGCACTTTGAATTTCACTGAGAAGCTCTGCGGTAAAAAGGTATTCGCCCTTTCTATTTCTAAGGTCAATTACCTCAATCTTCGGTAGTTTGTAATGAGGGACTCGTTCTGCAAGTCTATATAATCTGTATTCACCCTTCAGAGCTTTTTCGTAAGATTCCATTGAGGGACTCGCGCTTCCTAAGATAACCGGAATTCTGAGAATTTCACCGAGTTTGATGGCGACGTCCCTAGCATGATAATTTGGGCTTTTTTCGATTTCTTTGTATGATGAATCGTGTTCTTCGTCAAGAATAATAATTCCGAGGTTTTTAATGGGAAGAAAGAGTGCCGAGCGTGTGCCTATTACTATTTTTTTGTTCCCTTTTCTTACCTCTCTGAAAACCCATCTTCTTTCCGAGTCGGAAAGGCGAGAGTGGTAGTACACGGCCGTTTCTTTAAATATATTATTGAAGTAATTGTAAATTTGAGGGGTTAGTGCAATTTCCGGGACCAGCACCAGTGCAGATTTACCTTCCTTGAGAAGTCTATCAATTATCCAGGAATATACTCGAGTTTTTCCACTCCCTGTTACACCGAAGAGTAGGGAGACTGGGGGGCGCTCAGAGAAGAAATCCTGAATGACCTTCTCCTGAGACTGTGTCGGAATCTCTGGAATTTGGACCGGCATTGGTGGAATAAATTGCAGTTCACGGTACTTTCTTATCCTTATTTTTTCTTTTACAGTGATTATGCCTTCTTCCTGAAGTTCTTGCAATGTTCTGGAAACTCCAGAACCAAAAACTTTCTGCAGGGTTCTTAAAGTTGCGGCTCGCGGGTATATTTTTAAAAGATAGGAAACAAGTGGAGAGTCTGAAGGCAAACCTTTCCGGTGGGATAGTTTATATATGTATGAACCTCTTTCAACAACACCGGGTGGAAAGAATAGCGAAATTACGTCGGGAAGTTTTGCGATGTAGTAGTCACTAATCCATTTTGCGAGCTTCATGTACTCTTCACTGGTAGAGAATTCGGGGTCGAGGACTGACTCGATGGGTTTTAATTTTTCTTCGGGAACTTCCGATTCAGCTGTTATTTCATAGATAACGCCCTTTGAGCGGGTTTTGAGAAATGGCGCAATCGCCACACTCCCTGGCTTTGAAGAATCGCGGAGGTTTGGTGGCACAATGTAAGTGAAGTAATCGAGACCTGCTCGGGGAATAATCAACTTCACAAATACTTTAGAACTCATAGAGATAATCGACACCTAACTGAAACTTTTGCTCTTGATCCCTTTCCGCAAAGACTCCAAAATTCCTTTTAAGTTTATAACGCACCTGAAACATATCCTTTGTGATGTCAAAAATATCATGGGAGTACCAGAAATAAAGTTTTGGTGTTAGGTACAAACCGATTAGCAGTGAAGGATTTTCCATATTGCCGTTACTTTCAAGTCGTAGTTCCTGGAATCGCAGACTTCTCCTTAGATTCTGGGAAATTACAGTACTCGCCAGACTAAACGCCCTATTTTTCAAATCCTGCAGCTCTGTAGATTGTAACGCTGATGTGTCGCCGTATACTCTCCCGAGGGTAAGGAGGTACAGGATGTTGAGTTCGTCCAGCGGTGGCTCGGAGTTTAGAGAAATCTGAGGATTCTGGAAGGTTCCTGTAAGATTCATTGTAATGGTAAAAGTATCAACAGTTGAGCTTGCTTTTATCGATAGGTTTGGTTCCAGGGCGCCAGTAGATGTGAAATTCACATATCCGAATTCCACCTCAAAAATTCTGTCAAGGTACAAAAAGTAACCTTTTATTACTTCTGCATTTCCATCTAAAAGAGTCTTACCTTCAGTAAGTTGAAAAATGAAATTCCCCTTCACCTCAATATCGGCGAGCTCATTAACGAGGAATGTATTTCCTTCACTTGTTATATTTAGAAGAACAGTAAGGTTTTTAGGAGGTGGACTGGACGAGACAGAAACAGGTCTTAAAGTCTGGAAGATGGTTGCCTCATTAACAGTCAAATCACCCTTGACTGAAATTCCGCTCTCTTTGATGTTTACATTTATATCCCCCGCTCCAGAAGCATAGATGTTATAAACGGGATACAATGACACGTTCGAAGCTTTGATAAAAAGGTTAATTTCCCTGGATGCGTAGAATAGGTTTTTCCCGTATCCTGAGATTAATAGATTGCCGTGGTCCACTGTAAAAAGTCCTTTCTTGATTTCAAATCTATCCTCCGTAAGTTCTGCAAGAATATCAGCTCTGGTGAATTCCAGCTGGATTGGCGTATACATACCCGAGGCGTTGGATATTCTCAGATACCCGTTTAAACGGGGTGTCTCAGTTAACCTTCCAAAAATTATGACATCACATATTAAGTCGAGGTTAGTTAATACAAACTGCTGCCTGGTAATTTCCGCAAAGATTTCTGCTGGTAGGTCATAGATTTTTGTTCTGATTGTATATTCGTCATCTTTCAAAAGCACAAATTCAAGAGGCGCAAATGAGAATTTAGCGGGTAGGAAACCTGTGAGTAGTAGATTCATATTTTCGCCTGAAATACTTGCAGAATCGACAATTATGCCGTTCGTGTTTAATCGTGCAGTCAAATACAGGTTAAGGTCACGAAAGTCTCTGTAGTATATTTTTGAACCATTAAGAGATAGCAAAATTTGAGGCTCCTGTATACTGCCACCGATCTCCATAAACCCTGTTACAATACCTGAAACACCAAATAGCTCTCTAATATAAACGTCTTGCCAGATTGCAATGGCATCAACTCTACTATCCTCTTCTTTGAAACTACCCGCAATAGTTACTGGAGAACCGTTTACAAAGATTTTTGCGGAGTCTAATACGGCAAAACCTGCCTTTGTTTTTACAATCCTGAAAGGTTTGTTAACTTCTAATGTATCCTGTTTAATCACAGCTCTCAGTTCTTTAAGGGTTAATCCCAATGTGTCTATTTCCCGCCTTACTGATGCATTGCCTTCAAATTCTAAGGTCTCTGATGCACCGGAGATGTTCATCGATATGTTCTTGAATTGTTCCGAGGATGCAGCTACCGTAATTGAGTCAAAGTGCATCTTGTTAATCTGAATGTTTTTTATTTCGAGGCTCAAATCCTCCTGTTCTCCAACAGATACTAAAGAGAGGTTCGCCTTCTCAACTTTTAAATCCCCGTGATTGATTCCTCTTGCGACTACATAGCAGAACCCTTTGCGCTCCTTGCTCCTTATGGTGTACTTCAAGTTCGCTTCTATCGTGCCATGAACGTCTTTTAGAACCTCCCCGGGGTCAAAGATGCCCTTTAGCTCTACATTTATTTCTTCTGGGTTATAGCTCAAACTCCCATGGAGGTTGGTGTGAGTGGAGGAAAAAGTCGGAATTAGGACGTAAAGATTCTTTCCTGAATAGGTGAAGCTTGAACTTAACTGGAAAGGTTTTGATTGCATGTACGTTAGATCCTTGCTCCGCACTTTTCCTTCTATTTTGTCTGGCTGTAAGAGAAGGGAAGCGTACAAAACACCCTTAAATCCATACTCCTGCAAAGAGAGTTTTGCCTGATGTATAAGGAGTCTCTTTTCTTTAAAAAGATACACTCCTTCTCCAACCACCGAATTGTCTCTAAATTTGAAGGATGCAGACTTGAGTATTAGAGATTCGGGCAAGTTCAGGGCAAAAGTTGCTTTTACGTCGCGGACAGTTTGATCTTTGAGAAGGAGATTGTCAATACTTATGCGTCCGCTTCTTTCTTTAAGATTGCAGGCGAGTGAAAGTCTGTTTAATGAATAGTCATGAAAAGTAACCATTTCTACCTTCAGGTTCAGTGAGTCCGGGAAATTCAGGTATCCAGAAGTACCTGCTATTGAGAGGTTTTTGTTTTGTATCTCCAGAGCTCTCAAAGTTATCTGGTTGCTTTTCAGCATCAAATCTGTATAAATGTATAAGTTTTCGCCTTCGAAAGCTAATCTATTGATATAAACTCTGATGCGATAAGCCGAGGCCATACGGTCACCCGAGGCATAGAGGTTATCGAAGTTGATACTATTGGAATCTAACACAATCAAGCCCTTTTCTATCTTTAACTCCTTAACCTGCAATGGGATAGAAAACTTGAACGTACCTTTTGAACTTTTCCCACTTTTTCTGGGTTTAAAGTTTCCCGGATTTACAAAAATTCTACCTATCCGGATTGTAGATACAGTCTTCTGCAAAAGAAGGGCTGTAGCATTGTATTTTACCACAAAATCATTTATTTCCAAAGCGTCATCTAGAACCAGGTTTCTAAATTTCAGAGAGCCAAAGATATTGAAACTATACCCTTCAAGCCTTGCGCGATACCCCGTATATTCCTTGAGGTACCTGAGAATTAGAAATCTTGAGTATAGGTTAAAACTTATTAATGTTGCCCCTGATAGGAATGCAAAAGCAAGGGCAATTATTGCGATTTTCTTAACTTTTTGTAGCACTTTGAGCAGACTCTGGCTTTTACTACATAACCGTCTACGTCAAATTCAACCTTTCTGAGGTTAGGAAGCCATCGCCTTGGGCTCTTTTTGTTTGCGTGAGAAACGTTGTTTCCAGATAACGGCCCCTTGCCACAAATATCACATCTCCTTGCCATAAATGTCCTCCTTTGTGTGAGTTTAATTTTAGGCTATAAATTAAGGAAAATCAAAGCAGGGGTACTTCCTGATATATTTCATTTTTGAATGCGCAATGTAGAGTAGTTTTCGTTACAAATAAGATTTAGAACTATTAAAGGCTTAGGGAAGTTAAAAACTATTCGCAGATTTCGCGGTTTCAATTGACTTTCCACTACGAATACTATAAAGTATATGAACTGTAAGAGCTATTTTAAAATTTTGCTGGCGTAGCTCAGTCGGAAGAGCAGGTGATTTGTAATCACCAGGTCGGGGGTTCAAATCCCTCCGCCAGCTGGGTTTGGAGGGGTACCCAAGTGGCCAACGGGGGCAGACTGTAAATCTGCTGGCTTGACGCCTTCGGTGGTTCGAATCCACCCCCCTCCACCACTTCTTATTCAATGGTAGAGCATCCCCTATCCAGGGGATGGCTGCGGGGCAGTCCCGTCTTAGTGTTGAAAAAAGGTTCTTTTAAAATGTGCGG
>DIJZ01000022.1:55659-191282 GCA_002421425.1 Caldifarciminota bacterium UBA5631
CTGCGGGGGCAGGTCCCGTCTTAGTATTGAAAAAAGGTTCTTTTAAAATGTGCGGGAGTAGCTCAATGGTAGAGCATCGGCCTTCCAAGCCGATGGTTGCGGGTTCGAGTCCCGTCTCCCGCTTAGTCTTATATAACAAAACATATGCATTAAGAAATGGAGGTAATGTTAGCATGACAGTGAGCAAGGAAGAGAAGGAAAAAATTATTAAAGAGTGGGCAAAGCATCAAAAAGATACAGGTTCCGTTGAGGTTCAGATTGCTCTTCTTACAAAGAGGATCAATGATCTCACAGAGCATCTGAAAGTCCACTCAAAAGATGTTCATTCAAGATACGGGCTTGTAAAAATGGTGGGTCATAGGAAACGTTTACTTACGTATCTTAGGAAGGTAGATTTCAAGCGGTATGCAGCGCTGACCGATAAGTTGGGTATCAGAGGATGATTTATTCCCTAGAGCGTGATCTTGCAGGTCGAAAATTAAAAGTAGAAGTAGGAAGAGTAGCAAATCAGGCCACCTCTTCTTTGTTGATTTCCTACGGTGATACGGTGTTGCTTGTAACCGCAGTGGTTCAGGAGTCCAGGGAAAAGAGAGACTTTTTACCCCTTCTTGTGGAATATCGAGAGCAGTCGTACGCGGCTGGGAAAATTCCCGGCGGATACTTCAAGAGAGAGGGGAAGCCCACGGAACGAGAAATTCTCCACGGCAGAGCCATTGACAGAGCTATTAGACCGCGTTTTCCGAAGGATATGATGAGTGACATCGAAGTTGTGGCTTATCTTTTATCATATGATCTTGAAAACGAGAGTAATTTTCTAGGAATAGTAGGCGCTTCTGCTTGTTTGCACATTTCTGAAATTGAGTTTGACGGGCCAGTTGCTGCGTGCAGAGTTGGGCGGATTAATGGTGAATTTGTCTTAAATCCTACAAATTCTCAGATTGAACAGAGCGAATTTGATTTGCTTGTAGCAGGTTCATCCGGTGAAATCAATATGATAGAATTCGGAGGTAAAGAAATCCCTGAAGACGTTGTTCTAAAGGCCATTGAATTTGCGCTTCCCTATCTAAAAGAAATTGAGGATTTCCAGAACGAAATTCGAGACAAGATTGGGAAAGAGAAGATACCCTATCAGAAGCTCGTGATTTCTGAGGAATTCGCAAAAAAAGTAGAAGAATTTGCTTTTCCAACTATTTCTCAGGCAATGCACATTACAGACAGAAAAGCCCGCAATGAAGCACTGGACGAAATCAGAAAAAGGACTGAAGAATTTTTGAAGACTGAATATCTCGAAGAAGACTTCACTAATGAGCTGAATCAGACTTTCTACGAGCTGGAGAGAAGGGCCTTAAGGGAGCTTGTTTTGAATGAGAAAAGAAGGGTTGATGGTCGAGGGTATGAAGAAATCAGGCCAATAACCTGTGAGGTGGGAGTCTTACCACGGACCCACGGTTCTGCAATTTTCAGGCGGGGTGAAACCCAGACTCTTGTAGTAACTACTTTGGGAACTAAAGAGGATGTGCAGAAGCTGTCAGAATTAGAACCTGAGGAAGAGAAAAGATTTATGCTTCACTACAATTTTCCTCCATTTTCTACAGGGGAAGTGAAACCGTTAAGAGGTGTTTCGAGGAGGGAAATTGGACATGGTAATCTTGCGGAAAGAGCCCTTGCGCCGCTGATTCCTCAGGAAGAGGAGTTTCCATACACTGTCAGACTCGTGTCTGACGTGCTGGAATCCAATGGTTCTACGTCTATGGCTACGGTTTGTGGAGGTTCACTCTCATTAATGGATGCCGGAGTGCCCATAAGGGCACAATGTGCGGGTATTTCTACAGGGTTGATTCAGGACCAGGGGAGATATGTATTGCTTACAGACATAGTTGGGGCTGAGGACCATTACGGAGATATGGATTTCAAGGTTGCAGGAACGGAGAAGGGTATTACTGCGATTCAGCTAGACCTTAAGGCCAGAGGACTCCCTTTGAGCATTATTGAAGAGACCTTTGCACGTGCAAAAAAAGCCAGAACTTACATAATTGAAATAATGAATGCAACTCTGAGCAAGCCTCGAGATAGCATTTCTGCTTACGCACCTAAGGTTTCTTCCGTTACTGTGCCACTGGACAAAATAGGTTTGATAATAGGCCCTGGTGGAAGGAATATAAAGAGAATTACTGAACAAACCGGGACAAAAATTGAAATTGATGATGTAAGCGGCAGAGTTTTGATTTCAGGCTACAACGAAGAGGGAGTTGAAGAGGCAAAGGAAATCATTAGCGGGATGGTTCAGGAAGTCGAACTTGGAAAGGTTTATATGGGTGTAGTGAAGAGAATTGCCCCCTTTGGGGCTTTTGTTGAGGTTCTACCTAACAAAGAAGGGCTTTTGCACATTTCTGAGATTGCTGAGACTCGCATTAATAAGGTGGAAGACGTTTTGAAGGTTGGAGACAAAGTAATGGTAAAAGTCATTGAGATTGATGATTCTGGAAAGTTCAAGCTCTCCCGGAAAAAAGCTATGAAAGGTGGGATTCAGAAATTGGAAGGCAGTGAGTCTGAATAGAAAAGGAAGAATCCCATTTAGAATTCCTCTTTTTGAAACTTATTTTGACGAAGAAGATGTTGAGGCGGTAGTTTCCGTTCTCAAAAGTGGGTGGGTTTCCGCTGGTCCCAGGACAGAAGAGTTTGAGAGGTCTTTAGAGAAGTATTTTGGAGTAAGACACGCCCTCTTTGTTTCGTCAGGTACAGCTTCGTTACATCTTGCTTATCTTGCGTCAGGAATTTCCAGGGATTCCTTAGTAATTCTTCCTTCTTTCACGTACATTTCGACATTGACGCCACTCCTCTGGATTGGTGCTCGTGTAAAATTTGCCGACATTGATTCACTTGAGCGACCAGTTTTGACCCCGGAGACCCTCGATGAAGTCGTCACAACTGAAGCTGAAGCAGTCGTCTACCTCGCATATGGGGGCTTTATGGACGGAATAGACAAGATCAAATTATATGTTGAAGGTAAGGGGCTTATATTGTTAGAGGATGCTTCTCACTGTCATGGTTCTGTGTGGAGTGGAAAAAGAGCCGGTAATTTTGGCATTGCTGCGGGAATGTCCTTGTATGCAAATAAGAATATCACTACAGGTGAAGGTGGAGTTGTCCTGACCAATAGTTCTACAATATATGAGAAAGCAAAGGCCCTGAGGTCTCAGGGTATCACAAGTTCTTCTTATCAGCGTTATCAGGGATTTGAGATGGATTATGATATTCTAGAAGTTGGATACACTTATCGAGCAACGGAAATGCAGGCAGCCCTTGGACTGTCGCAGCTTAAGAAACTTGAGTGGGTGACAAAGAGAAGGCGTGAACTTGTTAAGCTGTACCGGGAATTGCTCACTGAAGTTGATGAAATTATAATTCCTTTTAAGGACTACAACCTTTCAGGGAACTATATTTTTTCCGTATTTTCAAGGGTAGATAGAGACGCTTTAAGGATTCACCTTTTTGAAAGGGGAATTCAAACCAGCGTGCATTATAAACCACTTCATCTTTTCGACGTTATTAAAAGATATGGTGACAGCCAGAAACTTCCTGTGACAGAAAAAGCTTACAGTATGCAGATTACTCTGCCTTTGTTTCCAACGATGAGGGAAGAGTGGGTTGAATATGTTGTGGAGAGTTTGAAAGATGGAATTGCAAAGATCAAGAATTCTGGAAAATAGGAAGTTCCCTGACGGATTCTTTCTGCTTAGGGTTGAAAATTTCTGTTGTGGTACATTAGAGCCTGGCCAGTTCTTCCAGATCAGGGTTGCAGAGAACTTCGAACCATTTTTATTAAGGCCCTTTAGTATTTTTCACGCAGATACGGAAAGTCTTTGGTTTCTGGTTGCTATCGTCGGGAAGGGTACTGAAATCCTTGCTAACAAGAAATCTGGAGAACAAGTCCAGATTCTAGGTCCTCTCGGGAAGGGTTTCCCTGTTTTCGAAGATGTAACCCTTGTCGCAGGGGGTTCAGGAATTGCTCCATTGTACTTTTATGCTAAGAGATACGGCTACAAAAGGTTTGTCTGGGGATTGAGGACCCTCCCTTCAAGAGATTTACTTGACGTTTTTAATGGCCTCGATATAGTTATTGTGACCGAGGATGGCTCCAGCGGATTTGCCGGAGTTGCAACCCAGTATATTGACGCAGCTTCTGATAAAAAGGTTTTTGCGTGTGGTCCGGTACCGATGCTCAATTCACTGAAGGAAGTGCACGGTATTGATTGCTGGGTATCTGTGGAATCCGCAATGGCATGCGGATTTGGAATATGCTTTGGGTGTGCGGTGAAGAAGGCGAGTTCTGAAGGATATTTTCGCGTTTGCACTGAAGGTCCGGTGTTTAAGCTTGAAGATCTTGACTTTCAGATTAACTAATTCTGTTCTTAATTTCAGACTGCAGGTGATTGATTAATTCCGAAGTACTTTCGCTCAAATTATACCAGGCGATATTTTCGAAAGTCCGGAAGAATCTAAGTTGCCTTCTGGCATATACTTTTGTGTTCTTGCAGGTTTTTTTGATTGCTTCCGCCAGCTCAGACTCTCCCTTAAGGTATCTTATCGTTTCTCTATATCCAATTGTGTTGAGGGACGGCAGATTTTCATCATACCCCATATCCAGGAGTCTTTTCGTTTCTTCGACCAGGCCTTTTTCAAACATTTCATTTGTTCGCCGCTCTATCTTTTCGTAGAGAATTCTCATAGGCTGCATGATTCCTACGTAGTGTGCCTCAAAGAATATCTTTCTTCTAAGTTTTTTCCGTGCTTCTGAGGCTGGAATGCCCAGAGTATAGATTATTTCAAGAGCTCTTGTTATCCTAATCCAGTCATTTGGGTGTAATTTTTTTGCCAGTTCCGAGTCCTTTTCTCTAAGTTCCTCGTATAAGCTCTCAATCCCGTATTTCTTCATCTTATCAAGTATTAAGGCTCTAACTTTTGGGTCTTTTTTGAATTCCTCGAAGAATTCTGAAAATAAAGCCTTGTAATAAAGCGGAGTCCCGCCAATAATAATGGGAATTTTCGCGGTGTTCAAGCTTTCTCTGATAATGCGTTCCGCGTCCCTTGCAAAATCACCAGCACTGTAAATTTCATCTGGATTTCTTATGTCAATCAGTGAAAAGAACTGTTTGATAGACTCTGGAGGTTTTGCCGTACCTATGTCCATATAACGGTATACTTTCCGGGAGTCACAGGAGATAAAATGTAATCTATCGTTGAAAATGTTTAAGAGCTCTGCAGCAATTTCCTTTTTACCACAAGCAGTAGGTCCTACAATACACAGAATTTTCATTAATCAACAGTGAGCGTCTTTGAGATATTTTTAGGAAAATCCGGGTCAATACCACGGTGGATGCTCATATAATACGCGAGGATCTGCATTGGAATTACTGAAAGTATTGGTGTAAGGTATTCGTTTCCGTCCGGGATGGGCAGGAAGATGTGGCTTTCTTTTCGTAGTTCCTTATCTTCAGGGGCGACGGTAATAATTTTTCCTCCCCGACACTTTACCTCATTAATGTGAGAAAGTATCATTGGCTTATCTTTAAGGGTGGAGATGAAAATAATGGGGTATTCCTCTTCAACAATTGAAAGGGGTCCGTGTTTGAACTCTGCTGAATACATCCCCTCTGCATGGATGTAAACCACTTCCTTAATCTTCAGTGCCCCTTCAAGGGCAACGGGGTAAGTTACTCCAAATCCGAGAACGTAGAAATCACGCCATGGGATTAGCGCTTTAATTATTTCAGTTTTGTGCATTTCGGCTGTCTGAATTGTCTTCTGAATTAGGGAAGGTATTTCATCAAAATTGATTTTTGGAACTGGAAGACCTCTTCTCTTTGCTACTTCAATTGAAAGATAAAGGAGCGCGATGACCTGATTTACGAAGGTTTTTGTGGCAGGAACGCTAATTTCGAGGTCCGAAAGGACAGGAATCACATGATTGCACCTCATGGCGATACTTGACCCGAGAACATTTATCAAACCTACAGTCTTTCCAAATCCGTCGAAAACGTCCATCGCGTTCTTCACATCCTTTGTTTCTCCACTCTGTGTAACTACGAAGAGTAAATCACCGGATTCCAGCGTATTCCCATACCTTTCTGCGAATTCTGATGCTGCAACGGGTATAAACAGCTCCTTTGCAATATTTGCAAGGTAGAAACTTCCAAGAATTGCTGCGTGCAAAGATGTTCCGCTACCCGTAATGAACTTCTTCTTTGATTTCAATATTTCGTCAGCGATTACCCTGAGTTCGGAGAATTCAGGCAGGAAGTTAATGATATTTCGGGCTTTCTCCGGGATTTCATAGATTTCTTTTATCATAAAATGAGGGAAATTTCCCTTCTCTGCATCTTTAATGTCGAGCTCTGTGAATATTGGCTCACGGTATACGATTTCTCCCGAAGGTAGTTTGAAAATTCGATATTCCTTTTCGTCAAATTCTACAAGTTCTCCGTCGTAAAGAGTCACGACATTCTTTGTAAGGTCCAAAAGGGCAACCAGGTCACTTGACACGGCGATAAAGTCGTCACCAACACCAAGAAAAAGCGAAGAACCTTTCTTCACTGCATAAAATTTGTTCTCATCAACGCTTGTAATAGAGAAGGCATAATCACCCTTCAGTGTGTCAAAGGTTTCAATTATAGCAGTTTTGAGATTTCCAGATTTTTTAAAGAAATCTTCTATCACGTGCACGAGGGTTTCTCCGTCGTTCTCGCCAGCAAACCTGTGGCCTTCGGAAATCAATTTTTCTCTAAGAAATGGCGAATTAACGATATTTCCATTGTGTGCTCCTATTAGTTTTTTGGAGCAGTCGAAGTGGGGTTGTGCATTCTCATATGAAGGAGCGCCATAAGTAGCCCACCTCAGCTGAATTGTGCCACGTTTGCCACTTATTTCTTCGAAACTTAAATCTTCGTATACTCTATGAATTTTCCCTGGAGCCTTCCTGATCTCGTAGTTGCCATTGTCCTTTACGTAGCCGATGCCAACTGTATCGTATCCTCGGTATGCAAGGCGAAAACCAGCTTTTGTAAGGATGCTGCCCAGTTCCTCATTATCCTTTTTAAAAACAATGCTAAAAAATCCGCACATAATTATACCTCCATTTTCAGTAATGTAAAGATTGCTGCTATCTCCACAAGGACATGGCTACCACCATATGTAATGAAGGGCAATGGGATTCCAACAACTGGCAGCAACGATAAATTCGAGAGAGTATTGACACCAAAGTGAAAGATGAAATAGGAGAAAATCCCAGAGACTATTAGTTTTTCATGCCCTTCCTTTAACTCCATCAGTCTTAGAACTGTTCTCATAAAGATTATAAACAGTGTAATTATCAGAAGGAGTCCTGTAAAACCGAACTCTTCTCCAATACTCGAAAGAATAAAATCCGTGTGCGCCGCTGGAAGAAAGGCGAGACTCTTCTGGGTTCCCTTTCCAGGTCCCTTCCCAGAAATCCCTCCTGAACCGAGTGCAATACGCGCTTGATAAATTTGCCATCCTTCAGTGGTTTTACTCTTTTCAGGGTTTATGAAGGCTGTAAGCCTATCTCTCTGATAGGGCTTTAATACTTTCTGCCATACAATGGGTGTGATAAGACTTGTAAAGATAAGCAAAGCAAGGGTGACGATTTTCTTGTAAAGAGGTTCTTTAAACACGAAGGTAATTACGGCGAGAGCAGAGAAGAATATAACTGTTGCAAGGGGATGAGCAGAAGCGAGCATTGCAATGGGAACAAATAAGAAAAACCGGATTAGCGAAGGATCTGCTCCTCCAATCCAATTTATGATGAAGGCAATGAATAGAAAAGTCAGAGCTGTACCCAGATCAGGCTGCAACATTACGAGTATGAAGGGTATAAAAGTGACAATACCTGCCTTTATTAGTCTATTTTTAAGAGGTTTTTTGTCATCAGAGATAATTTTGCTCAGAAGAAAGATCAACCCAATTTTTGCAATTTCTGAAGGCTGGAGTTTAAAAAAACCGAGATTCAACCAGCGATTGACTCCTCCCCTTCCAAGAAATAATGTGAGCATCAGGAGCGGAATAGAAAGGTAATATAATATGAATCCATAGTTAAGGATATGGCTCTTTCTTATTGTGAGGTAGAGCCCCAAAAAGAGCAAGACATAGATCAGGACTTTGGAGAGCTGCGATACAAACATCCCTTTGCTAATGAAAAAAAGTTCCGTTAGCCCTATGGCTATCAGAAGAACAGAAGGTATCACAAGCCCCAGTTTAATTCTTTTCACTTGTAAATCTCCTTACGAGCTGAAAAGCTATGGGAGCAGCCGCTTCACTTCCATGACCTGCGTTTTCGACGAGCACTGTCAGAACGTATTCTGGGTTGTCGTTGGGGAAGAAACACGTAAACCATGAGTGCTCTCTGCCGTGAGGGTTTTGGGCAGTTCCGGTCTTCCCTGAAATCTTAAGATTCGGGTCGTAGAGGTAACTTGCAGTTCCATTCGGGCTCTCAACAACTTTTCGCATGCCCTCCTTTAGAATTGCGAAAATTTCGGCAGGGATACTTACGCTAATATATTTCGTATGGTTGTCAATTGTCACCTTCGGGACCGCGCATTTTCCATTTCCTGCAATTATGCCCGTAATGAGTGCCATCCAGGCAGGTGTAACCTGCACTTCCCCCTGCCCTATAGACCAGTTCACCACCGAGCTTGGCAGAAGAAGTCTCTGTTTCAGTAGTCCCTTTAACGGTATTAATACCTGAGATTCACCTGGAATATCTATCCCTGTTCTTACCGGCAAATTAAGCTTTTCAAGTATCTCCATAAATTGGTTTGTTCCAATTCGAGCTCCTACGTTATTGAAATACACGTTACAGGATTGAGCTATCGCGTCGATAAGATCGAGAGTTCCATGTCCTTCTGTGCGCCAGCAGAGCCAGGTCCTGTTACCGAAGGTGAATCCTCCAGGACAGTTGTACCTTGTTTCAGGAGTCAGTGTGTGTGAATATAGACCAGCCATTGTGGTGACAAGTTTGAATGTTGAACCAGGGGGGTAAAGACCCTGCAGACATCTATTCAGCAAAGGCTTATCAGGGTTAACTATATAGCTCACCCATTTTTTGAGAACTTCTGAGGGGTTATAGTACGGCTTTGAATAAAGTAATATGACATCGCCAGTCTTTATATTAAAAGCGAAAGCTGCTCCCCTGGGATAATTTTGGAACAGTGAATCTGCCCACCTCTGCAATCTGATGTCAATAGTTAGATAGAGATCGTTGCCCTGCTTTGGCGCTAATGGAGGCCTTGGAGAATCGCTTACAAGATTCCCTTTGGAGTCAAAGGCCATGAATTTTGCACCCGATTGACCCCTGAGCAGGGAATCTTGATACTTCTCAATTCCTGATTTCCCGATGATGTCTCCAAAATCCAGTTTGAATTTGTTCATCTCTTCTTTTGAAACTTCACCAACATATCCAATGACATGAGAGGCGAATTTAGCATCTTCTGTATAGGTTCGTACAGGGTCAGCATCAACAACAAGACTTCTAACTTCAGGGGTTTTTTCAAGAAATTTTACAACTTCATCAAAGGCCAGCTGGCTTTTAATTTGCACATAATTATTCTTTTGAGAGAAGGTATCAGGGTTCACCTGTAGTTCACCGAAAAGGGATTTGATCTTCTCATAGTCTTCTGGAGAAACAAATCGTGGTATCACAAGTATCCTGAAGGCAGGCTTCCAGCTTGCGAGCAAGACTCCATTGCGGTCATAGATATTTCCTCTTGGTGCGTTAATACGATATTCCTTTAAATAGTTGTATGTTGCCCTAAGAGAAAGCTGTCTATACTCGAGAATCTGGTACTGGAAGAGTCGTGCGATAATTACAAAAATTAGAGCCCAGAGAGAAAGACGAAGGATCTTTTCTGGATTCATAGGAGTAAAGACAATATAGCTGATAAGACTAAGGTGCCAATGCCTTTTGTAATTAGGAGGGAGGCACTAATTCTGAAGAATATCGCGTAGACCAGGAAGATTACAAGAATTGCAAAGGAAGTAACTGCTAATCTAACGGGGAAAAACCTGGTATTGAAATTCTCCTTTGCAAAATTTATGCCCAGGAAAGTTAGCGGGAATAGAAGTGGAGAGATCCACACCCTATTAAGTTGAAAAGCATCGTGCATGAGGCCTCCAATGATTAACCAAATGAGGATATCCGTGGATTCAAATCGCAAAGCGAGATATATAAGCATAATCACTGTAATATCAGGGAGCCAGAGCGGGGTAATTACTGTTGACGCAGCAATAATTAAGAAGAGTATTAGAATTAGGGTCTTATTTCCTTGTGCCATAGATAATTACCTTTCTTGAAGTAAAAGGTTTAAAAAATGGTTCGACTCGCAAAGTGAGAAAAATTGGGTTGTAGGGATCCTTCTTAATTTCAATTACCCTTGCCACAGGAATTCCAGGTAATGCGAATCCTGATAGAGTTGATGTGATGAGAGTATCACCGATGGAAACCGGCGCATCATATGGCACGAAGAAGACCTTCGGATCCGCACCTCCCTTATAAATTCCAGTGTAATATCGATTTTTGCATTCCACACCAACTTTAAATTCACTGTTGTAAATTGTAGGGATAATTGCAAAAGGTCCGGTCCTTTTTAATACCCTTCCTACCAGTGCACCTCTTGCATCTGTAACAACACTCGCAATGTAATCTGTGGAAGATTCGAGATGAGCTTTAACTATGATTTCTTCAGGAATTCCAAGGGGTGAATATTGCATTACTTCGCCTTCGGAGAAGCTCTCTCGTGCTATCGCTCCAGATGGGGATTTCTGGCCGATACTATTCAGAATCTCTTTAAGGTATTGATTTTCGGCCTGGGTAATGATAGAGGTTTCTTCTGTCTGAGTAAGGAGGATTATAAGATTCTTAACGTAAAGGAAAGGCGCGTAAATGGAGTTCGTGAGAAATAATGACGTAGGTACTTTTATGACGTTGAGATTAAAGAAAACGGTAAAAAGAAAGGATAAGAAAAAAATTTTCTTCCGCATTCAATTCAGTCAATAAATTCTGTTCTTTTAATCATAGTTTTTGAAGATGCCGTTAGGATCTGATTATATCGATCAATGTTTTCAAGCACTTTACCTGCCCCCAGCACTACACATTGCCGTGGGTTCTCACTTCTTTTTATCAGAATATTTGTTTCCTCCATCAGAAGGTCAGGAAGGCCCTTCAATAAGGAACCTCCGCCAGTTAAGTAAATACCACGGTCAATGATATCCGAAAGGAGCTCCGGCGGAGTCTGTTCGAGCCCCTTCTTAAGGGCAAATACAATCTCACCTAAGACTCCCTTTAGGGCGTTTCTCACTTCAGAACTTGAAATTTCAATGGTTTTTGGGGCACCGCTCACAAGATCTCTTCCCCTGACTTCCATCTTTTCCTCTGGATAGGTCGGAAATGCATTTCCCAGCTGAATCTTTATCTCTTCAGCGGTTTGTTCCCCGATAGCAACACGGTACTTTTCGCGGATGTAAGATGCTATGGCTTCGTCCATTTCATCACCGGCAGTTCTGATAGATTTGTTGACCACGATTCCGGATAAAGAAATAACGGCTATTTCTGTAGTTCCTGCGCCAATGTCCACCACCATATTGCCCACTGGCTCCTCTATAGGAAGCCCGAGACCCACGGCAGCTGCCACGGGCTCAGAAACCATGTGTACTTTTTGAACGCCTGCGAGAATGGCTGCATCTCGTACAGCCCTTCTCTCCACATCTGTGATTCCTGATGGGACTGCAATAAGAACAACGGGACGAACAAAGATGTTCTTTTCAAGGACTTTGTTAAGAAAGTATATAATCATCTCCTGTACCATTTCAAAGTCTGCGATGACTCCATCTTTCATTGGCCTTTTTGCCACTACGGTTTCAGGAGTTTTCCCGAGCATCCTTTTGGCCTCAGCACCACAGGAGATTGTCTTTCCTGTGTATAGGTCTACTGACACGACGGAAGGCTCATCAATTATTATACCCTTTTCCTTTACATAGATTAGAGTAGTAGATGTTCCAAGATCGATGGCAATTTCATTCTTCAGGAAACTTCCAAGGCCTTTCAAGAATTTGAACATTTACTCGAATCCCCCTTGAGTTTGTAAAGTAAGTTTAAGGCTTCTCGCGGGCTTATTCCATCGAGGTCGAGGGCATTGAGAAAAGTGCATACTTCACAGGGTTTTCTTTCTTCCTCCTTTTCGAATAGAGTTAGTTGATGCAGCCCTTTTCTGATTTTTCTTAGCATTTCATTTTCTTTGCTTTCAATTTGATTCGCGACTTCGGTAGCTCTCTTGATTATTGAATCAGGAATCCCGGAAATTGAAGCTACATGAATCCCATAGCTCTTATTTGAAGCGCCTTCTTTAAGTTTTCTCATGAAAATGATATTTCCTTCCCATTCTGATACTTTCATATGATAATTTCGAATCGCAGAATATATTCTGGCCAACTCTGAGAGCTCATGGTAGTGAGTTGCGAAGAGGGTTTTTGCTTTCAGCTCTGTAACAACATACTCTGCACATGCCCAGGCAATGGCTATTCCGTCGGTGGTGGATGTTCCGCGCCCAATCTCGTCGAGGATCAATAGAGAATTTGAGGTTGCGTTTCTTATTATTTCGGCTGTTTCCAGCATTTCCGCCATAAAAGTTGATACACCTCTTGTGACATCATCGGATGCGCCTATGCGCGTGAATATCCTGTCGGTGAGGGGAATTTCTGCGTAGGATGCTGGTACAAAACAGCCCATATGGGCCATAATGACAATTAGTGCAACCTGCCTCAGATATGTTGATTTCCCGGACATATTTGGACCGGTGATGATGTACATGAGGTTTTCTTCCGTGTCCAGATGGGTATCATTTGGAATGAAAGGCTCTTTAAGGTTCCTTTCGACAACGGGATGTCTTCCATCCTTAATTATGAGCTTTCCGCCGTCGTGCACCATTGGTTTTGTATAGTGAAACTTTCTTGAGATCTCTGCAAAACTCTGAATGAGGTCAAGTTCCTTCACAAAATCCGAAAGGTTTGTAATCTCTTCGATCTGTGATAGAATTTCCATTCTCAGACCTTCGATTATCTCTTTTTCCAGGTCAGTGACTCTTTCTTCGGCACTGAGAAGCTTAACCTCGAGTTCTTTTAATTCTTCCGTGTAAAATCTTTCTGAATTCTGGAGTGTTTGCTTTCTTATGAAGTAATTGGGGACTTTTTCCAGCTGAGACTTTGTAACCTCATAATAATAACCGAAAATCTGGTTATACCCTATACGAAGATTGCTAATCCCCGTTCTCTCTTTCTCTTTCCTTTCCATTTCAAGCATTTTCTCCTTTGAATGGGTGAGCAGGTGTTTCAGTTCGTCCAGTTCTTGGTTTGTTCCCCTTTTTACCCAACCAGGTGGGAAAGAAGGCGGTTCTTCCACAATGCAATTATCGATTCTTGACTTTAGTGAAATTATTTCGGGTGAAAGTTTTCCAGGTCTGAAAACGGGGTTCTCCTCCAATGCGTTCAAAATTTTCCCGATGGCATCAATACTTTCTGAAAAACGCTGAAAATCTTTTATGTGGAACTTTTGCGTGGATAGCTTAGTTGTAATTCTCTCCAGGTCTGAAATTCTTCTAAGCTCATTTCGTATTTTTTGAAGTGTTTCCGGATTATTCAGAAGAAATTCTACTTTTGATAATCGTTCGTTAATCTTGGCAATTTCTTTTGGAGGAGTGATAATGTTTTCTTTTAAAAATCTTGTGCCCTGAGGGGTAAGGGTTTCTCGGAGATGAGAAAACAAAGTATCCTCTCCAACTCCGAATGGTTTTTCCACAATTTCAAGGTGCTTTGCGGTCCTTGAGTCAATGATAAGAGATTTTGAACTCTCGACCCTCCTTATGGTTCTCAGATGAGTAAGCATTCCCGGTTTTTTATCTTCAAGATAGGTAATTAAATTAAATAGTGCGTGGATCTCGATGTCGTAATCCTCAACATTTAAGATTTTTAAGTGCGGAACCTTGAAAAATTCTCTTAGTTTTTGTGCCATTGAACTTTTGCTGAGCATAGGGGGTGGTACTCTTGTAAGGTTGATGGAAGTCAACTCTTTTAGTTCGTAAAAGACGTCTTCTTCCACGAGAATCTCTTTTGCATCATAGGTTTCCAGTCTTCCGAGACAGGCATCTACATTTCCCCTTTCTATGAATATCTCCCCAGTGCCCACATCTCCAATTGCAATGCATGCTTCTCCATCGTTTTTTGTAATAGAGGCTATAAATATATGCTCCTGCTCTTCACTGAAGTCGGGGTGATAGAATGTACCGGGAGTTAATACCTCCACGATACCACGTTCCATTAGCTTTTTCCCTTCGCCTGTCTGCTCACAGATTGCAACTTTGAACCCATTTCTAATTAGCTTTTCGAAGTATTGCCAGGCAGCCTTTGCAGGGATCCCGGCCAGGGGAGCACGATGACCTTTGTAAAGTGGCTTTGATGTTAGCGTTATTCCGAGCGTCTTCGATGCGATTTTTGCATCCTCGTAAAGAAACTCGTAGAAATCCCCAATTCTGAAAGCAAGGAGAGTATCTGCGCTTTTTTCCTTCAACGATTTATACTGAGAAAGAAGCGGAGTCTCGGACATGTTCTAATTTTAATTTGGAACTTCAACAATTTCAAAGAGTTGCAGGGTGTTGCAAGTTCTGTGGAACTGGCTTTGACTACTCATTTCTGAGGTTCAAAAATATTCACAATATTTCATGGATTACCGATTTGCAGGTTTTAAGGCAAGATTCATTGTACTTTTTTATCCTGGGGGTAAACTCCGCAAATGTATTGTGCATAATGAGATCAGGCTTGAGTTTTAGGATCTCCCGGAATCTGTCATCTATCAATTACAATCTATCCCGCCTCTGATCAGCAATTGAAATGATGTTCTTTATGTATAGTTGATAAAGTTCGCAATATACCAATAAATGGCATTCCAGGAGGCGTCTACTTTATGGGGGTGGATTCAGGCAACTTTAAGGGCGCTACAAGGTTTATTGTATTAGGTTAGTTTGTTACTTAAATCGCATTTGCTTACTTCACATGTAGTAGGGGTATTTTTGTCTTTCCTTGATTTGCTTTCTGTTTTGTTGAAAAATGGTTAGCTTTAAATTATACTTATAGATACAATTAGATTGGAGGTGAGAATATGTCTGGTCATTCCAAATGGGCTCAAATTAAACACAAAAAAGCAAAAGTCGACGCTCAGCGCGGCCGGCTTTTCACGAAGGTAATAAGGGAAATAACAGTAGCGGCGAGGTTTGGTGGGGGAGATCCTGAACACAACCCTCGCTTACGACTCGCTGTGGATAAGGCAAAGGAAATAAATATGCCCTGGGATAATATTGAAAGGGCCATCAAGAGAGGAACTGGAGAACTGGAAGGCGTAGAGTACGTGGAGACGATTTTTGAGGGATTCGGTCCTGAGGGTGTCGCGTTCCTTGTAAAGGTTTTGACAGACAATAAAAATAGGACCACTGGTGAAGTCAGGCACATTTTTACAAAGCATGGAGGGCATCTAGGAGCACCGGGTAGCGTCGTCTGGCAATTTGAGGAGAAGGGAATTATCTATGTAGATAAAGACAAGGCTAACGAAGACCAGGTTCTGGAGGTAGCCCTCGATGGAGGAGCTGAGGACGTAAAGGATGAAGGGGATTCCTTTGCAGTTTATTGTCAGCCCAAGGACTTTGAGCAACTGAAGAAGGCTTTCCAGGAGAAGGGAATTGAGATCTCTGAAGCTGATATTACAATGGTACCTCAATCTTCAGTAAGAATTGAGGACGAGCGGACAGCAGAAAAAATTCTAAAGCTGGTCGACGCCCTGGAAGAAAATGATGATGTTCAAAAGGTTTTTGCAAACTTTGATATTCCTGATGGAGTATTGCAGTCCATAGCTTCCAGGTCATAGATTCATGTTAATTATCGGTGTTGATCCAGGTCTTAAGGCCAGCGGGATAGTTGTTATGGACAATCTTTCTCACATAAGGTATGCAGTGACTCTGTATACCGAAGCTGGACAACTATGCTCTCGGCTGAATCATATATACAGTGAGTTTACCAGGATTCTCGAAGAATGGAGGCCAGATGTTGCAGTTTTGGAAAGCACCATCTATTATAAAAATGTTAAAACTGCTCTTAGCCTGGGCGCAGTGAGGGGAGTATTCCTTGTAGCAATGGCTCAGAAGAGCATCCCGGTATCAGAAATTTCTCCTACTCGCGTGAAGCTCAGTCTTACCGGTCAGGGAAGAGCGAGAAAGAAGCAGGTGGCCTTCATGGTGAGAAGGATGTTGAAGGTTGATAGAGAATTAACAGAGCATGAATATGATGCCGTCGGTGTTTGCCTGGCATATCTGAAGGAAACAGGAAATGCTGTACGCCTTGGAAGGTAAGGTCATTGAGAAGCAGAATGTTCGCATATACCTCGATGTTAATGGTGTGGTTTTTGATGTTTTGGTGGGTCCACGATTTTCCGAAGAACTTGATATTGGGAGTAGTGCGAAGATCTTCGTCGCTATGATTACTACTGATGAAGAGGTGATGATATATGGGTTTAAAACCTCCGAGGAAAGAGAAGTTTTTAAAAATCTTATAAAGCTTAAGGGTATTGGACCTAATGTAGTGTTTAGAATAATGTCTGCACTTGAGTTAGATGAACTCCTCGCCTGTCTTGAGACAGGAAATATAGAGAGGCTCTCAGGGGTAAAAGGTGTGGGCCCTAAAAGAGCTGAGCGAATCATCTTTGAAGCCCAAGGGCTATCGGGGACATTGAAGTCCAGGAAAATGGAGGGTACAACGAGGGCGAAGGCAATTTCTGCGCTTGTAACTCTTGGATTGAAAGAGGCAGAGGCAGCCAAACTCGTTGACCAGTCCATCAAGAAACTCGGGAAATTGGCTCAAGTTGAGGAAGTGATAAAGGTTGCTCTGGGAGGGAACATTGAGGATAACTGATCCTCAGGGGGTTTTTGATGAGGACAGGGAACTTGATAGGACTCTGAGACCCGTCTTTTTCAGTGAATTTGTGGGGCAGGATAGAATCAAAGAGAATCTTATGGTCTTTGTTAAGGCGGCTCAGAAGAGAAAGGAGCAGCTTGATCATGTGCTCCTTCTGGGTCCTCCAGGCCTGGGAAAAACTACACTTGCCTATATTATTGCCAATGAAATGGAAGTGAATATCAAAACTACATCTGGACCCATTCTTGAGAGACCCGTGGATCTCATTGGGATTCTGACCTCTCTGAAAGAACGGGATGTCCTGTTCATTGACGAAATACATAGACTTCCCAGAGCCGTAGAGGAGTATCTGTATTCGGCAATGGAGGATTTTAAGATTGATATAGTTCTTGACAAAGGCCCTCGTGCCGAGTCGGTGAAAATCGATATTGCACCTTTTACTCTGGTGGGAGCTACGACAAGGGTTGGACTTTTGACCTCCCCACTTATTTCAAGATTCGGAATGTCCTTCAGACTTGACTACTATGGAGTTGAAGAGCTTTACAGGATCGTCCTTAGATCGGCGTCAATTCTGAAAATTAAAATTGAGGATGACGGTGCAAAGGAAATTGCAAAAAGGTCACGGGGGACTCCGAGGGTCGCAAACAGATTGTTAAGAAGGGTAAGGGACTATGCAGAAATAAGGTCAAATGGCGTAATTGATCTTGGTATAACTAATTATGCGCTTAACAACTTAGACGTTGATGAGAAGGGGCTGGACGAGATGGATAAGAAAATCTTGAGAACGATTATTGAGAAATTTGGAGGAGGTCCAGTTGGCATTAAAACTCTCTCTCATGCAGTTTCAGAGGACCCAGGGACTATTGAAGAAGTATACGAACCTTACCTGCTTAGAGAGGGATTTCTGAAAAGAACCACAAGGGGTAGAGTTGTAACCCCTGCTGCTTATAAACACCTAGGATACGAGATGAAGGGCCTTTATAAAGACATTTTCAATGATGCGGAGGTGTGATGCTATGAAGATAAGAATTAGAGACAAAGATGCTTTGATTATTGTTGATGTTCAGAAAGATTTTTGTCCTGGAGGTGCTTTGGCGGTTCCCCAGGGAGATGAGGTAGTGCCGATTTTAAACAGATATATCGAACTCTTTTTCACCCACGGAGCTCCGGTAGTTGCCACCAGGGATTGGCACCCCGAGAATCACTCATCTTTTAAGGATTTCGGGGGAGTGTGGCCACCCCATTGTATCAGAGGCACCAATGGTGCATCCTTTCATTCCGATCTTGCTTTACCAAAGAATGCTCTTATTGTCTCAAAGGCAACTGAACCTGAAAGTGAAGCTTATTCTGGATTTGATGGTACAAATCTTGAAAAAACACTAAAGGGGCAGGGCGTTACAAGAGTATTCGTAGGTGGGCTTGCCACTGACTATTGCGTGAAGGCAACCGTGTTAGATGCCTTAAGATTCGGGTTCTGCACCTTTGTGCTCATCGATGCAACGAGGGGTGTTAACATTTTACCTGATGACTCTGAAAGGGCAATAATTGACATGCTGGAGAAGGGCGCAATAGGAATTAGTCTTCAGGATATTTAGGCATCACTTTAGTAAAATGAATTCAAAGGTTCTCATACTTATGAGTGGAGGGATTGATTCCTCCGTTGCAGCAGCTGTTCTTAAGGAACAGGGATACAGGGTTGGAGGATTAACCTTTAGCTTGCTGGGAAAGGATACCGACTCTGAATCTATAGAGGACGCAAAACAAGTTGCCAGGATTTTAGGTATAGAGCATTTTGTAATTGACCTTTCGAGTTACTTCAATGATACAATAATTAAGTATTTCCTTCAGGAATACAGGGATGGAAGAACACCCAACGTATGCGCTCTGTGTAATAGAGAAATCAAGATAAAGATGGGGCTACACTTTGCTGATGAATTGGGTTTTGACTATATTGCCACAGGTCACTATGCCAGAGTTCAGCACGATGGGCAAGAGGTCCACCTCAAAAAAGCTCTATGGAAAGAAAAGTCTCAGGAGTATTACCTTGCGCTGACAGGCAAAACTGATCTCGCGAGGGTGCTGTTTCCCCTGGGTGAGTTTTCAAAAGCTGAGGTAAGAAAGAAAGCGAGGGAACTTGGGTATTCAATTCACGAAAAGGAAGAAAGCCAGGATATATGTTTTGTGGGAAAGGATTATAGGGACTTTTTGAAAAATCGTGGATTCAATGTGAAAAAAGGGGTGATTAGGGATCTGCTCGGTAATGTTCTGGGAACACATGATGGGTATTACTTTTTTACCATTGGACAGAGAAGGGGACTTGGAGTTTCAGGAGGCGAGAGGCTTTATGTTAGAGGCATAAACCCACAGGAAAATGAGATTACCGTTGCGCCGCTAAAATCCCTCTACGATTCCTGTTTCTATGTTGGGAGTGTTAACTTAATCGAAGATGTAGGAAATCGATTCATCGCGACTGTTAGAGTTAGATACAGAGGAGAGGAAGCGGAAGCCCGTTTGAGAAAGGAGGGAGAATTGTACAAAGTGGAATTGACGCGAAGGCTTTTTGCTGTTACACCCGGCCAGATAGCAGTTTTCTACCAAGGCGATCTTGTAGTTGGTGGGGGTTTTATTGTTGAAAAGTGCCGTTAGAGCAGTTGCTCTTCTTTCAGGAGGTCTTGATTCTACTCTTGCTGCAATGATTTTGAAAGAAAAGGGCATAGAGGTTTCTGGATTAGCAGTGATCACCCCTTTCTTTTCGAAAGAGCGCGTCGAGGATATTGGCAGTAAACTCCGTTCGTATTATGAAGTCCTTAAAATACCAGTTAAGTTGGTATATGTAATGGAGGAGTATTTCCCGCTCATAGAAAGATCCAAATATGGTTTTGGTAGACATCTTAACCCATGTATTGACTGCAAGATATTGTTTTTGACTCTTGCAAAAAAATATATGGAAGAAATAGGAGCTCAGTTTGTCATCACCGGCGATGTACTGGGGCAGAGGTCAATGTCACAGAGCCTGAAGTCAATGCTATTAATTGAGCAGGAGGCAGGCTTGTCGGGCAAAGTTGTTAGACCACTTTCAGGTCTTCTCCTTCCGCCAACGGAACCAGAACTGAGGGGATACGTGGAAAGAAGGTGGCTTTTGGGGATTGAGGGAAAGAAAAGGACATTCCAGATTAAACTGGCAGAAGAAATGGGAATTGCCGAATACCCACAGCCTGCAGGCGGCTGTCTTTTGACAGTTTCTGACTTTTCAAGAAAGGTGCGGGATCTATTAGAGAATCATGAGTTAGATTTGCAACAAATTGAACTTCTGAAAATTGGAAGACATTTTCGGGTTCATGGAGTTAAGCTCGTTGTGGGAAAAAACGAACATGAAAACAAAAGTCTTGAGGAGGCCTGGAGGGGATTTGGATACCTTCTCCTTCCCGTTAATGTGAAAGGCGCTACAGGTCTTGTATTAAGTATAGAAAAAATTCAGAAGGAAGACCTTGAAATTCATCTGAAAATTGTTGGTAGGTACTGTGACAGTAAGTCGGGAATTCTTTTCAGGATTTTGGCACCGGATGGTGAAAGTAATGAGGTTTTGCTTGTGGACGCATTTAAGCCGTTCGAATCCGATAGATACATGGTTTAAATTATTCTATTCCTTCCTTGCGCCTTGTGAGATATAATTTTTGTCTTTGTGTATTAAAGAATCTCAGTGCAGCATCGGATTTATAATCAGGATAAGTCCACTGGAAAGGTTGAAAACCGTAAAGGTTCCTGTAAAACAGCGTAACTTCTGCGTAAATGCCTTTGCCAATATAAATGCGGTGGTAATAATTTTTTGTTGTAAAGAGCACCACGTTACTCAATGAAATGTATCCCGGGTCAATGTTGATAGTTCTTTTACCATGGACCGAATGTGATTCTTCAATCCGATTGGACTCAAGTTTTATCAGGTGAAGGTTTTCAGGACTCCTGAGGCCTTTGAAGGTAACCCACAATCGCTGTAAACCTTCTCCCATCTCCTTTTCGTAGTATTTGCTGAAGGTATCGAAAGTCAGGGTTTCGGTTCGGTCTTCTATTTCTCCCAGTGGAAGAAGTATCTCCTGAAGCTTCTCAAGATTTCTACTCAAAGTAATTATACCAGCGAAGAGAAGGACGGATTCAGGTTTTTTAACTGAGCCCATATTAATATTATAACGTGAAGCTGCGGGATGTAGCTTGTATAATTCCAGTATGACTGAAGAAGAGAAGTATATGGAATTCACACTGGAGCTGGCGAAGTTGGGATTGGGTTTCACGTCCCCAAATCCTTGTGTTGGTGCTGTAATAGTTAATAATGGCAGAGTTGTTGGTATCGGATACCATAAGAAAAAAGGGGATAAACACGCGGAGATAAGAGCTATTGAGGATGCGAGAGGGCATCTTGAAGGTTCGACCCTATATGTCAACCTGGAGCCCTGTACTGTACACGGTGCTACGCCTCCTTGTGCGCCAGTTATCGCAGAGTCTGGGATAAAAAGAGTTGTAATTTCCAATCTTGATCCAAACCCAGCAGTAAACGGTAATGGAGTCCAATATCTAAGATCCAGGGGTATTGATGTTTGCGTTGGTGTTCTCGAAAGGGAGGGTGCCTTTCTAAACAGATTTTTCTTTCACTATATGAAAAGCGGTACTCCATACGTAATTGTTAAAGTTGCCACTTCAATCGATGGATTTATTGCTGACAGAATGGGTAGTTCAAAATGGATTTCTGGGGAGGAATCGCGTAGATATGTGCACCAGATGAGAGGAGAAGTGGATGGAATAATGGTCGGAAAGGGAACAGTGAAGAAGGACGATCCCGAATTAACCCCACGAAAGGTCTATTCGCCGAGGATTCCGGACAGAATTATTGTTGCGCGGGAGCCTTTAGAAAATTTTGACTACAAGGTTTTCAAAGGCCCTGGAAGAGTATTTATAATAACTGGGGAAGGCTCAAAATGGGATATTCCACAGAACCTTGAGCAGAGCGTGGTTCTTATTAGAGCGGAATCTAATGAAGATGGAACTATCAATCTAATGGATGCTATGCAGAAACTTGGTACATATGGCCTCCATTCAATCCTTTGTGAAGGTGGAAGTTTCCTCATTGGTGAGATTCTAAAGCAGGGTTTGTTAGATGAATTTGTAATTTTTTACGCTCCAATGATTCTTGGTGACGGAATCAGGGTTTTTGGGAATACCTCCTTCAGCGTTGAAGAGGCTTTCAGAGATTTTGATTTATATGAGCGTAAAGAGTTTGGAATGGATGTGATGATGAGGCTTGTAAAACATGAGTGAAAGAGTAATAGATTTTTTTTCCAGTATAATTTCCAGTCGGGAATTGGTTGTTTTTGTAGTTTCTATGTTACCCATCGTTGAACTTAGGGGAGCCATACCCCTTGCTGTATTTCAGTTTAAGTTTGATATTCTTAAAGCATTTCTGCTTTCTGTAGGAGGGAACCTTCTAATTGTTGTACCCCTTGTGTTTTTGATGGATCTCGCCGAGAAGCATTTCAGGAAATATGCTCTCCTTGATCGGTGGATGAGCAGGCTGTTTGAAAGGGCAAAGAAACGAGGCGGATATGTTGAGAAGTACAAGTCATTAGGCCTTTTTCTTTTTGTTGCAATTCCATTACCTGGAACGGGTGCGTGGACTGGGGCACTGGTGGCTTATCTTCTGTCCATGGATAAGAAAATTGCATTTATATCCATAGCTCTAGGTGTTGTGATGGCGGGCCTTCTCGTTACCTTTTTTACTACTCTGGGTTTGTGGAAAGGTTTGTTACTGGCTGTGTTGACTCTATTTGTTTTAGACAGAGTTTTGACGGTAATTCTGGATAAATTTTACTCAAAGGCTTAAAATATTTTTAGAACAGGAGGTGGTTAATGAAAGCAGTTTTAAGTTTTAGCTTTAGGGACGTATGGAATGGTGTGAAGTACAGCTTCAGCTTCAAGAAGCTCTGGACGCAACTCCAGGGATTGCTTCTGGGGGTTTTCATATATTCAGTTTTCGCATATATTGCGCTCCTTGTCTCTGGGCTCTCTCTTGGTGAAATATGGTACTATTGGAAATTTGTACCTATCCCCGTTGGTGAGGGTTTATCAATCTTGGGTAAGATTTTGATTGCAATAGGGATTTTTGCATTTGTGCTTCTGAATTACGTATACGCTGTGGCTGTTGCAAAGATAAC
The DNA here is from genome assembly GCA_002421425.1 of Caldifarciminota bacterium UBA5631. Classification (GTDB taxonomy): domain Bacteria; phylum Hydrothermota; class Hydrothermia; order UBA1063; family UBA1063; genus UBA1063. Next base: position 78,879 of record DIJZ01000022.1, read on the forward strand.
CATTGAACAACTTCGAGGCGATGAATTCTATGAGGTGAAGGATGCAGTGAAGTTTGCCTGGAAAAAAGGCTGGCCTGTGATTACGACGCCCCTCAGCATCACCTTCGTGATTGTGTTTATTCTTGTTGGAGGTATAATACTCGGGTTATTGGGGAAGATCCCTTATGCCGGCGAAATTATCATACTCATTTCCGTGATTCCTGCGATTGTGATGTGTTTCTTCCTGGTCTACCTTTTTATCGCGTTGCTGTTTTCACTAATTTTGCCACCTTCCGTGGTTGCCTCTTCGGAATCAGACACTTTTGATACCCTTTTTGAAGTGTTCTCCACTTTGAATGAGCAGCCCTTCAGATTCGTGCTTTATCAGTTTTATACCTGGATCCTTGCTCTTTTTACCTCTTCACTTTTTGCATGGGCCCTTGGCAGAGCGGTCTGGATAATGGATAGAGTCTGGGGCGCTTCCTGGCTGATGGGAGCCAAATTTAAGGCTGTGGAAGAGACTGCGCTCTATTTCTTTACCAGCTCGCCCGTATTTTCTTCATTTTACCCATACTTCAGGTTTCTCGGTGTAGGTGCAATTTTAAACGTTCCTGCTTCACTGCCACCTGCTGGTGGTCTTGCTACCTTTGTAGGTTTCTTCTTCGGAATTGGATTGTATCTGATGGTTTTTCTTGTGATCGCCCAGGTAATTAACTCTCTAAACGTTGGCACTCTCATTTCTTATCTTGTGATTGTCAAAAAGAAGGATGAGCTTGACCTTCTCGAGACCAAGAAAGAAGAAGTAGGGGAAAAACCCCTGGAGGAAGGAGAGGGGACCTCTAAGTGATTGGTATTGAATTGGATTTTGAGCAGTTTCGGCTTGTAAGGAGAGAAAGAGGCAAAGTTTTAGAGTTCGCCGAAGGACCAGTTAATCAGCTATCGGGATTTAAGGGAGAGGACGTCTATCTGTGTTTTCGTGCTCCCAAGACCATCGGAAAACTTTACGAAGGTAAGGTCTCACCAGGGCTTGTCGGGCAGGAACTGGGCACTGTTTTTGAGACGCGAAAGAGAAGTTTCAAATCCAGGGATGGGAGCTTCACCTTTGTAGGTGGGGTGGAAAAAGATACATACAATTCAGTGCTGGAGCTCGTAAATTCCATAAAAATCCCCAGGTTGAGGCGATTGGATTTCTCTCCGTTTGTGCTGCATGATCTTCTTTATTTCTTTAATTTCGCACTGAAACACAAAGATTTTATCGCATTGTCTTTCAATGGCAAGTATTTTTTCTACGCCATCTGTAAAGGAAGTATCGTGCGGCTGGTTTCATCGGCTGAGTCGGCTGGAGCGATGGAACTGATTCCTGAGCTTGTTAAGACCTTTTTCGAAGAGGGGCTCAATTTTTTTGTTTTAACGGGAGACTATTCTAAAGAAATTCTTAGTGGACTTAAGGAGATATCTGAAGACGGGGAAATCGAGATCTTAAATCCATTTATTGAATTCAAGATTGCTACCTCGAAGGAAGTTAAGCAAGCTGCGTTCTCGAATGCCCTCGGAGTGACTTTATGATTTTAAGATTCAACTTTTACAAAAGGAAATTCCCATGGGGTGTTGTGCTTCTTCTGTGTCTTGTACTCTCTGCTGGGGGAGTCCTGGTATCATCACCTGACCTTCTTAAGAATTTTGTAGGGGAAACCACGCTCTGGAGCCAGAGAATCAGATCTTCAAAAAGGGATTTTTCTTTAACTCGTGAAAAACAGAAAAAGGAAAAGCTTGTACTCTGCGGAGTGATGCAGGTTGGAGACCAGAGGTATGCATTCATAAAGACCCTTGACAACAAACAATATATGCTGAAGGAAGGGTCTTTTGCGGGAGATTTTAGAGTCGATTTAATAACCACAGACTCAGTTCTGATTACAAGGTCGGATTATACAAAGGAGACCCTCAGATGGTAAATACTCTCATGCTGATTTTTCTAATTGGAAAGCTTATCAATGTTACGGAGCGAGTTGATTTTGTGGAGATCAGGATAAAGGGTCCGTTCGAAAGCTTCAATGTCACTGAATTTCCTTATGAAGGCGCTATTGCTGTAGACGTTAAAGGCGGTCTACGGGGTTTTCAAGGTGTTGAGCAGTACGAAAATTCGTTCCTTCGGAGTATTGAATACAGAAGGCTTGAGTTTAATAGCGGGCGGATCATTTTCAGATTTGCAGGTCCTGTTCAGCTTATAAACTATTCGTATTCTGGGTCAGAGATTTCTTTGAACATCAGCACGAAGGGCGCCAGGGTAGGTTTAGCTCCATCGGTTGGAGAAGCACCTTCAAGAAATCTATCAAGAGAAGTTAGAGTTGTTAGGGAAACTGTCTTCGTCGATAGGCCCACTGCAGTGTTTTTGAAATTTAGAAACTTAAATGCCAGCGAGCTTTCCGAATTTGTCAAATTTACGACAGGGGTTGACATAAGGTTCCCCGATAATTTTCAGAACCAGGGGGCTATTGAAGGTAAAAGTGTTGACGAGTTTGTCAAAGAGCTAAAGAAGAGCCTAAATCGAAATGCCAGGTAGTGGCATATTATTTGTAGTATCTACCCCTATTGGTAATCTTGAGGATATAACCTTAAGGGCAATAAGAATTCTCAGAGAGTCCGATGTAATTCTTTGTGAGGATACGAGGGTATGCAGGAGGCTCTTAAGTCACTTTGAAATCGAAAGGCCGAAGCTTCTTAGGTATGATGAACATATTGAAGAAAGAATTATTCCCGAAGTTAAAGACATGCTAGACAATGGGCTCAAGGTATCTCTTGTAAGTAATGCTGGTACTCCCACTATTCAGGACCCGGGATATCGCCTTGTAAGGGCTCTCAGACTGGAGAAATATCAAGTTGTGCCAATACCTGGGGCCTCTGCACTCATAGCTGCACTTTCGGTCTCGGGTTGCCCAACGGATTCCTTTGTGTTCTATGGCTTTTTGCCCAGGAAGGAGGGGAAGAGAAAAAGACTTATGGAATCCTGGGAAAATGAGGAAAGAACTATTATATTTTACGAGTCACCAGAGCGAATTGTGAGAACTTTGAAAGAGCTGAAAGGTTTTGAAAAACTTAGTGGTAGGTTTATATTTATTGGTCGTGAAATGACTAAATATCACGAGGAGTACATGTTTGAGAGACTGGAAGACTTCAATGAAAATGAACTTGTCACGAAGGGAGAGTTTGTTGTTATTCTGGAGGGATCTCGTGGATGAGGATACGAAGAATTTAGGTAGGAAGATTCTTGCACCTGTTGTCAATCTGATTATTAAATTAAAGATTGGGCCTAATGTAGTTACGATAATTGGATTACTGATAACAATAGTTTCTGCATACCTGTTTGCCGCTGGCCAGTTAAGATGGGCGGGAATTGTACTGGCTCTTGCAGGGCTATGTGATGCCATCGACGGAGAAGTTGCGAGAAAGGGAAATAAAGTTTCAAGATTTGGGGCTTTTTTTGATTCCACCGTTGATCGATTTGAAGAATTTTTCATCTTCGGGGGAATTCTTTACTACTACGGTTATACCCTTCGGGACCCCGTCTTTTCATTAGTTGTTTATCTAACGTTGCTTGGTGCGATAATGACAAGTTACGTCAGAGCACGTGCGGAAGGTATTGGGTATTCACCAGATTCAGGTCCAATGGATCGACCTGGGCGATACATCTTCTTAATTGTCTTTTCAATTATTGGAGGTAGTGTGTTCTATTATTCGATGTTTGTTTTACTTATTCTTGTTTTTGTAACAGTGGTAAATCGATTCAGGGAGTTTTATGTTGTAATCAACAGGGAGGAGAAACATGGGTGAGATTCGGGTGGCAATAGTTGGAGTAGGTAACTGTGCCTCAAGCCTTGTACAGGGTGTTTATTACTACAGGAACGCAAAACCAGGAGATTTTATTCCCGGAATCATGCACGTTGAACTCGGTGGGTACCACATAAGCGATATAAAATTTGTTGCGGGTGTTGATGTTAACATAACGAAGGTAGGAAAAGACCTTTCAGAGGCAATATTCGCTGATCCGAACTGTACATACAAGTTTACTGACGTCCCAAAGCTTAACGCAAAGGTTTACAGGGGCATGACCCATGATGGAATTGGAAAATATCTTGAAAATGTAATAGTAAAAGCCCCGGGGCCCACGGATGATCTTCTTAAGATTTTTAAGGACCTTGGCGTCGATGTAGTAGTGAATTTCCTTCCTGTTGGTTCTGAAGAAGCTACAAAGTGGTACGTTGAACAAACTCTTCAGGTCGGTGCAGCCTTTGTAAATGGAATTCCCGTTTTTATTGCAAGTTCTCCTTACTGGCAGAAACGTTTTGAAGATGCTGGACTCCCTGTGCTTGGGGATGATATAAAGTCGCAGGTTGGTGCAACTATTGTCCACAGAGTTCTCACACAGTTATTCATAGATAGGGGTGTAAAACTTGAAAGAACATCGCAACTCAACGTTGGAGGAAATACAGACTTTCTTAATATGCTTGAACGCGAACGGCTTGCTTCAAAGAAGATTTCAAAAACAAATGCTGTGACGTCCCTATTACCGTATGATATTGGTGAGGAGAATGTTTATATTGGACCCTCTGATTACGTTGCATGGCTTAAAGATAGGAAGTGGGCATATATGAGATTGGAAGGAAAGACCTTTGGAGATGTTCCCCTTAATGTTGAACTTAAGCTCGAAGTTTGGGACTCACCAAACTCGGCTGGTGTGATGATCGATGCAATACGGTGTGCAAAAATTGCAAAAGATAGAGGGCTAAAAGGGGCAATCGTCGAGCCCTCTTCTTACTTCTTCAAGACTCCCCCCAAGCAGTTTCCGGACTGGAAATGTAGGGAACTTACCGAAGAATGGATCAGGAAACATGGAAAAGCTGAAGAGCAGGACAGTTGATGGGGAGATGGGGATTCTTTATTTCAATAGAAGGTCCGGAGGGAAGCGGTAAGAGCACCTTGACCAGCGGAATTATAAAATATCTAGAAAGTAAAGGGTATCAAGTAGTATATACAAGAGAGCCTGGAGGAACCCCCACAGGTGAAATGATAAGGGAGGTTTTGTTGAGGGGAAGTGAAGATATGAATCCGATGACGGAGGCATTTTTGTTTCTTGCTGCGAGACGAGAGAATGTGGTAAGAAATATTCTTCCAGCTCTTCGAAGTGGGAAGGTGGTGGTTTGTGATAGATACACTGATTCTACTATTGCTTATCAAGGCTATGGGAGAGGTTTGCCGATTAAGATTCTTAGAAGGCTAAATAAACTGGCAACCCTCGGGGTAAAACCGGACCTTACCTTAGTTATTGATGTTAACCCCGAGAAGGGTTTTGAGAGAATTAATGGAAAGGATCTGGACAGGATAGAGAGAGAAGCGATGGAATTCCACACAAGGGTGCGCGAGGGTTATGTAAAGCTCGCGAAAATTTCGGGGAGGAGAGTAAAACTACTTGACGGGAGTAAACCTCCGAAGGAAATTCAGAAGGAAGCGATTTCACTTATTATCGATAGAATGAAAGAAAAAGGAAAACTAAGAGGAGAAGAAATATGAAGATAAAAAGGGGTCTTGTAATTGTTTTGATTGTGCTGATCTCAGTTTTCTTTGGATACAGCACCGCAATATGTCGGGAGAAAGCTTCAGTAAGAAGCTTGATGCAAATTTATTCCAACGTTCTTTCGTACATACAGATGTATTATGTTGATGAAAAGAATCCTTCGGATCTTGTGGAAAGCAGCATTAAGGGCATGGTTGGCGATCTGGACCCCTTTTCGGAGTTCCTCAATCCGGAAGAAAGTGAAGAGTTTTCCATTGCAACTACTGGAAAGTTTGGCGGTATTGGTGCACAAATTGGAATCAGGGATAATTGGGTTACAATTATTGCACCGATTGAAGGGACTCCAGCTTACCGGGCTGGGTTAGTGGCAGGAGACAGAATTGTAGAAATAGACGGGAAGTCAACGGAAGGTATGCGTGTCAATGACGCTGTGAAGCTGCTAAGGGGGCAGCCTGGTACCAAAGTGACTGTAAAAATCTATAGACCACTCTCTCAGAAGGAGTTCACAGTGGATCTCGTTAGGGATATTATTTTTATCGATCCAATTCCATACTCTGATGTCCTCCAGGGCAAAATTGGATACGTCCGGATTACCGATTTTCAGCAGGGTCTTACTGAGGAATTTACTGCAGTTATCGATACTCTCAGGCGAAAAGGGGCAGAAAGTTTCATAATAGATCTTAGGGGTAACCCAGGAGGGTTATTGCACGAGGCAGTCGATTTACTTGGACTTTTCTTTGATCCTGGGACTCTGGTAGTATACACAAGGGGAAGGACGCCTGATAATAACTTTGACTATCGGACAAGAGGTACTGGAACATACAGATCAAATCCAGTGATCGTGCTGGTAGATAAAGGTTCTGCCAGTGCAAGTGAAATTGTTGCAGGGGCTTTTCAGGACTGGGATCGGGGTGTAATCCTTGGTGATACGACCTTTGGGAAAGGTTCAGTTCAGAGAGTCTTTAAGCTTTCGGAAGGATATGAGTTGAAACTCACTACGGCCAAGTACTACACGCCTTCAGGGAGATGCATCCACAGACCCGAAAGAAAGGATACTTTGAAGGAAGATACTGCAACTTATTATACTAAGCTTCTGAATAAACCAGTATACGGAAAGGGTGGCATCGCACCTCACGTGGTTGTTAAGCAGGAACTGGTTTCTACTTTCACTCAGGAGATTTATCCTCACTTTTTTGGTTTTGCTGTTGAATACAGAACGAAGTATTCTTCCTACAGTGGTATCAACACCGAAATAATTACTCAGTTTAAGGAATATCTGCGGAGGAACAAAGTGAAATTTAACGATGCCGATTTTGACAAGAACATCGACCAGATCAAGAAGTTGCTGGATGCCGAAATATCAGAGAAGTTCTACGGTTCCAGAGGGAGGTATAGACAGTTAATTCGGGAAGATAAAACAATTCAGAAGGCTGTTGAAGTACTGCACAATTGTCGCACTATCAACGAATTACGCGCGTACATCTCAAAAATATGAACGTTAGTTGGCTTCTATGAAAAAGGAATTTGTTCATTTACATCTACATTCTGAGTATAGCGTCCTAGACGGAGTTCTTCTTGTTGATGAAATAGTCGACAGGGCGAAAGACTACGGAATGCCAGCAGTTTCCCTGACAGATCACGGCAACCTTTTTGGTGTCATTGAATTTTATAAGAAAGCGAGAGAACATGGAATTAAGCCGATCATTGGCATGGAAACCTATTTATCCTCGGAACCTATGGAATCAAAGGGAAAAGGTGGAGAGATTTATCATCTTACACTTCTTGCGGAAAACAATGAAGGATACGAGAATCTTTTAAGAATTTCTACTGAATCTTATCTTAAGGGTTTCTACTATAAGCCGAGGGTTGACAAAGAGTTCTTGAAAAAATATTCAAGGGGACTAATTGCCCTTTCAGGTTGCCTGCAGGGTGAATTATCGAGAAAAATATTGCTTGAGTACGCAGACAATGATCTCAAAAAGATTGTAGAATCATATCTTGAAATTTTTGGTCAGGAGAATTTCTTTCTCGAACTTCAGTATGTTGGGTTCGAGGAGAACAAAGTAGTAAATAGAAAGCTGCTGGAACTTGCAAACACTTTTGGATTGAAATCTGTGGCAACTAATGATGTTCACATTTTGAGGCCTGAAGACAAGATACTCCAAGATGTAGTTCTTTGCATCCAGACCGGGATGAAGATGGATGACCCTAAAAGGATGAAAATTGAGACCGACCAGATATATTTTAAAAGTGCTGAAGAGATGTGGAATATTTTTGGAGATCTTGAAGATCCTCTTCTAAATACCCTCTCTATCGCTGAGAGGGTAGATGTGCAACTGGAGCTTAACCCTGTGAGGATTCATCTTCCACACTTTGATATTCCTGAGGAATATAGCGATGCTCACCAGATGCTTGCGGAACTTGCATGGAGGGGGTTAAGAGCGAAATTTTCGGCAGATCCGCCTGATACCTACAAGGAAAGGCTTGAAAGGGAATTAAAGGTTATAAAAGAGCTTAATTTTTCAATGTATTTTTTGATTATCTGGGACCTGGTTGCAGAGGCCAAACGTAGGGGAATTCCTGTTGGGCCTGGGCGAGGCTCTGCTGTTGGGTCTCTTGTCCTCTATGCTCTTGGGGTTACTGATGTAGATCCTTTGAAGTATAATCTGGTTTTTGAGAGGTTTTTGAATCCGGAGAGGATATCTCCTCCTGATGTTGACATAGATTTCTCAGACACCAGAAGAGATGAAATGATTAAGTATATTCGTGATAAGTATGGCGAAAATAATGTAGCACAAATTATTACTTTTGGAAGGGCAAAGGCGAAGCAGGCAATAAAAGATGTGGCGAGAGTTCTTGGATTACCTTACAGTGACAGCGACCGAATTGCAAAGACGATAACTGAAAACACAACGCTGCGGGAGCTTTACGAAACAAACGTGATTTTCAGGGAGATGATAAATTCAAATCCGAAATATAAAGAAGTCTATTCCCTTGCTGCAAGAATTGAAGGTCGTATTAGAAATATTTCCACCCATGCAGCAGGCGTGGTGGTCGCTCCCGTTGAAATTTACAAAATTGCACCCCTGTACAGGTCTGAAGATGAAGAAACAGTGACGGTGCAGTTTGATATGAAATCCCTTGAACTTCTTGGGTTGCTAAAAATAGATCTTCTTGGACTCAGGACACTTACAATAGTTCAGAATGCTGTAGAAATGGTAAAGGCGAAGAATCCTGAGTTTTCTATTGAAACGATTCCATTAACCGACCCTGATACCTATGAAATGCTTTCACGGGGTGATACTACAGGAGTATTTCAGCTCGAGTCTGAGGGTTATAGAAACATGCTAAAGAGACTTAAACCTGATAAAATAGAGGATCTTATTGCAGCAGTAGCCCTTTACAGGCCTGGACCTATACGGAGCGGAATGTTGGAGAGCTACATTCGGCGGAAAAATGGCGAAGAGAAGGTAGAGTTTCTTGAAGAAAAGCTTAAAGATCTGCTCGGTGAAACCTACGGCGTTATTGCGTATCAGGAACAGGTAATGTTACTGGCATCATCTCTTGCTGGTTTTTCTCTCGGTGAAGCAGATATTCTGCGTAAAGCTATGGGGAAGAAGCAAAAAGAGGTTATGGAAGATATAATGGTTCGCTTTGTAGAAGGATGTGTGAAGAATGGAATTGATCGGGGTAAGGCAGAATTAATCTTCAATAATATTGCACCTTTTGCGGAGTATGGATTCAACAAGTCTCACGCGGCTGGCTATGCAGTTCTTGCCTATTTTACAGCGTTTCTTAAGGCACATTACCCCTTGGAGTTCATCGTCGCAAACATTAACGCTGAAATGAACACCCAGGACTCCCAGGAGAAAATCTATAAATTCCTTCAGGAAGCAAAGAGAAGCGGGTTCAAAGTAACACCTCCATCGATAAACAAAAGTGATTATGAATTTAAGATTATAGATGGAGATACAATTCTGTTTGGTCTCGGTGCTGTGAAGAATGTTGGAAGGGCAGCTGTTGAAGAAATTGTAAAAGTGCGCGACAAGTTGGGAGAATTTAAAAGTCTGAATCAGTTTCTTAAATCCGTTGACACAAGGAAAGTAAACAAGAAAACCATCGAGAGTCTTATAAAGGCAGGAGCCTTTGATGAGTTTTGCAACAATAGAAAATCAGTTTTGGCTGCTGTTGGGGATTTCCTGCAGGGTGGAAGATCCAACGGGGAGAACCTTGGTACACTATTTGGGACCTTCAGTATCTCTGAAGCTGAAATGAAATTTCAAGAGCTCCCTTATACTGTTGAAGAGAGGGGCTTGTATGAAAGAGAATCACTGGGATTCTACCTAACCGCCCATCCTCTTGATAAATATCCCCTTCTCGTGTTACAACCCTTCAATTCTGCAAAGGTTAGAGAAGAACTTTCTGTTGGCGATGATGTCATTCTTGCTGGCGTGATTGTTGAAGTTACAAAGAAAAAGTCTAAAAATGACGAAATTTACGCAAGTCTTAAATTGTGGGATTTTGAAGGAGAAGTTCGCTGTGTGCTTTTCCCGCAACTTTTCAAAGAAAAAGGTGACCTTGTTAAGGAGGATTCCGTCGTAGTGATAAGTGGAAAGGTATCAGAAAATGGAAATAACAATGAGATTCGCGTGGAAACCATTGAGCCTTTTAGTGGAGTAAAGGCTGTCGAAATTGATCTAAACGAAATACTTGATGTAGGTATTATTGATGCTCTTTCCCGTTTGATATATGAATACAGAGGTGGTGAAGTCGATGTGATTGTAAGTTTCGGCGGAGGGAAGTATACTTCGGAGCTGAGAGTCAAGGAAGAGAAGGGTTTTTTAGATACAATTTTGAAAATTATACCTCCGGAGCGTATAAGACCCGTCATTTTGTAAGCCTTTGACATTCAAATAGTTATTAGTACGAGACGCAGATTTCCTTTGTCGTTTAAGGAAAAATCTTGACAAAATGTCTGAAATGCTTTATTTATTATAGTACCAGCAGAAGTGCTTGGTAAATGCAAAAAGGAGGATGAGGTATGAACAAGCAAGAGGTAATAACAAAAGTAGCAGAGAAGGCTGGGGTAACCAAAAAGGATGCCACCCTGGTGGTAAATGCCTTCGTGGATGTCATAAAAGAATCGCTAGCAAAGAAGAACCCGGTGAGACTCATAGGGTTCGGAACCTTCGATGTGAGGAAGAGAGCTGAAAGAAAGGGCAGAAATCCCAGAAGCAAACAGGAAATAAAGATTCCTGCCAGAATAGTACCTGTGTTCAGAGCATCTTCAACGCTCAAGGAAATGGTGAACAAGAAGTAAGACGATTTATCCTTGGAAAAAACAAAAGGGGCCCGAAAGGGCCCCTTTTGTTTTTGATACCTTTTTAGAAGTTTAGTACATGTTTCTGAAAAGTTTAATGATTATCGCCTTTTCCGAATGCAGACGATTTTCTGCCTGGTCAAGAACTATAGAGTGAGGTCCATCAAGAACTTCGTCGGTAATTTCCTCTCCTCGATGTGCCGGGAGACAGTGAAGTATAGAAACGTGAGATGGAGCGTATTTAAGGAGTTCGAAATCGACTTTGTAGTTTTTGAAGACCTGTTTCCTTTTTTCTGCTTCCTGTTCTTGTCCCATGGAAGCCCAAACGTCTGTGTAAATGAAATCAGCATCCTTTACTGCGTCTTTGGGATCTCTTACGATTTGCACATTAGCTCCAGTTTTCTTGGAAATTTCTAAGGCTGAATTGAAGAGATTCTTGTCCGGTTCAAACCCTTCGGGGCATGCAATGGTGAACTTTCCTCCAAGAAGCGCTGTCATTAACATCAAAGAATTTGCAACGTTGTTGCCATCACCGATGAAAGAGAGATTGACCTTTGTATTTCCGCTCTTCTCGAGAATCGTAAGGTAATCACCTATAATCTGACAGGGGTGTTCGAGGTCTGATAATGCATTAATTACTGGAATTCGTACATTTTGCGACATTTCAATCAAAGTGGAATGAGAAAATACCCTTGCTACAATACCGTCCACCCATTTTTCGAGATTTCTGGATACATCTTTTACCGACTCTCTCTGGCCGAGTTTGATATCAGTGTTTGAAAGATATATTGGTTTACCCCCGAGATCATATACGGCTCTTTCAAAAGTAACTCGGGTTCTCAATGATGGTTTTTCGAAGATAAGTGCAATTACCTTGTCTTCAAGGAGACGATCTTTAATTTTTCCCTTCTTAACTTTCAGTGAGAATTCCAAAAGCTCTTTTGCTTCTTCTGCTGACAGGTCTAAAATTGACAGGAAGTCTTTCTTCACGCTCACTTTCCTCCGTTATTTCCTCTGATTTCCTGAATTTTCTTTATTGTTTCATTTAGCTCTTTGGTCATTTTAAGCTGGTTGTAAATCAGAGCTTTAAAGCTATACGCATCTTCATAGTCTGGCTTTATGGAAATAGCTTTATCAAAAGCATTCAGGGCTTCCTGCATTTTGTTTTCGTTATAAAGACATGCACCAAGAGTAAACCATATATCATAGGATTCTGGCTGTTTTTCAAGATATGTTCTGAACAGCTTCTCTGCATCTTCATACTTTGACATACGATAGTACGAAAGGGCTGCGTTGAGCAGCGCATCTATGTTTTCGTTGTCAAGTTCATAAGCCTTAATGAAATTAGTGCTAGCAGTTTCATAATCCTGGGAATCGAAGGCAAAAACACCAAGATCGAAATAAGCTTTGGAAAAGGTTGTGTCCATTTGGATGACCGTTTGCAGATCTTTAATCGCTTCTGCAGTTTTCCCAGCCTGAGAGTAAAATTTGGCTCTGTAATATCGTGCCTGCACATCCTTTGGATTTATATCAATCGCTTTTGTGGCAAAGCTTATTGCATCTTCATATTTACCCTGTTTGCTGTCAATTATTGCAATGGCAAGATACGCTCTTTCATCCTTTGGGTTTATCTTGATTACATACTGGAAAAATCTAAGAGCGCCATCATCATCACCCTGCTGGAAGAGAGTCTTCCCAGCAGTAAGCAGAGTATTTATCTCGCTTTCGCCAAACTCAGCTTTGTATTTTCCGGAGTCTGCGTCCAGGTCATACGCCTTCACGAATTCATTTGCAGCTTTAATATATTCTCGCGTTCCGATGTAAGCTCTCCCCAGCCATATGTGAGCTTCCGGGTTCCCGGGATTTTCTGCAACCCATCCCTGGAATTCTGTTACTGCCTTGTTGTAGAGTCCCTGCTGCATATAGATTATTCCCGAAGATTTATGTGGGGTAGTTGCACATGCAACAAAAAATAATATAAACCCCACCCCTATGAATTTCTTCATACAAACCCCCTTTTTGAATTTGTTAATTATAAAATAATTTGCGCAAACACTCAACTGCATAGACTCCGAAGCAAACATCTAAGAGTCTTTGAAGAAATTTTGCATTTTCCCGAACCGTAAAATAAAATTAAAAAAGATGAAGAAGTGTTTAATTTTCGAAGTCTACCACGAACCCGAGATGGAAGGGTTAACAAGTGTATAACGTTGCAAATGCTTTAACTATCCTGAGGATTGTATTGCTTCCTCCGCTGTATATTTTTATAAAGGGTCACCATGTTTTTCCTACCAGTGTTGTTCTTATTTTGATCATTATCACGGATGTTCTTGACGGATATTATGCAAGGAAATTCCACACTCAGGGCGTAATAGGGAAGGTACTAGATCATGGCGTTGACAAAATAGTATCGGTGTTTCTCTCTTTCATGTTATACTATTTTTATAACCTGCCCCTGTGGGCTTTTTACTTTTTTGTAATAAGGGATCTTCTGATTCTTTTTGTGGGTGCGGCTATGTTTATTCAACTTAAGGTTGCGTTTGGTTCCCTGTGGCTTGGGAAGATCGCAGGAGCGTTTTACTTTGGGATGGTTTTTGCATACATCCTGGATTTTCTCGACATAGCAAGGGTTTTTATGTATTTTTCAATAGTATTGTTTTCCATTGTGTTGATAGTGTATCCCCTGAAATTTTTCCCGGTATTGAAGAGCAGGGTGTTTCAGAAAGGAGGAAGTGAGGTTGGAGACCAAGTACTTCCTTTTTGAAGACGAAAAAGTTGAAAACTTTCTGCCCCTGGTGTGGCTTAACCCCTTTGTTAATTTGAGGATTGGGATAAAGACAATCTTCGAAAAGTGGGTGAAAGTTCTGGATTCGTTGGATGGGCTTATAGTTCGACCATTTCTAGCAGAATATACCAGCTCAATTCTTTCTTCGGCTTACGTTAACTTCTTTCCAAATAATACAAGAGTAGTTCTGATTAATGCAAGAGTGAATCCATACTGTAGCTCAGTTAAAGATTTGCTGAAAGTTCCTGAAGGTTGGGGTGTTAAAGACCATAGCGGAAACGTCCTTGCCTTTTCAATATTTTTGCCAGAGGCAGAGATCAAAAGTAGCGATTTTTATGATCTCGCAAAATACGTGAAAAACTGGTACGAAGTCGAAGACATAGAAATAATGGATGGATTGCAGGATCTCATTATGCTAAACAGTAAATATATTTCTGAAGACTTTTCCAGATTCTATTCTCGTTTCAGCGTGAGAATTCCTCCCGACTTGAGGATTTTCGGGGATATGGTGTTCATACACGATGATGCTGAAATATTCCCTTATGTAGTTATTGACGCAACGGAAGGTCCAGTAGTAGTAGAACAAAATGCCAGGGTATTACCTTTTGTATTTATCAAGGGTCCTGCTTTCATCGGTGAGGGAACTACAATAAAACCTCACGCAAAAATTCTCGAAAATACTTCCATAGGTCCAATTTGTAAAGTGGGTGGTGAAGTCGAGGGTTCAATATTTCATTCCTACGCAAACAAACAACACGACGGTTTTTTAGGTCATTCTTACATTGCTTCCTGGGTGAATCTGGGAGCAGATACCGTCACCAGTGATTTAAAAAATAACTATTCGTTAATAAGATTAAAATATAAAGAGCGGGAATGGAGCAGTAATTCAAAATTCATTGGTTCCTTCATAGCTGATCATGTTAAAACAGGCATCAATACCATGCTGAACTCCGGTACGATAATAGGGGTTTTCAGCAATGTATTTGGTGCAAATTATCCCCCAAAGTTTATCCCGTCTTTCTACTGGGGTGGAGCAGATGGCTGGGAAGTACATGATTTGAAGCGCGCACTTGAAACAGCCGAACGAATGATGGCTAGACGCAAAGTCACCCTTACGGAGGAATTCAAAAAACTCACATGTAAAGTATTCGAACTCACAGAGGATGAAAGGCGAAATTTCGGAGGATAGGTTAAGAATCGCCGTATTTACACCTTCTTCGGCACCTGACAGGAAGAAAGCAAGAGTCGCAAAAACTAATCTCAAAAAGCTTGGGTTTTCCGTACAACTTTCTCCATACGCTTTAGGGCAAAGAGACCTCTCTTCTGGTTCAGATGTTGAAAGATTCAATGATTTCAGGTGGGCTCTTCTGGAGTCTGACGCAAGGGTTCTAATGCCTTCACGTGGTGGATATGGAATTATCAGAGTTCTTGACAAAATATCTCAGCTCAGCTGGCAGAGTTCGGACAGAGTATTAGTAGGTTTCAGCGATCTTACTTTCGTTTTGAACTTTGTGGCTGAATCACGAGCTTTGAGAGTTTTTCATGGCCCTATGCTGGTTAACAATTTTTTTGACCCTGTCCCTCAAGTTGTTGAATACTTCAAAAGAATGTGTAGCGGTGAATCATATTTTGTAAAGTGGGAAGGAGATTCCTGCGGAAGCCGATTTTCAGGGAAGGTATTTGGAGGTAATCTAACATGTTTTACAATGCTGGCTGGAACGCCTTTCTGCCCGAATTTGAGGGATTCGGTGCTCTTCATTGAAGATGTGCACGAGGAGGAATATAGAGTCGATAGATTGTTGTACACATTGAAACATCTCGGTGTATTCCAGGACATTAGAGGGGTCCTGGTAGGTTTTAGTGATATTGGTTACAGGGTCTATGTGGATTTTTTCCGGAAAAATGGGATACCATTTAGCACAGGATTCCCTGGAGGTCATGGTGTCCTGAACTATCCAATTCCCTTTGGAACTGAACTGGGAATTGATTTTACCAAAAATACCTTATTTGTTCATGCTTTTAGATAGATGTCGTAAACTGTCACAGGTTCCAAAGGGAGGGATGATGATGAAACCTCACCAACGAAAATAATCTCCTGAAGGTTTCTAGCAGAAGCTTCCTTTAAAAGCAATAAACCCATAAGATCGACATGGTTGATTTTTGAGTCTGGGTTAAAGTCGAAGTTCCCAAGAACGTAAAGTTTTCCTGAGTATTCAAGAATGACCGCACCACACAAGTCCCAATTTTCGGCTTTTAGCAGTTCAAAATATATGTCGAGGTGCGCAAGTTTCAACTGCAATAGCAAAGTGCTTATAAGGCTTCTTGTTAGTAGTGGGAGGTCTAATCTTTTACCAAGGGAGAGTTCTATTTCCTCCTGAAAGGCCAGTGGTTCTTCGATTTTCTGAAGTTTGAAATCTTCTTTTGAAATATATTTAAACAATTTTTTGAATTTCTCATGATTTGCAGGTTTCACTCTGTACAACCAGCGCTCGAAATTGTCAGGTACTCTTATTTTATGAACCTCTGAGCTAGAAAATCGGATTCCAGGGATCGCTCTGCTCAAGGTGCTAATCTCGTTCTCTCTAAGAAGGACCCGTGATAGAAATATCTCTTTGAACTCTGATAAAAGGGAGAGAGAAGTGTCCGTAGGAAACTTCGTAAGGGATTGAAAAAAGTTAAAATGTGGAATATCGGGAGGGATGCAGCTTCTAAAAGTACCTCCCTGGGAGTTTTTCAAAATGATTAAATCCAGAGGTGCTTGGTCCTCAACAACAGCCGCAAAGGATTCGTTACTTCCGGTGGTCTCGAGGCAGGCATAGATGAAGCGTAAATCATTGAATGGGTACCTTGTTACACTCTTTTTGTAGATTACTTCCGCCACGGAATCATAATCGAAGAGGTCAGAAGGATCTTCGATCAAGAATTTCTTAACTTTTAAGGCCATGCAACCACCTCCACTTTTACCTTAGCTGTTCCCTTTCCTACCATATCGAGTATTTCAGCAGCTCTATTTGAGACATCAATAATGCGCTTTTTCTTGAAAGGACCGCGGTCATTTATTCTTACAATGACGCTTCTCCCGTTTTCAAGGTTTGTTACCCGGACATATGTATTAAAGGGCAGAGTTGGATGTGCAGCAGTAAGTTTGTTTGGGTCGAATCTCTCACCCGAGGCCGTCTTTTTCCCTTTGAATTCACTTCCATAGTAGGAAGCTATTCCGATTTCTACGAAGGTTTTCCTTGAAACTCTTGGTGCGCAGGCAAGAAAGTAAAAACTTACAAGAACCGAAACTTTCAGTAAACTTTTGAAAGAAGGCATCTATTTTAAATATTAACACAGTTACGTTGGTTTGTCAAATCTTCAATTTGTTTGCTTAATCCTGAATATTTATTTATAATTTTGCAAATGAAAAGACTTGGTTGGATTTTTTTTATAACAACCCTCTCTCTTTCTGCATATCTGGTGTATTTCTATTACTTTCGCTATGTTCCACTCGAAACGCATGCGGAGTTGTTGGAAAAGGAAAACAGAGTTATCAAAGATAGTCTCTTGGCGGCGCTGGATAAGATTACTCCCCGGAGTCAGCGGAATGAGCCAAAACTTCAGTCATCCTATGACCTGAAATATAGCTTAAAGGACTTTTTCTCCGGAAACTCAGCGGAACTAACGTCCAGGGGAGTCGAAGCCCTCAATAAATTGTATTCATCAATTAGTGCGATGCCTTTTGACACTGTTATGATACTGCTTTACCCCGGTGGAAACCTTCAAGCTACCAGAGCCCTGAAAATAAAATCCTACCTTGTTTCTCTTGGTATGGATGAGACAAAAACCTTTGCCAGAGTGAACAAATCTGGAGAAAAAGATTTTATAATAATTAGGGTAAAATGATTGCAGTCATCGTGAATCCCCGTGCTGGAAGAGGTAAGGCCATCTCTAACCTTCCAGAAGTAGAAAATATTCTGAGGGAATTTTCACTGGATTATGAAGTCTTTTTTACGTCAGGCCCGGGAAATGCAACAGAAATTGCTCGTGAGCTAAGAAAAAGTGGAAAGGTGAAGAAAATTGTTGTGGCGGGTGGTGATGGAACTATTAACGAGGTAATTCAGGCTTTAGTTGGTTCCAAAGTTCCAATTCTGCCTGTTCCGCTTGGCACAGGAAATGATTTTGCAAAGTTCTTTTATCCGCATCAGAAATTTGACACGGTGCTCGAAAATCACCTCCTTTCAAATGCAGAAGAGGAAATTGATTTAGGAGTTCTTGAGACCGGGACGTCGGAGCGATATTTTATCAACGGCATGGGAATAGGATTTGATTCAGAGGTCCTGAACAACATGAAAAGGATTCGATTGCTGAAGGGCGATTTTCTTTATACTTCTGCAGTTTTGTGGACATTTCTGACTTTCTCTGGGACTGAACTAAAGGTTTCCATTAACGGGGGTCATTCCTTTGGTGGTAGGTTCCTGCTATTTAATGTGGGGAACGGACAGTATCTTGGAGGTGGATTTAAATTGTTTCCGAAAGCAAGCCTTTCTGATGGGCTCCTTGATGTTTCAATAATCGGATCTTTGCGGCCAATGAGATTTTTTACAAACTTCTATAAGGCATTTAAAGGAAAACATATTACACTGCCAGAGGTTTCGTACATGAAAGCCTCAGTGATATCAATTAAGTCAGAAACTCCTTTCTCCTTGCAACTTGATGGCGAGTTTGCAACTGAATTAAATGATATCAAGATTCGTGTTTTGAGAAGGGTCCTTAAGGTTGTCCTATGAAATTCATTGTTCTCGGAGCCGGTTCTGTTGGCGGTCTCCTGATCTCAAAGCTTGCTCTGGGCGGAAATCTCGTTGAAGTAATAGTAAATAAAAGGTCCAGCAAAAGGCACATAGAGAGTGAAGGACTTGAATACTTTTATCGGGATAAGAAGTATGTAGTAAAGGTTCCATGCTATGTATATGAGGACTTGAAGGAAATTGAAACGGACTACCTCATCCTTGCAACAAAGAGCCACGACGCATTGAGAATTATGGAAGAGATTAAATTACGGAAATTTTTTTTCAACTACTTTGTTACGGTGCAAAATGGTATTGAACCTCATCAAAAAGCCTCAGAAATTTTTGGTGAAGACCACCTGATTCTTTCTATAAGAGAAGGTGTGTACTCCTTTGATTTGCATAAAGTTCGCCATACGAGCGATGGGACGATTATGAACGTCGTAACCTCCTTTAATGCATCAAGAGAATCTATGGAACATTTTGCTGAAATCCTAACGAAGGCAGGCTTACCAGCGGAAATATCCCTGGAGGGATTGCAAGTCCTATACGAGAAATTGATATACAATAGCATCATTAATCCTCTTGCTTCCATCTTGAGAGTGAAAAATGGTTTTCTTCTGAAACTTATGAATTCTACCACTTTCAATAACCTTTTGAGCGAGGCACTGAAAGTTGCAGATCTGCAGGGTTTACACTTCAACTCTTATGAAGTTTTAGAGAATCTTAGAAAATTGCTTCAGGCAACCTATGAGAATAAATGCTCCATGCTTCAGGACCTTGAGCAGAAGAAAAAAACTGAAATTGAGTATTTAAACGGTTATCTCGTAAAAATTGGCCGGAAGCATCAGATAGAATTGCCTTCCCATCAAATGGTATATGATTTAATCTGCAGACTTGAAGAAATCTATGGAACGCATTGAAAAAATATCCCAGGTATTGAAAAACAAATCCATTAACTCTGCCTTTATTCTAAAACCTTTGAATATTTTCTACTTTACCGGTGAGCTTGTTAATGGAGTACTTTACGTTTCTCAGGATGACGCGATTCTTTTTGTCAGAAGGCCGAAAGAAAGGCCACTTTCAACAAGGACAAAGACTGTCTTTGTAGATTCTTTCAAAGAAATTAAGGGTTATATTTCCGCCTCAACTGGAAGAGCCGGCTTCGAACTTGATTCTATCCCTTATAATTTAGTTGCTAAACTTTCAGAAGCTCTGGAGTTTAGAGAATTTGAGGATATTTCCCATGAGATAAGAATACTGAGGATGGTGAAAGAACCCATTGAAATCGAGAAAATTCGGAAGGCTGGCGAAATCATCGGAAAGACATTCTCCCAAGTTCAAGAAGTATTCGTTGAAGGTATGACAGAAAGAGAACTTCTACTTGAACTGGATTATTATTCTAGAAAGAATGGTAATCTTGCGATCTACCGTATGCACTCCTTTGGAAATGAGGCTTCTTTTTCACACATCCTGCAGGGGGAAGATGCACTTGTTTCTTCTTATCTTGATGCTCCGACTGGAGGTCCCGGCGTTTCCTCTGCCTTTCCTCAGGGGAGTTCCAATAAGAGAATTGAGAAGGGGAAACCATTTACTATAGATGTCATGGTAAACTTTGATGGTTATGTTGCTGATGCCACGAGGACTTTTGCTCTGGGTTACTTCCCGGAGGATTTTAAAGTTCTTTGGGAAAAACTCAATTCAGTTTTCAGATTTCTCTGTGAAGATCTCTTATCCGGGAGAATTCCCGAGGAGATCTACATAAAAACTCTTGAATATGTGAGTTCTCTTGGTGTTATGGATCTTTTCATGGGTCGCGGTAAGGACAGGGTAAAATTTATCGGACATGGTACGGGACTTGAAGTGGATGAATATCCATTCATTGCAAAGGGCTTTAAGATTCCTTTATCTGAGAATATGATTGTTGCTATAGAACCTAAGTTTGTAGGCGAGCCCTTTGGAATCATGGGACTTGAGGACACTTTTGTAATCAATAACGACGGCCCAGAGTCTCTGATTCCTTTTGAAAGTTCCCTGATT
Organism: Caldifarciminota bacterium UBA5631; assembly: GCA_002421425.1. Classification (GTDB taxonomy): domain Bacteria; phylum Hydrothermota; class Hydrothermia; order UBA1063; family UBA1063; genus UBA1063. The sequence goes on from DIJZ01000022.1 coordinate 99,341, forward strand.
TTGCTATGAAGATTACAGTTGGTTACCTTCAATATAAGCCTGAGAGAGGAAAGGTGGAAAGGAACCTTGAGAAAGTGAATTCTCTCCTTCATGATGTTAGTTTTGATTTGCTTGTTCTTCCGGAGCTGGCATTTTCAGGTTATTTCTTCATCACACCGGATGAATTAATGCCTTTTGCTGATTCAGGATTTTCAAGTAAGCCTGCGAAATATCTAAGAGACCTTTCGAAAACCAGGAATTCTGCTATTATTGCTGGATTCGCGGAAGCGGCAGATGGTGTTTTATACAATAGCCAGTACGCATTTCTGCCTGATGGAAGTGCCGTAGTGTATAGAAAGAGTCATTTGTTTTATAAGGAAAAGAAGGTTTTTTGCAAGGGTAATACGGGGCCAGTAATTCTTGATTTTCGGGGAGTAAAAGTGGGAATGATGGTTTGCTTTGATTGGTTTTTCCCGGAATTTTCAAGAATTCTTGCCCTTAAAGGTGCACATATACTTGCACTATCTGCGAATCTTGTTCTGCCCGGGCTCGGGCAAAGGGGTATGATGGTCCGCTCCATTGAGAATAGGGTGTTTTCTATAGTGGCAAACCGCACCGGCTCTGAGACTTCTTCTGAAGGTGAGGGGATAAAGTTTACGGGGCTCAGCCAGATCTGCACCCCTGCAGGGGAAATTGTTGCTTTCAGTGATGAGGATGCAGAGGAGGTAAAGACAATAGAAATTGATACGGCGGATGCAGAGAATAAGTGGATCACGCCTCTGAATAATCTCATAGAAGATAGGCGGGAAGACCTCTATCGGGGGTTGCTCGATGATTAAGGTTCTTTTAGTTTTTGCCCTTGCTGCAAGTGGAGACCCTTGGTGGGGGAAAGATAAATGCAGACACTTTGCTACGGCCTATATCCTGACCCGGTCGGTGCATCAAGCAGGGGTCAAGAAGCATTATTCTGCAGGTATTGTGTTAGGTCTCTCGATTTCAAAGGAAGTTTATGATAAGAAAATTAAGAAAAGTATATTTAGCTTTAAGGACCTTGTTTACGACATAGCGGGTGTAACTCTGGGGTTGCTCCTGTGAAACCGATAAAAGCAACACTCCTGTACATTCTAAAAGATGATAATATATTACTCGTATACAAGAAACGTGGTCATGGTGAGGGTAGATGGAACGGAATAGGAGGAAAAATTGAGGGCGAGTCACCAGTACAGTGTGCGATTAGAGAAGCCCGGGAAGAGGCTGGAGTTGATGTAAAGAATGTTGAACTTTGCGGGATCATTTACTTTTCTAATGTCTTTGGAAGGGATTGGGATGTATTTGTTTTCAGAGCCTTTGACTTCGAGGGCGAACCAGCAGAGAGTGAAGAAGTGCTTCCTGAGTGGTTTAATATCAATGAAATTCCTTATGATACGATGTGGGAGGATGATAGAGAATGGCTTCCAGTCGTAATCAGAGGTGATTATTTTGTTGGGAGGTACGATTTTGATGGCGATAAGCTCGTAAAGTCTGAACTTTCGATTGTTTCTAAGAATTCATTGAATCTTGAGTTCGCAAAAGCATTGAAAGAAACTCTTTAGGTTGTCATTTCCCTTTATATCTTGAGCTAATGCAGATCTTGAAGAACAAAAGCGGAAATGTGGACTGGATTATCGTCTACTAAAAAAGCCTTTGTAAGAATCTTATCATTGAATCCTCTCAGGTCCTGTCCATGGGTGGGTGATTTGTACACTTTGCAGGGAGTTTCTCCCATGGCTTCAAGGACGCCTGCAGGTTCAATTTGTATTCCTTGCTGTCTGGTGTATTTCCTAATGTATCCGTCAAGGATGTAACTTTTAAGCAGTTTTCTTTCGAATTTCTTGTAAAGGGAGTTCGTACCGAAGAAATCTGCGCCAATGAATTCATCGTTTACAAAGGAAATAAACCCCACGGCACCAGCGATTGTGTCAAACCCTTCCAGGAGTTCTTCAATGGTTTGGTTCATAGTTTTGTATATGTCGTGGAAAGAGGAAGTCATACTGGTAACCTTTGTAGCTTTAAGGGTTCTATCGATCTGTTCCCAGATAAGAGACTGATTGCTAGTGTAACCGTGTCGCTGGTCAAGGGATCGCTGTACAGTGAAAGCAAGGGTGCTTCTGAGAGAAGGAGTAACTGTAAACCCGCCTTCTTGAAAAATTGAACTTCCCGACCAGCGGTGCTGTTCGATACAGGTTACGGGTACCGTGTAAGTACGTTCGGGCTCTAAGAGAATATCCGTATTTAAGATTCTGTTTTGTCTTGCTCCAATAAGTTCTTCGCCATCTATTGCAAAGACCGTTGAAGTGCCCAGATTTTGAATGGTAACCTCATTAACGCCTCGAGTATCTTCGATGACAATATGTCCGTTGTTGATCTCTTCCTCAATGATATTAAAACCATTATGACCGATTTCGCCTTTTACTGGGAATACCTTGAGATTATGCACAAAGAATGGACTCCCAAGTTCAATTTTGTATAACTCCAGCTTTGATTTTATCTGCATATTTTAAAGATAGTAATTGGGATACGGTCAGTCAAGAGAGAACGAGGTTAAAATAAAAGTTTATGGTTATAAAGACCGAAGTGGTCTGGAAATTCTTTCCATGGTCAGGCTGAGCCTCAGGGATTCTTCGTCAAGCCCCTTTGTTTTTGCTTTGTTGATCAGGCAGGACATAACCTTCGTAGCTCCATCCATTTTGCCTGTGAAGTACAGTAGGAAGGCGTAACACTCAAAGTAGTAATCCTTCATGCTTTCGGTGAACGTTTTCTTCATGTTTGATAGTTTTTTGAGAGCATCTCTGAAACCTGGGAAGTCCCTTGACAAATAATCAGTAGTCGCCTTCAGCATCAGGAATTTTGTAAGTAATTCCGTAGATTTCTCAGTGCTGAGGAGATCAGAATACTTTTTCAAAATTTCCTTTGCGCGTTCGAAATGATTAAAAAATAAAAACGTTTCTGCAATCTGGAGAATCGCTGACGAAATGGTTACTTTCACGGATACTTTATCAATTATGCTGAGAAGATTATCAGCGATTTCCGTTGCAAAATTGTTATTGCTGGGAGAATGACTGCAGAGCTCCAGCATATTTTGGTAAATGTGTATAAGTGGCAGTTCCTCACCCAGTTCCTTTGCAATTGCCAGTGCTTCGTTGAGCATCGTTTCTGCTTCACTTGATACCCCAATTTTTAGAAGTGTGGAGGCGCAATTCGTTAGAGCCATAGCTACGGCGCGGCGCGCCCCAATTTGGCGCCCAATTCTGATGGCATTTTTCGCGGCATTGATGGCTTTTTCATACTGTTTGAGCCTGCTTAGAACGTTCGTCATATTATTTAGTGCACTTAGTATTCCTCTCTTGTCGCCTATATTGCTGTAGATTTCTAAGGCATTTTCGTAATTTTGAAGAGCCTTCTCAAAATCCCCCTTGTTAAGGAGCATGTTTCCGAGGTTTAGATAGATGTTCGCCACTCCTTTATTATCATTTTGTTGTTGCCTCAGCAAGAGTGCCTTTTTGAAACGGTCCTCTGCTTTTTCAAAATCTTCCTGTTCTGTTAGCAAGAACGCTTGACAGTTATAGTACAAAGCCCGTTCACGTTCATCAAGTAAATTTTCATGTTCTCCCAAACTTGTGATTATTTTATCAGCCTCAGCGATTTTGCCTGAGAGGAGTAGGATCCAGGCTTTCCTCAGCTCATAATACGGTTTATATTTAATATTAATTGCAGCATTTATGCTATTCAGCGCTTCTTTCAGATTTCCAAATTGAGTGTATACTTCAGAGAGCTTACAAAAGACTTCGTCGTTGAAGTTCTTATTTTCAAGCATGCCTTTTATTTCATCTATGGCGACTTGAAGTTCCCCATAGGTTGTTAGAACATCAATATATTCAATAAATACTCGTATTTTTTCGGCATCATCCTCTTCAACTTCCAGATACCACTTGTAATGTTTCATAGCTTCTTCGTAAGCGAAAATGCTTCTCAAATTTCGTGCCGCTTTGAGTGAGTATTCCTTAACTTTTTCTATTTCGCCTGCGTAGTATGAGTGATATGAAAGTAGTTCTTCATTTGCTCTTGTGATTTGCGGGTATTTCTCCAGGATGTTCAGAATATTTTTGTGAATGAATCTTCTTTTGGTTTCACTAATGTTTGACAGGATTATTTCTCTGGTGACATCCTCTTTGAAACCGAACACGTCAACTGACTTCTCAAACAGGATATTGAATTTCACCAGCTTGTCAATAGTATCATATATCTCTCCAGGATTCGTATTTACGAGGAGTTCGAGGGTTTTTACGTTGAATTCATTCCCGAGACAGGCAATAATTCCAAGTATTCTGTCATCTTCGAAGCTCTTAAGTCTCTCTTTTACGATATGTTCGATACTTTCGGGAACGTAAATTGCTTTTCCAGGTGTAAGTGACCATTGGTCAATTTTGTAGACAATTAGGTCGTTTTTATACAATTCCTTAATTACTTCCTCTATGAAAAATGGGTTTCCACCGGACTTAAGGAATATTAATTCTTTCAATGATTCCTGGCATTTTCCCTGGAGGATGGTTTCAATAAATTCGAAGGTTTCATCCTTATCAAATTCACCGAGCTGCATCTCGTCGACGAGCCTTTCTCTCGTAAGATGAGATAAGAAGTTCTCAATAGGTTTACCACAGACCTCTTCTTTTCTAACTGCGAGGATAGTCTTAAGTCCCGAAATCTCAGAGTGAATTAAGTAAAAAAGGAGTTCAAAGGTTGATGAATCCCCCCACTGTGCGTCATCAAGTATGAAGAGGATACTTTGGTTCTTTGTGAGATTTGAGAGGAATTTTGAAAAAGAGTCGAAAAACCTATACCGGTCTACATTCTCAGGAATATATCCAACTTCAGGTGCAAGAAGACTGAGGGCGACTTTTTCGTTTTCCTCAAGGGTTTCAATGGCAGTGTTGTAGTTGAATAAGTTTATCTCCTTGGCTTTCTTAAGGAGTATTCTAAATGGGAAGAATGGGATGTTTGTTATTCCCCCTCCGCAGTGCGCCATTATTGACATATATGTGCTAAGGTCCTTCACAGTTTCGCTGAGGAGCCTGGACTTGCCCACTCCCGTGGGGCCATAAAGCAAAATCAGTGGTGAGCCAGAGGTTTTGATTTTTTGAAGAAGCAGGCTTTTTTCACTTGACCTTGCAATCAGCAATGGCGCCGGAATAATTGGAAATACATTTTCATCGTGGGGTAAAAGATATAGATTTCCTTTTCCCATCTTCTTCGCTTTAAACATTGCAGTATCAAGTCTTGAGTGGAGTGTGTTCCAGTCTAATCCATGGGTAGGAGCTTCTGCAATTGCTATAGAGCAACTCAATTTTATCCCTGAGAACTCCTTATCCTTGAGGTAAGCAATTACCCTCTCTGCGGCCATCCGGGCGTTCTCCATTGATGTATGAGGTAGTATCGCAACAAACTCGTCGCCACTTAATCTCACCAGAGAATCCGTTTCTCTCATAGTGTTTTTCAGGAACTGGGCAAATTCGAACAAAATCCTATCCCCTTCACTATGTCCGTAAAGGGTGTTAACAAGGTTAAAGTCATCAAGGTCGATGAGGAGAATTGAAAACTTTGTACCGTAACGCCTGCACTTCTTCAATTCCTTGGGGATTATGAACTCAAGGAAGTGCCTGTTATAAAGTTGTGTTAGCTCGTCTTTCAGGGTATCTGCAAGCTCAAGAAACATGCTGACTCAAATTATAAAGAATGGATCATTATAGAATCAAGTGTTACAGCGAAATATGTTTTCCCGAGCCACCTGAGATTTCATCGAGCAGTCTGTAGTATTCCTTCTGGATCAACGTGGAGATAGGATTGAGGGGAAGGATAATGTTCTCGATTTTCTTTACAGGGAGGATGTCGTACGTGGTTCCCGCAAGGAAAGCCCCTTCCAGGTCATTCAGAGATTCGATGCTAATTGGCTTTTCCTCCACTTTTATATTCAGTTTGACCGCAATTGAAATCACCTTTTCTCTGGTTATTGCAGGGAGAATGTTGTGGTCTTTCGGATGTGTCAAAAGCGTTTGTCCAATAATTCCAAAAAATGATGAAGAAGTACTCTCCGTAACGAAGTTATTTTTGTAGAAGAGTGCATCAAAGTAACCCTTTTTCTTTGACTCGATTTTGCCGAGAACATTGGGAAGTAACATTGTAGTTTTGATATCACAACGGCCCCAACGAATGTCTGGGTATAGAATGAGGTCGACCCCCCTGGAGAGAAGTTCCAGAGGGAGGGGCCTAAATTTACTCGTGATTACGATTATCGAAGGCTTTGTCCCTTTCCGAGGTAAGTGACTTCTTGGCTCTTTTCCTCTTGTAATCTGGATATATATTGCAGCTTCCTTTGCCTTAAGCTTCTTTAACGATTTGTAAATAATCTCACGAAGGTTCTCTTCAGAAATTGGCATCTTGATCTGCAGCTCATTAAGTCCATGTTGAAGTCTGGTGATATGTTCCTCGAGAAAGAAGGGAATCCCATTTCTAGCCCTGATTACTTCGTAGACACTGTCTGCAAAGAAAAACCCTCTATCTTCTATAGAAGCGAGTGGTTTTCTTTTGAAGCTTCCGTCAATGAAGTAAACTCTCTTGTTCATATTTAAATTTTAAAGAGGATAAGATGTCAATGCCAGATGGTTTCATATTTCCTTGACCTTACGAGGGTGAAGTTATATACTCAATACGTACTGGAGGTGAGAGAATGAATGCTATTTTGACGGGCACTTTTAAAGTAAAGGTAGGTCTGGCAGAGATGCTGAAAGGTGGTGTTATTATGGATGTTACATCTGCTGATCAGGCCAAGATCGCTGAGCAGGCGGGAGCTGTTGCTGTTATGGCGCTGGAGCGCGTGCCTGCGGATATTAGAAAAGAAGGTGGTGTGGCCAGAATGGCTGATCCACAGAAAATAATTGAAATTATGGAAGCAGTTTCAATACCCGTAATGGCCAAGGTTAGAATAGGACATTTTGTTGAGGCGCAAATTCTTGAAGCCCTCGGGGTGGACTTCATTGACGAAAGTGAGGTCCTTACTCCCGCTGATGAAGAGTACCACATTAACAAGCACCAATTCAAAGTACCTTTTGTTTGTGGGGCGAGAGATCTCGGAGAAGCCTTGCGGAGAATCACAGAAGGTGCTGCAATGCTCAGAACCAAAGGTGAAGCGGGTACAGGTAATGTGGTTGAAGCAGTAAGGCATATGAGAAAGATCCAGTCAGAGATTAAAAGACTAACTACTCTCGGTGAGGAAGAACTGGTGGCAGAATCGAAAAAACTTGGAGCCCCGTATGAGCTGGTGAAATATGTCCATGATAATGGAAAGCTTCCTGTCCCCAACTTTGCTGCGGGTGGAATTGCAACTCCTGCTGACGCAGCACTTATGATGCAGCTGGGAGCAGAATCGGTTTTTGTAGGAAGCGGCATATTCAAATCAGAAGACCCTGAGAAAAGAGCAAGAGCAATCGTAGAAGCTGTAACTTTTTATAATGACCCTGAAGTTCTCGCAAGAGTTTCAAAAGGCCTTGGCGAGCCCATGAGGGGAATTGACGTAACAAAGCTTTCCAGTGATGAGCTGCTGCAAACCAGGGGGTGGTAGTGCGGATAGGGATTCTTGGGATTCAGGGAGATTTTGACTTACACAGGAAGAAGCTTGAGGAAGCAGGAGTTGAGTATAGAATAGTTAAAAAGGCTGAAGAGCTGGAAGGTATTGATGGAATCATTTTCCCCGGTGGTGAAAGTACAACGATAACAAAAATCCTGAAAAGATATGAACTGGATAAGACCCTCAGGGAAAAAATTTCTGGAGGTTTTCCTGTATTTGCAACGTGTGCAGGTATAATAATGCTGGCTTCGAAATTTGAGGGTAGGGAAGAGGAAGTTAATTCTCTCGGTGTACTCGATGTGAAGATTCACAGGAATGCATACGGTAGACAGAGAGAGTCCTTTGAGGTACCCCTTAAAGTTACTCTTGGCAGCGATGAGGTAGAAATTACGGGAGTATTTATTAGGGCTCCCAAAATAGTTGAAGTTGGAAAAGATGTTGAAGTACTTGGAACTTTCGAAGGGAGTCCAGTTCTTATAAGGCAGGGCAGGATTCTTGCCATGACCTTCCATCCCGAGCTTTCTGAGGGTATTGAAATTTATAAATTTTTTGAAAACCTTGTCAAGGAGAGAGTTTCAAATGTTTGAAAGATTGAAGAAGGTTGATCCAGAGATCTTTGAAGCAATATATAACGAGCTTCTCAGGCAAAGAAATGGGCTTGAGCTAATTGCATCTGAAAATTTCACATCCGATGCAGTGATGGAAGCGATGGGAAACGTAATGACTAACAAGTACGCAGAAGGTTACCCTGGAGCCAGATACTACGGTGGTTGTGAGTTCGTTGATGTTGCAGAGAGACTTGCGATTGAAAGAGCAAAAATTCTCTTCAATGCAGAACATGTCAATGTCCAGCCCCATTCTGGTGTGCAGGCAAATATGGGTGTATATTTTGCTGTTTTACAACCGGGGGATACTATCCTGTCGATGCAACTCTCCCATGGAGGTCACCTCAGCCACGGGCACAAGGTATCTTTTTCAGGGAAGCTATACAATGTAGTTCATTATACCGTCCATCCGGAGACAGAACGCATAGACTTTGACCTTGTAAGAAATCTTGCTATGGAGCATAAACCAAAACTGATTCTTGCAGGTTACTCTGCATATCCTCGAATAATTGAATGGGAGAAATTCAGAGAAATCGCCGATGAAGTTGGAGCTTATTTTATGGCTGATATTGCTCACATTGCTGGGCTTGTGGTTGCAGGGTTGCACCCATCCCCCATTCCTTATGCACAGTTTGTTACAACTACTACTCATAAAACCCTGCGAGGCCCTCGCGGAGGAATGATTATGTGTAAAGCAGAATTTGCTAAGGATATTGACAAAGCGGTATTCCCCGGCGCGCAAGGTGGGCCATTGATGCACGTAATTGCAGCAAAGGCTGTGGCCTTTAAAGAGGCAATGAGTGAAGATTTCAAGAAATATCAAGAGCAGATAGTAATGAATGCTAAAACTCTTGCTGAGACCCTTGTATCCGAAGGTCTGCGCCTTGTCACAGGAGGCACCGATAATCATCTGATGCTTGTGGATTTGAGGCCCTTTAAGATAACGGGTAATATTGCAGAGAAAGCCCTGGAGAGGGCTGGTATTACAGTGAACAAGAATACAATTCCTTTTGATCCCGAGAAGCCAACAGTAACAAGCGGTATAAGAATTGGTACCCCGGCAATAACGACACGGGGAATGAAAGAGCAAGAAATGAAAAAAGTTGGAAAGTTGATAAGTAGAGTACTCAGAAATCCTGAAGACGAACGCGTGATAGAAGAGGTGAGAAAAGAAGTCGAGGAACTGTGCAACGCTTTTCCGCTCTATTCCGAAAGATATGAAAATATGAGGAGACTTTTATGAGAAAGATTCTTTTTCTTCCTTTAATTTTAACAGTTCTTTACGCCTCCCATGAAAATATAGGGGTTACACCTGAAAGCAGATCACTGGCTGAGAGTTTTGTTGCTACGGCCTTTGGTGTTAATGGAATTTTTGGGAACCCCGGAGGGGTCGCGTTTGGAGAAAAAGTTGAGTTTCTTGCTTCCTATGAGAAGCCTTTCGGCAGCGCAGATATCAAAGGACTTTCAACAGTAACAGCTGGAATTAAATATAGGCATTTCGGCCTGGGTATTAGTGAGTATAGCTTGAAACTTGAAGGTGAATACTCAGGAAGGTACGCTGAAGGTCTGTACTCCCTCTCTTACGGGGGTGCATTGGGGAGTATAGGTGTAGGTGCTAATGTCAACCTTTATAAATTTCAGGATCCAAGGTTTGGAACGGATTACACCGCGGGTTTAGATCTCGGATTATGCTCAAAAGTTTCCGAATGGGTGGGAGCTGGAGTCTTTTACAGGAACATTCTTGGGAGCAAAATTCGAGGGGATAATCTGCCTCAGTTTCTTGATGCGGGACTCAGCATTTCCATTCAGAATTTGAGCAGGACCTTGCTGAATTTCAGAATGGCTCCTGCGAGCAGTGTCGTGCTTATGGTCGGTGAGGAGGTCTCTGTTGCAAGTGGCATCGTAAAGCTGAGGGCTGGATTCAACTATGGAGAAAACCTGAAGAAAGCTTCCTTCGGGCTCGGAGTGACGTTAAAGGGGATCACCGTGAATTATGGATTTTCCACCAACTTTGAACTTTCTCCGGCCCATGCAATTGGAATAAATTTTGGGAGGTAATGGGTTGCTTTTCCTGATTCTATTAGCACTCACTTCTCAAACTTTTCAAAAGCTGGATCTCAACGAAGCCAGCTTGGAAGACCTGCTGAAGAGACTTCCCATTGATAGTTCAAAGGTTATAAAAATCTATAAATATAAAGAGGCATATGGTTCTTTCGAAAACATCTATGACCTGGCAAGGCTTCCTTTTTTAACACCCGAGGACATTAAGGTTTTGAAAGAACGGGTGATGTTCCGGACAAAGGGAAGGGACGTTTACTTTTCCTATTACACACAGGAAATCAGGGAAAGGACTGTAACAGAAGAGAGTCCCCAGGAAAGTGCCTATGATTACTGGCTAAGTGCATTAAGAATTCCGATTAATGTAAACAAAGCGAGCGTAGATGAGCTCTATTCTATATACGGTGTTTCCCTAATTGACGCTGTTCAGGCTTATAAAAGGGCTAAGATGGTAGGTTTTCTGAGAGCCTCTCACTTGAGAAGGTCTCCTGGGCTTTCTTATTATGGTTACAGGAATATGCTGCCCTATGTGGGATTCAGAGATTACAAGCCCGCGCCTTTCTCAGGGTGGGTTACTTTTAATTTCAGCCATTATTCCGCACTTTATCAGGAGGAAACTAGTGATATCGAGTCACGACTCGAAGAGCTGAGCGCGGCTGCTGATACAACTTCGACTTTATGGACTAACCTTGTAGCTGCTGGTTGGACCTCAGCAGAGAGTCTGTGGTTATACAGCCAGCTTTCGAAGGAAAATGAAGAATCTAGAAAGCTCAAAACCAGGCCTTATTTAAGGGTCAAATTCAATGGCTTGCTCTGGGGGAAGTTGCGGGTCGGGGTTTCCGCATATGATAACCCTTACCTCAGTGGACCCCAACCTAAGTATTTTTTGGGACTGGAAAAAGTTAGTTTACCTCTGGGAATGAAGCTGAACAAAGCGATCGCTGGATATTACAGAATCACGATGGATCAAGGTCTCTTTCTGGATAACAGTGATGAGGGGAGATCTCGCTTGATGGACAGAGTTTTTGGCCTTTTTGGTGACCTTTCGAGATATGACGAGTTCTCCTTTTATGGTGGTAGTGTTGAACTGAGCAAAAGCCCTATAACCTTTACACTGTGGCACTCATATACCCAGAGAAATGGCATTGAGGATTACAATGGCAATCTGATCTTTTACTATGACGGTGACTTCATCCCGTCGACCTATAAGGCCAAATTCTACGAGAAAGTACAGGGGTTTAATGCTAAAATTGACATCTTGCCAAAGGTTCCAGGAACTCAAATTGGGTTTTCTGGAATGCGGATTCAGTATTCGAAACCGATGACCTGCAATTTTTCTTTTATGGACATACCTCTTGACAGAGAGGACTTCGGAGACCCTGTCTTCAATTGGATTGGTGGCAAGGAAAAGAAGTTTGTCCAGTTTGCTGGGAGAACCGTCATATATCCTTTTTCGGTAGAGTTTGAGTATGCAAAGGAAATCAATGCTGGTGATGCATTCATTGCCAAAGCGAGAGTTCAGCAGAGTGTGTTTAGTTTAACAGCCCTGTACAGAGATTACGATATTGATTACACAAACCCTTATTCTAGGTCGTTTTATGAAGACACAAGATTTCGGTATACGACTTTAACCCGTAGTTACCGACTCATTGATCCGTTATACGCGGAAATTGGCTACTTGCCTTTTCCGAAACCGGAACAGGGCTTATATATTGAAGCAAGATACCAGCCCTTTGCAAGGCTGCTATTTCCGAGACTGTATTTAGATATATGGAAGGACAAATCAGATCTTCAAAACAATGTGAGAGGTCAGTTCCAGGTAGAATACCGGATTGTAAGTCAGTTAAGGGTAAGATATACATTCCGAAACCAGAAGAAAGCTAACCTGAGATATGTTGGGGTTTCCGAAAGCAAACTAAATGAAAACTCTCTTCAATTCATGATTCCCTTTGGAGGTACATTTTTTACTGCAGAATACAGGAACTCTGTAATGAATCTTACGGAGAGGGGTATTGACTTTAGGACATCCATATACGGTTCTTTCCTTTCCTTTTACCTGGACAGGGATATAACCAGCGGACTATCTGTGAAGGCTGGAGCCGTTGTGTGGGCTACCAACGGATACTCATTGTGGCATTTTGAGGATACAGGAATCGACTTCCTTTATGGAGATGGATCAAAATGGTTTATTAGTTTTGTGGAGCGGCTCTCTCCCCAGCTTGGTGTAAGATTGAAGTTAAAAGATAAGCTAACTCAATACCCTCATACAGGTCTTATAGATAGAGGGATAGTAACACCCGAAGGAGATGAGGTTTACCTTCCTTTTGTTGATCAGAGGAGGGTCTTTAACCTTCAATTGAGTCTGGATTACGCTTTTTAATATGATTTCCTGTGGCGTTGATATTGTGAGTATTGGGCGTTTTTGTTTCTTGATGGGAAGGTATGGAGAAAGATTTCTAAAAAGGTTATTTTCAAGAGACGAAATTGACTATTGTTTCGAAAAGAAGAACCAGATACAATGCTTTGCTGGGAAATTTGCTGCCAAGGAAGCAGCTATAAAGGCACTTGGCCTCAAGGATGTTGCTTTGAGAGATATTGAAGTAATCAACATCGATGGGAAGCCTATCATCAAAGTTAAAGGAGAAGTGTTAATGGCAGTCTCTCTAAGTATTTCCCATGATAGGGATTACGCCGTCGCCATGTGTGTGCGCGAAGAGGAGGTTTAAAATGGAAAAAATCATCATTGCTCTTGGTGGTAATGCACTCCGCAAAAGAGGTGAACCTTTCACTATTGAACATCAATTTAAGAATGCCTCAAAGGTAATTAGACCAGTTGTTTCCCTCGCTGAAGAAGGGTATAAGATCTGTATTACACACGGAAACGGCCCACAGGTAGGAGTTGAGTTCTTCAGGAATATCTATTCCAGGGATAAATTTCCTCCGTATCCCCTTGATGCGCTTAATGCTGAAACCCAGGGCTGGATTGGATACATTATTTCAAGAGCAGTAAGACAGCAACTTTATGAAGATCAGGTTGAAAGAGATGTTGTCGCCATTGTAACTCAGGTGGTGGTTGATAAAGATGCCCCTGCATTTAGAAATCCAACAAAACCGATCGGTGATTTTTTCACAAAGGAAGAAGCCGACGACTTAATGCACAGGTATAACTGGGTGATGAGGGAGGATGCAGGCAGAGGATATAGGGTTGTGGTTCCATCACCTAAGCCGAGGCGGACTGTAGAAGCTCACATCATTGAGAAACTTGTGGATGAAGGGGTTATAGTAGTTGCCTCTGGAGGGGGTGGAATTCCGGTGATAGAGGAAAATGGGACTCTTAAGGGTGTGGAGGCTGTGATTGACAAAGACAGAGCTTCGGCGCTCCTCGGAAAGGAAATAGAAGCAGACCTCTTTATGATACTAACAGAGGTCGATTATGTCTATGTGAATTTTGGCAAGCAGGACCAGAAAGCTCTCCACAATATCAGGGTTAGTGAACTTAGAAAATACTATGAAGAAGGACAGTTTCCTGACGGTTCTATGGGCCCAAAGATTGAAGCCGCTTTTGACTTTCTTGAGAATGGTGGAAGGGAGGTTATAATAACTTCCATTGAAAAAGCCCATGACGCTCTTTATGAAGGGTATGGTACCCACATAGTGAAGTAAGTCGAAATTAGAGAACACTTCCTATTCTTCAACGATTTAAAAGATGATAGTTGGAAAATGTTGAAATATATTGTATAATTTGTGCGAACGACACATATGTTACTATTTCGTAAATTTCTAACCTTTAAAGATCGTTTGTTAGAGAAAAAATTCTTAGAGCAATATAACAATTCATCAATCATTCAGGTGCGCATTGCTATAGTTCTCGGCATTTTTCTGTATGCGATCTTTGCCATGTTGGACTCGGTAATTGTGGGGCCATTGAAATCCACAATTTGGATGATAAGATTCTTTTTTGTCACCCCCTTTCTTATATTGTTTTTCATTTTGACTTTCATCAATCCTTTGAAACAGTATTTACAGATGATAGTTTCCCTTGCAGTTCTTGTTGGAGGTGTGGGGATACTTTGGATGCTTGCAGTAATTCAGCCACCTTCACTGTATCTATATTCACAAGGGCTGATGCTTGTATTGATTTTCAACTACACTTTCTTCAGGCTGAGGTTTTATTATGCGACGCTGAATGGATTTTTACTTCTTGGAGGCTTTGAACTTGTAAGTTTGAAAATTAACCCACTTCCTTTGCATGTTTTTATAAACAATAATTTTTTCTTAGTTTCAGCAAGCATTATCGGAATGGCAGTTTCTTACTTTTTTGAGAAACTTCAGAGAGATAATTTCCTGAGCACGGTGATGCTTACGAGGATGGCGGAGACTGATGGGCTTACTGGAGTTATGAATCGCAACTCCCTGGTTCGCGCCCTGGGTATCGAATTGCAGAAATTGTCGAGATTTCACGGAACTATGACCTTCTGTATGCTAGACCTGGATGGATTTAAGGAGGTGAATGACTATTTTGGACATCTGAAAGGTGACGAACTCCTACGACATTTCGGAAGGATTCTTTCAGCTAAATTTAGAGCTACAGATCTTATTGGTCGCCTTGGAGGAGACGAGTTTGGGATATTATTGATGGAACTTTCAGATCCGCAGAGGATAGTAGAGGCTTTCAGGAACGTGAAGAGGGATTTCCTTGGTATCCAGACCGAGTTGAAGGATAAGATAACTTTTTCCGTTGGATGCGTCATCATTAAGTCTTCGGATCTTGTAGAGGATGAATTGTTCTACTATTCCCTTGCAGATATTGCGCTCGCTACGAGCAAAAAAACAAAAGATACTCTATGTGTTATTGGACCAGACAAAAAGATATTGCTTCTGGATAGAATATAAGATTTCAACAATCGCAGCTTTTGGAATATAATTTTACCATCGTGAGACTTCAAGTTAGAAAATGAGAGGATTTAAAAGGTTCTTGAGGATAATTTTTTTTGGTTTATTATGCGGATGTTCCAGACTTCCAACCCCGGAAGAACCCGCTGCAGTTCCAATAATACCAGTATTTGAAGTCTTTGGTTACGCCAGGTGTTCGAACTGCCCTGCGGTGGAACACGCCCTTGATTCTATAAAATCTGAGTTCGATGATTCCGTCGTTGTTCTGCAATATCATATGAGAATTCTAGGTGATACTCTGTCGCCACAAAGCATCCTGGAGCGCCAAAATTTATACAATGTAGGCTCTTCAGCTCCTGTCACGGTTATCCATGGAGAGGAGATCCTTCAGGGCTCCAGTGGCCTCTCAACGCAGCTCTTTAAAGCATATTATTCCTCAATTCGCAGCAGGGAAGATTCAGTTACAGTCGTTATTGCTTCACACCTTGAAGGTGACAGCATTCTGTTTACTCTTTCGGTAAAAGAGGAGACAATTGTACCTGGGGCGAGATTGTTTATATTCGTTACGCAGGATAGCATAATTTTCAAGCAAACTGGGGTTCCGGATACAATTTTCAACAATGTAGTAAGGTTCTATAGTTCATTACATGCAGAATTTCCGTGTCAGGTCAGGGTGAGCAGAACCCTGTTCCCCCAGGGTAATTTCGTTGCCCTGCTTCAGGATACTTTGAGTAAGAAAATTATCTCTGTAACTCAGAGGAGGTTTTGATGCAATTTCTTCTACTCTCGGCTCTTTACGTTATGTTCACCATCAGGGCTCTTGACCCAACGTATATTTACATAGACACATCAAGCACCTTCAATGAAATGCAGGTGATTAGGCTGGAATTCGTAAATGACGGCGAGACCAGAAACCTGGTTTTCATGCTTAACCGGATTTCGACTCCACCTGACCTGAGCTTCAGTCAGTGCGTTGGAAATCTATGTCATTTTCAGGATTCGATTTCCTATACATACGCGGGTGGTATCATGGATACTATTGAGCTTGAGTTTTACTCGGGTCAGACTCCGGGTCTCATCGATGCCTTCTACCTAGTTTATGACGCAGGCTCTCCGTGGCAGCGAGATTCAATCCACATTACAGGCGTCGTGCCCGTTAGGGAACAGGGTAATACCCATTTGGAATACTTCAACGGAATGTTACGCGGTGAAGATATAAGACGCGTAACATTGTATTCTATAAGTGGTGCTGTTGTGTACGAGGGCAGTTTTAATAGCGTGTCTGAAGTAGAACTACCCGTCACGAAGAATGGGGTTTTCCTGTGCCGCGTGCTGGCAAAAGGCAAGATTATGAATTTTAAAATTGTTAGGTTCCTGAGATAATGAAACTTTTTCTTACTTTGATTATTGCTTTAGTTGATGTAGGTTCTATAAAGACTCTGGACCGCGGGATTATAGATATGGACACCATCTGGGGAAAGGGTCCGGTTTATATTAGTTTCTGGGCTACCTGGTGTACGAATTGCGTTCAAGAACTTGATGAGATAAACAAAATCAAAGACTCTCTGGGAATTTTTGTCATCACTGTTAATGAAGATGGTCTCAGAAAGGAGGGCAGGGTTTTGTCATTCCTTAAGGGTAAAAAGTGGGATTATCCTGTGGTAATGGACGAAGGTCAGAAACTGATGAGGAAGTATGGAGTAACTGCTTTGCCTACGTCTTTTTTGTACAGCAAGGATAAGAAGCTTCTTAAAAGGTTCACGGGGTTCTCATCAAGAGATGCAGCGCTTATGAAGGAGCTTCTGCGGAGCTTTGAAGAAAAATGAACATCCTTTTTTTTCTTGTAGTTCAGTTTAATTTTACACTGAATGGTGAGTACCTGCTCGAAAGGGACAGTCTTTCAGAGTACTCAAGTATGTTCGGGAATTTTCAGCACAGTTTCAACAAGAACTTTCTGGTATCTTCCGATTTCATTTTTCAAATGAATTCAGACTTCCGCGGTAGAATTGCACACCTGAGGCCACAAATTACCTTCCAGGGAGGTCCGTTGGTGGTGAAATTCGCTGATTTTCAGGAAGATTTTCAGAAGAGTATGATTCTTGCTGTTGAACATGACATCGCCTTTAAGAGACTCAGGTATATAAGGGGGTTGAGTGCATCCATGGATTTTAAAAAGGCAAAGATATCGGCCTTCAGTGGTCAGCCTTTCAATTATGATTATGAGTCTTTTTCCTTCAGGGTATCCAATGATACGATGGATCTTTTACGGGGGGTTAATCTTCAGTATTCATCGAGGATGCTGGGCTTTGAAGCAAGTTATGTGAGGTTAAACCGCCAAAACATGCCTGAGCCGTTTGCATTTCAAGAAATCTATGGATGTAGCTGGGGTTTTGACAATGGGTCATGGAAGATCGATTTAAATCTTGCCAGGAAATGGGGTGTGGATCCTATTACCTTTAAAAGATTGAAGGGCATAGGCCTCTATACTTTTTCAAATACGATTGTGAGCGGTGTAAGCCTTTCCCTGTCTGGAGTTTACTATGATTCGATAAACTTCTGGAATTATAATATGCCGCCAGTAATCACTGAGAAGGAGTTGTTGCCAGGAGCAGGGAATTCAGACAAGGGTTTGAGCCTTGGAGCAGGATTCCGCGCAGGAGGCGCATATATTGAGGGGAGTGTTGGGACCGTTGTGGATGTTGATGAGCGTAATGTGATATTCCCTGATAAAGGCAAGGCCTTCCAGGAGTCATATCTTAAAAGTGATTTTACTTTGGGTCGGAGTAATTATTTTAACTTGAAAGTAGCCAGGGAATATTTCCTTCGGGTTGAGCCTGAGTACGAAAAACTTTTTAGTTATTATCTTGAAGCCCATGGCAAGTCGGTACTAAAGATGCCCATCGAATACTCGTTAAGGTTTTCCTGGAACAGAGAGGATTCAGTCGATTATTCTATCTCGGGGTTTGGAGTCGGTGTGGAACCTGTGGAGGGCCTTAACCTTGGATTTCAAGTTGAACGCTCCTCAAAAAAGATTTCGCGATTTGATTTTGAGAATTTCTGGTCAATTTTTGAAATTATTTACAGGACTGAATTCGGATCCCTTTCGCTGGTAATAGGTAACCAGAGGGGTGGACTTATTTGCTCAGGTGGTATGTGCAGAATTGTTCCATCCTTTGATGGAGTAAAACTTGGACTAGATTTTGGTTTTTAGAAGCCCTTTGTGAATCTCAAACCCACATAAACCGACGGATACAATGTCCTGTTTTGACGGCGAGTTGTGACCCCTCCTTCCAGTAGAAGATTGTTACTTACAATGTACTTATAATCAAAGATAAAAAGGGGTACTCTACTGTCGAGGTCGTAGAACAGCAAAAGGTAAGGAATTTCGAACACCTTTTCGGGGAACCTGATTTCCAGAGCGAGAATGTTTTTCGTCAGGAGAAATGCTCCTGGAAGCGGGAAAAGATCAGCCTCCGTGGAAGTATACATCCATATGGAAGTGATGGTGGTCCTGAATGGGAATTCAATGTTTGCGCAGAGCTTTGCAATAGAATCCTTCTTTAGGCCCTGAAATTTCAATGTTATTTTCCCAAAGTAACCACCGTAAACCCCGAAGGCTGAACTCCTCGAGGGTTCTGCATACAAGCCGGTTTCGAAACTTCCAATTCTCCTATAAGCCTGGAGTTTTAGTCTAATCTCCTTCCATTGATCAGTGAAAATGAGAAACATAAGTGGGGTTAGGATGTGGTGGGATACTCTAAAAAATATGCCTGTTTCTCCTTCAACAGAAGTTGAGATGTTTTCAAAGGAGGGTGCTTTGTAATAGGGATTAAAGATACCAGCAAACCCGGGTATGTGAACAAGTTTTCCCAGCTTCGATTCGAAATTTCCTTTTTGAAATTTTATGTAAGACTGGTATAGTTTTGCTTCGGTTTGAAGAGTATCCCGCGTTTTTATGTAATTATAGCTTCCGTCAAAGAAGAATCTGAATTCCCCAGCAGAGTAGTTCCAGACTATGTTTGGTCTTAATAGAAGTAAGTAATCTGATTTCTTAAGTTCCCACAGAGAGAAGGCATCGAAAGATAATTTCAGGTTCGTAAGAAGCAGTAGGAGTGTGAGATTCATTTTTTAAGAAATTCAAGTCTGAAAATGTTTTGGGGCACGGGCGTGTCAAAGCTAACGTCAGACATCACGAACTTCGTGTACGAATCCTTGAGTCTCAGGTCTTTCATAATAATTGCTACTGGATAATATTTACCTCCAATGGCTCTGTACTCGAGAGCTTCAACTTCTTTCAACCTCCGCCCACTTTTTGTGAATAATTCCTCTTTAACCCAAGTTTTAGTTTTTTTGTCCACCAGCATTCTTATTCTAAAGTAAGGTGCAGTCCCAGTGGTGTCTTCAAGCTCGAGCACATAGAGGCTGTTTCCTTCAATGGCAGTGTCGGATAATGAAGTAGGTTTGTAAAACCTTAACGGGTCTTCTTGGACTAGATCCTCATACGAAAGATCGCTACCCATAAAGGACTGTTTGAGCATATCACCGGACATACGGACCACGTCGTCGATGTCAGGAAGGTAGACATAGAGGTCTTTTCTCAGTTTAAGGTACTTTACTCCTCGGTCTTCTGGATTCGTAAATTCGATATAGAAATTGTCACCTTTGCTGTATCCAGAAAAGTTCTTTGTAAGGACCCTTTTACCCTTTCGAATCTCAATTTGTGCCGTGAATCTTGATGTACTATAGCTCAGGTTTTCCCTTATATGATCCAATATTGATTCAGGTGTAACTTGCTGTGAAAGAAGGAACAAAAGCATGAATGTATTCATAGCCTTCCTCCTATACCTGTCTTAACGCCTCCTGGGGCGTTAATCTCTTTGCCTGCAACGCTGGAATTACACTTGTGGCAAAGGATACCACCGTTACAATTGCAAAGGCCAGTATTATAATCAACAAATTGGTTGTAGGTCTTACAACGTAAGGAAAAGGAAAATCAAAGGTTTTTATCATCTCTTCAAAGCTCAGCCCACGGACTCTTAGAACCATGTTAATGAAAAACCCAAGGATGGATCCTGCAAGACCTCCTGATGCACCGAGCAAAGTCCCTTCGATCCCAAACAGTTTGAATATTTCAGAATCCGTCATTCCGATGGATTTCAGTGTGCCAATTTCCCGCATTCTTTCAAATACCGCAACAGTCATAGTATTTACAATTGCAAAAGCGGCAAGGAGCGTTATTACAATGTAGATCATCCCGTAGAAAATGTCAGCGAACCTGAAGAAGAAGGCGAAGGTTCCAAGAGTGAAAGTGTAAGGGTTTGCCACGATGCCTCCTGGGAGACTTATGGATTTTAGAAACCTGTCGATGTATTTTTCACCTTTAAGAAATACAAGGATTTCGTGAGCGCCTGATTGAGTCTTTAGAAGCCTTCTTGCATCAGGAGTGGAAAGAAGCACTAGACTCTTTTCAAAAACAGTGTAGCCCATGTTTGCAACAGCCGCAACGGGGATTTTTATAGCGGAGATTCCCCCCGCTACGCTCCTTGAAACAAGAATTAAAGTGTCTCCAGACTTGAGATTCAGGGTTTTTGCCAGCTCCTTTCCTACAATGCATCCCCTGGATAAGTCGTAAACTCCCTCAATAATATTTTCCTTCTCAATATGGAAAGCTCTTCTTTCTTTTTCAGGATCAATTCCCATTAGCATTACGTTTTTCGTGGCGCCGGTTCTTGTGAACAGCATACCACCTGCTTTTATTCTTAAGGTGTAAAAATCCACATATTTTGACTCATTAAGGGTTTTTTCAATTTCATAAGTATTTTCTATATACTCGTCTTGAGGGAGGAAAGTTCTACGCTCAAAGTAATCCTGGGTTGTAATAAGGACATGCCCTGTATCCAGTTTAATCATCATTTCTTTCGAGGTATTCAGAACGCCTGTCATATAGCCGTGAAGGGCCACAATTACAAAACCAGCTACAGAAAGAGAAAGGGCAGTGAGGAAACTTCTTCTTTTGTTCCTGAAAATGTTTCTTATTGCAAGTTTTATCATACCCATCTCAAACACTCCGCTGGTGTCAATTTTTTTGCTCTTCTTGCAGGGATATAGCTTGCAATGAGTGTAGAAATCGGGCCAAGAAAAAGCGACACCAGGATGCTTGTGAGATTCCATGAACTTTTTATGATTCCTGAAACCCTGTATCCCCAGTTCATATCCTTAGGCAGAAGTACAGACCAGTTAGTCCCATATTTCACAAAATAAGCGTTCAAAAGCGCACCTACTGCAACACCAATCACTGATCCTGCAATACCAATGAGTACACCTTCGGTGACGAATAACCTCAGGATTTCCTTATCTGTCATGCCGATAGCCTTTAGTGTCCCAATTTCGCGGATTCTTTCAAAGACTGCAATTAAAAGGGTATTAGTAGTACCGATTATGCCAATAAGAATAATGAAGAATATTATGACATACTGAGCGGTCTTTTTTGCCTGGCTTATTGAAAGAAAATCCTTCCCCTCTTCCTGCCATGTGGAGATTTTCAGTTCCTCGAAATTCCTGGAGAGCTTCTCCTTGTATAAAAAGCTCTTTTGAAAGTTATCTGTAAGGACTGAAATTTCTGATATTTCCCCTTTGAATCCTCCAATCTCGTTGATGGTGCTAAGTGGAGCGTAGACCAGGAGGTTGTTGTTAATGAAACTCGGGCAATCTATAATTCCCTGGACTTCGAACTCTTGGGATACGATGCTGCCTTCTTTACCTTTAAAGGTGAGATAAAGATAATCTCCTTCTTTTACTTTGAATTTATCAGCAATAACGGTCCCAATCCAGATGCCTTCATGGGTTAGGCGATCTTCAGTCAGGTATTTATTGAGTTGGAAGACCATTTTATCCTTTTCGGGGTCTATACCGATAATAATAACTGGATAGTCATCAATGCTATTGTCCAGGGTGCCTATTATTTTTAGGCGAGGGGCTATTCCTTTAACGAAAGTAAACTCCCTTAACTTCTTTTCAAGCTCAGGATAATTTGCAATTTTTCCTTCAAAAGTCTCAGGGTTGAAATCTTGGGCCGTTATCTTGAGATGTCCTGACTCAAGCTGAATGAAGTTCCGGATAGATTCAAACTCAAACCCATCCAGCATTCCCTGAAGGACTATATAATAGATTATCCCGACACTCAGGATTGAAAAGGTAAGTACTGTTCTCCTTTTGTGTCGGAATAAGTTTCTTAAAGCCGTTTTAATCATGATTACTCCTCAATTCTTCCATCTCTGAGCCTTATAACGCGCCTTGCATACTGCATGATTAGGGGGTCGTGGGTAGAAAATATAAATGTAACGCCCTTTTTCTCGTTGAGCTCCTTCATAAGATTTACGATGTTTGTTCCTGTTTCAGAATCAAGATTAGCCGTGGGCTCATCGGCAAGCACAAAATCAGGATCCTTGACTAGAGCTCTGGCAATGGAAACCCTTTGCTGTTCTCCACCTGAAAGCTCAAGGGGCTTTGCATCCTTCTTTTCTTTCAGTCCAACCAGTTCAAGAATGTCCAGAATCTTTTTTTTCTTTTTCTCTCTTTCGAAGCTTAGGGTATTTGAGGTTTAGGGCGATTTCCACATTTTCAAAAATATTCAGTACTGGTATCAGATTGAAACTCTGGAAAATAAATCCGAAGTAGTATCTTCTAAGATTGGCAAGTTCATCAGGGCTTTTCTCGTTCAGGAGGATACCCTCCATTATTACATTTCCGCTTGTAGGTTTATCAATACAACCTGCAATGTTGAGGAGCGTGGTTTTGCCTGAGCCAGAGGGTCCTACAAGGGCTATTAATTCTCCTTTTTCTACCGCAAGGTCTACTCCTTTAAGGGCGTGTACCGAGACCTTACCGGTGGTGTAAATTTTCTCGACCCTTTCGAGTTTTAAAAGATGCATCATCCCTCCTTCTCTATACATATAATGATATTGCAAGAGCATTGTTGTTTCAAGTTTTTGACTATAAATGCGCAGTGTTATACAATAATACTCAGGAAAAAGGTATTTGTGAAATGTCTGAAAATAATGATAGGAGGTGTAGTATGTTAAAAAAGCCTATCAAATAGTAGCTTCTGCATTGATTGCAATCATGGCCCTGTCTCTTCCTATATCTACGATTGTCAATACAGGCTGCACATTGCAACCCGATACCGTTTATATTCACGACACTACACACGTCAGTTCAATTTTTTACTGTTTCCTTAGTGGAGAAGAACAGCATGCTCTTCTTTTTTCTGATCCACTTCCCAACCTGGCGTTGTCAGATGTTACAATAAAATGGGGTGCGAATTCTCGCAATCTGTCGGGAAAGGAGACGGAGGGAGGCGTATATTTTGGGATACCCTTACCTTGTCGCCAGGGGTGAGCTATACAGTTCTTCTTAGCTCGAATGTAGGAGGTTGTCAGGGTACAAGTGTTATTCCCAGGACTACTTACATTCTTGAACCGTTAAATTACGACACCTTAACTTTAGGGCGGAACGTACGAGTATCATGGGCAAAAGCCCAGAATGCTTCTTTTTACCATTTGCGTTATGCATTTGATGCCTATAATTCCTCAGGTTGGTGGATTGGTTACGAATATGTGGATACCTTTGTTGTGGATACAATTTTTATAATTAGGGCAAGCTTTTTTAACTATCCCGGCGCTGCCTATTATGAAGGTGAAGTAGAAGTTTTACCTATCTCAGGTCCAGTAATAGGACCCGGGGCAACATCGAATATGCAAGGCTTTGTGAAAGGTTTTCTTTATGGTGTTGGAGAGGGAGATGACATTTCGTTCTATGTAGGCACTCCTGTAAAGAAGTCGAGTTCTTTTAACCATTCTAAGCCTTCAAAGAGGGATGTGTTTAATGCCATCTTGAAACGGCTTCGATTGGAAGTTGAATGAATCGGTGCCTGTGATATTTGTTTGTTGCTCGTTCGATACCAGCTTTGCAAAATTTACAGAATTGTTCTTATCCGAATGGGAGGTTTATCTGGGCAGGATACTTGTAATTAACTAGCCTTACGAGTTGTTAGAAGATTTTTCTGGATGTGCCCTTATAGGGGCGGTTTCTCGATAAAATGTTCTTTCGCGTTAATTTTTCGCTGTATAAGTGATTTTCAGGATATTGACCAGAGAATGTTGATTTAAAATCCCGGGAGAGTAAGGGCAGAATAAGTTCTTGGATTCTCGTTTTTAGAGGTTTTTCAATTTCCTTAAACAATTCTTGATCAAAGCCGAGTTATCGTCGGCTTTTAAGTGCAAATGGCAGAGTTATTTTGCAATGCTATCTGATGATTCGTTGCTCCCTGAAGGTTCTCTTCAAAATATGGACCTGCGTTTTTTCCCTTTTATTAAAACTAGCTTTTTCAGTGGCGCACCTCGCCGTTTACCCTGATTTTCGTTCCAGGTACTGAATATTAAAATTTTCAAACTGGAAGGGGGTTGTATGAGAGATTTTAATGAATTGCTTTTTGGGATTGTTAAAGAATTCAATAGTACAAGGGCTCCTGAGTGTGAGGCAAAAATATTATCTTTGAATCGGAATTCTTTACTTGTTGAATTTTCTGGCACTGCGGCTTCCTGCAGTTGCTGTTTTGACGAGCACGCCCAGGATTTTATCTACTACCTTGAAGATTTTACAGGGATGAACTTTGAAATTACTGAGATGAAAAGGCCCACCCCTGGAAGATTTTGGGTAAAATTTGAAAGAATGGAAATTTGAGTCCTGTTGGCTTTTATCTTGGTATTCCCCTTGGTGGTATTACATGGTGAATATTTTGCATTCCTGCCAGGCGAGCACGGCGAACTGTAAAATCCCCATAGATGTCATTGATTTTGTCCAGAGCCATTTCCAGCCTTGCCTGCTTTTGGTCGTCATAAAAAATGGATAGCTGCATTTTCATCGGGACGACAGCAAATACCGATACACCTATTAGTCTTGCGGGTTTGACTTCCCGAATTTGTTCGAGTAGAGATATTGCCCTTTTATAGATTTCTGCTGTTGTAAATATGGGCTTTTCGAATTTTCTTGAAATTCCGTTGCCTGTGAAATCATAGTATCTAATGTAAACGCTTATACCATATCCCATAAGGTTGTGTTTGCGAAGTCTTCTACCCACTTTTTCGCACAGATAAAGAGTATAGTTCTTAATCTCTTCTTCGTCTATTATATCCCTGGAAAAGGTTTCTGAATGTCCTATGCTCTTAAGTGGTGGGCCATTTTCCAGAAGGGTAAAGAATCCTGCATCCTTACCCATAGCCAGGTCTTTGAACCACTTGCCTCTGATACCAAAAATGCGTAGAAGAAGGTCCTCATCCACTTTCCAGAGATCAGCAATAGTTCTTATACCTATGGACCTGAGGGCTTCACCGCTTCTTTCCCCGATGCCTGGAATCTCATCGACTTCTAAACCGCCAAGTTTCTCGAGGATTTCGTCTTCTTTTATTTCTAAGAGACCATCGGGTTTCGAAATCTCACAGGCCATCTTGGCAATAACCCTTGATGGTCCTATACCGATGGTTAGAGGAGTGTGAAAGTTTTTCTTAATGTGATCCTTTATTTCCTTTGCTGTTCTTAATGGGTTTTTAACTCCAGTAACGTCAATAAAGGCTTCATCCACGGAGAAAACTTCTACTTTTTCAAACTTCTCCTTAAGGTAATCCATTATTGAGTCTGAAATGTAGGCGTATTTTATTGCGTCAGCTGGAATGAGGATAATTTTCGGGCAGAGGTCTCTTGCCTTGAAAGTAGTCATCCCAGCCTTAACACCGTATTTCCTCGCTTCGTAGGAAACCGATGCGACGACACCATTTCTCTGTGCGCCTGTTACCACTCCTACAGGTTTACCTTTAAGTTCTGGTTTTGCAGCTACTTCACAGGAAACGAAGAAGGCATCCATATCAACGAGGAGATACTTTTTATTCATCGTTGATTGCCTCCAGTTTCCATTCCAGGGTCTCATGATTTAACGCCAGAATATACCTGTTTGCACCATCGGATACCGAGAACCGGGTTATAAAATTCCTTCCCACCCTTTCTTTCCATATAGCATCTGGAGTTTTCAGCTTTATATAGGAGTTAGAAAATTTTAGATAAATGGGGTAGGTCCCTCCATTTCCGTTGAACCTTGCTATCACTGTTATCTTTTTGTCAAGGGTTTCCATATGTATACAATTGTATACTAACAGGGGCGTTTTGTCAAGTAGGTAGAAAAGCTATCACCATAGAAGAATCAGGAAGCAATTAATTGTACTACAACCAGGGGCTTATTTTAACTTTCTCTCTAGGATTTCCTTAATTTTCACAGGGTCCCCCGAACCTCTCAATTTTTTCATACACTGACCAAGTAAGGCTTGAAGCACGTTGGTTTTGCCGGAGAGGTACTTTTCCACAAGCTCCTTCTGCTCCGCTAGAACCTCTTCTACAACCTTTTCCAAGACTTCTTCAGTAATGGAACTTGAAAGATGTTCAAA
This sequence comes from Caldifarciminota bacterium UBA5631, assembly GCA_002421425.1. Taxonomy (GTDB): domain Bacteria; phylum Hydrothermota; class Hydrothermia; order UBA1063; family UBA1063; genus UBA1063. The sequence goes on from DIJZ01000022.1 coordinate 126,025, forward strand.
CTCCGTCAGGGACTTTGAAATCGGGACATGTTGCTCAAAGAACCTGGAAAGAATTTCTTTTGCCTGATTCTGAGTAATATATCCCGCTGTTAGTGATTGCTCAATTCTCACAAGGTCATCGCAACTAATTTCCTTCAAACTTCTGTTCTCCCTCAAATAACCAGGAATTATCACAGTTAACCAGTTTGCTACAGTCTTGCGGTCTTTTGTCTTTTCAGCAACCTGATCGAAGATCTCGGAAAGGTCTCGGTCAAAGGCAATAAGACGAGCCTGTTCTTCAGATAATCCATAGTCCTTGATATACCTTTCAAACTTGCTGTCTGGAAGTTCCGAAATTTCGTTTTTTACTTGCTCAATCAGTTTCTCGTCAAGGACAAGCACGGGGAGGTCGGGTTCAGGGAAATATCTGTAATCCATGCTTTCCTCTTTTCTCCTCATCGAACGTGATTCCCCCTTGAATTCATCCCAGAGTCTCGTTTCCTGAACTATTTTGCCTTCGTGTTTTAAAGTGTTAACTTGCCTCTCAATTTCATAGTTCAAAGCTTCATAGACAGCTCTGAAGGAATTGAGATTCTTAAGTTCAACCTTAACTCCGAGTTCCGCTGGATTTCTGGAAACCGAAACATTAGAATCCACCCTTAGTTCACCTTTTTCCATATCACAATCAGATATCTTAAGAAATCTGAGGTAATCCCTGAACTTTTCCAGGAACAATTTCGCTTCCTGGGGCGAGCTGATGCATGGGTCCGTAACTACCTCGAGAAGAGGAATTCCGCTCCTGTTAAAGTCCAGGAGGACTTCACCCTGCTCGGTATGTATGGACCTCGCTGCCTCTTCTTCAATATTCATGCGTTCTATGATAACTTCCTTGAATTCATCATCTACCTGAATCCTCATAACGCCCTTTTCTGCAATGGATTCGCTGTACTGTGTAATCTGGTAGCCTTTTGGAAGATCTGGGTAGAAATAGTTCTTCCGGTAGAACCTTGACTTTGGATTTATCTTTGCGTTGAGGGCAATGGCAACTTTAAGTGCCATTTTTACGGCTTCCTGATTCAGTACTGGGAGAACGCCAGGGTACCCAAGGCACACTGGACAGACATTAGTATTGGGGATTGCACCATACTCATTCTTGCAGCTGCAGAACAATTTTGTCTTTGTTTTAAGCTGGATGTGGATCTCAAGACCTATTCTCGGATAATAATTTTCACGCATTCTAAAATTTTACAGGTCTTTTGAAAGACTTGAAATAATCATTTACAATTAAGGTATAGACGAGGAGGTAAAATGGAAGTACAGAAGCCTTTTGAGATTGAACTGGACGAGAGTATTGCCCAGGGGGTTTATTCAAATATGGTAATGATTGCTTTTTCTCCCTCTGAATTTGTTCTTGATTTCGCGAAAATACTTCCGGGGCTCCCTAAGGCAAGGGTTCAAAGCAGGGTGCTGATGACTCCCCAGCATGCAAAGCTCCTTCTGAAAGCTCTTGAGGATAACTTAAAGCAATACGAGGCGAAATTTGGAGAAGTAAAGCTTTACGGGATGGAACAGCGCAAAATGGGTTTCGCTCCGGAGGAAAAGTAGTGGATGGTGATAAAAGGAATCGTGGAATACGATGGAACTAATTTCTTCGGCTGGCAGGTGCAGAAAGGGAAGCGTACAGTACAGGGCACTCTTATCGAATCTTTGCAACAAATTCTTACCAATAAGCAATTCAGAGTTATAGGTGCTTCGCGAACCGATGCAGGCGTTCACGCGGAGAACCAGGTGTTCAGTTTGCATTTTGAAGAGAAAGTTGCTCTGGAAATGCCAAAGTTGCTACGGGCACTGAATGCACTTTTACCTGGAGACGTATATGTAAAATCCCTTGAACTCGCTGATGATAGCTTTCATGCAAGATTCAAAGCACTCTCAAAGATTTACAAATACAGGATTCTTGATGGCAAAAGATCTCCTTTGAGGTCAAGGTATGTATGGGAACTCCCATATGCTCTGGACGCTGGTGTTCTGGAATCTTGCGCTTCGCTTCTTCCAGGTGAACACGACTTTTCCTTTTTGAAAATGACGGGGGAGAAAGTTTACAGGAAGGTAAAATTTAATTCTGCACACTGGGAAAGGAAGGATGACGAAATTGTCTTTATAATTGAAGGAGGGCACTTTCTTTATAAACTCGTGAGAGTGCTCGTAGGGAGTATGGTTTATGGTTTTAAAAAATACGGAGATGAAATGTTTTTTAGAAATTTTCTTGAGGGCAGGGAAGGAAAAGTGATTGTAGCTCCCGCCTGCGGCCTGACCCTCGTGGCTGTGAATTATTAAAGGAGGAATTTATGAAGATCTTTGTGGATACAGCAAACGTTAAAGAAATTGAAGAACTTGCACATTGGGGAATTATAGAAGGTGCAACGACGAACCCAACCCTTCTATCTCAGGAGGGAGGAGACCCCGTAAAGGTTATCAAGAGAATTTGTGAAATTCTTAAGGGACCGGTATCGGCTGAAGTAATTTCCCAGGACCACGATGGAATGGTGAGGGAAGCCAGAGAGCTGGCAAAGATCGACGAACATGTTGTGATTAAGATACCAATGACTGTCGAGGGGCTCAAAGCGGTGCGGACTTTGAGTAAAGAGGGTATAAAAACGAATGTAACTCTGATATTCCAGCCTGTACAGGCTTTGCTTGCTGCTAAAGCAGGAGCTAACTATGTTTCTCCCTTTGTAGGGAGGCTTGATGATATTAGCAACTACGGGCTTGAAATTGTAGAGCAAATTCTTCGGATTTATGAAAATTATGGAATTGAGACGGAGGTAATTGTCGCTTCCATCAGGCACCCTTTGCATGTACTGGAGGCAGCTCTGATGGGGGCTCATGTGGCAACAGTTCCTCCCAAAGTAATACGGCAATTATTAAATCACCCACTTACAGACATAGGTATCGAGAGGTTCCTTAAAGATTGGGAAAAGTTAAAGGGTAAATAGCAGATACCATGAGTCTTGAAGAGAAAGTTGGAATTACGGTGACTTTGCTTCTTCTACTGTTGGTTGTGGGTATCTTTCTTACCCGGGATTTTGCGATAAAGAGGAATAGAGTTTCTTATGAAGTTGTCTTTGAAGGACCTGTAAATTTAAAAAAGGGTGATCCCGTTGCTGTTCTTGGAGTTTCTATGGGTAAGATTTCTGATATCAGGATCGAAAACAATAACGTCGTCGTTAAGTTTTATACGGAGAAATTTATGCTCAAAGAGGATTCAAGAATAATTATGGAATCTTCGGGAATTCTCGGCCAGGTTAGACTTTTAATAATCCCGGGTGAAGGAAAAGAAGCTCACGCAGGAACAAGATTTCAGGGAGAGAGGACTAAAAGTCTCGATGATTTGATTGCAGAATTTTTGACTTTCACTGATACCCTTACGATTTTTCTAAAGAGAGTTGAAATGGTAACTTCAGAGTTGAAGCCGTTATCAAGTAGAATTCAGCATACCCTGCGCACCGTAGATGTGACGGCGGCGGAGTTGAAGGACAGTGCCATCAGGATTGCCTCTACTCAGAATCAAAACCTTAAAGAGCTTTATGAAAAATTGTCCAGAACCCTATCTGAAGTGGATTCTACCCTTGTAGTAGTTCGGAATCACCCTCTTATGAGGAATGATAGTGCTTCCGCTAATATAGAAGAAATTCTGCGGGGTATGCAGAAGATCTCGAAGGAGCTGGAGAAAGGCGTTGAGATAAAGGCAAAATTGCAGCTTTTCTAACATGGTAAAAAAAACGTATTTTGTTTGTTCAAATTGTGGGTACGAAAGTGTGAAGTGGCTTGGAAAATGCCCAAATTGCGGAGCATGGAATACTTTTAAGGAATTCAGAGAACAGAACAATGAATCCAGAAGTGGCGTCTCTTCTATTGTGAAGAAGGTTAAGGAAATTGAAATTACCGATTTTAAGAAAATCAGTACCGGGATTTACGAGTTTGATAGGGTTGTGGATGAAGGTGTTACACCGTCAAGCTTAATTCTTATTGGAGGGGATCCTGGAATAGGCAAGTCAACTCTCCTTATGCAGGTTGCAAAGGCGCTTTCGGAGAAGAAGCGAAAAGTCTTATACGTTTCAGGAGAAGAATCCCTCGAACAGGTAAAGGGCAGGGCAGAAAGACTCCAGATTTCAAACGATTACCTGTATTTTTTCAATGAGCAGGATATTTCTCGTGTTAAGGATGCAGTGGAGGATTTGAATCCGGATCTCCTTATAGTTGATTCGATTCAGACCGTATATAAGCCGGAATTGGACCAGGTGGTCGGTAGTGTCACACAGGTTAGAGAGTGTGGAGCGGAGCTCCTGAGAGTGACAAAAGAGAGAAAGATGACCACATTCATTGTAGGACACGTAACAAAGGATGGAACTCTTGCTGGTCCAAAAACTCTTGAACATATGGTAGATGTGGTTCTTTATCTTGAGGGTGAGAGGGGGTTTAATCTGAGAATACTTAGATGCACAAAGAATCGATTTGGGACTTCTGACGAAATTGGAATTTTTGAGATGACCAGTGAAGGACTCGCGGAAGTCTCTGATGCTTCAACTCTATTCATTTCCAGGGACCATGTAAGAAAGGAAGGAATCAGTTATACTGTTCTTATGGAAGGAAAAAGGCCGATTCTTGTTGAAATACAGACCCTCGTCCTTCCGACGTTTTTCCCTTCCCCCCAGAGGGTAGCCACCGGTTTTGATACAAGGCGACTTTATATGCTTCTGGCTGTAGTGGAGAAGTTTGCTGGAATCAATCTCAGAGGAATGGATATGTTTTTGAATGTGACTGGCGGAATTAAAATTCAGGACTCATCGGGAGATCTTGCAGTCATCGCATCCATTGTCTCCTCGTATCGCAAGAGACCTCTTCCTGAAAACTCGGTATTTATAGGAGAGGTTGGACTGGGTGGAGAAGTGAGAAAGGTTCCCAATATTTTGAAAAGAATAGAGGAAGCAAAGCGGCTTGGTTTTATAAATGTATATTCTCCGTTAGAATACACTAATGTAGAGGAGGTAGTGAAACTATGTCTTGGTTAAAAGTACGTAGAGTTGTCGTATTTATTATACTTGCTGGGCTGATCACCTTTGTGGGGATCAAAGCTCGGTTGCCTTACTATACTTCAGCTTTGCTGGCATTGTTGATTTCGTATTCAATAATTGCCCTTGAGAGGCTTTTATATCATAGAACTCTGAGGGAGGTGGCTGTTGTTCTAGCAACCATAGTGGCAGGGGCTCTCTTCGGCTCTTTCATAGGTTTTCTAATAATTCAGTTCCCAACATTCCGAAGACCTGAGATGAGGGGCTGGGTTTTCCTTATTACCAACACTGCTTCTATATACATATTTGTTGCATACATTTTTTCCAGAAAAGAGGAATTATTCAAATCTAAGGCAGAGCGTGCTGCAGGGAAGGGCGAATTCAAAAGATACAGCAAACTTGTTGATACAAGTGCCTTAATTGATGGCAGGATTGTAGATATGATAGAGCTCGGATTCCTGGAAGGTAACATTGCAGTGCCTTCCTTTGTTTTGAAAGAACTACAAAATATTGCTGATTCGAAGGATCCAGATAAGCGGGAGAAGGGCAGACGCGGGATAGAAATGCTGGATAGATTGAAAGAAGCTTTGAAGGATAGATTGATTATTACTCACGAAGATATTCCGGGAAAACACGACGTGGACGAGAAGCTGATTGAACTTGCAAGAAAAACGAGGGCAAAGTTGATTACCACTGATTTTAACCTGAAAAAGATTGCTGAACATCAGGATGTGTTTGTTCTTAATGTGAATGAACTTACAGAAAAATTGAAGCTACCTCTGAATTCTGGGGACATCATAAGGATTAAAATTGTTAGAGAAGGTAAGGAAAAAGAAAAGAAACAGGGCGTAGGTTACCTTGTGGATGGAACAATGGTTGTCGTGGATGGAGCTCTTTCCCTAATTGGTCAGGAGATAGATGTGGTGGTGCATTCTGTGCTGCAGACTGAGACAGGAAGAATTGTTTTCGCGAGGCTCAAGGGAGATGTTAGAAATGAGGGATTTTCATACGGCCAGTGATAACGAGATCAGGGCCGGGCAGACCACCGATGTATATTTCAGAAGAACCGTCGAAATCCTTAAGAAAAAGAACATAAAAAAGGAAGTGTTAGCTGAGTTTACAACTGCGTCTCTTCCTTCTGGCTATCCTTGGGCAGTTTTTGCCGGACTTGAATATGTGGTGAAACTTCTTGAAGGTATCCCCGTAAATCTTTATGCACTTCCGGAAGGTACTATATTCTCACCTTCTGATAGTGAAGGGGTTCCTGTTCCCGTGATGATCCTTGAAGGCGATTATAAGGAGTTTGCAGAATTTGAGACTCCTGCATTGGGTTTCATCTGTCAGGCTTCTGGCATTGCAACGAAGGCAGCAAGGATAAAGAAAGCTGCAGAGGATGCAACAGTTCTTTCCTTTGGAGTGCGCAGGATGCATCCTGGTATATCGCCTTTCATTGACAGAAATGCATATGTGGGCGGGTGCGATGGCGTCTCGTCTATTCTGGGCGCTGATGCCATTGGAATCAGGCCTACAGGGACGATGCCCCATGCATTGATGTTGATTATGGGTGAAGAGGAGGCCTGGAAAGCCTTTGATGAAGTTATGCCGCAGGATATTCCCCGAATTGCTCTCATTGATACCTTCGGAGACGAGAAATTTGAGTCCATAAAAGCTGCGTCGACAATCAAGGACCTCCTGGGAGTTAGGTTAGATACTCCTTCTTCTAGAAGAGGAAATTTTGCGAGAATTGTGAGGGAAGTCCGCTGGGAGCTTGATGTTAGAGGCTTTACGAAAGTCAAGGTTTACGTTTCTGGAGGTCTTGATGAAGATGATATTCCTTCCCTCAAGGAGGCTGGGGCCTATGGGTTTGGGGTCGGGACGACAATTTCCAATGCACCTACCATCGACTTTGCCATGGACATTGTGGAAATTGAGGGTAAGCCTCTGGCGAAAAAGGGAAAGTTTAGTTCCAGGAAGCATGTATTGCGTTGCGGGGAATGTTTAAGTTTGAAAGTGATTCCAGAGAGTCGCACAAATGAAAGTTTTTATTGCTGTGGTAAGAAAATGCACAGTTATCTCAAAAAATATCTTGATAATGGGAAAATTGTTGCAGACTTACCTAATCCCGGCGAAATCAGAAGATTTGTTCTGGATCAGGTTCAGAGAGTTAGTTTGTAAAACGAAATGAAACGAATTGTTATCCTTGCTTCGGGGAATGGTTCGAATTTTGAGGCTATTGTCAGGGCAATCAATAAGAATGGCTGGCCATTGAGAGTGGAAGCTCTGATTACAGATAATCCAAAGGCCGGAGCAGTAAGAAGGGCAAAAAGGCTTCGTGTTCCTTTTGAGATTTTTGACTACAAAATTTTTCCTGATAAGCTTTCTTTTAACAAAGCCCTACACGAGAGGTTAACGGAGCTCAATCCCGATCTTATTGTACTTGCTGGCTATATGAGAATTTTGCCTCCGTTTATCGTAGAAAGATTCAGAGGAAAAATAGTAAACATTCATCCTGCTCTGCTTCCTGCATTTCCTGGTCTTGACGCAATAGGACGCGCGTACAGGGCGGGGTGCAAGGTTACGGGCATTACTATTCACTTCGTTGATGAAGGAATAGATTCAGGCCCGATCATTGAGCAGGTTGCACTTAGAATTCGCGACGGAGAAACCTTAGAGAGTCTCGAAAAGAGGATTCATAGGTTAGAGCATAATACTTATCCATTTGTAATTAAGAAATTGCTTCTGGGAGATAAGTAGAAATGGAAAAATGTGCCCTTGTCAGTATCTTTGCAAAGGAAGGTGTTGAGAATCTCGTACGCACAATCGAGAAGGCGGGATACAGAATTCTTTCAACAGGTGGCACATTGGAATATCTTAGAAATTTGAATGTTCAGGCAGACAATGTAGAAGAACTTACAAGGTTCCCAGAGGCTCCCGGGGGTAGGGTTAAGACTTTACATCCCGCAATTTTTGCAGGGATTCTTGCAAGAAGAGATAACGAGGAGGATCTAAGGTACCTTGAGCAGAACAGAATTCCCCTTATTGACTTTGTCATAGTGAATCTTTATCCGTTCAGTGATAAAAGGGATCTTGACCTGGATAGCCTTCTGGAATTTATAGACATTGGGGGCATAAGTTTAATTAGGGCTGCTGCGAAGAATTTCAAGTGGGTTACCCTTGTGTGCGATCCCTCTGACTATAACTTTGTAGCTGAAGCCATTAGTATAGGAACTCTTAGTGAGGAGGTTAGGTTAGGACTCGCTCTGAAGGGGTTTGAAAAAGTAGTTGAATATGATTCTATAATTCACGAGGAATTATCTCGTCGGTACTCCAGGGAGGCTGAATTCAGAGCCTTTATTTTCAGGAAATCACAGGAGCTTCGTTATGGGGAAAACCCTCACCAGAAAGGAAGCGTGTACCTGAATGCTCTCGGGAAGCATTCTTTTCTTAGGAATATTGAGATTTTGAACGGCATCGAACTCTCGTATAACAACATACTTGATGCATATTCTTCGTGGAATGTGGTTAGCGAGTTTTCCGAGGATGCTTGCGCAATTATTAAACATAACATACCCTGTGGGGTTGGCATAGCAGAGAATTTGGGAGAGGCTTACGAAAAAGCTTTGAAAGGTGACGAAGTATCTGCCTATGGGGGAATCGTTGCTCTTAATGGTATTGTGGAAGATAGACTGGCCGAGCTTCTTAATGAATTCTTCTTTGAAGTGGTCATTGCTCGTGACTTTACTGATAAGGCACTGGAGGTTTTAAGACGTAAGAAGAAAAGAAGGATTCTAAGAGTTAGAAAGGATTTAAGAAATGAGCTTGAATACAGGTTCATTGATGAAGATCTTCTGATTCAGCAGAAGGATATCAAACCTCTGACACCAGAAGCATTGAATGTAGTTTCTGGTACACTGGAATTCAAGCGTGTTTCTGATATTATATTTGGTGACAAAGTTATAAAACACGTAAAGTCCAATGCCATTGTAGTTGTAAAAGATGGTATGACCGTGGGTATTGGTGGAGGCCAGACCAGCAGGGTTGATGCTGTGAAGATAGCCCTTGAAAAAGCGGGTGAAAGAGCAAAGGACGCTGTTTTAGTTTCCGATGGTTTCTTCCCGTTCACAGATTCCATTGACCTTGCATACCAACACGGCGTTAAAATTGTTGTGGAGCCGGGTGGTTCTGTACGAGATCAGGATGTAATAGACCGCGCCAAAGAACTCGGAATTACCCTGGTTTTCACAGGTCTTAGGAGATTCAGGCACTAAACTGCGAAAATTCAGAAGTTTTCTCCGATTTAGTGAATATCTCAGATTAGCAGAGCCGAGATGATCCCTGTAAGAAAAATTCCATCAAAGACTCCAGCCCCTCCAATACTAACGAAGGTACTCTGGAGTTTTCGAATTTTGTGAAGATTTAAGATGTCAGCCCCTATAAGTACTCCGAGAGTCCCACTTACGTAAGCACAGGCAGCGGGATTCTCAGGATAAAATACATATCCGAGAAGGACAGCAACAAGTGGAGGTATAAATGCAGGCATTACAAATCCACGCTCGGGAATGATCCTCGTAAGACTCTTTGCAACGAAAGACATTACGAGAATCGGTAGAATAAAGGTACCACTATGGGTTCTGCTCAGAATATATGCTGAAACAATGACAGGGATAATTGCACCACCCAGGTTTATTGCAACTACAGTTTTCTGCACTACTGGAATCGAGTACCATATAGACCTCTTAATATAGTAATTCTTCATTGTGGTTAAGGGAATATTCACAAAGCTACCCAGAAAGGTCATTATATACAGAAATACTGCCATTTCAGGTGAAATCCCTAGTTTCGTGAAGGCAAAAGGTATTGCGCCCAAGAGCCACAGCACGAAGAACGCCCCCGCTGCAAAGATTATGAGGATGAGGAGACCTATGCCAAGGGGAATAAATATCATCTCTTGTCCCTCAGTTTCATATATGCGTCAGGGGGTCTTATGTAAAATGGATCTGCAGTTCTTGGGTCTTGGGGCTTTAGAGTGTTGTATACTTTTATGAATGCTTTGAATAATGCCTCTGCATCCGGGAAATCCGTGAAATTTTCAAGGAAGCATTGACTATAGGTATTCTTTAGCTCGTCATATTTTCCAATTTTATATTCGCTCTTCCTTGTGCCGTTTTCGTACAAAGCGTAGAACACTTCTCCTTTCTGTGCTGGGAGACAGGGTATATAGCAAGGCTTTTCAGAGAGTAATGCCAGCACGTCCAGAGAATTGAGTGCGTAGAGCTCATAATAGGGATTTTTCAAGAATAAAGCCTTCGCGAAGGCATAGCCTATTCTCAGGCTTGTGAACAGTCCAGGTCCCTCGTATATCACAAGCCGTTTTAACCTCTCGGGTGAGCAACCTGCAAGATTCCATACAGAGTCTACCATCGAAATTAGATTTTCCTGATGAGAGTACTTAACGTAGGATTTTAGAAAGTAAAGGGGTTTTCCCTCATCGGCGATTAGAACCGATGGGAAGCTCGATAAATTACCGAAAAATAAAGATAACATGATTTTTTTGGGGCCCCCGCAGGGGGCCCCAAAAAGTAAACTTCTTTAAATCCCAGCTGCAAAAGGCTCTTCAGCCAAATCTTTTAGCCCGAGCTGAGAAAGTTTAGCTTTAGTAGGGATTCCTTCCCTTGACCAGCCACGAGCGATGTAGTATTCGTCGAGCATCCGGTCAAACTCGTCCTGTGATACGAAGAGTCCTTTTGATGGTCCCTTTGGTATTGGAACATTTTGAACTTTCCATGGAAGATGATCATCTTTACGGGAGAAGCCTTCTCTCACATTAAACATCTTCGTAATGTTGTATATCCTTTCACCAGCAACCCAGAGTTCTTCTTCCCCCATATCCCATCCTGTAATTGCTTTCATCATTTCAGGAAATGCTTCTATAAAGAACATATGCCTTGAGAACTTGCACGCTCCAATAGCATCATATAGTGTCATTAAGTCTTCCAGAGTCTTTATTTCAAATCCTTTCCATTCGCCCTTAGTCCTATCTATGCCTTTCATTTTCCACCAGGCTCCAGTAAGTTCGATTCCGTATGCACCACCAGTAAGATGACATCCTCCCCTCGTTGAAACAGCGAAAGCAAGGGCTACACCTTTCAGCCCCCTGATATCGTAGGCAGGTAGTTCAAGGCCTTTTATGTGAACGGCGTACTTCCAGGAATCCTTTCCAAGCTTTTCTGCTGCTTCCTTTGACCCGTTGAACAGGAGTTCTCCCAGTTTCCCTTCCTTCTTGCCCATCTTTTCAATGGCTTTTACTGCAGCTTCATCGTTTCCAAATTTGAGATCCAGTCCGTCGGTGTCTTCTTTCGTCAGAAGTCCATTCTCATAGCAATCCATTGCCCATGCCAGTGTTACTCCCGCGGAGATGGCATCCAGGCCGTAGTCATCGCATAGTTTGTTCATTTTTGCGACAGCACCAATATCATCAATTCCAAGAACACCACCGAGAGAATAGAGGACCTCATACTCCACACCTTCAACTTCCGTACCTGCATACTTCCCATCACTGATTTTTATGTACCTTCCACAGGGTTTCGTGCAATGCGGACAGGGCCGGTTCTTTACCGTATATTTGGGAGACCAATAATAAGGGTCGAGATGAGATTTTTCTCCTTCCTTCAGCTGATCGTAGACTGGCATATAACCATATCTCCAGTTCAGTGAAGGGAATGTACCACGCTCTCGGTTGACCCACTCGTAAAACTCTCCACTGCCGTACTTCATATCTGCTTCAGTAGCTGGGTGCTCTTTCAGTATTTTTCCCCACTTTAGAATGAGTTCTTTTAACATCTGTTTGTCATGGTATTCGACTTCGCCTGAGCCCTTTACTGCTATGGCTTTTAGCTTTTTAGAGCCCATTACTGCTCCAACGCCAGCTCTGGCAGCCTGTCTTTCTTCAAAATCTACCTCTGATATTTTTGAAAGTTTTTCTCCTGCGGGCCCAATAATTCCGGTTCTTACTTTTCCGTGCATTTCTTGGAGTTTCTTATGGGCTTCGCTGGTCAGCATTCCCCAGAGGCCTGAGGCGTCTTTGATTTCCACTTTGCTATCCTCGATGAGGATATAGACAGGGTTTTCGCTCTTGCCCTCGATAATAATTGCATCATACCCTGCTTTCTTCAGTTCTTCTCCAAGGTAGGCACCTACAACAGATCTCCCATAACCCCCGGTGAGGGGAGATTTGAAGTTTAGCGCGGTCTTTGACATTGTGGGTAACCCTGTAGCTACGAGTATGCCAGGGGTAATGATAAGTTTGTTGTCGGGTCCAAGGGGATCCGCTTTTGCAGGAACCTCTTCATATAGGATTCTGGCACCGAATCCGACTCCTCCCAGGTATTTCCTTGCCATTTCCTCTTTCAGAGGTTCGGTTTTAATCTCCTTTTTTGTAAGGTTAATCCTCAGTATTTTGCCCGCAAAACCTTTCATAAGATACCTCCTTGAATTATTTCTAATTATAATGAATTTAGTAAGCGTCTTCAAATATTCCAGGATGCATATCTTTTAACTTCAGTCTCTATGCAGGCTCATGTTTGAACAGCGGTTTTCTGTCGCTTAAAATTACACAATGCTAAGTGATAAGATGCGTATATCTGAAATACACCATGCATACAAAAAGGGGGATCTGAAGCCTATAGATGTGGTGGAAGAACACATCGAAAGAATCAAGATTTCGCAGCCTGTAACTAATAGCTTTATTGAAGTGTTTGAAGATTACGCTCTACGACGCGCAAGAGAGCTGGAGCCAAAGATAAAAAAATATGAGGATTTTCCCCTTTTGTTTGCAATCCCCGTGGGCGTTAAGGATAACATCAACGTAAAAGGGTTTGGAACTACCTGTGCTTCCAGGATACTTTCTGGATACAAATCTCTATACCATGCGACGGTCATTGAACAGATCCTGGATGAAGGTGGCATAATAATGGGCAAGCTCAATATGGATGAGTTTGCCATGGGTGCCCTCGGCACTTATTCCTTTTATGGCCCTGTGAAGAACCCTCATAATTCTGAGTATCTTGCAGGTGGTTCATCCAGCGGAGCTGCAGCCAGCGTTGCAGCTGGGGAGGTTCAGGTTTCACTCGGTTCTGATACTGGTGGTTCAATTAGACTTCCTGCTTCTTTTTGCGGGATTTTCGGCCTTAAGCCTACCTACGGGAGGGTCTCAAGATACGGTCTTGTTGCTTTTGCATCGTCTCTTGACCAGATTGGGCCTCTGGCTAGAAACGTGGAGGATCTTGCCAGGACTTACGTAGCAATTTCCGGGTATGACCCTCGAGATTCCACTTCCGTCGATGTAAAAAAGCATAGTTTAAAAGAGCTGCTTAAGGACATTGACCCGCAAAATTGTACACTCGGATACCCTGATATTGTCGATACAGCTGAGATGGAGAGTGAAGTGAAGGAGAATTTTTTTGAATTATTAGACCTTCTGAAAAAGGCGGGGTTTAAATTAAAGAAAATTAAGTTACCGAATATTAAATATTCTGTAGAGGTATATCAGCTTATTGCAACTTCGGAAGCGTCTTCAAATCTTTCAAGATACGATGGGATTAGATATGGTTTGAGGGCAAAGGCGGATAGCCTTGATGCTGTATATTCAAAGACTCGAAACGAAGGTTTCGGAGACGAAGTTAAGCGTAGAATAATTCTTGGAACCTTTGCGCTTTCTCACGGCTACTACGATGCCTACTATCTTAAAGCACTAAAGGTCAGAAGGTTAATTAAGAATGATCTGGATAGAGCCCTTCAGGAAGTTGATATTATTGTTTTACCTGTTTCTCCCTTCTCAGCCCCGAGGGTTGATGAAGAAAAAGACCCGGTAAGCCTTTATTATCTTGATCTTTTTACCATCCCCGCCAATCTTGCAGGAAATCCTGCTCTTGCCATTCCGTGGGGGGAAACCTCACATAAGCTCCCTCTTGGCTTTCAGGTGATTTCAGAACCCTGGCGGGAGGATCTCCTGTTTAACTTTGCATCCTATTTTGAAAAAGTATTTATTTAGGTCTCGAAAGGACCACAGGTTTCTGTATTCTTTCACTTCTTCCTTCAGATGTAATGCACTCAAGGAATACTATGTAAAGTCCTGAGGGCAGAATAGATTCTTTATCGTCGGTTCCTCTCCATTCAACTGTGAATGGTACAGTTTTACCGAGAGCGATGGTCTTTACCAGTTTTCCAGAAGTATTGAAGATTTTTAGGTTGTATGTTGCATTTGCAGGACCGGTTACCTCCAACCTGAGGGCTTCTCCAAGCTGGGGTGAAAATACATTAGGATGAACTGCGAGGTCCACCGACGCGGACACGGCTGGCTGAATTAAGAGTATATCATCCTGGAATCTTGGAAGGATCTGATATCCCGAAGTATATGGCGATGTGGCATCATATTGACCAACTACACCTGTGATTCGGTAAACATTCCCTTTTGAGACATTAGAAATATCTACACCGGTGGTGTTGTAAACGTAAATATCTATGGGGACGAGACCATTATACAATGTGAATGCTTTTCCCGATCCTGACATATAAGGGTTGTTGGCCACGGTACCCTCAACCGTCACCAGTAACCCCTCCAGAGATTCGCCAATACTTGTCCCCTGTTGAAGTATTAGTGGGTTAACATTGTAACCCTGTCCAAGGAGCACGATGTCTGTTGTGGTGGTGGGGGAAATTTCTGTAAGTCCATTATACTGAAGAATGCTACCTCTGATTCTCACTAGATCACCTACATTGAAGTCTACATAACTTCCTGAATAGTAGACATTAATTCCACCGGTTTCATCCTGAATGTACATAGAAGTTCTTGTAGTGGAGAAAATTCTTGGTGGTGCTGTGACAACTCCAATGACCGAAAATTGTTGATTCAGAAACTCGGGGGTGAAGCCATCTGCTCCATTCCTGCGAGCCTGTGCAATTGGTGTGCCCACATAAAGAACGGGGTTTGAAAGAATCGGTGAAAGAAAGCCACCGGAATCGACGGATGTCTTTATTGAAAAATTAATTGTTGAAATGTCCTGCAAGGGCTTAAGACCTGCAAGTCTGAGAGTATCCGCTACAAGCTCCATTCCTCCGGAAATCTTCAAATAAAATGTTGAAGAGTCTCTGTAAAGTGAATCAATAACAGGGTTAGAAAATCCCTGGCTCACAAACGTAAACGTATCAATCGTGCACCCCGTAATGGACAGTTCCAGGCTTTTTATAGGGTTATAGAGAGAAGAAATCAGAAGATTAATGTTTTTTGTTGAATCGTAGAATGTGTAAGGTGGTTCCAGGGAGAAATCTCCGGTACCGTTGCCTTTTGCAGTGATATCCCGGGTGTTTCTCGGTTGAATATTGTAATACGCATCGAATTGATAAACACACCCAATAATATCTATCTTACCCCTTGGAATTGGTTTGAATGCAAGGTCCGTTGTTGAAGATACGTAAATTCTGTATTCTCTATTCAATGAGTCTTTGAAAACGATGGAACTATCAGGGATAAAATAGGAAATGCCAGAGGGGGGTATAAGGTCAAAGGCTTTTACCAGAATTCCTTCCTGAGTTTCCTGGGGCGGAAAGCTCAGGCTTTCAGGTTCAACCTGGTATGAGCCATAGGATGAAAGAAGAACAGCAGAATAGAGTTGTGAAGAATTCCGATATTCCCCGTATTGTCCCTGCAACTTTACAAGGGTGTTGGGGCTCAATGCAGGACCTCTGTAAACAATTATGCCGCCTGTGGAGTCCTGGACATATGTTCTATCACCAATTACTCCAGAAACTGCGCCTTTAATTGCTACTGTTAAACCAGTTAAGAAGGTCTTTGTGGCAGTATTGTGGAAATATTTAAGTTTGATAGTTGTGTCGGGCATGGCAACAAAGAATCTGGGAGGACTACTTATAGTACCTACCGAATCTGCGTCCCCTGTTTTAATTTCAACCTGAGCGAGACCTTCCTGTACGAAGCTTATGCTATTTATAACTATACTACCGCTTCGTGAGGAATCAATTGTGCAATCTTGAATTTTTATTGTATCGCCATTCAGAGTCCAGGTTGCGCCGGAAAATCCCGCGCCTGTAAGAGAGAGATTTCCATTCCAATCAAAATAGTTATGAGGAAGAATGGCAAGTATCTGCCTGAGCACTCCAAAATTATTGGAAATATGAATATCTAACTGAACCGGAGTGTTTTGAGGAATGATAAGGGGCGTTATGGATGCAGATCCACCGCCTACGATACTTACGACGTTGATTGAGGGTGCATCAGGGACCAGTATGAAAGTGCTTTGCGATTGAGTCATAACGTTAAAGGGGTAGAGTCCTGGAATGTTTGGAGCTTGAACGCGGGTAATCTGAACTGTGCCTTCCTTACCTCTTTCAATGGTGGCATTTTCGATAGTAATTGTGTCTGCAATTATTGTTAGTGTTGCATTTTGAAAGCCCTCTCCCGAAAGGAGAACAGTTCCAGCGACAGAAAATTCTGAAGGTATTGCTATTTTTATTCCTCTAATTGTAAAGGGTGCAGATGGTTCAACATTAAGGATCAGGTCCTTTTCGTCCCCTGTTGCCATCAAACTGTTTTCAAAATAGAAATACCCCGTTCCGTCTCCTGAGAAGACAATATCCTCATTCCGACGTGGTACTATTTTGAAGGCACTGTATGAATAATAGTCAACTCCAATTATGGAAGGAATGAAGTTACCGACGGCAGGAGAGTAGGAGAACCCCGCACAGTTCTGGACTATCGTTGTTCCACCCTGCGGATCTCTTATTTCAAATTGATAGTTACCCAGATTACTGTTGGTTACGGTTGCACTGTCTACTTGTACCAAAACACCCTCGTACGGTTCAGTGTTTACTTCAGCACAACTCACTTTCAAGGGTCTAGGTATTCGAGCTCCGCGTTTTAGAATTACTATATCGGAAGGAGAGCTTGGACTAATTTCGGTGAGGTCGTAATACTCAGTTACTCTTCCTGTAACTTTTACTGAATCTCCTCGTTCCACTGTAACATTAATTGTCCCGGTATAAACATATATGCCGTGCCAGGGCGCATCGGCGTCCTGTATGAAGAATCCTCTTATGTATCTTGTCCAGTCCTGCACAGGTGCCGTTACAACACCCACCGTTGTGACGGTTCTGTTTACATATGGTGAGCTCGTTGAATAGCCTTGAATGGAATCAATTGGTATTATCTGAGCAGTAAGAAAGGACGCGTTCAAAAGGAATAAGATCCATAGATATCTTTTCATACTTACTTCCTCCTTTTCGATTTTAGCAAAGCGACCAACGCTAAAATAATGCTAATTATAATGATAAAATCCCCGAACTGTGTGTAGAGGGTTTTAGAATTGCGGATTTCAATGTCGGCATCAATGTAACCCCACTGGAATAACCCCAGGGATTTGACAACTCGACCTTTCGGATCGATTACCGCAGATATGCCCGTTTTTGCAGATCTAACAACATATTTTCCAGATTCTATTGCCCTGAATCGCAAGAGTTCAAAATGTTCTTTCGGCCCAAGGGATTTTCCGTACCAGCCGTCGCTGGTTATGTTGGCAAGAAAGCCCGCACCTTTTCTGGAATAGCTTCTTGAGATGTAAGGGAATATGGACTCAAAACATATCAGTACTCCAAAGGGTATTTCTCCGATTCTGATGAGATTTAATGAATCACCCGGGGAAAAATCACCCTGACCGAACTCAATTCTCTGGAGAAGTTTTACTTTATTCTCATACGGAAGCCATTCGCCAAAAGGAACAAGGTGTATCTTATTATACTGTGCGATAATGCTGTCACCAGAAACCAGAAGCGCGGTATTGTATACATTTCGTTTTCCATCCAGGTTTACATCGGCACTGCCCAAAAGAACAGATGCTTTTGTTTTTCGAGAGAGTGAGTCTATAAGGGAGATGGATTTTCTTGAGTACTTAAAATATCCAGGAAGGGCTGATTCTGGAAGAAGCACCAGGTCGAAAGAATCGTTTACTTCAGATAACAATCTATTATAAGACCTCAAAGCTTCCATCCATTCTGAATAGTCGTCTTCCTCTCGCGGTAAGATGTTAGGCTGGAATATGAGGACTCTTAC
Source organism: Caldifarciminota bacterium UBA5631 (assembly GCA_002421425.1). Lineage (GTDB taxonomy): Bacteria > Hydrothermota > Hydrothermia > UBA1063 > UBA1063 > UBA1063. The sequence goes on from DIJZ01000022.1 coordinate 144,193, forward strand.
TTTTTCTGAGTTACCTTTTTGAGGATAATAGTAGAGCAATGCTCCAGCTGCATGGGAGCAAAAAACAAGGACAAAGAAGTATCTCAGGTATTTTTTCCTTGAAGTTTGCCAGAATTCGAAGAGAAGTGTATTACTGAGGATAATCAGAAATCCTGTGAAGTATATTCCGCCTACTGCATTTAACATTCTAAAATATGGATTTTCCAGTTGAGAATAAGCGACATTTACCCAGGGGAATCCAAGATAGGTGGATCCTCTTATGAACTCAAGCAGAGTCCACAAAGAAGGAATAATAAGTACCTTGTATTGATTTTTCACAAAAAGGAATGGGATAGAATTGAATATCGCCAGGTAAAGTGGCAAGACTATAAGTCCTGCTATAAGCCAGGGTTTTGTGGACGCTTCCACTTCCATATTCAGTATCCAGTGTGTATGATAGAACCAGAATACATAGAAGAACAATAAAGTTAGCAGAAATACCCGTTTCCTTGGTAAGTCCTTCATTGCCAGTAGAAGGGGAACAAGGAAGATAAATCCTAGGGGGAAAATTTTAAACGGAGGGAAAGAGAGGACGTACAGGATAAAAGAAAAAAATATTAAAATTAAACGCTGCATGAAGGTATTTTTAGGGCCCCTGAAGGGGCCCTAAAAACATTGCTACTTCTGAATTTCCTCTTTTCTCAAAATTGAACTTCCGAAAGAAACCTCTCTGAACATCACCTGCATTTAAATATATTTCTGGACGGTCCTGTTGATTTCCGCCACATCGGTGAGCTCAGAGTATTTTTCAAAGGTGGGGAGGTTAACGGTGAAAGTATCTTCAATTTCAATGTATTTTCTCAATATCTTCTGTGCACTCTGTGGGTCCTTCCTGATATAGTCAATAGCTTTGTTCAAACCTTCAGCAAGTCTTGCTACACCTTCTTTATTAAGTTGAACGTTGACTCTTGAAGTGTAGCCGACACCCGTGAGGAATGGAGTCAAGATCCTTCTCTCGAGGAAACCGTCTTCAACAACGTTTACAAGGTTCTTCTTTATTAGATATGTTCTTAAAGGTTCCATCACCAGCATTGCGTCAACAAAGCGAAGGGTATTCGTGTCTTTCATTTCTGCATAACTGAAAGGCATTAGAGTGTAGTTATCTTCCCTAACCTTTTCAGTTGCCATCACGTATTTAATCATATCCATCTGCCGTGAATCTTTTAAATAGCCGATTCTAACGCCCTTCCTTGTGAGATCGCGAAAGCTCCTAATACCCCTATTCTTTGGTGAGACTAATGCTGATTGAGGTTCGGTTACCGACGCTTTTACGTTGTATATCACTCTGAAGATTTCTGGACTTGCTGAGGCCTTCAGGGCGAAGAGATCCCAGGACGTTCCAAATCCCGCGCCTAAAGCACCTCTACCGACTCTCTCAACTTCGTCACCTGGCTTATCTACTTCCTCCAGGGACGCTTTTAGCTTAAGCGAGTCAAAATAGCCGTTCTCCAATGCAACGAACAGAGGTAGTGCGCTTACGTTCTTTGTGTAGATTACTTTGATTTCTTTAATCTTTGCAGCCTGAATTCTCGGATATGAAAGGATGAAGACCAGTATTGCGAAGAGTATGATGTTTATTACAACTAATAACTTCCTCATTTTACCTCCTTATTTTTCAATATTATAAATCTTTCCACTTTTGCAGTCAAAACTCGAAGGTCGTTCCCTCTTTGGTGTCTTTAATTTTTATCCCTATGCCTTCAAGTTCTTTTCTAATCCTGTCTGCAAGGCTAAATTCTCTGTTTTTTCTCAATTCCTGCCTTACATCTAAGATTATCTTAACAACGTCTCTTATCAAATCTGTTTCAACTTTCTCCATCAAAAGATTAGATATGTTGAAACCGAGGACTTCCATGAGGAGAAGCAAAGTTTTCTTTTCTTCATGAGGATTGATGTTTTCTGAAAGTTTTTGGTTTCCTTCCTTTACTAAGTCAAAGAGCAGGCTGACTGCTCGAGGCGTATTAAGGTCATCATCCAAAGCTTCCTGAAATCTCTGGATAACAGCTTCTTTAACAGGACCAATATGCTCCACCGCTGGGGATGCCTTTAAAAAATTCTTTATCCTTTCTATTGCCTTCTCAGCCTCTTCAAGGTAATCGGGGATGTATTCAGCAGGTGATCGGTAGTGTTTCTGGAGGATGAATAACCTGATGGCCTCTGGTGAATAATTTTCGAGAAGATCTTTTATTGCAAAATAGAGTCCTGTAGACTTTGACATTTTTTCACCCTTAAGAAGCATTGGAGCAGAGTGGATCCAGTACTTAACAAATGGTTTATCCCGGGCTGACTCCGCTTGTGCTATTTCATCTTCGTGATGCGGAAAAATCAAATCCTGGCCACCCATGTGAATATCGAAGGGCTGTCCGAGAAAGTGTGTAGACATCACTGAGCACTCAATGTGCCAGCCAGGTCTTCCTCTTCCCCAGGGAGAAAACCAGTAAGGCTCTCCTTCTTTCCAGGCTTTCCAGAGGGCGAAATCAAATGGACTTTTCTTATTTGGATCGGGATCGATCCGGAACGATTCCTTCAGATCATCGAGATTTTTTCCTGAAAGCTTCCCATAATTCTTAAATTTTGAAACTTCAAAGTATACACTGCCGTTGGCTTCGTATGCAAATCCTCTTTCGATTAATGTGGTTATAGTTTCAATGATTTCCTGGATGAACTGCGTAGCTTTTGGATAGTAGGTAGCAGGCTTAATGTTTAGTTGCATGGCAGAAGTTAAATATTCATTTATGTTCTTGTCTCCAAGATGTCTCCAGTCAACTCCTTCAATTTTCGATTTCTCGATGATTTTATCGTCGATGTCTGTGAAATTCTGGATGAAAGCCACCTCATACCCACGAAATTCAAGATATCTTCTGAAGACATCTCCGAAAATGAAGGTTCGTATGTGGCCGAGGTGTGGTCTATCCTGAACGGTCATACCGCACATGTAGATTCCAACCTTTGAAGTGTTTAATGGTGTAAATTCTTCGTAATCTTTCCTGTAAGTGTTAAAAAGTCTCAACGGCATAGCACAATTTTATTATTAACTGATGGTCCAGTCAAAGAAAAATTAATAAAATTCAGGTTTTGGTGGCCTGTTCAAAATCAAATTTATGGCTTCCAGAGGGGTTAGTTCACCGTTTAGTATTCTGTGAACGCATTCAACGACAGGTAATTCAATGTTTAGTTTCGCGGCAAGTTCTCTTATCACATGAGATGTGCGGATTCCTTCTGCTACCATATCCATTTCCGCGAGTACTTCTTCAGGTTTTCTGCCACGCGCGATTTGTTCTCCCACGATGCGGTTTCTGGAGTAAGGTGAGAAACAGGTAGTAATGAGGTCACCAATTCCGGAAAGTCCAGAAAATGTTAATGGATTAGCGCCCATTTTTTCCCCAAGCTTCATTATTTCCCTTGCACCTCTGACAATAAGAGCGCCCTTCGTGTTGGCTCCAAAACCCAGCCCATCCAGGATACCAGCTGCAATTGCAATTACATTTTTAACTGCTCCACCCAATTCACAACCCGTTATGTCTGAAGAATAGTATACGCGGAAGTAGTTTGTATGGAATAGCATCTGAATTTCTTTAGCATAATCCTCATCGGAAGATGCTACCACAGCGGAAGTTGGTATTCTTCTAAGAACCTCTTTTGAGATAGTCGGGCCAGTCAGTACCGCAATTTTGGCTTCCGGGAAGAACTCCATGATGACCTGGGAAGGTGTTTTGAAAGTTCCTGTTTCAATTCCCTTGATTACGGAAATCAGTTTTCTGCTATTGATTGAAGTGTGTACTTTTTGCATATAATCCCGAAGCGTGTGTGAGGGAACTGCGAAGATGACATATTCAGAATTATTAAGAACATTGGGATCTGTTGAGAATTCAATTTCATTGGGGATTTGCACCTCTCCAAGTCTTTTGATATCTTTTCTCTTTTCTGACAGTTCGGACTTCTTCTCTTCTCTTCTGCAGAGGACAGTTACACTGTGACCCTTCTCTGTAAGCAAAATTCCCAGGGTAAGACCCCAGCTTCCAGAGCCGACAATTCCAACGGAATTCATTTTCTCAGAATTTTGAATCTGTTTTCATTGCCTTTAATTAATCTAACTATGTTTTCTTTGTGTCGGTAAATTATGATAATGGATGATGTGCTGAATATCAGGGTTGTCAAAAGAGAGGCTTTCTCAATTATTGCGATGAATATCGGTATCAACGATGCTACCATAGACCCCACAGAAACAAATCCCGTTGCAATTAAAATAATTAACCAGCTTAGGAAACCGTAAACGGCTGAATGAAAACTTATTACCACGAGACCTCCGAAGAAGGTTGCCACACCTTTTCCTCCTTTAAAGCCAAGGTATGGAGAGAAACAATGACCGCAAATTGCTGTCACCCAGATAAGCTGGGAAAATAAATCATTTTGAAAGATATACCTTCCCAGTAATACAGGTAGCAAAGACTTCAAAAAATCTGAAAGAGCTGTCAGCAAAGCCACAATGGCCCCTGCTGATCTAAGGACGTTAGTGGCGCCGATGTTTCCGCTGCCTACTTTCCTGACATCAGTCTTTTTGAAAATTTTAACATATATAAGGCCAAAGGGAATTCCTGCAATAAGAAAAGTGCACGTTAAAAATACTATCTTTAAGATGATCCCTTGCATTGGTTTAATATACAAAGTATTTCAGGAATTTTCAAATCTCAGCTACTGCAACACAAATTTTTCCAGATTCGGAACTTCTCCTATTATTATAAGAATATCTCCGGGTTTCAGAACTTCGTCAGGCGATGGGTTAAATATAGTCCCATCTTCTCTTTTAATTCCGATTACGAGTATGCCAAAATTCTTCCTCAAGCCTGCTTCCCTTAAGTTCTTCCATGCCAGACTGCTATTTTCCGGTATTGTGACTTCTTTTATTGCGTAGCTTAAGTGCTCTGTATTTATTATGAAGTCCACGAGCTCTATTGTGTCCCGATTCAACAGAAATTCTGCAATCTTTACTGCGCCTTCTTCATATGGAGTAATTACTTTGGTAACCCCCGCCTTCATGAGTTTCTTCACAGAAGATTCATTTTCTGCCCTGGATACAATCAGAATTTCGGGATTCAGTTCTCGAGCAGTGAGGGCAGTGTACAGGTTGTCTGCATCTTCTCTCAATGTGCAAGCGATTCCTTTTGCCTTCTTAATGTTTGCAAGATGCAATACTTCCTCATTGGTAGCATCACCTTCTATATAGGGGAACCCTTTTTCCTCAAGAATTCTAATTTTTTCTGGATCTTTCTCTATTACAATAAACTTTTGCTTCCTCTTGTGAAGCTCTCGAGCAACAATGCTTCCTATACGGCCGAAACCGCAAACAATGAAATGCTTTTCCATGATTTTATCTCCTTTCTTCTTTCTACCAATGAAAATCTGATCAATGGTATTTTCAAATAAAAGCCTTCCTACGTTGAAAATTGCGTAGGAAACGAAGGTAAGGCCAAAGAGCAGGTAGCAGATCGTAAAAATCTTTCCCTGGGGGCTGAGCGGATGAACCTCTTTGAATCCCACGGTAGAGATTGTGATAACTGCCATGTAAATTGAGTCCAGTAGAGTCATTTTTTCTATGGTACTGTAACCGGTTGCTCCAATCAGAAGTATCACGAGAAAACCTGATACGAAAAGAAAAATCTTTGGATTTACTATTTTCTTTTCAGGCATGTTTTGCAATAATTATAAGTGTCTGCTTTTAGACCGCAAAATGTAATTTGTAAGGGATTCAACTCCTTCATATCCGGTAATGATTGAAGGCACCAGAAGTTAGAGTTATAATTTTAAATCATGATAAAGGCAGTGCTTTTTGACCTCGACAATACCCTCGTAGATTTCATGAAGATGAAGGAAGTAGCTGTAATTGGAGCAGTAGATGCTATGATTGATGCAGGTTTGAACATTCCACGGGAAGAGGCAATCAAGCGAATTTACGAAATTTACGATCGTGAAGGGATTGAGGACCAGAAGGTGTTTGATAAGTTTCTGGCTGAAACTTATGGAGAGGTTGATTACAAGATTCTATCCGCTGGGATCGTTGGGTATCGAAGGGCCAAAGAAGGGGCTTTGGTTCTTTACCCGAAGGTTTATTATACGCTAATGGAGCTTCTGAAGATGGGTAAGAGACTTGCAGTGGTATCAGATGCGCCGCGTCTTCAAGCCTGGACAAGGCTCGTGCAGACTGGACTTCATCATTTCTTTGAAGTGGTTGTCGCTTTTGAAGATACTTTCAAGAGGAAGCCCGAGCCTGAGCCTTTTCTAGTGGCGCTTCAGAGGCTCAATGTAAAACCCGAAGAGACTCTAATGGTAGGGGATTGGGCTGAAAGGGACATTGTAGGTGCGAAAACGCTTGGAATGATAACAGTTTTCGCAAGGTATGGAAATACTTTTGGCACCACAGTTTCAGGTGCAGATTTTGAGGTAAATTCCGTCGAAGAGATTATAAATGTGATAAAGGAGCTGGAACGGGTTGAAGGCAATTGACATTGCAAAGCTACTTGGTGCATCTCTTGAGGGAGATCCTGAGTTTCCCGTAAGGAAACCTGTCCCTATTTTAGAAGCAGGGGATGAAGATGTGACATTCCTTTTCGAAGAAAAGTATGATCAGGAAAAGACTTACGGAGTCTTGATTTCCTCATTCGTTCCGATTCATGCAAAAGCAAAGGCTCTTATTGTTACAGCGGAAAAGGAACTGGCGATGATTAAGGTACTTTCTTTATTTCAGAAGGATGATAGGTTCTCAATTGCTGAGCCAGTATCAAAAAGCGCAGTAATTGCTGAGGGTGTTGAAGTACCTCCCTTTGTGTTCATTGGTGAAAATTCCAGAATAGGGAAGAATACAAAGTTATATCCCTTCGTCTTTATTGGAAGTGATGTGGAACTGGGCGAGGGCGTAAAAATTCATCCCTTTGTTTATGTAGGTCACGATGTGCGCATCGGAGACAATACAATAATATTCTCGGGTTCTGTAATTGGTGCTGACGGCTTTGGATTCTACCGCACTGCAGAGGGATATAAGAAAATCCCTCAGGTTGGTGGAATAATAATTGAGGAGGATTGTGAGATCGGCGCGAACGTTACTATTGATAGGGCAACAATGGGTAATACAGTAATAAAAAGAGGGACGAAACTGGACGACCAGGTCCACATTGGACATAATGTAGAAATTGGTGAAAACACTGTTATAGCTGGTCAGACTGGTATTGCAGGCAGTACAAAAGTTGGAAGCTGGGTAATGATGGGGGGTCAGGTGGGAATTGCCGACCATCTGGAGATCAGTGACAGGGCTATCATTCTCGCAAAGGCTGGAGTGTCTAAGAGCCTACTTCAACCAGGAATATATGGAGGGTATTTTGCAAGGGAAAGATCGAAAATGCTCAAAGTAAGGGCACTGGAAGAGAGGCTTCCTGAAATCTTTGAGCGGGTTAAAAAGCTGGAGGAAGAATTTGAAAGAAAGAACCGTAAAAAAGAGGATTGAGTTCAAGGGAAAGGGGTTACACTCAGGGCAGGAATGTCTCGTTATTCTTGAACCAGCTGAAGAGGGGACTGGTATCGTATTTCACAAGTATCCTGAAGATGTGCTGATACCTGCACACTATTCGAATTTGAAGAGCATAAGCAGAGGTGTAAATCTTGGAAAAGCGAATGCAATGGTAATGACTGTTGAGCATATCCTTTCTGCACTTTGGGGAATTGGGGTTGACAATGCTCACATTGTAGTAGATGGCATTGAAATACCAGACCTTGATGGATCTGCTTTTGCTTTTTGCAGTGCGATAGAGAATGTTGGATTAGTAGAACAGGGAAAAGACAGGGAGTATCTGGAAGTCCGAAGGCCAGTTAACATATCGGGCCCTGATTACGTAATTACGGCCTTGCCTGGTCCAGATTTTGAAGTAAGCTACGCCATTCAGTATCCTGGACATCCGCTGCTTTCCTATCAATATGCGTATTTCAAACTCGAACCTTCTATATACTTTTCACAAATTTCGAAAGCCAGGACCTACCTGCTGGAAGAGGAAGTAGAAATGGTTTTGCAGGCGGGCCTTGGAAAGGGTGGTGATCTTGAGAAGGTTGTTATAGTTGGGAAAGATAGCTACAAAGCGAAGGGTGGGCTTTTCTATTCAGATGAACCTGTGAGGCATAAAATCCTTGACTTCGTAGGCGATATAGCCCTTCTCGGGAAAAGGGTTAAAGGTAAAATAATTCTCGAAAAAGCAGGACACAGATCTCACTTAGAACTTGTGAGAGAGCTGGATGCCCTATTTGGTGGGAAATCCTTTTCAATTTACGATATTCTCAAGGTAATGCCTCATAGATATCCGTTTTTGCTCGTTGACCGTATTGAATCGCTCAATGAGCAAAAAGTTGTCGGGATTAAAAATGTTACTTTGAATGAGCCTTTCTTCCAGGGTCATTTCCCTGAATTCCCTGTAATGCCAGGAGTACTCATTATAGAAGCTATGGCTCAGGTAGGAGGTTTCCTGCTTCTGAAACACGTGGAAAAAATGAGAAACACATTACTTCTTTTTGCAGGAATTGATAAAGCGAGGTTCAGAAAACCGGTAAAACCAGGGGATACCCTCAGAATTGAGGTCGAACTTGTTAGATTCGGTGGAAAGGTTGCGAAGATGAGAGGTATTGTACTGTGTGAAAATGAAATTGTTGCAGAGGCTGAACTTCTTGCTCAGTTAACAGAGGTTGAGAAGTGAAGATCCACAGTACGGTGATTATAGAAGGTAACATCACTTTTGAGGGGGACTGCGAAATAGGTCCGTACTCAGTTCTGGTCGGGAATATTAAGATTGGAGATAGAACGGTTATTGGTTCCCATTCCAGGATAGAGGGTAATGTCCTTATTGGTAATAACAACTTTATTGGCCCATTCGTTTATATTGGCGGTCTGCCGCAGGATGTTTCTTATAAAAATGAAGAAAGCGCAATTCAAATTGGAGATAACAACATAATCCGTGAATATGTTACAATTCACAGGGCTACGGGGGAAGGTAAGGCTACAATTGTTGGAAATAACAATTTTATCATGGCGTATGCACACCTTGCCCACAATGTAAGATTAGGGTCAAACTGCGTAATTGTGAATGCTGCACAGCTTGCAGGCTACGTGGAAGTTGATGACCATGCGTTTATCTCGGGGCTTGTTGGGATCCATCAGTTTACGAGGGTAGGGGGGTATTCCATTATTGGTGGAGGCGTGAAGCTCTCTCAAGACGCACTCCCCTATATGATGGTGGCTGGTGAACCCCCAAGGGTTGTAGGATTAAATGTCGTTGGACTCAGAAGGAAAAAGTTTGATTCGGAGAGGATAAGGATTTTGAAGAAAATCTTCCAGATTCTCTGCCGCCAAGGTTTGGCGCTTCCCGATGCCATTGAAAGAATCAAGGCAGATCTCCCTGCGACTGATGATGTCAAGTACATTCTGGATTTTATTTCAACTTCCAGGAGGGGCATACTCAGGAGATCGTCCAATGACGCTGAAGAAATTTAAAGCTGGTGTGGTTGGAGTTGGTCATCTGGGTGAAATACATGTTAGGAATTTTAAAAGTATAGCATCAGAGAACGAAAGGATTGAATTTTGTGGTATTTTTGATGTGAATGTTGCCAGGGCTCAGGAAGTAGGCGAAAAATATAAAGTCAGAATTTTTCCCACGTATGAAGACCTTTTGAAGGAATGCGATGCAGTGATATGCGTCGTACCGACTCTTTATCATTACGAGGTGGGAAAGAAAGCTCTTGAAGCAGGTAAACATCTCTTCCTTGAGAAGCCTATGGCGAAGACCGTTGAAGAAGCTGAAGAGCTTCTGGATATTGCAAACAAAAAGGGCTTAATCTTTCAGGTGGGGCATGTTGAACGTTTTAATCCAGCTTTTATGGCTGTGGCAAAATATATAGAGAAGCCACTTTTTGCAGAGATTCATCGACTTTCAATCTTTAACCCGCGGGGAGCCGATGTGGACGTGATCCTTGACCTTATGATTCATGATATAGATATAGTTCTTCACTTTTTCAAGGAAAATCCGATTCAAGTTGATGCAATAGGTGCACCAGTTGTTACTGAAAAGGTCGACATTGCGAATTCGAGACTTGTTTTCCCCTCCGGTGCTTCAGCAACCCTCACAGCTTCAAGAGTGTCTTTCAAGAAAATCAGAAAGGCAAGGTTCTTCCAGATCAATTCATACGTTGCCATTGACTATCTTCAAAAGACTGTGGAAATGTTCAAAAGGCACAATGATGAGATATTACCATACTTTCCGGAAGTTGACACTTCCATTGAGCCGATAAATTTAGAGTTGAGATACTTTGTAAGATCGCTGGTAGATAATGTTCCACCGGCTGTTACCGGGTTTGATGGGCTGAAAGCGTTGAAGGTCGCAAGCGAAATTAGCAAAAAGGTAAATGATAATTTAGATCATTATATCAGAGAACACCCTGATGAATTCAGAATTACTCCAGGTTAGAGGGTCTGCAGGTCCGGGGATTCCACCATTTTCTCTTTTGCTTTTTTGAATCCACTTCTCTTTTGCCTTTTGCGAAAAGATGAGCGAGTCATCATTGATTTGTTCAGGAAGAGGAAATCTGAAGCGATACCTAAGTGCACTAACCGCTTTTTCACGTTGCTTCATTTTCATAAAACACTGGGCAGCCCAAAAATTAAGAATATACCAGACTCCACCCCCAAAGTAAGTATCTTTTTCGCTTCCAATAATAAATCTTCTAAGTCCCACACCTTCAGGGGAAAGGTGGTGGTATAGTTTCGCAATAGTGCATTGAATTATATCCGGGTCGTGAATTACATCAAATAATGTGAAAAGAAGAAGTACCGAAGAATCAAGACCGAAGGGTCTTTCAGATGAAAGAGTCTTTTTCATTTTATATAATACGCCGTCCTGTTCAAATCCATAAATTTGTGTTCTTAAATGAGAAAGAAAGTTGCTCAAGTCTGCTCTCTGTACTGTGCCCTCTTTTAGTTGATCGAGTCGAAATTTCAAAGCGTAATGAATGCTTCCAAGAGTCTCGACGTGAATGAAACTATCGTGCATTTCCCAGATGTCAGCGCAGGGTGTATCAAATACCTTCAAAAAGTATCTATCATATAGTTTTTTCGTTTCTTCTGAGAGTACTTGTTCACCGAACCTGTTTTCGAATTGAAGAATGGCTCCGTATGCAAGGGCGATTCCGTCATACTGCCGTTCAGACCAGGGCTCATTATATGTCCCGAAGTCAGGGGTATATCTCGCCCTGGGGTGTAGGTCCTGGTCTAAGAAGTTTTTGTGGTTCTTCCCAAGCTCCAGTATATGTCTTACTTTTAGCGTTTCCTTTTGCAATAGATTCTTGAGCCACCAGATTTCTTCTATGACAGAGATTCTATGGATCATGAGAGCAATGGTAATAAAGGCGTGGTCTCTTAACCACACTTTCTTGTAAGGTCTATACAGCTGGGATGCGAGGTAGGCACCGTTAATTCTCGATGCCTTAATATAGCTAATAAATTTTCTCAATTTTCGTACCGGGATAATAGAAGTTCAGGATCTCTTTATAGTTTTTGCCTTTAGTTGCCATTCCAGCTGCACCGAACTGGCACATTCCCACACCGTGACCAAAACCAGCTCCCCTTATAATGAAAGAATCCCCCGCGGAGTTGATATATATTAATGAAGAGGGAAGCATATTTGCATCCAGCACCCGCCGTATTTCAAAATCACCTTCCACAAAAACGGATCCACGCTCCCCCTCTATATAAAGGACCTGAGCTCTTCCAGATGGACCACGTTTGGTTATCTTCAAATTTCTTACAAGGCCAATATCTTTTCCAAGTTTTTTTCTAACAATCTCTGACAACTGGTAAGCATTTGTAGTTCTCTCCCAGCGGAAGTAACGATTGCCGCTATTCCCACAGCTTGCTTGAGCCGGGTTGTCGATGAAATTTCTCACAGAAGATTCGCTGAATAGTGAATTGTACACCGATCGACCTGGGTTATCAGTGCGGCTGGTATAGTAGGGTAAATTTTTCCCGAAAATTTCCTGTGAGGAAGCGAGGGCCCCCCCACAACTGGAGAAGTAGAATATTGTGATAATCTTTCCATCGTATGTCAGAATCTCACCCTTTGTTGCTTCAACAATGCTTTTTAGATATGGGCTGTCGTTAAAACCTTCAAAATTCTGGGTGAAAATATCTGCGGTAACATCGTATGGCTCCGAGTATATTGAAAGTTTTTTGTTAAGGGATGAAAGGGCATTAGTCCTTGCTGCAACAGCCTGAGCCTTAAGAGCTTCCTGAGGGAAGCTCAACGGTACTTCTCCCTTCAGCACACCCTCTATGTAGGTTTCAAGAGGAAGCTCGTTTACAAGGAGCAACTTTCCATTGTTTGAAGGGCGGACTTCCAGGATTCCACTTGTATTAAATGGTTTCTGACTTTTGCCACCCGAATAGTGGTCTTTCTTCTGAAAATTCATCACTTTCATTGGAGATTTTGAAACGATTCTGAGAATACTGTTAGTTTCAAAAGTCTTGTCCCCAAAGGAAAGCTTCAATGTGCCTGAAGGTTTTACCTTAACTTCTTTGAATATTGTTTTTCGCAATGTAGTTGAATTGCTGAGGGCTTCCGATTGCGAAGGATAAGGCCCCTGATATACGAGGTAAGAGGTTGATGATATGTCGCCCTTTTTGGTCCTGAAGGTTTTTCCGATTTCCATTACCCTGGCTTTTCTGCCAAAATCGGAAACTTCTCTTGCCTTATCCAGGGCCTCACTCATAGACTCAAAGTCCCCATAGCTTACGTAGTAGTTATACTGAGCAGGTTTTGACCTGATTATGGTTACTTTTAGCGGAGATTGCGTACCCTGAAATTTGAGGTTGTCTCCTTCGTAAATGAAGAACGTGTCTTCCAGGAAAAGGTAAAGTTCATCAAACTCTCCCAACCCAACACGTATGGATATCTCTTTGGGAGACCAGGTGAAGGGTAGGGGTGGTAGGTGAAATTCCTCAGGTTTTTCAGGTTTAGGAGCTACTGCCTGCCTTTTCATGCAATTCAACAAAGACAGCCCAGCAACAAGCAAGAAGAGGAGGCTATTTCTTCTCAAGCTCGCTAATCCTTTCTCTAGATTTCCTCGCATAGATTGAACGCGGGGGTGCAAGTGCAAGAACCTTGTAGTAACATTCCAGTGCACCCTTAAAATCTTGTAAAGTTTCGAGAATTAACCCCTTATAGTAGTAAGCATCATCAAGATATATTTTGGGGATGCCCCATTGTATAAATTTGTTGAAATTCACCAGAGCGCTATCGTACATAGAATTATCCAGATAGATTCTTGCCATGTTAAAGTAAGACTCGCCTAATATAAACTGCAACTCTGCATCTTCTTTATATTTCAGGATTTTAGTCGAGTTCTTAATAATTTCATTCCATTGACTCAGGAGGTAAAGGCACTTAATGTAATTTTGCGCAATGTCGTCGAAATTCCCACCTTCGGCAAGGAATTTTTCGAAAAGCTTCTTCGCCTCTTCGTAGTTCCCTTGTTCCATCTGGCTTAGAGCTATTAATCGAGATCTGGGCCCGAGAGGGTAGTCTGGATCAAGTTTGTATATTTTATATAAAATATTTGTTGCCATATCGTTGTACCGTAAAGAGAGAGCAGTATCTCCAAATTCCAGTAAGAAAGATAAAAGTTTTGCTCGCGTCTTGAAGTCAGCTGGATCTTCGATTCCCATAAGCGTTTCATACGCATTCTTAATATTCTTCTTCAGAAAGAAGATCCTCGCCAGGTATATTTGCAGCGCAGGTGAAAACTCTCCTTCAGCCTGTGCCTGATAGATTGCGTTTTCTGCCTGCTCAAGCTTTCCCTTTTCAATAAGCTTCTCGATGGTAGATGTGATATCTTTCGCTTCTATTATATTTGAAAATAGGATTGCAAGTACCAAATAGAGCAGATTCTTCATTTTATTATTGATCCAGGAGGGACATCTCTGTCAGGACTAAGTAGGATTGGTTTCCCGTCCAGATCGCAGGCGAGGATCATTCCATTCGATGTTACTCCCCTGACGGTTTTTGGTTCAAGGTTGACTAGTACGGGTACCCTTCGATGAACTAGCTCTTCCTTGGAATATGAACCCTTTATTCCGGCAACAAGGATTACTGTTCGATCTCCGAGGTTTACTTCAAGTTTGTAAAGTTTATCAGCCCCTGGAATGTCTTCCACTTCGACGATTTCTCCGATTCGAAGCTCCATTTTCTTGAATTCTTCATATGTTATGTAGTTCATTGGTTTTTCCCCCAATTTTGATTCAGGCTGCATGCACACTGAACTTTGGTCTTCAATTTTTTTGTAAAGAATTTCGACTTTTTTGATTTCTACATCTTTGGCAAAACGCCACTTACCAGCATCATCCCACATGAAGCTTTCCCCTTCGAGGTTCAGCATTTCTCTAATTCTCTTTGCTGAATCCGGAAGAAACGGTTCAATTACAATAGACAGTGCTTTAACCATTGAGGCGCATAAGTACATAGTCCTTGCTGTTTCCTCTCTATCAGTCTTCCGCGTGCTCCAGGGTCTCTTGAAATCAAAATACTGGTTCCCTTTTTGAGAAAAAGCCATTATCTCTTTCAGAGCTTTCCTGAATTCAAAGTTTTCCAGCAGTTCACCAATCCTGCTGGGTAAAGTCTCAATTTCGTTTACTATTTCCAGATCCTGTTCTCCAGATATCTGAATTTCTCTTTCAATCTTTCCGAAATAGTTCTTTATGAAAGTAAGGGTTCTATTTACAAAGTTTCCGAGATTGTTAACCAGTTCGCTGTTAATCCTCGTTTTGAACTCTTCCATTGAGAAATCCGAGTCTTTTGTCTCGGGTATTACGTGAGTAAGGCCATATCTTATGTAATCGGGAGGATATTCCTTGAGCAGGTCAGGAATCCAGATAGCCCAATTTCTCGACGTAGATAATTTTGAACCCTGCAGGTTCAGGAATTCGTTTGCGGGCACATTATCTGGAAGAGTATAATCTCCATGGGCCATTAGCATGGCAGGCCATATAAGGGTGTGGAAAATGATGTTGTCTTTGCCTATGAAATGAATAATCTTCGTGTCAGGGTTGAGCCAGAATTCTTTCCACAAATCTGGTTGACCTGTTTTGCTCGCCCATTCCATCGTGGAAGATATGTATCCAATTGGAGCATCAAACCATACGTAGAGCACCTTTCCACTTGCTTCTTCTAGAGGAACAGGTACGCCCCACGGGAGGTCTCTGGTAATTGCTCTATCTTCGAGTCCATCGCGTACCCAAGAAAGGGCCTGGTTCAATACATTTTCTTTCCAGTATGATTTTGTTAAGAGCCAATCCTTAAGAGCACCCTCCAGCTGCTTCAGTCTAAAGTAATATTGAAAGGAGGGTTTAATAATGGGGGTACCGCCGCATATGGTACATTTTGGGTTCAAGAGGTCTTTAGGTTCAAGCCACCTTCCACAGTTCTCACATTGGTCTCCTCTTGCTTTTTCGAATCCGCAGTATGGGCATGTACCTTCCACGTAACGATCCGGAAGAAATCTGCGGCAGTTCTCACAATAAAGTTGTTCAATCTCCTTTCTATAAATAAAACCGTTTTCATATATACGGAGAAAAAATTCCTGGGAAAGTTTGTGATGGATCGGAAGAGAAGTTCGCGAAAAGTTATCAAAAATTATCTGTAGGCCATCGAAGCTTTCTTTTATGTTTTTGTGGTAGTAATCTACTATTTCTTTAGGAGTTTTTCCCTCTTTGTCCGCTTTTATCGTTATGGCGACTCCGTGTTCATCCGTCCCGCATATGTGTATGGCATTGTCTCCTTTCAGTTTCCGAAACCTTGTATATATGTCTGCCGGTAAATATGCTCCTGCAATGTGTCCTATGTGTAAAGGCCCATTTGCATAGGGCAATGCACTAGTAATTAAAAATCTTTTCATGACCTCAATTATAAAGAGAGGAGTTCAGACTTCAAACGGCTGGGTCTTTGCAGAATGCCATTTTCAGGCGTGGTAAATGACTACCTCAAGTTCTTTTTCATATTTTCTAACTGCGTTATGTGCTTTTCTTCTTCTGCTATAATCTGGTCCAGCAGCGGATGGTTCTTTTGCGGAGTAATTTCTTTAAGAAAATTGTAATATTCTATGGATTTTCTTTCCATTTCTAGGGCGAAGGAAACAATTTTTTCTTGAGATGACAGACCCTTAATTTTCTCGTGTAACTCGATTTTTTTGAAAACGGCCCCTTGTCCAATGGCTTTGACATACTCGTTATAGTCATCGGGCAAATCCTTATAAGTTATTGAAAAATCTTGAAGACCCTGTAGCATCTTTTCGAAGATATTTTTGTGGGCAAGTTCCTCTTCCTGAAGGAATTTAAAAAGCTCTTTCAGGTTCTGATTGACCATGGATTCAGCTTCTTTGTAAAATTCGATTCCCGCCTCTTCTATGGAAATTGCGAGATTAAGGATTTCTGTTTTGCTAAACATTTGAGGCCTCCATTAAAAATTATTCCAGAGTTTCTTATCCCAGTCCTTTACGATAACGTTGTTTTTCCTGAATATAAATTCATGTCCTTCCATTTTCAAAAGCTCAACGTTCTTTTCGATACCGCCTGGGTACTTTGGGTTAATTTCCCCTCGGGACTTTAGAAGCCTCCAGTAAGGTATGCTGCTCTCCTTTCCTGCAGATTCCTCTTCGGCCATGTTGGCAACTATCATCAAAAAAATGCCCGTAGTGATGGGACATGTGAGTGATACGCCATATTTTCTCGAAAGGACTTCTCGAATTAAATTAACAGTGGTTACATAGCCTCGGGGAATTGTTCTAATTATCTCGAGAATATCCATTGGCGAAGGGATTGCTATTGTGTCTCCTTCCTTTGTTCCCCACATTCCAGACTGCTCTTTCGTTATCCTTATCACTTTCGGGAAACCCTGTGAACATGTTTCTTCAAACTTCGTTTTCCAGGATTTTTTACTTTTCATTGGTTTCCTCGGGATTTGAAAATCCTGTCGAGGTCATCAAGCTTTACGAGAACTTTTCTTGGCTTTGTGCCTTCTTGAGGCCCAATGATACCAATTTGTTCAAGCTGGTCTATTACTCTTGCTGCCCTCGCGAATCCAAGTTTCAGACGCCTCTGGAGCAGAGTTGCTGATGCTTTACCTTCAAGGACTACAGCCCTGGCTGCCTCTTCCAACATGGAGTCCCATTCCCCTTCCTGCAGTTCAACCTCTTCTTCAGGCTGGCCCAGAGGAATCTCGGTCATTTCAGGGATTTTTCTATAGTAGTTTTCTCTGATCTCTTCTATCTTGTTTTTTACCGTTTGCTCATCCATTTCGATTGTATCGCTGATGAATTCGACAGCCCGCGCTTCTAACTCCTCGAATCCCGGTTCGTCAGTCCTGATGAGAGAGAGGAAGAGATTCTCATCCATGAATTCCTCTATGAGACCTTCAAGATCTCCTTCAAAGGTTCTAAAGTATGCTTTGAAGATCTGCCCGAGGTAACTTCTCACAAGGAACTTTGAAATCCTCTTGGTTTCTTCTTCAGAAATAAGAGGTCCGTGCAGTCTTAACGGTTCTGAAGTCCCGGGCGGGATAAACAACATGTCTCCTCTCCCGAGGAGCTTCTCTGCACCCTTCTCATCTAATATGGTCTTTGAATCTACTCTACTTGGAACTTTAAAGGCAATCCTAACGGGGAAGTTTGCTTTAATCATGCCCGTAATAACATCTACAGAAGGCCTTTGAGTAGCAACTACGAGGTGGATTCCTACGGCTCTTGCCATCTGTGCGAGTCTTGCCAGCGGTTCTTCAATCTCCCTTCCCGTTGTTATTATCAGGTCTGCAAATTCATCAATAATAATTACAATGTATGGGATTGGATCTCCACCATTTTTTCGGATTTTCTCATTGTAGCTTGTAATATCTCTTGCCCCTTCTTTAGCAAAAAGTTTATACCGGAAATCCATCCACTTTACAGTTTTCTTCAGCACATCCACAGCGAGTTTCCTATCCTTCACCACTGGCAACAGGAGATGAGGAATTCCTTCGTACAAGGATAATTCAATTCTCTTCGGATCAATTAAGATGAATCGCACCTTCGATGGAAGATTTCTGAAGATAATACTCGTTATTATAGTGTTAATACAGACGGATTTTCCGCTTCCCGTTGAACCCGCAATCAAAAGGTGAGGCATATATGCTAGGTCTGCATATACTGGATTTCCCGCCGTGTCAACGCCGAGGGCAAAGGCCAGTGGAGAGTCGAGATTCAAGAACTCATCCCTTTCCACAAGGGATCGTAAAAATACGGTTTTCCTGTTCTTGTTGGGAATTTCGAAACCTACAAGACCTTTGTTTGGAAGAGGAGCAACGATTCTTATTGCATTGGACCGCATTCGCAGTGCAATGTCATCAGAAAGGGCAGAGATTCTCGAGAGTTTTACACCCGGTGCAGGCTCATACTCATACCTCGTAACAACTGGACCTGGAAAATAATTTATGACTTTCCCTTCGATTCCAAATTCCTTAAGCTTTTCTTCTATCTGGAGTTTGTTTTTCTCAAGCTCTTGCTTCGATTCTGTGGCATCAAAAGGCTCAGCAGGTTTGAGGAGGGATATTAGAGAAAGGGGGTCGAAAGATTCTTCGCCGGGCTGAAATTCCTTTTCGAGTAACCTTTTCCTGTTTTTTGTTATTTCGGTTCTTTTGATTTCGGCTTTCTCCAATCTTGTTTCCGTATCGTATCTTTCGACTATTTCCTTTTCCTTTGGTTTTCTCCATTTAAGAATCTTTGGAAATTCAAAAACAAGAGCTGCCAGAGCAATGAGTACTATTGTGAAGATTATTCTGCCGGCAATTCCAAAATTAGTCTGCAGGGCACTTGAGATCTTTTGAGAAAGACCCCCTGAAAGTGGCGGAGGTAAAAAGATGGTAATGGAAAAAAAAGCGATGAAAAGCGCCGATAGTTCTATCAAAAAGCTTTTTCTCGGTCTGTTGATAAATACGAGAAATCCATAAATCAATAAAACAAGGCACGTGTAAACAGAAATAATGTAACCAAGGGTTCTGATTAGAAAACTACTTGCTTGGTAACCAAATTTCCCTCCAAGATTTGCGAGTACATAGTCTGGAGTATAGCTGAAAATACTCATCAGTAGAAGGAGGAATATACCCGCCAGAATCAGGCCAACAATCCTCTCAATAAGAAAAATTTTGTTATCGGAGCTTATGTATAGAAGATAAACAAGGAATCCAATTATGATAACTAATCCAACTACTTCCATCTCACAATATTAATCCAAAAGTTGAATTGCTTCAACTTATTTATATGTGTGTCTGAATAGGAAAGTTAGAAGTTCCCGTTTTTTCCTCAGCTCCGTTGAGTCTTTCCTTGTTTCATAATTTATGAAATACTCAGCGCCCGAAAGGTCTTCCCACATTTGCCACGCATGGGCATATTTTCTGCCGTGCAGATTCTTTAGTGCCTCAGTTTCCACAGGGGTAAACCATTTCTCGGGGAGTTCATTCAGTTTCGTAGAGTCAACTATTATTGAATCGATTCGAGAAATGTCAATAATTCGGTTAATTTCGCCTCTTGAATAGTTACTGATTCTTTGCAGTTCCATTTTCAGCATCCTTCCGTTAGGGTAAACTTTTTCAGAGACCTTTCTTAGCTGTGATGTGTCGAGTCCTTCCGATTTCAATTTTTCTATTACAACGCGGTCAATCTGGTATCTCACTGGATATTTCACTACTATCTGAAAGACATTTTGAGCAAAATACAGCATGAAGAAGGACAGAATTCCCGCGGCAATGGGTGTTATTACCCAGGCCAGCACAATGTGCTTCAAGACACCAAAGTTTACAAGTCTACCCCCGCCTCGTGCGATTCCAATCCCAATCATTGCGCCAATAACCACCTGTGAGCTGGAGATGGGTACAAGTGGCAGAGGAGGCAGGTGCAAAAACACCAGAACTTTTTTTATGATGTCTGATGAAAAAATGAGCAGCACGATGGATTGGGTGAGCACCACAACAAGCCCTGCCAGCGGGGAGAGTTTTAGAATTCTTTCTCCTACAGTTTTCATTACCTTCTCTGAACCTGTGAGAATCCCGGCAGAGATGGAAAGAGATCCAATGAAGATTAGGAGTTGATAAGCGGAAATGTTTAAACCACTGAGATATAAGTTTTTAAAAGGGTTTGAGAAAATGTACACCCCAACTATGTTTGCAATGTTATTCGCACCAAAACTGAAGGCTCCAAGGGCACCAAGAGTAATAAAGGCCAACCTAAAATAATAATCAATAGTAAAAAGGTTCAACTTGACCCTGATTATTTTAGAATGTGCAAGTTTGAAAAGAAGGAGTGCTAAGACGAAGGCGATAAGAGGCGATATTACCCATGCTTCGAAAATCTGGCCAAGAGAGCTAGTGTTTATGAAGTCACCGGAAAAAATGGTCCATCCTACGATGCCCCCAACCAGTGCCTGCGTTATGGATACTAGAAAACCTGCGCGAGTCATCCATATTACAGTCAATCCTGTTGCCAGACAGACCGTGAAGGCACCGCCTATAGCGTTTATTCTGCCCAGTTCCCCGATGCTTTTTGTGGTGTTTGAACCCTGGAGGACCGCTCCCAGAACGACAAAGATACTGGCCACAATGAGGGCAGTCCGTAGTTTGACCATTCGCGTTCCAACTGCAGTTCCAAATATATCAGCAGTATTGTTTGCTCCAAGAGACCAGCCAAGAACGAGACCGCCCAGAAGGAATATGAAACTCATGCCATTCTTTTGATCACGTAGATTGAGAGCCTGTCACATACGTCTTCGGCTTTGTCCGAGACTTCCTGGACCATTTTCACGAATTGGGCAATCTGAATTTTGCAGCACGAGTCTATAGTTGCATCTAAAAATACCTTCTTCTTCATTTCATTTCCCACTTCATCGCATTCATGTTCATAATGCATAACTGCTTTAATGTGGTTGCGGACTTCCTGAATGTTCTTAAAATACATGCGAGTTGCAGAAACCATTTCCTGGACACATCGATCTGTGTAGTTGAGGAGTGTTTCAAAAGAATCTTTTATGGAATCGGGAATATATGGCCTCTGTATTGCAAACTCAATCATTACTTCGGTTATTTTGTTCAGGACAGAATCCGCATTCTCTATAATCGCAAGTACATCTCCACGCGATTCTGGAATCAGAAGCTCTGTATATATTACGTTTTCAATTTCCCTTCGAAAAGCATCTCCTTTACTCTCAAGTCCGTCTACAATAACCGACTTTTCTTCAAACTTGTCGATAACATTTCGAATGTATAATGAAAGTCCTTCCTTAAAGTGAAGAGAAGCCTCTATAAAGAAGTCAAGGTACTGGTCTATTTTGTTCTCTAATTCCTTTGTTTTCTTCCAAACATTAATCATCTTTGACCTCCAGGCTCAAAATTTTAATACTTGTTGAGTACATATTCAAATCCAAGAAACACGGGGGTTCAGTTTTTAGAGAAGCTTTCAGGGGGCCTTCGTAAAGCGTACTTTTTTATTTTTGAGATTAGTGAAGTTCTTGATATTCCGAGCATTTTCGCTGTTTTGCTTTCATTCCAGTTGCAGTTCAGAAGCGCATCAATTAGAATGTTCTTCTCGTAGTTTTCCATAAGCTCGTCAAGGGTGAAAGTTTGATTTGATAAAGGTCTGATTTTTGGTGAAATTTTATCTTCCGTGATGTAGCTTCCATCTTCAGTAAAGGCTATCAATCTCTCCACTTCTTTTTCAAGTTCTCTAACGTTTCCAGGCCAGTCGTAAGCCTGAAGGATTTCGTATACAGGCGGAGTTATACCCTTTATGATCTTACCGTGTTCGATGGAATACTTCTGCACAAAATAACTTATCAACTGAGGAATATCTCGTTTTCGCTCTCTGAGAGGCGGAAGCTTTATCATCATCCCAGAAATTCTGTAGTAGAGATCTTTTCTGAAGTTTCCCCGTTTCACTTCTTCTTCCAAGTCCACATTGGATGCGGATATAATTCGGACATTGATTGGAATATATTCAGTGCCGCCCACTCTTCTAATTACTTTATCCTCGATTGCTCTCAGGAGTTTTGCCTGCATTGCTGGAGAAGTAGCTTCAATTTCATCGAGGAACACTGTGCCACCCTCCGCAGATTCAAAGAGTCCCACTTTCCTTGATGTAGCACCCGTAAAAGCACCTTTCTCATGACCGAATAACTCTGATTCAAGTAAAGACTCGGGAATTGAAGCGCAATCTATTATTACAAAAGGTTTGTCGCGCCTGGAGCTCAATTCGTGTATTTTTCTAGCCACGAGCTCCTTTCCTGTGCCTGTTTCTCCAAGGAGGAGGACCGTCATATCCGTTTGTGAAGCGACGAGTATTTCATCTTTGCATTCTTTAATTCTATCAGAATCTCCAATGATCTCGAAGGCGAATCTCTTTTGCTTTGCTGAGATGTTTTTCTCCTTACTACCCAGATTTAGCATAGCATTTAGAAGGATTTCATCATGTTCAAGAGAGTGTAAATCCTCTGAATTCACAGAACCTATTTGGAATTCGCACTTTTTATTTGAGTATTCAATACGAAAGGTTTCAAAATTTAATGCAGATTGAAGTCTTTCAATGAAACTTGCGGTTCCCGCTGCTGTTGTATGAGGCATCAAGATTGCGAATTTGTCGAAGTCAAGTCTTGCAAGGATGTCACTTTTCCTTTTGATTTTCTTTAAGAATTTCGAGATGTTGCCTATTAAAGATTCAGCGGCCTGTTCAGTGTAGTTTTTTGCTACTTCCTGAAAATTCTCAAACTTGATAATAATGAGGGAAAAGTTTTCTCCATATCTGATTTTTCTCTGGATCTGTTCGTCAATTCTGCTTGTCAGGTATCTCTTCCCGGGGAGGCCCGTTGTAGGATCAATGAGATAGAAGTCAAGGAAGTTCAATAATTCAGTGGTTTTGGAAAGTATCGAACTTGTTTTTTCAGCCAGAGCTTGTTCCTTTTCATTGAAGTCTGAGATGAACATATATCCGTAGTTGCTAAGTTTTCCCTTTAGCGGATAAATCATGAAATTTTCGATTTGAAATGGAGGTTCTTTGCCTTTTGTGCATGTGTCAAGCTTTTTAATTAACGTGTTTAACTCTTCTTCGGTAACACTCCTGGTAAGAATGTGGAAGGGTCTTCCATTGGGTTTCGTTAAAATGATTCCGTAAGTTTTCTCCTGAAGTATTTCTGAAAGAAGTTCAAAGATAAAGTCAAAAAATTCGACGACTACTTGAGAAAGAGTGAGGTCGTCGACACTTATCTTTTCTAACATAGTTTGAAATTATGATAAAACAGCAACTCGGAATAGTCAACGTTTGAATGTATAGAGAGGCGAATATATAATTCGTAATTAAAGGAGGTTTTAATGCTGAGAAGAACACCACTTTATGATAATCATGTGAGATTAGGTGCTAAAATGATACCTTTTGTAGGTTTTGAGATGCCTCTGCAGTATTCATCAATAATTGAGGAGCATCTATGGGTGAGAAAAAGTGTGGGGATGTTTGATGTATCCCATATGGGAGAAATTGTGATTAAGGGTCCTGATGCCCTTAACTTCGTCTCTTTCATTACATCGAACGATCCCTCAAAACTTCAGGAAATGGAAGCCCAGTACTCTGCCTTGCCCACTGAAAAAGGAACAATTGTGGACGACCTTCTTGTGTATCGTCTTGAAGACCATTTTATGATGGTGGTTAATGCCTCAAATATTGAGAAAGACTTTTCCTGGATAATAGAGCATAAAAGAGGCAATGTTGAAATTATTAATATGTCTTACGAAGTCGCGGAAATAGCGTTTCAGGGCCCTCGAGCAGAGGAGATATTGCAGAGGATTTCAGATTCAAGTCTGGCTGAAATTAAGTATTACTGGGCAGCAAGGGTCAAGATTCTTGGCAAGGAAGTTCTAATTTCACGCACAGGCTATACGGGTGAGGATGGATTTGAAATCTACACTGACAGTGAACATATAAAGAGAATTTTTGAAAGACTCCTGGAATTCAAAGAAGTAAAACCCGTAGCACTTGGGGCGAGAGATTCCCTGCGCCTCGAAATGGGCTACTGTCTCTATGGTAATGACATTGATGAAACGACGAATCTAATTGAAGCGGGTCTCAAATGGATCACAAAGCTGGACAAGCCCGATTTCGTTGGAAAGGATGCATTAGTTAGTATTGATACAGCTGGCGCAGAGCGCAGAAGAGTAGGTTTTGTGATGAAGGAAGTAGGGTACATTCCAAGGCATGGCTATGGAATTTTTGATGAGCAGGGGAACAATATAGGTATAGTGACCAGTGGAAACCTCTCTCCCTGCCTGAACGTTCCTATTGGAATGGGGTATGTTAAAAAGGACCTTGCCAAAGCCGGTAGTGTTGTTTTGATTGAAATCAGAGGAAAGAAAGTACCTGCGGAAATCGTAAAACTTCCATTCTATAAAGATGGCAGCGTTAAGAAAGCATAGATTGAATATCTAGCTGAATTTCCTTATAATATTGGAACTTGATTATCAGGAGGTTCCGATGAGGAAGCAAGATATAGTGGACGATATATATCAACAAACGGGCTTACCCAAAAAGGATATTCAACTTGTTGTGAATCTACTACTGGACTCCGTGAGGAATGCCTTTCTAAGAGAGGAACGGATAGAATTGAGGGGATTCGGAGTATTCGAGGTAAAAAAACGGAAGAGTAGAGTTGGTCGTAATCCAAAAACCAGGGAAGTTATTAACATTCCAGCACGGAAGGTGGTAACATTCAAACCTTCAAAATTGATTAAGGAGCTAAAGGAGGACGAGTAATGCCTTGTGGAAGGAAGAGAAAGAGAAAGAAAATTAAAAGGCACAAACTGAAGAAGAGAAGAAAAAGAGACAGGCACAAGAAGAGATAGATGAATCCATGAGGATTCTAATTCTCGCTGATACCCATATCCCTCATAGGGCGAAGTCTTTACCACATAAAATTGTGGAAGAAATTCCAGGTGTAGATGTCATAATTCACGCTGGAGATTTTACTTCCTACAGCTTTTATGAAGAGCTACGAGCTCAAAAAAAAGTATATGCCGTCTGCGGGAATATGGATGATGATGATCTTTGTGGCATTCTGCCTGAAACGGCGGTTTTCGATTTTGAGGGTATTAAGGTTGCCCTATATCATGGAATTGGAGCTCCGTGGGGTATAGAGAAAAAAGTTCTGGAAAAGTTCTCTAACGTAAAAGACCTGAAAGTTATTATATTTGGTCATTCTCATAAACCTTTCAAAAAAGAGGAGCAAGGTATAATGCTTTTCAATCCGGGGTCTCCTACGGATACGATTTTTGCTCCTAAGAGGTCGTACGGTTTGCTGGAGATAAAAGAAGGGGAAATCCTAAAATTAGATCATGTGTTTTTGTAATGCGCCCGTAGCTCAACTGGATAGAGCGTCGGCCTCCGGAGCCGGAGGTTGGGGGTTCAAATCCCCCCGGGTGCATTTTTCGTTGATTGGATAAATTCCAGGAATACAGGAAATATTTTCCTATCACTGAAAAGTTCATATATCTTAATCACGCAAGCACTGCTCCGCTGAATTTATATTCTCTCAGTAAAGCTTCTGAGTATCTGAAGGTTCTGGAGAGTGAAGGAGAGGCGTCGTGGGATTTTCTTAGATCCATTTCGGAGGAGACGAGAAGGAAGTTGTCAGCACTCTTACAAGTGAAAGAAAAAGAGATTGCTTTTGTTCAGAATACTTCCTTAGGAATCAATATGGTCATTGAGTCTCTGGACTGGGAAGAAGGGGATGAGATTCTCCTTCTGGAAGGCTCTTTCCCTGCCTTGAGATATCCTCTTGTTTACAATAGATATGGAGCAAAAGTCGTTGAAGTTTCCATGAAGGATATGAAAGAAGCACTATCAGCAAAGACGAAACTTGTCGCTGTGGAATGGGTAAATTATTTTACAGGAGAAAGGGCTGACCTTGAGTATTTAAGGACTCTAAAAAGCAGACATTCCTTCTATCTTCTTGTTGATGCCATTCAGGGCGTGGGTGCAATTCCTTTCTTCCCCAAGGACTGGAAGGTAGATTTTGCAGTATGCGGCACATCAAAATGGCTTTTAGGACCCCAGGGACTTGGAATGCTTTACATTGATGAGGAGACATTTAACGACCTTAATGTTGGTTTCGTGGGCTGGCTTTCGTGTCCATGGGACGGTTTTTCGAATTTCTCAAACCTTCCAGAACCGTTTAGAGATGTCAGAGTGTTTGAGACAGGGACAAAGAACTATTGGGCTCTGGCATATCTGGGTGGGAACCTGGATATGGTCCTGGACCTTGGTATTGACTTGATTTCAGAAAGGATCGAGAAGTTCATGAACTCCTTGATGGAAGAACTTACTTTTGCTGATATCCTGACGCCCCGGAATAGTGAAAGACACGCAGGTATTTTTACATTCAGACTTCCTGGAGTTGATTCATGCGATTTGCATCACTATCTCGAGAAGCAGGGAATAAGAACCTCTTTAAGGAACGGTTACATAAGAATTTCTCCCCATTTTTATAATTCCTGGGACGAACTTAATAATTTCATAGGCATCATTAAGCATAAGATAAAATGAAATGGATCGCATAAGTTTTTATAAAGCTGATGTAACAGAACTTGAGAAGAATCTGCTTGATAATGTGATTGAATCAAAGTCGTTAACTGTTGGTCCTTTTATGCATCGATTTCAGGAGGAGGTTAGGAGATTTTTGAACGCTCCATATTTTCTCGCAACTGCAAGTGGGACTGCCGCACTTCACATTGCAACAAAGGTTCTCGGTTGGGGTGAGGGTGACGAGGTAATGATATCTCCCCTTATACATGTTGGAGTTGCAAATACCCTTGTAGTTGAGAAAGTAGCAGTAAGACTGGTTGATATAGACCCCGAACGTTTGTCCCTCGACCCATCTAAGGTTAGGGAAGTGCTGGAGCGTGACTATGTTAGAACTCCAAATGGACTTAAGAACAAGAATTCCGGGAATCTTTTGAAGGGCATTGTTTTGTATCACATATATGGAATACCTGCACGTGTAGAAGAGTTTCTGAGACTAAAAGAGGAGTTTGGCCTTCAGATTCTGGAAGTGTGCTGGGAAAGTTTTGCGAGTAAATATCGGCATATGAATGAGTACATATCGACGGGAATTGCAGGGGATGCAGGAGTATATAGTTTCACTCGTTACGGTGTAGTAAACGTTGGGGAGGGTGGTGGCGTTGCTTTCAAAAATAAGGAAGACTTTGAAAGGGGAGATATGCTGCGCTATCACGGTATTCCTTCTGAATATGTTGAATATCAGGCTATAATGGGAGGGTTCAACTACAATATCGATGAACTGTCCTGTGCTGTTGGCCTCGGACAAATGATGAGGATTTCCGAGATATTGAAAAGGAGAAGAGGGGTATATGAGGCATACAGAAATGAACTTAAGGGAGTTGAAGGAGTGAATTTGATTCAGCCTGTTAAGGATACAGATATTACATGGTATAGCGTCGTTGTGAAATTATCTCCTGCGATTGATAGAGGGAAAGTTATTCAATTTCTTCTCAGCAGAGGCATCCCCACGAAAGTATTCTATCCTGCCCTATTTCGGCTCCAGTTTTATAGGAACCTGGTTGATAGTGATTCAATAAAAGAACTTAAAGTTGCCGATTCAGTTTGTTCTTCGGTACTTTCTCTTCCTTTTTATGGCGATTTAACTGAAGCTGACATTGCTTATGTCGTTGGAACCTTAAAAGACGCTCTGGTGAGTTTTCATTGAAAAACCTTTTCTACTTCGTTTTGCTTATTCTCTCAATCAATCTGGATTGCTTTACTGCGTCTCTCACTGAGGGTTTTCTCATTCGGAATGTAAATTACAGGAGATTTCTGAGCATTGGGTTTGTATTTGGACTTGTCCAATCGTTGTTTTTCATCTTGGGCTATGTTTCTGGTAAACTATCCAGCAATTTTCTGAGTCCATATGACCACTGGGTTGCATTTCTTTTGCTTCTTGTAATTGGATTTCATATGATATATGAGGAGATAAGAGGCCGCAGTGATGAGGAAAATGCTGGATTCTCAAAGAACATAAAAACTCTCGCGGGTGTAGCTGGTGCTGTCAGTATTGATGCCTTTGCTGTGGGCGTTGTATCATTTATTTTGATAAAAGGATGGGTCCTTTTTACTTTTTTGGTTTTTGTACTAACTTTTTTGTTAAGCCTGACTGGTGTTTTCCTTGGCTCAAGGTTTTCCTTTCTTTCAAAAAAATTGAAATTTACCCAGGCTCTTGGGGGTACAATTTTGATTCTAATAGGGCTTAAAATTTTGCTGGAACATCTAGGGGTGTTCTAACTACATCTTTTCATCCAAGAATTTTCCTGTGTCAAGGTGAGAGAATTCGGGGACTAGATCCTTAATTAATGAGACTATTTCACCTCGCGTCCAACTTTTCCCCTCTAAGAGGTTGGTGACCATCTGTATAAAGGTGTCTATTGCCTGTTTTTGTGCTTTCAGCGGCCTAAGATTCAAGACACCAATATTTACGTAACGGGTGAGGTCAACTGGCTCTGAGGGGCTGTACAGGTGTTCAAGTTCTTTTTCACCTGTGGTATCTGGTGAAGTTAGGTACACGGGCCACTTTCTCTCTTTTAATAGTGTTTGTAAACTTTCTTTGGCTTCATTTTCATCGTATGTGAAAAATGGTTTGAACCCCACTGCATTAAGAACTCTGGTCGCAATTTCGACCATATCAAGGGGGACCAGTGTATTCTCTATCTTTGGGAAAAACAATTCCGCATTTTCAGCTAATATGGAGGAAAGAAGGCAAAAAACGCCCGACTCCTGTGGAGTCATAAAGTACCTTTTGATATTAGTAGGAGCTGCAAGAGGTTGACCTTTTTCCAGTCTTCTCAGGAAACTCCAGAGAAGACTACCTTCAGAAAAAGCCACGTTCACAAATCTGGAAGATGATACCACAACTGTCTCACAGTGAGTTGCGAGCAAGATTTCCATAATTCGTTTGGTTGCTCCCATTATGTTCACAGGGTTTACTGCTTTATCAGTGGAAACTGAGAAGACCTTCTTGCTTTTGCTGGTCGACGCCATCTTGAGAATTTTGTCCACATTCAGAACATTTATCCTTAGCATTCGCATAAGAGTGTAGGGGTCCTTTTCGCTTCTAACGTGCTTCAGTGCTGAAAGGTTAAGAATAAAATCGAAGGGTCCTTCGTTTCGGAAATACTCTTCGAACTCTGTGCTACCTGCATCCAGAACGAAAGTTCTGAAATCTCCACTAATTCTAAGTTCTGAACTTCTAAGATCCCGCACGAGTTCCGCAAGATTATTTTCGTTCAAATCCACAGCATGAAGTTTTCTGGGGCTTCTTTTAACGATTTCCTTTACAACCTGATGACCGACGCTTCCTGCAGCGCCAATAACCAGAAAAGAAGAATTTTGGGTCGCATAAGTTATGTGTTTTTCATGTTGTTGAAGTTCTTCTTCAAAAAGGAATTTTTTGCGCTTGATTATTCGGTTTATATCAAGATTAATTAGCATTGTTACCCCTCTTTATTGATTCGATAAATCTGCGAACAGCATCCCTCCATTCGGGCATAGAGAAACCTGTTTCTTTTTCAAACTTTGAGGAATCAAGGACTGTAAAAAGCGGTCTTCGGGCAGGAGATGGGAAGTCTTCAGCCCTTGCAGGAAGCAGTTCTCCGTTCCAACCTGATTCTCTCAGGATTTCCGTTGCCCATTCAAAACGGCTGCAGTAGCCCCTATTTGTCAGGTGATAAAGTCCGTACTTTCCTTTAAGAATAAGTTCCATTATTGCCTTAGCGGCGTCTACTGTGTATGTGGGGGAGTTAATCTGGTCTGTTGCAACTTTGATGGTAGTTTCTCTTTGGGACATTTCCAGAAGTTTGAGTGGAAAGTTACTTCGTCCAGTTCCAAATAGCCAGCTGACTCTAATGATGAAATACCTCTGCATTATATCCATTATATGAAGTTCGCCTTCCAGTTTGCTCTTCCCGTAAGTGTTTATGGGATTCGGCTGGTCATTCGTGGTATAGGGAGCTCCTTTTGTGCCATCAAATACGTAGTCAGTGCTGAAGTGCACGAGGATAGCCCCTACTTCCCTTGAGCATTCAGCGAGATTTCGCACCGCTAAGGAGTTTACTCTAAAAGCAACATCAGGCTCAAGTTCTGCCCTGTCCACGTTGTTATACGCAGTGCAGTTTAAAACAATATCAGGTTTCAAATTCTTCATAGTATCTCTTACGGCAGAATGATCAGTAATTTCGATATCTTCGTGAGATAGCGCCACGAATGGTAATCTTTGTTTCTTGACTTCTTTCAAGACCTCTCTACCAAGTTGTCCCGTTGAGCCAAAAATCAAAAATTTCATTTTGCGTGATAGTAAAAATCTATGTCTGCATCCTTCAAAAACGGCAGAGTTTCATCCCTCACGGACAAGATCGGATCGGAAATAGGCCACGAGATATCTATATCAGGATCATTCCATCTTATTCCTCGCTCATTCTCAGGATCGTAAAAGGAAGAGACTCGGTAAAGGACAGTGGCAGCATCACTGAGGACGCAGAATCCGTGAGCAAAACCCTCTGGAACGAAAAGCTGTAATTTATTTTTGCTGGATAGAACTAACCCAACCCACTTCCCAAAAGTCGGAGAGCCCCTCCTTATATCTACCGCGACGTCAAAAATCTCTCCATCGACAACCTGAACAAGTTTTGCCTGACTTGAAATTCTCTTCTGATAGTGAAGTCCTCTGAGAACGCCCTTCTTTGAAAATGAAATATTTTCCTGAACGAATCTCACTTTTAATTCATCGTAAAACTGGTCTTCTCGGTAGACCTCCATGAAGTATCCTCTTGAATCCTCAAATATCCGAGGCTCAATGAGTACAATCTCGGGAATTTCGAGATTTAGAAACTTAAAACTACTCATGTTATTATTATAACCCAAAGGCCCTGGAGGGTTTCTAAATTGATCTAATGAACGTCGATATAATTTTCTCAAAAAGTTTCACAGTAGCAATGAGGTCGTATAGATTGTGGCGGGCAACGATCTCAAGGAACATCATATTGCCTGTATTTTCGTATTGCTTTATTAAGGAAGGAATCATTGATGAGGGTATATCAAATTCTCTATTGTAGTCGTTTATGTTACACTCAAGGACTTTCAGCTTTCGCGATGAGAACACATCTTTCCAGAGTTCCCTGGCATACGGAAGGAGATCTACGTGTAAAGAAGGTTCCAAGAAAGGAACAGAATGAAATTCGCACCTTCCTTTCAAAAAAGGGAGGTCAAAAGCAGATCCATTAAAGGTTATCACAGTTTTATCCCTTATGGTTTCCGTCACCCACTTCAATAGTCGTTTTTCTTTGTTCTCCGTTTTTGCTATGAACTGTGTTGCCCTGGAATATTCTGAGCCCGGGAAGAGGGTACCTGCCATAAAGATCGGGACATTTCTTAATAGCCCGTGGGTCTCCAAATCAAGGAATACGATTTCTTCGTAACTTAGGTTGTTTATCGAAAGCAGCGCTTTCCAGGATTTTGTTCCAGTTCTCTTACTTTTCTTGTCTTCGAAGCTCACATCGTGGATCTTCGTTCTTTTGAGGGGAACTCTAACTAGATAGTTTGTTATTAGATACCCATGAAATTTCTCAGATTCGATAACCTCAAAGGACCTATCAGCGGCTGATTTGTCGATCAGTTCTCTTAATGCACTCTCAAGTAGTTTCTTCTTTGTCATCTGGGTTTAATAAACGGAGGAGGATCTCTGTTTCCTTTTTCGCTTCTTCGAATCTTCCCATTTTGAGGTAAATGTTACTGAGAATTGCGTGGAAGACAGAGTTCTCCGGTTCAACTTCAATTGCCTTCTGGATTTCTTCTGCGGCTTTTTCGTACTGCTCAGAGTCATAGTAGATCAGGCAAAGATCTGCTCGTGCTTGAGCAAATTGATGATCTAATTCTATGGCCTTCTGAAGTTCCTTTACACTTTCGTCATAGTCGCCCGTTTCGTAGAGCATTACTGCGAGATTGTCGTGAAGTTCAGCATTATCAGGGTCAAGGGAAATACCTTCCCGCATCGTTTTTAATGCCTCTTCCATTTTCTCTGCCTGGAAAAGGCATAGAGCCAGGTCGTTATAAAGAGCGGTATCAAAAGGGTCTATTTCAAGGGCCTCTCTGTACTCAATAATGGCTTTTTCAAAGTCTCCTGCCTCGAAATAAAGGTCCCCAAGGTCTGCGCTAACATTTATAGCCTTACCTAATAAAGGCTTTACCTCAAGGAAAATCTTCTCAGCCTCTTCAAAATTTCCAACACCGTACATCGCTTTCCCTTTGAGGTACAAAGTAAATGGGTCTTTTGCAATACTCAGGGCTTTGTCCAACACGCTTGCAGCATCGTCAAATTCTTGAAGATCAAGTAGCAGAAGTCCAAAGTCCCTCAGAATTTGGGGAATGTCTGGTTTTTCAGTTAACGCTTTTTGAAAATACTCCTTAGCTTGTTTCAGATTGCCATGGGCGTGAAGCTCTTTGGCAATCTCGTAATTTTTATTATCCATTGTGTAATTTTAAATTTTACATCGCGTATTAGCAAAAACAGTTTGATTTATTTTAAAGTTGTAATATAATTAAAATAAAATAGGAGGTGTTAAGATGCTAAGCAAGAAGATGGAAGAAGCGCTGAATCGTCAGATTAACGAGGAAGTCTATTCAGCATTCCTCTACCTATCAATGGCGTCGTACTTTGCCAATCTGAACCTAATGGGATTCTACAATTGGCTTTATGTCCAGTTTCATGAGGAAATGGAGCATGCGAAGAAGTTTTTGAATTACATTATAGAAAGGGGTGGAAGAGTCATTCTTTCGGAGATAAAGAAGCCACAACTGGAGTGGCAATCACCGCGGGATGCATTTGAAGCGGTTCTGAAGCATGAGAAGTACATAACTTCGAAAATATACGAGCTAGTTGATATTGCGGAAAGCGAAAAGGACAGAGCCACCTTTGCAATGCTACAATGGTTCGTAAATGAGCAGGTGGAAGAAGAAGCCCATGCAGCGGAAATCCTCGCAAAACTTGAGATGATAGGGGATCACAAGCAGGGTCTCCTGATGCTGGATAGGGAGCTCTCTGCGCGGAAGTAGTCAGGTTTTAGAAGAGCGAAATACATGTTCAGTACGAGCATTCAAATTGCTTTTATTGTAGTTCTAGCATTTTTTTTCAGATTCTTGAAGGTTTTCAGGGAGGGGGACGAAGCTGTATTGAATTCATACGTATATTACGTGGCACTACCGTCTTTTCTCTTTCTTGAGCTTAATACAATGAAATTTAACGCTCTTTCTATGAAAATTGTTGTAATTACTTTGCTCTCTATGCTTATAGTCGTCGTATTATTCTGGATTATTCAGCGAATCTTCAGACTGGATAGGCGAATATTTTCGATCCTCTCACTGAGCTCTGTTTTTGGGAGCACGGCCTTCTTTGGAATTCCTTTCGTAACCTTTTCGTACCCACAACCTGAATTTCTGCAGCTTACGGCTTTAATTGCTTCTGTTTCAGGAGTTGTGGGTCTTTCTATCGTCGTTGTTCTTCTTGAACTGGAAATTGCGGGGAAGCTCGCCTTCAAGGATCTGGTAAGGATACTCTTGAAAAGATTCGCAAGGAATCCGCTGATTATTTCAATCCTGCTGGGTTTAACAACTAACTTGGCTGGGATACGGCTTGGNNTTACAAGGGGCTTGATATGTTAGGCAAGTCTACTGCAGTAACAGCAATTTTTATGCTCGGTCTTTTCCTTTATGGAAAAAAGTACAGAAAGATTGTTTCTGGGTTACTGCTGTCGTTATTGCGAGTTGTTTTGGTACCCATCGTTACTTACGTAATTGCAAGGTCTTTTGGCCTTTCAGGCGATGTGTTAAATATTACAGTCCTGCTATCGGCAATGCCTGTTGCCATAACGATGATTACAATAACTCAGAAGTATGATTTTGAAAAGGACCTTTTTGCAAACATAGTAATGGTAAGCAGTCTGAGTGCACTTGTATACCTGAATCTAATAAGGTTTATTCTTGGGGTGAGGTGATTAGGCTGCGTGGCCAGGATTCATCCCTTAGCCCGCGCCGTTCTCAATTAGTGCAAGCTTAAAAGAAGAACCTGAACTGTGCAATAAATGGTTTTACAGTTTTTATAGAACTGAAATAGTTCAAATCGCTTCCGAACGCAGTCATATAAGATATTGTTATGTAAATGTTTTCTCCGGTGTTATATTCTACCTGGGGAAGAACGATCCAGGTGGTGGACTGACTCCTGTGTTCCATAATTCCCGTCACTGAGAATTTCAAAGAAAGGAGTGGAAATCTTTTTTCTATTCTTGTCATTAGATAATCTCCAGGGGTCTTTTCCGTTATGGTCCCCAGTTTCAGCTTCCTTTCAAAGTCCATACCGTGGATGTACTGAGCATTCACGTACCAGTTTCTTTTGAAAGTGTAATCTATGCCTGTGGTAACTCGTATATAAGGGTCTTTTGACGCAACGGTATCACGTGTTACGATTACAAGGTTCCCATTTTCGAAAACCGGAATGTAGAGACGTGTTTTGAACTCATCAGGCACATTCAGGGCTCCTTCAAACCAGAATCCTATCTTCTTAAACTCACCTGCAAAGTCTATCCCCGCAGCTTTGATTCTGTTGAAGCCGAAGGTATCGGTGATGCCGAAACCAGCGGCAACAGGGAGGGGGAGTTTCTCGAATCCTCGGAATCCTGTAATTCCTACATCAATACCAATGATATTTCCTGATATCCTTGCAGCCACCTGGGTATTCATCACTTCTGGTTCAGGTGTTATAATTTTCCCTGAGTACCTGAATTTCATAAAGGTTGTATCTTCTGGAACAAGTGCGGGGCTAAACAAAGGAATTGCACATATCTCTATATTGAAGAAATCATTGATGTAATAAACTACATCTAAATTAACATTTGGGACTTTCTCCCCAAATTCAAGGAAATTTGAAAAATCAGGCGGATTGACGAAGTCCACAGGGTTGATTTTGTAAGCCCGACCCCATGCAACTCGTTTTTTCCCGAAGCTAAGGTCGATGTTGTCAACGATAAACTTTGATTGTGTGAGATACGCTTCATTTATATACAGGGAGTTCCTCGAGTAAAGATGACTCTGAAAGAGGTCAACATAACTTTCTATATGTGGAGAAAACGAGAAACGGTATCCCAATGACACAATAGAGAAAGTATTTGATGAACTATTTTCAAATTTAATCATAATTTGGTTTGGTATAAAATTCCCGTACTGAACGGGTTTTATTGCAGTGTTGAATGGCAGGTACAGGTTTGCCTCACCGCTGAAATACCTCTCAGAGGTTGCCATAAGTATTACTGTTAGCATAATGGTATTCATTTTAAAACCTCCAGCCTTTAGAATCCTTTCAGTTTTCTTAAAGTAAACTCTTCATCAGTCAGGCCCCTGTCTAACTCTATTTTCTCAATTCTCATTATAGTTTTGTGGTTGTCTTTGATATTTTTTACCCTGGTTTCCAGAGGAATGTTGTACTTCCCTACTTTGGTGATGTTCGCCATCTCCATTACTTTGACGGTAATTCCTGCTTTTTGAAATTCAATTGTCACGGGAATGTAAGATTGCTTATCTATGGTTACTATAATGTAATCATATCCACTGAAGTTGGATTTTGATTTGATTCTATATTGCTTTTCATTCTCTTCGAGAATTTCCGATTCTTCTTGCTTGTAGGTGCTTTTCCCCATCTCTTCATAGGAAAGGTCGGTATCCAGGAATTGTGAGTTCTTCACGTGAGATGCTATTCTGGTTACCCTTTTGAACGAAGGAAGATACACGTACATTTCGTCTTCGGAGAGAGACAAGAAAGAAATCCCTCTATCTTCCAAGGGATACGAGAACTTTATCAAGCGTTTTTCTCCTTTTTGCATCAAAGTAGCTTTCCTTTCCTTTGTCATACCGCGTGAATCAATTGTTACTATAACCATTTCTGCGGTTTCATCCTTCGGCGCGTTCATCACGGAATCGACCTTTGCCAGGATTTCCTTTGCACTAAGTGACATTAGCAGCATGAGCCACCACATATTAGTTACCCTCCTTATTTGAGTATTTTTGAATATAACGGGGCTTGAACCTTAAAATAAGGGAGGGTAGGGTGGTCAAAGCACAAAAAGCACTGATGAGCATTGTCGCTGCTACCATTAGGCCAAACCTTCCAATGGGTATTAACTGTGCCCCCAGAAGAGCTAAAAATCCGCTCCCCACTGAGAATGCATTTATTAGAATTGCTTGTCCCGAAGTTTCTATTGTTTCTATTACTGCTGCCTCAAGGCTTACTCCCTTCTTGACTTCCTCCCGTAACCTGGAATTGAAATGAATCACGTAGTCAATTCCGATTCCCACAGCAAGGGAGAAAATCAGCGCCGTTGCCTCGTCAAGTGGAATTTGAAAGACTTCCATAATTCCAAAGTTCAGAATTATTGTAAGAATTATTGGAATTATAGAAATAACAGCCCCTGTGAAAGTGCGCAGTTGCAACAGAACTATAAAGAATATGACAACGAGACTTATGGCAAGGGATGAGACCATAGTCATAATAAGTTTGTCGTTCAGACGCTGGAGAACCTTCGGAAATCCAGTTACTCTGATTTCAATATCCGGGGAAGGAGCTCGATTTCTATATTCAAATATCTGGTAAAGGTCTCCTTGAATT
Organism: Caldifarciminota bacterium UBA5631; assembly: GCA_002421425.1. Taxonomy (GTDB): domain Bacteria; phylum Hydrothermota; class Hydrothermia; order UBA1063; family UBA1063; genus UBA1063. The sequence continues at coordinate 181,070 of DIJZ01000022.1, forward strand.
TGTTTCCTGAAAGTTGAGTCAACTTGATTCCCAGCGACAAGATTTTCATAATTTAGTTTCACAAAACTTTCAACTCTGTGCCTCTCAACCAGGAATTCCAACTGACTGCCAAAATATTCTGCATTTTCTGGGCCAAGGACCGATTCAATTTCTCCAAAATTCCCTCGCAAAAAGGCTCTTGTGAGGTATTGTGCTAATTTTTCATTACGTCTTCTTATCAGGTTTTCGTTAAACAAGAAGTCATCCACGTCGCGCACAAGGATTGTAGTATCGATTTGAGAAACGGGTGTCAGAGTAATTGAATCAACTGTAATACCTGCGTTTTCGAGGTCAATTTTCAGAATTTCCATCAGTATATTTTCTGGAGGCAAATTGTTTCTCAGAACGAGATTCTCAATCTCTTCAATTCCTCTGGTAAGAGTATCCGTATTTTCGCTGGGAATATACACATGAATTGTGGCTTCCCCCTTGTCAGATGTTATAAAGAATCTGAGACTTTTCTGGCCTTCCAGCAGAAAGTATAGATTATCGACCTCCTCCTGAGTAGAGGGAATTCCGTAAAACCCGTTAAAACTGTAATTTGTTTCCATGAGAAAGGAAAGAATAGATTGGGTTTTTGAGAAGAGACTTGAATTTCCCAGTTGCTTCTGTATGTAGAGCATCTGAAGAAGGTTATCGGGATTTCGAAGGTCGCCTTTAACACTCAGAATTACTGGATTACTTCCTCCGAACCTCTCTGAAGTTATTCTGAGTGCTTTCTTTATCTCTGTATGGGGTTTGAAATACTCCATCATATTTACTTCTCTTCTTATCGCTGGGATGAAGGCTATTGTTACCACTGCAAGGATCGCACCTGCGATGATGAGGTATTTCTCGAAGGCCACTACAATCGATGAGAGAGGCTTTATAAGTTTTCTGGAAAGTTTTACGGCTTGCTCTTTGACTGGTTTTCCTGTGTAGAATATCTTGAGTAGTATTGGAGTTAAAGTAATAGCCAACAGAAAGCTAACAAACACTCCCCATGCTGTGTAATAACCGAATTCTCTCACCGGAACGAGGCTCGAGGTTGAGAAGGAAAGAAAACTGACGAGAGTAGTCATGGCGGCGAGAAAGACAGAGTAAAGAGAGTGTTTCAGGGTTTCCTCGAGGTTGTGGTCTTCGTAAAATCTGTTTATGATGTGTATACTGTAAGCACTTCCTACGGAGATAAGAATTACTGGCATCAGGTTTGAGATAATGGAGAATTTTTTACCGGAAATAACTACAAGGCCAACGGTCCAGATCACGGCGATGAGGACACTGGAGAGTGGTATAAATACTCCCGAAAATCTCCTGAAGCCAATAGTTAAGACAACAATTACAAGAAATGCAGTGATGGGAACAAGGGTGAACAGATCTTTCAATATTGTGTGGTTTACGAAATACATAACCAGGGGCAATCCTGAATAGTATATCTTGTATTTATGATTTAGTTTCTTGGTGAGTTTTATTATTTTTGAGGCTATTTCCTGGGAATTAGTCTGTTCGTCTAAATTTGCAGTAATGCAAGTGTATTTTCCATCTTTTGAAATGATGTTTCCTGCATACAGGTTATTTGAGGTGACATACTCTTTTAATGACTGAAGTTCTGCCCTTTCTTCTGGAATTCTTTCTCCAATTAGCGGGGCAATTTCAACCTGATTTCCCACTTTCTTAATGTTAAGGGTGGAGATAATGGACTGAGTGAAGTTAACTCCCTCAAGGTTTCCTATTGAATCTTCCAGTTCTTTAATAAATCTCAGAGTGCTCAAGGTAAAAATTGAATCTGACTCGACAATGATAAGGGCTGTAGTTTTGCTTAAGAATTTCTCTCCAATGGACTTATATTCCTTTACGATGGGATCCTTCTCTGAGAAAAATGAAAGGAGATCAGAATTCGTTCTAATTTGAGGAATGTGGGCCCCTAAGAATATTGTTGCAAGACCTATGAATATGCTTATAGGGATCCATCTTTTGTTGATAGCTTCTGCGAGGTTAATAAATTTCTTCCACTTCATCTTAGTTTTTCAAGAAGTTTTGAAAGTTTTTCCTCCAGAGAGTCTATCTTTTTCTCAATCCCCTTTATTTCCTCACGAGTCACAAAATTCTCCTTATTTTCCAGCATCACTTCTTTTATTTTTTGAGCCAGAGCATTTCTTGAGTCTTTCAGTGTCCCCCAGAGTTCTTCTACGATTTTTTCCTTTTCTTCCACTGAAACTTTGCCTTCCTTTGCCATTTTGTCTACAAACTTGACGACCATTTCTTTTGAGATTGAAAAGAAACTCACCGATTCACTTATGGTTTTCTGAACGAGGTCCACCATTGCTGTGGATCCACTGGTGATTAATTCTTTCAGTATCTCTGTGATGTGAGATTGGCTTTTCTTTGATTTTTCGAGTTCGACGATGACCTGAGCCATGGTAATGTTTGTAATATCCTCACCAGATTCGTTGTCAATAACCTGGACATCAATGCCCGAGGCTATCAGTTCGGCCAGTTCCTCAAGGGTTATGTTCTTTGAGGTTCTCATGTCGTATAACCTTCTATTGGAGTATTTCTTAATAATTCTCTTTTCCATAACACCTCCGTTTATTTAGTGTTGTACTTACGCACTGCACTTGTGCATTGCATTTATGCATTGCAAAATTTTAATTTCCTTGCCACAAAATGTCAAGTTTCGCTACCTGAATGTCGATTACTTATGCAAATGTGCTGTCAGGAATGGTTGTGAACTTGTAAGTCATTGACATATAATACGTTATGTGCTTATTGACAAAATAGCTTTTCGGTGATAAAATTGCTTATCATAACAAGGGAGGTTATAATGAAGAGTAGTATAAGGGTGATAGGGCTGATCCTCCTTGTAGGTATGCTACAGGCAGGGAAGCCCGGAGAAGTAATAAAGGAACAGGTCCTTCCCTTCAGCAGAGCTGGTGGAGGGAGGGCGATAGCAGTAAATCCTGCAGATTTTTCAGCAAAGCAGCCTACTGACACGCTATACTATTATAACGCAGTTGACTACGATGCTATTGGATTGACTTCTGGCGGAACTTATGAGGCAGCAATAAGACTTACACCTACGGAGCTAGCTCCCTTTGCTAACTGGAAGCTAATTAAAGTGAGGTTTTACCATCATGAGTCTGTGAGCCACTCGGGTAATATAAAAATTTACGCTCAGGGGACTACTGCACAACCCGGTGCACTGATTACTAGTCAGCCTTATACGGCGCCGACATCAGGATGGATCAGCGTAACGCTGGCAAACCCTGTGGTTATTTCAGGCTCTGCTGACATATGGGTTTCCGTGGAAATCACTCACGCTGCAGGGCAATATCCGATTTCTGTTGATATGGGACCTGCAGTGATTACTAAGGGAGACTATGTCTATGCTGCTTCATTGGGATGGGGTGAACTTTACAATTATGGCCTGAACTATAACTGGGATATAGAAGCCATTGTTCAGATGCAGGGTGATGAATTAGATCCCCTTCCTCCATCTAACCTCACTGCATACTCTGATTACACAACCCCTACCAGCATCACACTAAACTGGACAGACCCCACGACAAGGGTGAATGGTAGCCCCATTGGCAATTTTGTAATTCAGATAAAAAGAACCTCTGAGTTGAATCCTGCGGAAACTCTTCTTGTGGCTGAGGTTAATCCAGGAGTTCAGACTTACACAGACGCGGGCTTGACGGACGGTGTCAGGTATACTTACCCTGTAAGGACCCGGACCACTGATGATGACTCTCTGAGTGTATACGTTTCCGCATCATGGTATGCGGGCGGGGATCCGTGGCCAGCACCTCCTACCTTAACGGCGGTGAATGTGATTACTGAGGATACGGTAGAACTTGTGGGTAATGCTCCTTCCACTCAGAGGGATGGTACGCCACTCGATGACCTTGCCGGGATAAACGTATACATCAACGGCTCATATGTCCACACAAAGCCGCTTACAACTCCAGGTGCCACATTTCGTGATACTGTTGCTGTTATTCCGGGGACCGTTACCGCATACACTACCGCAGTGGACAATGAAACACCTCAACACGAATCAGCCCCTTCCAATTCGATTACTGTAATAACAAATGTACACGCTGGAGGTCCTGATGGATTCGGCTATACTTTCAAAGATTCTGATTATCCGACAGGCCCTGAATTTATCTGGATTGATGCTTCTGCGGGTACAACAATTACTCTTACTGATGACTCCTATACAACTCTTACTCTTCCATTCTCGTTTCCATTCTATGACCTCACTCTAACTTCAATCAATTTGTGTTCCAATGGATTCCTTGAGACATCTACAGCCACAACCTATACAAATTATGATCTTCCATATGCCAGCATCCCTTATCTTATTGCCTTCTTCTGGGATGACCTGAATCCTGGAGGAGGAGGAACTATTAGATATTTGGCAACGGCGGATTATGCTGTAATTCACTTCGATAATGTTATTCACTTTGGAGGAACGGGAACTTACAATATGGAAGTGATCCTCTATCCCAATGGTGATATTGCTATGAGCTATATGACAATGACCGGTCTTCTGAATTCTTCGACTATTGGAATTCAAGGTAACGCCGGGGCAAACAACTGGTATTTGAAATACTGCTATAATGGAGTGCCCACGCTGGTGCATGACAACCTTACCATCTACTGGAAGCGACCTGTTATGGAGCATGACTTAGGGATTACTTCAATTATTGAACCTGAGGATCTGATGGCTCTTCAGGCATTTTCACCTGAAATTACTGTGAGGAACACAGGTGCTGCCACTGAGACCAATGTAGATGTAGAATGTATAATCCGGAAAGGCACGGAAATAGTTTACGGGGATACATTCACTATTAGCTCAATTGCTCCTGACGTAGTTCAAAATATCACCTTTGAGTCTTTCACACCTCCTGTTGCTGGACTCGATTACTCAATTACTGCTACGCTCCTCTTTTCCGATGATAATAATCTGAACAACACGTTATCCAAGAGTTTCATCGTTTACGGTGCTATCCTCGATTTTGAAGCTGATAATGGAGGCTTCAACCCCGATGCTGGAACTGGATGGGAGTGGGGTGTTCCGACTTATGGTCCCTCTGGTGCCCACTCAGGAATGAAATGTTGGGCAACTCTTCTAGGTGCGGATTATCCAAACAGTGCTGACTGGAGTCTATATTCGCCAACCTTTGTGGCAACTGCAAATGCTCCGTCCTTTGCTTTCTTCCACTGGTACAATATGGAGAACACTTGGGATGGCGGAAACGTAGCAGTTTCTATTAACGGAGGACCTTATTCACTAATAACTCCCAGAAGAGGATATGACCAGGCATCGGTTTATGGGCTTGGTGAGCCGGGCTTCTCTGGTACTTCCGCAGGCTGGATAATGGATGTATTTGACCTGCCTGCAGTCACCACAGGTGATAACTTCACTCTGAGATTCCGGTTTGGCTCCGATGCCTCAGTTGTAAGGCCAGGTTGGTACATTGATGATTTCATCTTCGGAGACTTCTTGGTTTCGTCAATTACAGAGCCCGGAAGTAGAGAAAGCCGTGTAATCGTAAATAGCATTGTGAAAGGATCGTTGTTGAACCTGTCCATAGTATCTGATGGCGTAAAACCTGTTGAGATTTCTCTCCTTGACGTGTCTGGAAGAGAAGTTGTAAAACTGTACAGCGGTTTGTTGAAGAACGGCTCCAATGAGCTGAACTTGAAGACCAATCTTCCTCAGGGTATCTACTTTATGAAGGTGAAAGTTGGGGACGAGAGCACCGTAAGAAGGGTAGTGCTGATCAAGTAGCAAGAAGCTTCTTAAAAATTAAAGGGGGGGGACCCAGGAGAGGGTCCCCCTCTATTTACTATAGATTTATTTCACTACTTCACGGCTTTCAGAACATACTCAAGAAACATTTCTTCCGGTAAAGCACCTTCAAAGGAAACCTTTTCATTGATTACTACTTTCGGCACTCCATAAACACCGTATTTCTGTGCCATAAATGGGAATTCAATGGATTCGTACACTTCTGCTTTGATCTTATCACTTTCAAAAGCCATTTTGTGAGCGGTTATTGCAGCAGAGGGGCAATATGGACAGGTAGGAGTCACAAAGACTCGGATGTGCACCGGGTTAGCAAGGAGAGATAATGATTCTTTTGTCTCTCTCTTAAGTCCTGAATCTCTCTTCGATACCATAATAATATCTTCAATCAGTGTGGAAAACTCATACCCCGAAGGGATTCCGAAGTACCGAATTCCGTAGTCCTTTTCACCTTCAAAAATAATTGCAGGAATCTGATTTTCAATTCCATACTGTTCGGCTTTTTCTTTATTTTCGAGGTAATTCAGTACTTCAAGCTGTATTTTGTCTGAAAGTTCGGCAACTTCCTCAAGGATCTGTCTCGTCTCCCTGCAGTAAGTACATTCCAGTGATTGGGTGAAGTTTATAATTTTCACCGGCCTGTCCAGCTCCTTGAACATCTCTAGTATTTCATTCTTATCGCTTTCTGAAAGAAAGCCCATGTTAATACCTCCTTTTAGGATAATTCAAGCATTTTATTAAGGGCTTTCTGTGCCCTTTCAATTATTTCCTTCTCCAGAACTACTTCGTATCTTTCATAAACCAGTGAATCATATATCTTTTGGAGGGTGATCTGTTTCATTTCTTTGCAAATAGCAGGTTTTGATGGCGCATAAAAACGCTTCATTGGGATTTCTCTCTTTGCCCTTTCTGAAAGACCCTCCTCAGTGAAGAAAACGAATTCTTCCGCCTGCAGTAGTTTTGCTACTCTAATCATTCCCTGGGTTGACTCGGTATAATGAGAATTCATAAAGACTTCTTCTCTACATTCTGGATGTGCTATTATTACAGCATCTTTGTGTTTTTCTTTCATTTCATAAAGGTCGTCTTCTGTGAAAGCGTCATGCACGTAGCAATAACCATTCCAGGGAATGATTTCTTTGCCTTTAACATATATTGAAACATAGTTGGCGAGGTTTTTATCTGGCACGAAGATAATTTGTTTCGCATTTAGCTTACTTACAACTTTTACTGCATTTGCGCTGGTGACACAAACATCAGCCATAGCTTTAACTTCTGCATTAGTATTTACATAAGCCACCACAAGCGCGTCGGGATACTGCTCCTTAATCCTTTTAAGGCCTTCAACATTTACCATATCAGCCATTGGACATCTTGCAGCAGGCTCTGGCATCAAGACTTTCTTTTCGGGAGAAAGGATTTTCGCTGTCTCGGCCATAAAAGTCACCCCTGCAAATACAATAGTTTCTGCGTCAGTTTCCTTTGCCTTCCTTGAGAGATCCAGTGAATCACCTAAAAAATCTGCAATTTCCTGAATCTCCGGATTCTGATAGTTGTGGACCAGTAAAACGGCATTCTTTTGTTTCTTTAACCTATTTATTTCTTGCTGTAACTCCCTTACGTCCATTTGGCTATTCCTTCAAGAACCTAACTTCCCATTTTTGGTCTTCTTCTTTTATATAATCCACCTTCGTTCCCATAAACTTCGCAATTTTGAGGATTTCCTTGAGTCCCTCTGGGCTATCTCCCTCAATTATGAAGGCATTACCGTGTGCGGTTTTAACGTAAGCATTTCTGAACTTGACCACGTGCTCCGTTACGCATCCTTCGCCTACACAGCTGATTCTCAGTTCATCCATTCGTGAATTTTACCTCCACCGAGGTGATATCCCAAAGGGGAGAGATTCTCTCTTTGATTTCCTGTTCCAGGTGTCCTGCAAATTCCTCCCCCCGTGCCATGTCAAGTTGAATTATTGCAACCCCATCCCTCACGAGAATCTCTTTTACGGTTTTTGCACGGATTACGTCAATTCCTTTTCTTGGGTCAATTACGTGTTTTAACCTTTTCGTGATAGTTTCGGGTGTTGTAGGAACTTTTTCCTTGAGGAGGCCATGCTGATGTTCGTAGTTCTCTATGGCAGTGTGAAGGGCATCTACTGCAAGAACGGCGCAGTGGATCTTTGTCGGTGGAAGGCCCCCCAGTTCTTCCTCTGCGTTCTTCCAGGTGATGTTCTTTGCTTCTTCAATGGTTTTCCCCTTGGCAAGTTCAGTCACAATAGAGGCAGTGGCAATGTTTGAGGCGCAGCCGTATGACTTAAATTTTATGTCTTCAATTCTTTTTGTTTTTGGGTCCACTTTCAAAAACAACTGGACCATATCTCCGCAGGCTGGGGAACCTTCCGTAGCCTTTGCATCGGCATCGGGAATTTCACCAACATTCTTTGGATTCAAAAAAAGTTCCAGAAGTTTTTTTGAGTATGGTAATGCCATTTAGTTCCCTCCTAATGGACTCAGCTCTCTTAGAGTTCTTATGACGTTTTTTAAAACGTCAACAGTATAGGTTATTTCTTCCTCCGTATTAAACTTGCTCAATGAGAAACGAATTGACCCATGGGCTTCTTCGTGGGAGTGTCCCATGGCCATAATTACATAGGATGGCTCCAGTCCTCTTGAGAAGCAGGCTGAGCCTGATATAACAGAGATCTCCTTCATATCCATGTAGAGCACCACGGACTCCCCTTCCACGTATTTAAAAGAGATATTTAAATTTGCAGGATGCCTTTTGGAAAAATCTGCTGGGCCCATAAGAACAGAGTCGGGAATTTCAACTTTTATTTTTTCATAAAGATAATTTCTCAGTTCTTTTACCCGTTCGATTTCATTCCAACTAATGATTTCGAGAGCCTTTGCGAATCCAACAATCCCGGGAACATTTGGAGTGCCTCCACGCATCCCAAATTCTGCATATCCACCGTCGATTAGTTTCGTAAGTTTTGTTCCGCTTTTTACGAACAGCGCACCAATTCCTTTGGGTCCATGAATTTTGTGGGCAGTGAAGCTAGCAAGATCGACTTCGAGCTCCTTTACGTTGAAAGGAAGCCATCCAAGAGCATAGGTCGCATCAGTGTGGATGAAGGTTTCCTGATTCCGTTCACGAATCGCTTTGATAACTTCTTTAAGAGGCTGGATAGTCCCAACCTCATCATTGACTGTCTGTATGCTAACAATAATTGTATCTTTCCGGACTGCTTCCTGGAGTTTCTCGATTTCTACAAATCCTTCACGATTGACAGGTATATACTCTACCTGAAAGCCCAGTTTTTCCAGGAACTTGAGTGAGTCAAGAACAGGCCTTGCCTCTACTGTACTTGTAATGATGTGTTTACCTCGAGCACTATGTTCCAGAGCGATTCCTTTTAAGGCCAGATTAATTGATTCGGTACCGCCTGACGTGAAGACTATTTCGTTTGCTTCTGCACCTATGAATTCAGCAATCTTCTTCCTGGAGCCTTCAACAAGGTCCTTAACTACCTGACCGGGGGTATGGATGAACTCTGAAGTTGGTAGCGCATAGTTTTGAGTGAATACGTGGAGCATAGCATCGAGAACCCTCTGATCCACACGTGTCGTGCTGGCATTATCAAGATACACTTTCATCCTTCTCCTCCAGCATTGTATTCATAAAGATTTGCAGCGTTCTCTGCTGCAGTTTTTTCCAGAAAACTTCTGCCTTGCAGGTTGGCAGAAAAGGGCATTCGTTGCTTGCGAATTCGAAGCAGCGAGACAGTTTTATGTCCTCTTTAAGAGCTTTCATTACGTCGTAAAGACTTACTTCGGTAAGGTCTTTCTTTAGCCTGTAGCCGCCCTCCGCGCCCCTTTTTGATTCAAGAATACGTGCTTTAACTAAAGAAGAAAATATTTGTTCAAGGAATTTTACTGGTATATTCTCTTTGAACGAGATCTGCTTTAGTGTTGCCCCTTCGCTTCCGAAGGTTCTGAGTCTCATCAAAGCACGAACTGCATACCTTGTTTTCTGGGTTATCCTTACCATACAATTCCTATCTGTTTAGTATGAATTATCGTGGAGAATGTTTGGAAAGTCAAGCGTGAATTTTGAACAGGTTACAAGATTTGTTTCTGGAAAAGCTCCTTGATTTCACCAGCGAGGTAAAATGAGCCGAAGACAAGTATCCTGTCCCCTCTGGACAGAGCAATTCTTAATGCTGCATCGGAGTTCTCAGCGGTGGAAAATCTCGTAAACCCTTTTTCTGTAAATATTTTCGCAAGTCCTTCAGGCGTCATTGCTCTAGGACTTTTTGACCGTGTAAGAATTACAAAGGCAGGGTTGCTCTTTACAATTTCCTGAACGATTTTCTC
>DIJZ01000017.1 GCA_002421425.1 Caldifarciminota bacterium UBA5631
TGAGTTTCCGGATCCAGAGTGCGATCTTGACTACGTTCCTGTTACTCCAAGAGAGGCTGAAGTACGCTATGCTCTCTCCAACTCCTTTGGTTTTGGTGGACATAACGCGTCGCTTCTGGTTAAGAAATACTCTTCCTGAAGTTTTCGTATTTTCTCTTCAATTCTTGATAGTCACATTGTCCTGAAAATCTACACATCAGATATTCCCGCAAAAAGGCAACAGCTGCAGATGATTTTACGATCTGCTCAATATCCCCGGCAGTCATTCCGGGTTCAATCTTGATACCTTTTATTTTGAGGATCCTTTCAAATTTTCGAAAATATTGAGTGGCAACATTTTCCTTTATTGTGAATTTTCGAGCAATGAAGAAGAGTGCTGCCGACGCTAATAAAAGTCCTGCAAAGCAAGCAATTAGTATTAATATACGTTGCCCGGTAAATAATTTTTTTAAAGAGCTTCTGAGATTCAAAAATATTTTTAATTGATTGGAGAAACTGAACTCAAGAACCTGGGTTGTCCAGAGATACGCGAGGTAATCAACATATTCTCTTAGATTACCCAGCACTTCACCTTTCTTAGCGGCAGGTGGCGTTGGATCCATAGATACCCATTCACCGTTAGCATAGTATTCTACCCACGTGTGGGCATGTCTTGTTCGTATCACAAAGTAGCTACCGAACCTGTTCCATTCATCGGTTAAGAACCCACCAACAAGGCGAGAAGGGATTCCCGCTCTTCTCAGGAGAAGAGCTGACAAGGTTGCAAAATATTCGCAGTGCCCGCGCTTTTTAACAATGAAATTCTGAATCCAGTTTGAATCGGGAGCTTCTTCGATGGAATATCTGTAGTTTCTTAAGAAGTGATACTTTATATTGTTTGCTGTTTCTTCAGCGGTCTTACCTTTTAGATTTTCTGCAAAAAAAAGCGAATCAAGAATCGGGGTTAAAACTTCCGGTATGTCCCTAAAATCTAACTCTTCTGGTAGCTCCGTATCTGGTGATGCTGAAGAATAGGAATTGTATTGAGTTTTTTGTAGCAGATTCCTTCCTGCGACGAGAAATACTTTACCCCACGAAGGCGTAAATGCAACTCTCCGAATATCGATTCTTTCAGGATAATCGGGAGCATAAAGTACTCTGGTATTCATTGGTTCAATGGTGATTGAGTAGCTCCGCAGTGTTCTTGTTCCCTTTATTTCTCCAAAATGTTTCCAACCCGGTAAATCCTCCGGATCCCTGAGCCAGGTATCTTTTTCGTACTTGTTGTAAACAATTCCACGCACATAAAGCACTTTTTCCTTAATCCTGTTGAGGGGTTTGATGCGAAGGAGAATCTGATCCTGGAGATTCATATCCTCAACTTTACCCATTTTCAATTCATTACTGAAGCCTTCCTTCCTCGATGGGGCGTAGACCTGCGCTCTCAGGAGCACATAGGGTGACCTGGGAAGAAATACAAAGAAGAATATTGACATTATTATTGTTCCAATTCCAAATCTTATACCGAATTTTGTTAGAGTACTTCTGACCTCAGTTTTCAAAGTGGTCTCCTTCTTCTCATCAAGGAATGTAATTACGACAAGTGCAATGGAGGCAGCCACAATGTACAGGATCAGGTAGAGAACGAAGACGACGGAGTAATGAAATACTGCACTATCAAGAAAATTGAAAAATGAAAGCGCAATTATTTGCTTAAGATCGCGCATTGCCTTCTTTCCGAGCATCTTAATAATGCTCAAGAACATTATCCAGTACGCAATTGCCTCAAAGGGCATTCTTACGGCAATTATTGCAAAAATCAACGTTCCAAGCACGCCACAGACCGTTAGGAGTACGCCGGGAAGCGGTTTCCCGACAACGAGGTCAAGGTACGTTGCTGCTGTGAGGATAACAAGGAAAATCAAGCCGGCGGGGTAAAGAGAATGGGCCAGACTTATTAGCCCGATGAAAAGAGGCACATAAGTAAGGGCTCTAATGGTTTTGTCAATCTTCATAAGACAGAAGGGCGAGTTTCTCAAGAATTCTAATTTTTTGTTTCATACCCGAGTCAGGAGGAAGTTCTTCCTTACCATCCACTGAAAGACCTACACTATGTCCATTTTCAAGATAATAGACTGCCATGGATGCAACTTTTTCAATTTCACTTTCAGAGGCTCTTGAACTTATCTCAAGCGTAAATTCTTTGAAATCCTCATCATGGAAGCGCTTGACGAACAAGTCCTTGTTCTTAACTTTTTTCCAGTAAATCCTTGAGACACTGTCGTGTTTTTCATATTTTCTTAGACCCATAAAATCACCAATGGCGCCCTCTTTGGTAGACTGGGCACCCCATCCGGCGTTTTTTGGATATAAGGATCTGTCCTCGTGCCTGATTCGATATATGTGCGGAAAAACCAGCACTTTTAGATTCAGGGGATAATACATTTCCCTGATTGTAAAACTGAGCGGAAAGGTTGTACCTGCGAAAACGGCATCAACATTGGAATAACCTCGTCTCTCAAAGTAGTATGGCATCAAACTTTCTCTATAGCTCTTAGGTGGAATCATATCAAAGAGTACTTTTTCTTTATCGCTTTTTTTAACGTAGATCAGAAAAACGGGCACTATGTTTCGATTTGAAACCCTTATTTTTAAATAATTTACGGTTTTCGCGTATATCTCTTCGGGGACGATAATAGAAAGTCTGATCGATTTTAAGCTTAGATAGCTAAAAAAACCGGAAAGTGCCATTATGGAGAGCAGAGCAGCAAGGAAGAAATAGAGCAGGTTGTTTCCAGAGTTCACTGCGGCGAAGCCCAGGAGAAGAGTAAGTACTGCATAATACCTACCCCATTTTTTTAACTTGACGTATGAAACAAAGGGTTTGACACGCGCCATTTATCAGCGTGGAACTGGAATTTTTTCTATGAACTCTTTTAGAAAAATATGGAGGTCACACTCGGGAACATCGCAGATAACTCTGTGGCTGGTCACATAAACAAAAAGGTCTTTGATATCCTCTGGAATTACGTAGTTTCTTCCCTCTATGAGGGCTTTTGCACGGGCACATTTGAGGATGTGAATTGACGCTCGTGAACTCAGGCCTTCCTTAATCATCTGGTGTTTTCTTGATGCAGTTACAATTTCTGAGATGTATTCGATGATTGCTTCATCTACGACGACATCATTCACTTTTTGTTGTAGTGAAACAAGTTCGGTTTGAGTACACTGCTGTTTAAGATTTTCAATATGAGACCGTGGGTCACCATCTTTTAGAATTTCCTCTTCAATCTCCTTTGTGGGGTAATCAATGTTGATCTTCATAATGAAACGATCGGTCTGAGTAATAGGTAAGGGAAAAGTTCCCGCATAGTCCAGTGGATTTTGCGTTGCAATAACGATGAACGGCTTTTCCATTATGAAAGTCTTTCCCTCAATTGTAACCTGTCTTTCTTCCATTACTTCGATTAATGCACTCTGAGTTTTAGGAGACGCGCGGTTAATTTCATCAATCAGGATTAAATTTGCAAAAATAGGTCCGGGGTAGAATTGAAATTCACCCGTTCTGGTGTTGTATATGTAAGTACCCAGGATGTCTGAAGGAAGAACGTCGCTGGTGAACTGAATTCTTCTAAAGGTTAGACCAAGAATCTTTGAGAAGGTAAGGGCTATAGTGGTTTTACCGACTCCCGTAGGCCCTTCAAGCAGTATATGACCATCGGCAATAATTGCGGAAAGAACGGCTTTAAGAATCTCGTCCTGGCCCTTAATTATCTTCCTGGCTTCAGCCAGAATTGTATGAATATTCATTACAAGATTATACATTATCCTTGATGTACGGGAAAACAGCCCTCGCACTGGGAGAATTGCTACTTCTTTACCTCTATAAGAATGTTTCCACTTTTGACATTTTACGATGGTGCCTTAATAATTATAAAAACCTGGAGGAGGTTGTAATGCAAGTTGTTGACAATCAAAAGATCGTATCTTTAGAGTATGTAATGTCGCTTGATGATGGGAAAATAATTGATTCTACTCAGGGAGAACCTTTTGTTTTTCTCTTTGGAGCGGGCGAGATTTTCCCTAAGCTTGAGGAAGGAATCAAAGGAATGGCCGAAGGCGAAGAAAAGGACATTGTCCTTGAACCTGAGGATGCTTTCGGAGAGTATGACCCTGAAGCGGTGCAGACGATTCCCCAGCAGTACTTTGGCGATGAAACTCCAGTGGTAGGCATGCAGTACTATGCTCACTTTGAAGAAGGGAACGAAATTCCATTTTTTGTTAAAGAAGTAAAAGATGGGAACGTAACTATTGACTTCAACCATCCCTTTGCAGGGCACAAAATTCGCTTCCATGTTAAGATAGCAGCCGTGAGGGATGCTTCTCCCGAGGAATTGGAACACGGGCATGCCCATCATAATTAAATATGTCCGAAGTGAAGGAGTGGTTTTCACTTCCTTTTGTAGATAAAAAAAGAAGAATAAGGTTTCTTCTCCTTTTCTGTCTTTCAGTAACTCTTTTTACTGTTGCATTTGGATTCCTCTGGGGGTTCTTTTGCTTCGTGCTCCTTGCCCTGGTTCTAATGCCCTTTTATACAAAAACTCGATACGTAATAAAGGACAAAAAGATTTACATCAGAAAACCTTTTTATACGATAGAGAAGGACCTTTCCTACTTTAAGAAAGTAGTAACGGACAGATACGGCATATTCCTGTCGCCATTTAGAAAAGCCTCTCCACTTGAGAATTTCCGGGGTCAATTTTTACAGGTTGACAGTGAAGATTTAAAGATGGAACTTTACAATTTTCTAAAACAGGAGATAGAGGGTGACAAAAGCGGAAATTCAGAGTAATATTGAGAAAATCCGCAGCGAAATAGGCGAACTCAAAAGCAAAGCAGGGATTGAATATGAAGTGGTCGTTGAAGCCGTTACAAAAGGTGTTGAACTGGAGAGGATTCTTTGGGCCTACGAATGTGGAATCAAGGTGATGGGAGAAAGTCGCGTTCAGGAGGCACTACTGAAGATTCCTTTCTTGAACCTCGACATTGAATGGCACCTGGTAGGTCATTTGCAGACCAATAAGGTTAAGCATGCCATTGAAATCTTTAGAGTAATTGAATCTGTTGATAGGGTAGAACTGGTGGAAGCCCTTGATAGACGCCTCGCAAAACCCATAGAGGTTTTTGTTGAAGTGAATACTTCAGGTGAGCCTCAAAAAACCGGCTGTGTTCCGGACCAGGTATATAATCTTATTGAAGAGATTCTCAAGAAAGAGAAGTTGCTGCTCACGGGTCTTATGACAATAGGCCCTTATCCTGTAGAGGAGAAGCGTAGTAGGGCTGCTTTTGCTGCTTTGAGGGAGTTGAAGAAGAAAATTGAAGAGGATTTCGGAGTTAGCATCAAGTGGTTATCAATGGGTATGACAGAAGATTACCCGTATGCTGTTCTCGAGGGGGCAAACCTCCTGAGGATTGGCAGGGGAATTTTTGGAGGGAGGACATAATGAGGCTTACTCCATTAGAAATAAGAAAAGCGACCTTCAAAACCCGCTTCAGGGGTTTTGATCCTGAGGAAGTACTCACGTATCTTGAAATGGTCTCCAATGAGTTTGAGAAAATAATTCAGGAAAACGAAAGACTGAAAGAACGAATAATGGTTATGGAAAAGAAACTCGCAGAATATCAGGATTTGGAGGAAAGTCTTAAAAAGGCACTATTTCTTGCCCAGCAAACCTCGGAACAGGCCCTGGTTAACGCTCAGGAAAAGGCTCAGAATATTGTAAAAGAAGCCCAGATAAAAGGCGAGAAAATGATTGCTGAATTTACTCTAAAAAAGTCGAAGCTGGAAGAGGAAGTCCAAAGGCTTGAAAAGAGGAAATACGAAATTCTGCAAAAGCTCAGAGGGGAACTGGAGTACTACATACGTGTGCTTTCAAGGGAGGTGAAGGAGATTGAAGGAAGCTGAGGTTATTAGAAAAGCGGAAGCTCTTTTGAGAGCCAGGGGAATTGATAAAATCGATGCCGGAATAATTCTTGGTTCTGGGCTTGGACCTCTTGCCGAGGGTGTAGCAGAAATTGCCAGAATTCCATATGCGGAGATTGAAGGCTTTCCTACCTCCACGGTGGAGGGTCACGAAGGTATACTTATCTATGGTACCCTTGAAGGAAAAAGAGTTCTTGTATACAAGGGAAGGTTTCATTACTACGAAGGTTATAGTGCGAGAGAAATTACCCTCCCATTGAGAATACTCAAACCTCTTGGATCGAAGTACTTAATCGTTACCAATGCTGCAGGAGGAGTTAACCCTGCCATGAGGCCAGGTGATGTTATGCTCATCCGTGACCATATTAACCTTATACCTGATAATCCTCTTCGGGGGGTAAATTACGATGAATTCGGTCCAAGATTTCCCTCGATGCATGATGCGTATTCAAAAGAGCTCAACCGCCTTGCAAAGGAAGCCGCTTTGAAGGCAGGAGTTTTTCTAAGAGAAGGTGTTTACGTGGCTCTTCAGGGTCCGTCCCTTGAGACTCCTTCAGAATACGCCTTTGTTAGACTGATTGGGGGAGATGCTGTGGGAATGTCAACAGCTCCCGAGGTTATTGTCGCCAGACACATGGGTATTGAGGTACTTGCTTTCTCTATTATAACCAACGTTGCAAACCCTTATGAACCCAAAGCCGCAAGCCATGAAGAAGTACTCAGGGTTGCGAATGAAGCTGGTAAGAAGCTGGAAAAGATTATTAGAGAAGTTCTAAGGAGCATATAGATGAAAATTGTGGTTATCGGGAAAGGCGGTAGAGAAGATGCTATAGTACATAAGATTTCAGATTCTAAGAAAGTAGAAAAACTTTTTGCTGTCCCAGGGAACCCCGGAACAGGAAGGTACGCGAATAATATATCTTTGAGCATTTCTGATTTCTCAGTGATTGCCGACTTCGTTAAGTCAAACAATATTGACATTGTCATCCCGGGACCGGAACTTCCCATCGCAAAGGGGATAAAAGATTATCTGAAAAAAGAATCAAAAGTCTTTGTCTTTGCACCACCTCAAAGTTCTTCATTTCTTGAGTCCTCAAAAATTAAGGCGAAGGAGTTTATGAAAAGAAATGGAGTTCCAACGGCAGATTTTGTTTCTTTTGACGACTTTGAAAAAGCTGTGCAGTATGTGAAAACGCGTACCAGATTTCCTGCAGTCATAAAAGCCGATGGTCTTGCAGAAGGAAAGGGTGTGGCTATTGCTCACGCGCCTGCTGAGGCCGTTTCAATGCTTTATGAATACATGGTGGAGCGGAAATTTGGAGAGTCCTCAAAGAAGGTTCTTATTGAGGATTTTCTCTCAGGACTGGAGTACTCTGTGTTTGTAGTTACCGACGGAAATGAGTTTGTGTGGATCGGTGACGCTTCGGATTACAAAAGAGCATATGATGGCGACAGGGGACCAAACACGGGAGGGATGGGTTCTGTTTCACCAGTTCCATTCCTGATGCCTGACATGCGAAGGATTACTCTTGAAACGGTCATAAAACCGACCATAGATGGTCTTAAAAAGGAAGGAATTGAGTATACCGGGTTCCTTTACTTTGGACTTATATGGACCAGTCAGGGACCAAAAGTTCTCGAATATAATGTAAGGCTTGGAGATCCCGAGGCGCAGGCAATATTGCCACGACTTCGTACTGACCTTGTGGAAATCATCGAGGCAGCAAGAGAACACAAACTTGGGAATCTAACAGTGGAGTTCGATGAAAGAGTCTCCATTTGCGTTGTTCTGGCGAGTGGTGGGTATCCAGTAAGTTATGAAAAGGGAAAATTAATCCGCGGTCTTAACAAGGTTATCCCTGAGGTCACCATATATCATGCAGGAACTAAGGAAGTTGATGGCCAACTCTATACCGACGGAGGAAGAGTGTTGAATGTGGTACTTCTGGGAAAGGATTTTCCTTCGGTGATGGAAAGGATTTATAGGGAAATTGAAAAAATTCACTTTGAAAACATTTTTTTCCGCAGGGACATCGGTTCTTTAGAGCGTTTTGCCCTGTGAATTAGTGCTATGTTACATGATAAGATTAAAACTCGAGAAGAACTTGCTAGAATCCTTGAAAGTATTAGAAAAGAAAAAGTAGTTGTATTTACAAATGGCTGCTTTGACCTGATTCACAGAGGGCACGTTGAGTACCTTTCTTTTTCAAAGAGTCTGGGTGACATTCTTGTGGTTGGCTTAAATACCGATGAATC
>DIJZ01000001.1 GCA_002421425.1 Caldifarciminota bacterium UBA5631
CATCTTCGGTTTTTGAATCATTTGGGAGATTGATGGTTTTGGAAACGGCATTGTCGACAAACTTCTGAAAAGCAGCCTGGATTTTGAGATGCTGTAAAGGCTTCACGTCAAAGGTTGTATCAAAAATACGGCGCACTGTCTCGGGTATTTTCTCAAAATGCTTAATGCTTCTTGCAGCAGCAACTTCCTCCATCAAATCCTTTGAATAGAAACCGAGCTTCTTCGCTGCATCTTCAAAGTAAGGATTCACGTAAAGCAGAGACTCACCGCCAAGGACTGTTTTTATATAAGCAAGGGAGAAAAATGGCTCAATACCGGAAGAACACTCAGAAATCATCGAAATTGTGCCCGTTGGGGCTATCGTAGTAAGAGTGCCATTTCTCATAGGTATCTTGTAAATACTCTTGTCAATGTTGGGGAAAGAACCTTTGTATTTTGCAATTTGCGAGGATTCACGGGTTGCCTCCTCCTGAATAAAACTCATTACTTTTTCTGCAATCTGGGTGGCGGTTTCGCTGGAGTAAGGAACTCCAAGTTTCACTAGCATATCTGCAAAACCCATTACACCAAGACCGATTTTTCTATTGGCAATGGTCATATCTCTGATTTCATCGAAGGGGAAGAAGTTCGCATCGATGACATTATCGAGGAAATGGACACTGAGGTGTACTATTTCTGCCAGTTTATCCCAGTCAATACGATTTACTGCCTCATCAAAGTCCAAAATTCTACCCTCAAGATATGCTGGAGCGCCTTTCACAAACTTGGAAAGGTTAATGGAACCAAGATTGCAGGATTCGTGTGGTAATAGCGGTTGCTCACCGCATGGATTCGTTGATTCGATCTCTCCTGCCCCAGGAATAGGGTGTTTTTTATTTATGGTATCTATAAAAATAGTACCGGGCTCGCCATTCTTCCAGGCATAATAGACCATTTTATCAAAAACTTCCTTCGAATTCAGTGTACCTACGATCTCACCATTTCGGGGGTTAATTAGTTCATATTCCTCTCCCTTCTCAAGAGCCTGCATAAATCTGTCGGTAACTGCAACTGAAATATTGAAATTTGCAAGCTCTCCCTCCCTGGACTTACATTCAATGAACTCCATAATGTCAGGATGGTCCACCCGTAGTATTCCCATGTTTGCTCCACGGCGACGTCCTCCCTGCTTCACGGCCTCAGTTGCCTCATTAAAAACCCTCATAAAGGAAACAGGTCCACTGGCAACACCCCCGGTACTCTTAACAATATCATTCTTCGGTCTTAACCTTGAGAAGGAAAAGCCTGTACCGCCACCCGTTTTGTGGATTATTGCCGTTCTCTTTATCGTCTCAAAGATCTCATTCATAGAATCTCCAACGGGAAGCACAAAGCAGGCACTCAGCTGTCCCATCGGTGTTCCCGCATTCATAAGGGTAGGAGAGTTTGGGAGAAAATAGAACTGCGTCATAATTTTGTAGAACTTCTCTTCCAGTTCCTCTGCAGTAAAAGGACTTTTAGGATACTCTTTTTCAACTACTGCAATACTTCTTGCTACTCTTCTAAACATTTCCTCGGGTGTTTCAGCAACCTCTCCTTTTTCATTTTTCAGCAGGTATCGTTTTTCAAGTATCTTTAGCGCATTTTCACTTATCTGCAAATCTCCCATATAATCCCCCTTTGCTAATTTTCAAAATTAACAAGATTTAGCTCAATGGTGTCACCATTGAGCACTCTCCTAATTAATACAGGCCCCGTATCGGGCGCGAGTTCGTAAAAAACATACAGATCTCTTTTCTCATTTGTACCCCCTCTGTAAAGGCAGCCAGATAGAGAGAACTCCAGATTTTTCCTCTCTCCAGTTGAGCTTTCCGATATTCTGGAATAGAAGGTTCTCACATAGTACACCGTATCACCTACAATGAAGACCCTGGAGATCGTGTCGGCAAAATACTGCGGTTTAAAAACAGGTTGATAAAAGAGGATAAGGTTACTCTGTTCAAGAATCACCTCACTACCATCAATGTATTCGTAAGCAGAATACCTGTAAAAGGTGGCGTCTCTTCCTTTCAGGTAGTATTCAAGCTCGCCCATAAACTCAACAGTAAACTCTTTCATTGAAGCGTAGGAAAATCCTGAATCCTGTAAAACTTCCCTTTCCACATAAACACTGTCATCGGTCATGTAGACCCACTTCATCCCACCCCGCAGTGGAAAGTAATCTGTGAAAATGTCGTCTATTTCTTCATTCCATCTGCTACAGGACACAAGTAAAATAACTAAATAGGGGAAAAGCTTCTTCATGAAATTATTTTAAATGTTTAACTGAGGCATGTAAAGTGAAACTCAAAATTTTAGAATAAAACATAATTTTCCAGTAATGATAACATGAACTCTTTGATTGAACAGGCATTCCCGAATATAATCTTCTAATGCTTGTAAGCGGATTTACTTACATCAAAAACGCCATAAAATACGATTTCCCCATAGTTGAAGCCATAACTTCAGTTTTGCCCCTGGTTGACGAATTCATTGTGAACGTAGTTGAATCCGAAGACGGCACCCTGGAACTCGTAAAGAGCATAAAAGATAGTAAAGTAAAGATCATTATTACTCCGTGGTTTGAAGAGCTCAGAGGTGGAGGAAAACCACAGGTGCTCTTCGCAAACAGGGCACTTATGGAGTGCAGTTCTCCCTGGTGCTTCTATCTTCAGGGAGATGAAGTTGTTCACGAGAAATACCTGGATTATATCAAGGCAGCGCTCCTTAACTACCTTGAGAACCCCCTTGTGGAAGGTTTTACCTTAAAATACAAACACTTCTATGGCAACTATTCCCTATATCATGAAGGGGAAGGCTGGGTGAGAAATGAAATCCGAATTATCAGAAATGATCCAGAAATCTCAGCATACAAGGACTCTCACAGTTTCCGAAAAAATGGAAGAAAACTGAACGTGGTTTCCCTGGATGCTTATGTTTACCACTACGGATGGGCACGAAGAAAAAGCGTTTTGAAAGAAAAACTCGTGGAGCAGGCAAGGTGGCACTGGAAGGACGAGAGTATAATAAAGGAAAGGTTCATTGACAGAAATCTTGAAGAGTTAATGGCTCATCGAGATTCCCTTCATTTTTTTAAAGGTACGCATCCTCGGGTGATGCGCGAAAGAATCAACAAGCAGGTCTCCAGCAACGACTGCGTTCTGGAGGTAAAGGATGAATTCCTGAAACCTAAAGTTAAGTGGAAAATAAGGAATTTCGTTGCAGATTTTACAGAAAAAATAATGGGGAGAAGAATTGGTGAATATGAAAACTTCAAGAGAATCGGATACTACATACCCTACCCTGGAGAGCATTAGAAACTTTATTACCCTGGGCGCAATTCTGTTTCCTTTTCTGCCCAATGCTTACAGGACTCCATATTTAATCCTCGCGCTGATCTCTCTGCTACTCAATAGACCCAGATACTTCTTGAGAAAGCATGTGCTACCCTTTTACATTTTCCTCGGAATTGCAATATTCGTATCTTTCTTTTCACCAATGCCCCTAAAAGCCATCTATAATACAAAAGGAATACTCTTTGATATCATAGTTCCGTTCACATTTTTTACTTTCTCCCCTTTAATTAAGCGAAAATTGTTCTTCAACTATCTTCCAGCAGTTGCAATTTTCTTTTTTGCCATAACTCTTATCGTCTTTTTCCTGTACCCTCCAGGCTGGCACGTGTTCAACAGGAATCATTCCCTCGTAGGCTTCCTCAGCGGGAAACTTACTTACGCTGGAGCCATTTCTTTGCTCGCCCCACTTCTTTATTTCAAAGGAGAAAGGAAGAAAGACATTACAGCCTTGATTGCATTCTCCCTCCTTCTGATAAATCTCACTGTAAATATGTCCAGAAGTTATTTTCTAGGAATTGCAGGCTTTCTGCTTCTGATGATTATTTTTGAAAGACCTAAAATTAGGTTCCTGTACTTTGGCCTCGCGGTTTTCTTTGCACTATCAATATTTGCCAACGAAAAGACTCTAAACTATCTCAAAGAATCCATTCCGGAGGAAGAACACAAAAGCTCTTTCTCGCGCATTGAGATGTGGAAGACCGGCATTAATATATTCCGTGCAAAACCGCTTACGGGAATCGGATACGAACTCTGGACTGAACCGGAAATAGAACAAGAGCTTCTTGAAAAGTATGAAACATCAGAACTAAGAGAATTGAGAAAAGATGTAAAACTCAACAAGGCAGTATCGGGTCACCTCCATAGTAACTATATTATGGCCCTAATCAATGGCGGATTGCCTCTCTTTTTAGCACTGCTTTTTATATTCATCTACTATCTTTCGACATTCTATAGGGCCCCTGTTCCATTGAAACTTCAGGGAATCGGACTTTTGATAATATTCTTCACAGCTGGTCTCTTTGAGTACAGTTTCTCCGACGCTGAGGTGATTCAAAATTTTGCACTGGTTCTCGGAATTCTCACCGGCAAGGCTATTGCAGGGAATGCAGATACTGATTAGAACCCCAAACTGGCTCGGAGACGCAGTTTTTAATCTACCGTTCATTGAACAACTGTCAAAAAATCATGAAATAACAGTGGTGACAAGAAAAAATCTTACAGAACTTTTCGTGGGTTATCCTTTAATAGTCTTCGAGAAAAAGAGTGAATTGTACAGAAAACACTTATGTATTAAAGAAAAATACGATGTATATATCGTTACTCCACTTTCCTTTTCTTCTGCACTGGCTGCTTACCTCTCCCGGGCAAAAACTAGAATCGGTTTTTCCTTTGATATGAGAGACTTCCTGCTAACCAAGAAAATCAAAATCCCCGAAGATTGGAAACTGAAGCACACTACTGAGACTTATGCACATCTCTACGCTGATTTCATTTCTCCAACAGAAACAAAGTTTTCTCTTAACATTCCTGAAGATTCTTTGAGGAGCGCAGAAAAGATCCTTGAAGAACACAACCTCAAAGGAAAGCCATTTGTAACTATAGCACCCTTTGCACAATTTGGCAGGGCAAAGGAATGGGGAGAGCATAATTATTTAGAACTTTCAAGACTTTTAGAACCACAGGGCATACATACAATTGTTCTCGGAAGTAAAGGTGACATCTCAAGGTCCAGAATCTTCGAGGGCAAATTAATCGTAAATCTGGCAGGAAAGACATCTCTCTGGGAAGCTGCATCTCTGGCCAAAGGTGCCCTTGCCTTTGTGGGCGGTGATTCAGGCCTAACTCATCTTGCCTCACTTTGTGGAGCAAGAACTGTTGCCATTTTTGGTCCCACTCCCGTCGCGTGGACAAGACCGCTGGGGAGCAGAGTCTATGTTCTTAACGCTGGAATTTCCTGTTCTCCCTGTGAGGAGAGAGATTGTCCTCTCGGGACAAAGGAATGTATGAACTCCATTAAACCAGAGGCTGTATTTGAAATTATAAGGAGTTCCCATTAAAATTGAGATTAGAAGGAGGAGAAGAAGGTTAATACGGTTTCCAAATCTTACCAAACTCAAATATTAGGGGGAACGATGAGAAAAATCGGGAGAATATTAACAGTATTGACGTTAGCAACCATCTCCTTTCTTAGAGCAGATTCTTTTGACGCAGGCGTACCTTTCCTTATGATATTCCCGGCACCAAGGGCTACTGCGATGGGAGCCGCCTTCTCAACCATTGCTGATGATGCCTCAGCCACATACTACAACCCTGCTGGGTTAGGTTTCATAAGTTCAGGTGAAGTTACAGTGGTTCACACTCCCTGGCTCAGGGGACTTGCTCCTGATATGTATCACGAATATACAGCTTTTACCTATCCACTTCCTGCAGGGACTCTTGGTGGGAATATAATTTTTCTATACTACGGAAAAATCGAAGGAGTCTATGACGACCAGTACCTGGGAAGCTGGGCGCCTTACGACCTGCAGATTCAGTTTTCATACGGATATAAACTTTCAGATAACTGGAGTATCGGTGGAAACATCAAATTCATTCACAGTTTCCTTGCACCCGAGGATGTTCTTTACCAGGCTACAGGAATTGAAGGAGGAGGAAGTGGGACGACAGTAGCAGGAGGAGTAGCTGCACTGTACAAAAAACCACTTTCTTTTGGAGAAATTAGATACTCCCTCGTCTTCGATAACTTTGGACCGGGTCTGGTCATTACTTCAACAGGGGAAAGAGATCCTCTCCCATACAACCTGAAAACCGGGATCGCTTTTGTTCCTCTAAATACCAAAAATCACAAGCTCGCCCTTTGCCTCGAAGTAACCAAAATTCTCGTAAACATTACAAATGACTACCGCGATAGGGGTGCCGGGTATGTTTTCGACGATGCATGGAAACATGCTGGAATAGAGTACAGCTTTCTCGGGATTGGCTCTGCGAGGATAGGATATTTCCTCGATCAACTTGGTGCCAGAAAAGGGCTTACCTTCGGATTAGGATTCAAGCTTAAGAACCTAAGTATAGATGTATCCGATGACCATTATATTTACAGTTTTAAGCAGGGTCTGAACCTCAGATACGGCCTGACTTATGTTTTCAAAATGTAAAGTAACCTGGTTACTGAGTCTAGTATTTCTGCTCTTTTCAGTTTCCTGCAAAAAAAACAAACAGGAGTCAACGACTTTCTGGCACGCCATGGGCGGCCCCCTGGGTGACGCTCTGAGAACAATTGCTGACTGGTACAACAATTCCAGCGCAGACCACATTACCCTGGTAAACCTTGGGAACTACAATACCCTTTCTCAGAAGATCATGGGAGCTGTGGCATCCAATACTCCACCAACGGCAGCTCAGATGTACGAATCCTGGACCTCTGAACTTCTCTCAGCAAACAAGATTGAGCCTCTTGAGCATTACCTCTCTGAGATTGATTCCACAAAAATTCAAAAGGTGTTCCCAGTGCTTATAGAAGGTAATAAGTGGGAAGACACCCTTATAACCTTTCCCTTTAATAAGAGTGTGCCAGTTTTCTATTACAATATGGATCTTTTTGAAAAGTACGGAATAAAGGAATTTCCGCGCACATGGCAAGAATTCAGGGAAGTGGCAAGAAAACTAACCATTGATGAAAATGGTGACGGGAAACCCGAAATTTATGGTACCGCATTTACAGTGGACGTGTGGACTTTCGCCACGATACTCTACCAGAAGGGTGGCGCGCTCCTGGAAGGAGATTCCGTAAAATTCTTTAGTAAAGAAGGAATTGAAGCGCTCACCTTTCTGAGAAATCTAATTTTTGATGATAAATGCGCCTATCTTGCAACGGGATATTCGCACCAGGACGACTTCGCAAATGGAAGAGTTGCTATGGTCTGGGGAACAATAGTTTCTTACGCCTTTATGAAAGATAAAATCAACTTCAAGCTCGGCATAGCGCCAGTTCCGTTGGATAAGTATAGAAAAGTTATTATTTCTGGAACTAATGTGGGGATTTTCAGAGATGTAAGCGAATCCTACAAAAAGAACTTTATCAGGTTTTTAAACTACTTCCTTGAAGATAGCGTTCAGGCATTCTGGTCTGCAAGAACGGGATATGTTCCTCTTACAAGGACTGCATTCGAGCACCCCGTTCTCAGAGACTTTGTAAATTCTGTGTACGGATTGAAAGATGCGATGCTGCAAGTTGAGTACGGTGACTTTGAACCCCATGATCCGGTTTGGTTCACAGGAAGGAGAGTGCTATCGGAAGAAGGCCTTGAACCAGCATTAAGGGGATACGCCACGCCAGAACAGAGTCTCAGAAGAGCAGCAGAAATAATTCAAGAAGAAATTGAACGCAAAAAGGCATACAGAAAGCGCGGAAAATCCAGGGCGTAATTTATTTTATACAATTCCCACATTATAATTATCTTATGTCACTGGACGAAGTGAGAATCGATGACGTTGTAATAGTGAGAGACATAAACGCGGGACACAGAGCATTAAGACGTCTTCTTAGCCTTGGAATTAATATTGGAGATCGTGTTCGCGTACTCCACTTTGGGCCATTTAAGGGAGCAATCCTGATAGAGGACATTGACTCTGGAGTGAAGGTGGCCCTGGGGAGGGGAATCGCAAGGAAGATCGTCGTCGAGCATGCACGACACAATTAAAGTTGCACTTATCGGTCAACCCAACAGCGGAAAAAGCACTTTTTTCAATCAGCTCGTAGGCTACAGGGCTCACACCTCTAACTTTCCTGGTACAACCGTTGAATTCCTTCAGGCTGAAGTCGTTTACGGAAAAAACAGGTTCGAAATTATCGACCTCCCAGGAATATACTCCCTGCTCGGGGAAGAGCCTGCCGAAAGAGTTACTCTAAAATATCTCATTGAAAATAAAATAGACGTAATAATCAACGTCCTTGATAGTTCTGTTCTTTCAAGAAGTTTAGAGCTCACCATCGAAGTTGCTTCATTCAAAATACCGATGATTCTCGTCCTTAATATGATGGATGAAGCGGAGAAAAAGGGTATAAAAATAAACGCTGAAATCCTTAAGGAGAAACTGGGAATTGATGTCGTTGAGACCATAGCTACTCAGGGGAAAGGCGTCGATAAAGTGATAAGAATGCTCAATGACGCCAGGTTACCAAAAAATCTACTGGAAATTACTGCAGAGTTCTCAATTCATCAGGAAATAATTGGATCTGCGAGAAATCTCAAAGCAAAACACCCCAATATATCCGAAGAAGTGGCAAAAATACTTTGCATTGCAGACCTTGAGGGTCAACTCGGTTTCCTTTCCAGTACCGAGCGACAAGCCCTTAAACAATCTTTCACAAATACTTTGAAAATTGAAAATCCATGGCTTCTGATTCACCAGGAGAAGCACAAGATTGCAATGGCACTTTTTGAAGAATCCACAAGAATCATCCACAAAAAGATGAAAAAATCCGCAGAAAATCTTGTTGATTCCGTCCTGATGAATCCTTACCTGGGACCTTTAAGCGCTTTACTGATAATACTTCTAATGTTTTTTTTGGTGCAGCAGATCGGCGGTTACCTTTCCACGATTTTCTCTATTCCCTTTGAATTCATCTCTCAAAAACTTCAGATGTGGAGAGGTAACCCTATCGGAATCACCATCCTCAGAGCAATCAACGATGGCTTGAACAGCGGAATAGGCATAGTATTTCCTTATTTTGTACCCTTTATTCTCTTCATTTCAATTCTTGAAGACGTTGGTTATCTTTCAAGATTCGCCTTCATTATGGACCATCTCTTGCATCGACTGGGTCTCCACGGAAAGAGCACTGTTCCCTTCATTCTTGGCTATGGGTGCAATGTACCTGCAGTATTTTCCACGCGAATCATAGAAAGTGACAGGGAGCGCATAACCACAGCCTTTCTAATCCCCTTTATACCCTGTTCCGCGCGGCTTGCAATAATTTTCGCATTGTCAACCCTATTCCTCGGGTTCCGCTTCGCCTTCTTCCTTTTCATACTAAATCTCGTAGTTATTGCAATAATTGCAAAGTTAATTAGTCATATCTTTAAATCAGATGTTACGGACTTCATTCTGGAAATTCCTCCATACAGGATACCGACCTTAAAAGGCCTCTTCAGTAAATTATGGTTCAAACTAAAAGACTTCATTACCTTCGCGTGGCCAGTCATAATCGCAGGCAGCATAATACTTGCCTTAATGCAGTATTTCAGAATAGATGTATTTATAAATCGAGCCTTTTCTCCATTTCTGAAAAATATACTTGGCCTTAATCCCAATCTCGGGCTCGTTCTGATTTTTGGAGTATTGCGTAAAGAACTCGCACTGATAATGGCCTCAGAGGCTCTTAAAACACCAGTACCCCTCCTGAATTCCGTACTCAGCATCAGGGAAATCGCAACCTTTACAGTCTTTGTGACCTTCTACACTCCTTGCCTTTCTACGATCCTTGCCCTCTGGAAAGAAACGGGATTGAAGTGGACGCTTCTTCAAATTGCGTCCAGTCTCTTTATCGCAACAATTCTTGCAGTCCTGACCGGAATTGCTTTTAGCTTTTAGCCCTTTTCCCGAAAATTTCCATTATTGCGGTGGCCGCTTCCTCAATAGACCTCGATGTCACATCGAGAATCGTGAAGTTGTACTGGCGGAAAAGAGTTAATGCATAGTTAACCTCTTTTTTAATTTCGTCTAAACTCACGTAAGGGTCACTTAGTTCCATCTTCAACCTATTAGCACGAACAAGTCTAATATCCCTCAAACGTTCCGGGTCCACTGTTAGCCCTATAACCTTGGTCGGTGGAATTTTTAACAACTGCTCTTGCAGGGGCCTCCCGAAAACCACTGGCACATTTGCAGTCTTTATTCCCCTATAAGCAAGATAGATGGAAATCGGTGTCTTCGAGGTTCTTGAGACACCAAGGAGGACAAGATCAGCCTGCTCGATGTCTTTTATATTTCTACCGTCGTCATGCTTTACTGCGAAGTTAATACACTCAATTCTCTCGTAATAATCCTGATTTAAATGTCTAAAAAGCCCCGGTACAGAAAGAGGTGACAGCTCAAGAAGGTCCTGAAGTCGAGAAAGAACAGGACCAAGAATATCGATTATCGGAACACCCAGTTGCAAAGAAAGGGCTATAACTTCTCTTCTCAGTTCCGTAATCACAAAAGTAAAAGCAACTACTCCACTGACCCCTGCTGCCTCTTCCATTATTTTTCTGAGCTCCTGGACGGTTCTGACCTGCGAATACTTCCTGATGTGGACATTTGTTGTGCTGAACTGCGTTAGGGCAGCCTTCACTACCGTTTCGCAGGTCAAGCCCGATGAATCGGAAACAATGAATACATATCTCTCTCTTTGTACGTCCATAGCTGGATTTTAAAACAACAAGTTTAAACATCAAAACACGAATACAAGTCTGCAACTCCATTTATTAATAAAGGATCTGACACGAATTGCAGTAGAACGTCCTCCGCCTGGACTCACCAATATACTTGATGCTTATTCTGCCCCCACACAGAGGGCAATATTTCCTGTTGTATACCGTTAATACTTCTCGAAGTCTCCTATTCTTCTGGCGAAACTCAAGAAAAACCTTTGAAAAGAAAAGAATCTTGTTCACAAGTTCTGATGCCATCTCCTCTGGTATTTTAAAACCAACATTTTCTGGATGGATCTTCGCCAGAAAAAGAGCCTCATTTTTAATTATATTTCCAACACCAGCAAAGGCGCTCTGATCCAACAGGATGTCCGAAATTATTCTGGGGCTGCTCTTAATCCTTTCAACAGCCTGCCGAATATCAAATTTCTCTGAAAGTATATCCACAGATGAATTCACAGGCAAAGCAGCGCTCGCAAGAAATCTTACAGAAGTGTTATAGAAATTGACACACACTTCCTTCCCCTCTGGCATCATAAACGTAGCAGAGATTCTTGGCACTTTTCCTTCCCTTTCTCTGTTTATCGAATAAGAACCGTACATCAGAAAATGAATTCTAACAGCCACATCGTCGAAGACAAGAAAAAGCTCTTTACCCTGAGAAAAAATATCTGTGAGAGTTCTGTTTAGTAAAACCTCTTTTGGAGTTTTGGAATTCCCTACAATTGCGATCACTTTTGAGCCAATTAAAAAGCTCAATCTTCTCTTAATTACTAAAACGCCGGGGCCTTCCACAATAGAAAATCTGGGCGGTGGAGGATTCGAACCTCCGGCCTCTGCCTTGTAAGGGCAGCGCTCTCACCAGCTGAGCTAACCGCCCTGAATTTACTTTAAACCTGTCTGAGAGAGCTGATTGAGAACTGCAGCTAATTTTCTCTTTTTTCTAGCAACAGTGTTTGGGTGATATATCCTTTTATCAGCAGCCCTATCAAGGTACTTATATAGCTTGTTCAAAAGCTCTTTTTTCTGTTCCAAATTCTCCTCGGCCAGAAACTTTTTTGTAAGGGTCTTCACAAAGCTCTTATATGCTTTATTACGCAGTCTTCTCTTTTCATCCTGTTTCTGCTTCTTAAGTGCAGACTTATTTATCCTTACTCCCATTTGTATAAATCCTCCTGTGCTGGTAAATTATAAATTTTGATGAATGAATAGTCAAAAGAACGCATAGAGTTATTGCCAGACAGAGATTTTACACGCTCACGAAAATCTAATTCGGAAAAGAAAATCCTTCCTCAAAAACATTAATGCAAACCCTGACAACCTCTGGATCGAAGAGTTTTCCACTATTTTCTACAACATAATGCAGGACTTCTGCCAGTGGAATTGCATCCCTCCAGATTCTGAAATGGCTCATGGATTCCACAACCTCTGCAAGAGCAAGAATTCTCGCCTCAAGCATTATCTCGTAATCCTTTAACCCCTTAGGATAACCACTTCCATCCCACCTTTCATGGTGCATAAGAACTATTTCAGCAATTGGCTGCGGGAAAGAAAGGTCTTTCAAGAACTCGTATCCAATCTGAGGGTGAAGTTTCACAAGCCCAAACTCAACATCTGTTAGGGGACCGGGCTTGCTCAAAATTTCCCCCGGTAGGGAAATCTTTCCTAAGTCGTGAATCATAGAGGCATAATCGAGAAATTCTGCCCTCTCTTCGCTTAGTTGCATCTTCTCCGCAATTTTCTTTGCAAGAGCAGCGACGTTCTTGCCGTGGACCTCACCAATAGGATCTTTCAGCCCTATGATTTTGACAACAAGTCCAATAGAACCCTTTAAACTTTCCTTTAACTTAGTATTAAAGTCTTCCAGCTTCTTCAAAAGAATTTGCTGCCTCAAACCTACTGACAAATCCTGGGATATATCACCAATGAACTTTCTGTCTCCATCACTGGGAAACGTGGGATTAGAAGAAAAAATTCCCAGGAGCGCACGTAATTCATCACCTGCATATAACAAAACGCCGTAGAATCTGACATAGCCGCTCTTAGAAGGAAGATCCTTAATTATAATTCCGCTCTCTCTCAAAGTATTATCCTCTGAACTGAGGACTTCTTTAGCGAGTTTTGACACCAAGCCAATCTTTCTACTGTTAGAACAATAAATGTCGCTCAATTCCAACCTGCTCATATTCATTAGGTCCGCAATGAAAACCAGTTCATATCCGTTCACATCAGAAAGTAACTTGGGAATTACTTGAAAAACCTCTCCTGTGTCGTAAACATAGTAAATAGACTGGTTCAGGGCACGCGCCACTACCTCCTTCGCTATCTGTTCTTTTATTATCCGCACAAGTTGTTCGTTTTGCGATTTCAAATCTTCAGCCAATTGATTGAGTCTGCGGACTAAATCCGAGGTCCGATTTACAATTTCATTTAGCTTTTCCATCTTCAGAAATGATTCTTTAGGAATTATATTTCAGTGAAAAAACTCTGTCAAGTGTTTCTAACTCAAAGAAAATTTATGAGTTACACAAGGAATGCTTTACCAGAACCACACTTTGGGTAATAAGTACAAATATTAAATGGCCCCAAGGGGACTCGAACCCCTACTGCCGCCTTGAAAGAGCGGTGTCCTAGCCGCTTAGACGATGGGGCCAGAAGTGCTTATATTATCCTTTAGAATCAATGGAAAGTCAAATTATGAAGGAACTATCTACTTCATAATTACATCGGCACCATTACTATTCTGTGAATCCTGGTTAGGCTATCTCTATTCCTATTTCCCCATCATTTTGATGTAAGAATCACACTTCTCAAGGTAGAACCTGGCTTCTTTGTTACCTGGCTCCACTTTCAATGCTCGCTCAAAATAGCTCTTCGCTTCTCTGTATTTACCCTCAAAGAAAAGCTTCTTGCCCCTATCGACAAGCTCCGGAACAGAAACCTTTTCCTCAGGTTGGGCAGGTTTCGGCTTTGCAGCAGGAGGCGTCGTAATCTGAGGAACTTCTGCAGGCCTTTCTGTTTTCTTTCGCTCTTCAAGCATTACTACCCTTATGCTGTCAATCCTCTTTCTTGCCATCTCGTTTCCTTCATCAAAGGAAAAGATTCTCTGTAGTTCGTAAATCGCGTCCTGATATCTTTTATTTCTAAGATAATTATCAGCCCTCGCGTTGATATCACTTATCATTGTCGATTTAATGGCAAGAACTGAGTCCCGTAATTTTAAACCATCTGCATCATCAGGGAACAACTTCAAAGCCTTTGTTAACTCTACCTCAGCATTCTTCACATCATTCTTTTTTACAAGTTCCCTTGCCCGATCGAGAATGGTAGTATAATCCACATACTCTTTGCTATACCTTAGCTTCACTTCAAATGTAACATTTTTCTGTTTTTGTGGTACTTCGAGAACTGTATTTAGCACGTTGTATTTCGAGTTCGCACTAATTTTAACGGGATATAATCCAGGTTTCAAGGCCGTAAGTATTTCACCATTTTCATTTGAAATGAGGGAAGGAAATTTTCCTTCTGTAGACTCAATCTTTGCACCTTTAATTGGCTTTCCCGTAGCCTGTTCCTTTGCAATAATCCTTACTTCTGAAATCGCAGGCTTAAATACAGTCTCCGATGGGATCTCTGCTCTAACGCCAAAAAATCCTTGATGAACGTAGAACTTATCATCGGGAGGATAAGCACAGTATCTGAAGGTCGAGAAGAACTCAATTCCCTTAAACGGTCCAATAGAAATTCCAAGATTTCTCTTCCAGGTTGAGGTATAGCCCTCCCAGAATATTCTTATGAAGTCTACGGGCTTTATCGAAAGAGAAATAAAAACACCGGGGAGTTTCAGAGGCTGCTCAAGGTACTTGTTCTGTGCATACTTCCCCAGTCCAAGCCCAACCCCTGCCTCAAAGAACCTAAGTGGCTTAGCGTAAAATTCAGCAAACAACGGGATCCTGAGTATCTTCGAAGATGAATCTTCGGGTATGTATTCAGTACCCTCTGACTCAATATCTGGCAGCAGGAGTCCGTTTATACCCCACAACGCAAAAAATTTCTCGTTGTTCCAGACTGTGTGCTGAAAGGAAAGTTCAAGGTTCTTTTCCATAGAATAACCAAGGTTAAAGTACATATTCCTGTATGTTGCCCCGATAGAGACCCCAAAGGGTGGAAGGATCCCTTTATACCTTTCATCGGTGTAATAGCCCTCTTTGAGTTTTGTTCCACCAAACCCAGATATATTGAAACTCAGATTCTCTGAAATCATCGGAACAGGCACATCACCCTGATTTCCGCTGAAGAACTGGGCAAAAACGGTGCCGGCCAGGATAAACCATAAAAGTATCACTCCCTTCACTTTAACCCTCCTTTTCATTGTTATATTTTAAGTCTACAAAAAAATATAGTCAAGACTTTGATTTTTAGAAATCCCGTTTGTACAGCAACTTGTAAACCACAAAACTCACAAAATATGCATCCTGATAACTAAGATTGAATCTACTGAAGTCTTAGCCTCCTGAGAGTCGATGGCTCCGGAATGCCATCTTGGTCCCATCCCCTTAGTCTGTAGTACTCATCAAGCATACTATCAAGAA
The DNA here is from genome assembly GCA_002421425.1 of Caldifarciminota bacterium UBA5631. Taxonomy (GTDB): domain Bacteria; phylum Hydrothermota; class Hydrothermia; order UBA1063; family UBA1063; genus UBA1063. Next base: position 15,382 of record DIJZ01000001.1, read on the forward strand.
TCTCCTTTGAAATAAGCTTACCAGCTGCAGGGCCAGTGGGGGATGCTTCTTCCATTATCCTTGGCGGAAGAATGTCATCCTTCCTGGAAATCCCTTCTCTAATGTTAAACATTCTCGTGAGGTTCCAGATTCTCTCACCTGTTAGCATATACTCTTCAGGACTCAAATTTATACCGGTCGTATTGTAAAGAAGTTCAGCAAAATCTTCTATGGAAAAAGGCACAAAATCACACAGCACAAGAGAAAAGCAGACTGCTCTTTCGTCCTGGGCTTCTTTTACAAATCTTGCAACACCCTCCGTTGAAAATCTGGGAAGAATGCCTTTGAGCTCAGCCGTTGGAGTCCATGCCCTCTGGTGGCAACCTCCTCTGTCCGCAGTGGCAAAGGCAAGAGCCATTCCCCATGAACCCCTTGGTTCAACGCCGGGAAGTTCAAGGCCTTTAACGTGAATTGCAAACCTTTCGCTTCCCTGCCCAATTTTCTCAGCTGCCTTTCGCACACCCTGAGCAAAAAGGTCGCCAATTCCTATCCGAAACGCAATTCTATGTAAGAGTTCAGAAGCAGCATCTGTGTTTCCAAAATTCAGTTCCAAACCATCGGCATTCTTTAAAAGACCACTTTCGTAACATTCCATAGCGAAAGCAACTACACCACCTGCTGATATGGTATCAAGTCCCAGGTTATCACAAATCCTATTCAAATAGGCGATGCTCTCTATTGGTGCAACCTCACAATTAGAGCCCAGCAAAGCAATGGTTTCGTATTCAGGACCCTCAACTTCATTAGATTTGTATTTTCCATCCTTTACGTGTGTCAACTTGCCACAGGCTATGGTGCAACCGAAGCAGGCTTTGTTCTTAACCCAAATCCTCTCCTTCATCGTCTCACCCGAAATTTCATCAGCACGATCAAATACACCCCGGGAAAAGTTTCTTGTGGGTAGAAAGCCACCCTCATTTGACATCTTTACCCACATTGGAGTACCAATCTGAGTCCTCCTTTTCATCACAGGATGCTCCCTTATTAGGTTCAATAATCTCGATACTGTGGCTTTCATACCCTTCTCATCGTAGTAGCTTATCTCACCCGTAGGCATCGCAACTACTGCTTTGAGATTTTTAGAACCCATAACCGCTCCTGCTCCGCCTCTTCCGGCCTGTCTATAGTAATCAAACCCAATAATTGCAAAAGTTACCGAATTCTCTCCCGCAGGGCCAATGGAGCCAATCTTAGACCCCGGATGAACTTTCTTAAGCTCATCCTCCGTCTCAAAAATAGTCTTTCCCCACAAATGTGTTGCATCAAGTATCTGAACCTCCCCACCTTCTATGTAAAGGTAAACGGGCTTTTCCGCCTTTCCCTTGACGACTAAAATGTCCACTCCGGCCCTTCTGAGTGCTGCACCGAAATGCCCGCCAACCTGACAATCCAGAAAAACTCCAGTATGTGGAGACTTTGTAATAACAGCCCACCTTCCTGAGGTAGGGGCACTCGTACCCGTAAGGGGACCTGGTGCAAAAATCAAAATATTTTCAGGAGATAATGGGTCCACGTGCGGTGCCAATTCATCATAAAGGATCTTCGCGCCTATGCCTTTCCCCCCGATGAAATCCTTCACCATCTTCTCTGGAAGTTCATAAGACTTGACTTTCCCCGTGGATAGATTAACTTCTTTCACCTTGCCATAATATTTCATATACACCTCCAGAAAAATTATACTTCACCCCTTGACACGATTCAAATTTTGATGTAAGATTTATGCAAGGTATTTGTGCATAAGGGTTTATGCACAAAGGAGGTATATATATGCGGAAGGTGGTATCACTAATAGTAGTAATGATGCTCATCAGCATGGCAGGTTGCAAGAAACCTGCCCGGTATCCCCTCTGGCAGGCGTATAACGACTACCTCATGAATGCAAAGTACGTAGACCTAACTCACGCCTTTATGCCCAATCAACCGGTCTGGCCAGGCTTTGGAAATGCCACATTTTACCCGTGCAAGGCAGGTGCCGACATACCCGGATACGTGAAGAAAGGCCAGGTGTATACATACGAAGAGCATGGTTTCGTTGCTACAGCATACTGGATACCTACCGACCAATACGGCACACAGCTTGACCCTCCAGCTCACTGGGATGCCTACATGGCAACTATTGACGAGTTACCTGCCACATACGCAGTCCGACCCCTCGTTGTCATAAATATCAGCGAGAAGGTGGCCCAGAATCCCGGTTATCACTGCGGAATAGCCGATATTGAAGAATGGGAAAAGAAGTACGGTCAGATTCCAGAAGGCTCCGTCGTGATGATCAGGTCGGACTGGTATAAGAGGTGGCCTAACCCTGAATTTTCGGCCTTCCCGTTCCCTGGAATTACCCTCGAAGCACTAAAGTTCTTACATGAGCAGAGACACATATTGTTCCACGGACACGAACCCCTCGACACAGATTCAACCCCGAATCTTGAAGGTGAATACTGGCTTATGCACAACGGATACTGCCAGGCAGAAGGAGTTGCGAACCTTGACAAGGTTCCGGAAGCAGGAGCCCTCATCGCTATTGGTTTCGCCAAGCCCAAAGGTGGCACCGGGGGGTATGCAAGATACATTGCAATTTGCCCACCCGACTGGCAGTACGGTGTAAGTGTGAAAGAAGTTCCTGGCGCTCCTCTGCCAAAGTATGATAAGCCTCTTGTTTGGGACCAGAAAGCAGGAATGAGAATTAGAAAGTAAGGAGGTGTTATTATGAAAAGACTCGCAGTACTATTAGTACTAATAGGCTTGATGGCCATAGCCACCCCGGCAAAAGCACAACCAGAGATATCCTGGGGAGGCACCTACTACTCGTACACTTTCCTGTGGCAAAACCAGGATTTTAATAAGGACACAGGAGACAAAGACGGCTTCACCTACATCCATGGCCATCTTCACGCCCTCGCAGACTTTGGAGGTGGTGTCAAAACCTTCATAAAAATCGGTGCCTGGGGTGAATTCGGGACCCATCCAATCTGGGGAACAAACCTGGATGGAGGTGCAGACCCGAAGGCAGGGATTCTTGAAGGTTATGTAGAACTAAACAATATATTCAATACACCCCTAAGTCTCAAACTTGGGAAGTTCAATCAACTCTACGGGGATGGTGCTGTTCTCTTTGACGGTGGAGAGGATGGAATCCTCGGCGCAAAGGCAAATTTAAGCGTCGGCCCTCTTTCCCTTGATCTGCTATACGACAGGCTTGCTGAATCAGGAGGAATTGAAGAACTGGGACCTATGGATACCCTTATCGCACCTGATCTCAACCTAATGGCAGGATACATGACAATCTCTTTAATGGACAACAAGATCGCAATCTCACCCTACGGCTTCATGAGGAAACACGGCGATGACAAACCAATGTGGTTTGGAGGCAGAGCTGAACTTTCTCCCGTAGGGTTTGCGAACCTGATTGCCGAATACACTCAGATGGCAGGAGAAGATAACCTCGGCGTTGCGTATAAAGGGAAACATTTACTTGCAAAACTCGGTTTGAGCATTCCGAACCTTCCATTCTCTCTTGGAGGTGCTTACGTGATGTTCAGCGGTGATGACACAGGAACAGCAGAAAATGAACTTTACGAGGCAGCTGCGCAAAACCCCTATACTTTTGGATTCTACAAATGGTGGCCTGGCTTCGGACCTGCGCATCTTATGACCACCGGATACGGCTTCGCATGCGTCGCTGCGTGGGATCCTATGATGGTGAATCTGAACGTTATAAATGGTTACTTGGGGGCTTCGTTCCCATCTTTCAGTGTAAGGATCGATGCTTTTAACTATTCAAGAAACTGGGTTCCTGCGGGTGCGAATAAAGCATTGGGTAACGAAATTGCAATGCATATGAACTACTCATACAGAAATCTGATTGACATTGGTGCTGCTGTAGGTTACTGGATGCCCGGAGATGGCCTTAAGGACGAACTGGGACTCACCACAAACGCATCTGGGCTTCTTGGCGGTTTCATTTACCTCTTTAAGAGCTTCTAATGCTTTGTTAGAACTGGCTATACGGGGGGAGGGGTGCTCCCTCCCCCTTCTTTTTTCAGGAGGCCACAATGGAAAGGGAAAGATGGGACAAGAGGATTGAATTTGTTCTCGCTTCGATGGGAGCAGCCATTGGACTCGGGAATGTTTGGAGATTCCCATATATGGTGTATCAAAATGGTGGTGGGGCTTTTCTAATTCCTTATCTTGTTGCTCTTTTCACTGCTGGAATACCCCTTATGATAGTGGAGTACACCCTCGGAATCAGAATGCAGGGAGGTGCGCCCCAGGTTTTTAAAAAAATATCACCAAAGCTTGAGTGGATTGGATGGTTTCAAATTGTTCTTGTATTTTTCATTGCTACGTACTATACCGTGCTTATGGCCTGGGCTTTTGATTACCTATTCTATTCAATTAATTTAACATGGGGAAAGGACACAGCAAACTTCTTCTACAACACACATTTGCAGCTTTCAGGAACTCCATCAAAACTCGGTGCAATCAGGCTACCGATAGTTATTGGCCTGATCCTTGCCTGGCTTGCAATATTTTTCAGCATTTTCAAGGGTCCTAAGGCAACGGGAAAAGTAGTTTATTTCACGGTGTTAACTCCCTGGATTATTCTCATAATAATGTTTATTCGCGGCATTACACTCCCGAATTCTCTCGAGGGTTTGAAATACTACCTGACTCCAAACTTCAAAGCCCTCGCCAATCCCAGAGTGTGGCTCGCAGCCTACGGACAGGTATTTTTCTCCCTTTCACTGGCTATGGGAACCTTGATAGCCTATTCCAGTTATCTTAAACCCGATTCCGACGTGAACAACAACTCCTTTATAGTCTCCCTGGCAGATGCTGGAACTGCTTTTTTTGCTGGCTTTTCAGTATTCTCCATCCTCGGTTATCTCGCTATGGCCCTGAATACCACCGTTCCAACCGTTACTCAATCTGGTTTTGGTCTTGCTTTCATTACATATCCAACGGCAGTAAATCTTCTTCCTCTGGCACCACTTTTTGGAATACTCTTCTTCCTGCTTCTTCTCACCCTCGCAATAGATTCCGCCTTCTCCCAGATTGAAGGGATCACTACGGGTCTAATGGACAAATGGAAAATCTCGAGGTTGAAAGCCATTTTCATAACCATAATTCCCGCATTTGTTATTGGACTTATATATACTACCAAGGGTGGGTTTTACTGGATTGACGTTGTGGACAATTTCGTATGTTCCTTCGGGCTAACTCTCGCAGGGCTTCTTGAAGCTATCGTGATTGGATACATCTGGGGTTCCAGGAATGCAAGGGAGAAAGCAAACGAATTTTCAGATTTTAAAATTGGTGTATGGTGGGATATCTGTCTTAAATTCATAACTCCGATTGTGCTCTTAATTGCCTTCGGAACTTCAATATACTCTATTCTCAGAAAGCCCTACGGTGGATACCCCCTGTGGGTAACAATCATTGGGTTTGTGATATTCCTGATTTCCATAATCGGAGCCTTGGTCTTGCAGCAGATGAAAGGCAAGGAGGAGTAAAAATGCCAGTTTCAGCTATTATTATGCTCATCATTGGTTGCGCTGTTCTTTACGGAGGCCTTGGAATCTGCATCTGGGTTGCGTTCAAAAAGGGAAAAAGGAGCTAAAAATATGTTAAAGGAAATCAACATTGGAATGATCGGTTTTGGCGTTGTTGGACAGGGATTTGCGGAAATATTGCAGAGAAAACGCGATGAACTTTCAAAAAAATACGGAATTCCCATCAAAATCTGCGGAATCTTTGATCCGGTAAAAGGGCAAATTTTTGAGAAAAAGGGAATCGATCTGAAGAAAACCCTGGATGCTGTTGGCCGTGGTCGAAAAATCCAAGAAGTGGTAAAGGGAATTTCTGACATAGACGAAGATTATCTTATAAAGAACGAAAAAATCAACCTTATCGTTGAGGTAACTCCAACGAACCTGAAAACCGGAGAACCTGGATATTCTCACATAAAAAAGGCCTTGCAGAATGGGAAACATGTAATTACCACCAACAAAGGTCCCATTGCCCTTTACTATAAAGAATTAAGAAAACTTGCTGATAAGAAAGGTGTATGTCTCAAGTTTGAAGGCACCGTTCTTTCGGGTACTCCCGCAATCCAGTTTGCCCTGAACGAACTTGCCGGGTGTGAGATAAAGGAGATTCGTGGTATCGTAAATGGAACTACGAACTATATCCTTACAAAAATGGCCTCCGGACTTTCCTACGAAGAAGCACTGAAAGAAGCCCAGGAAAAAGGTTATGCTGAAACGAATCCCGAAGCCGACGTTGAAGGCTACGATGCCCAGGCAAAGGCACTCATTCTGGCTAATGTGATTCTTGGTAGTTCACTGAAACCAGTGGACGTTGAGAGGATTGGCATAACAAAAATTACCTTCGATGAAGTGAACAAAGCACGCGCAGCTGGAAAAAAGTACAAGCTGATTGTGAGAGTTATCAAGGGAGAAAAGGGAATTACCGCTTCAGTAAAACCAGAACTTGTGGACAGCACGGACCCTTTGTTCCACGTCGACGGTGTTATTAACGGTCTTATATTTAGCACCGACCACCTGGGTGAAGTCTTCATAAAGGGACCTGGTGCAGGTAAAATTGAAACGGGGCAGGCAATTCTGCATGATCTCTGCTCCATACTGGAGAGTGTTAAAAAGTAGAGAGATAAAATAGCGCAAAATTCTAAGAGCTTGCAACATAGTTTAGATTTAAGTGTATCGATTGAATAGAGCGGAAAATCGCCTTATATTTGTATAATTCTGGAGGTGTGCCGTGGTTAAATTCGACGTTGTGAAAATACAGAAACCTGACGACATGAACGTAATCTTAGGACAGTCCCACTTCATTAAAACCGTTGAAGACCTCGAAGAAATTCTCGTTTCTTCCGTTCCGGGCATAAAGTACGGCATTGCGTTCTGCGAATCATCAGGACCAAGATTAGTGAGGTATGCTGGAAACGATGAGGAACTTACAAGACTTGCCATTGAGAACGCCAAAAATGTCGGTGCAGGACATTTTTTTATTATCCTTTTAAGTGGCGCATATCCGATAAACATTTTGAACTCAATAAAGAATTGCCAGGAAGTTGTTAACATTTATGCAGCCTCAGCCAATCCAATTGAAGTAATTATTGCACAGACAGACCAGGGAAGAGGAGTGATGGGCGTCATAGATGGACTTTCACCTCTGGGAATCGAAAGTGCAGACGACAAAAAAGCACGTCACGAATTCCTCAGGAAAATAGGTTATAAGAAGTGAAACGAATTTACCTGTTTTTCCTGTGGATTCTTCTTGTTTTCAATTCATCGTGTATTTTTCGGAAAAATTACAAAAATGTCGTACCAGAAGTAAAGTTTACCTTTGAGGATTTTGAACCCGATGGAGGCCTCCTGGAAGATACCCTTACCGTGGAAAAGATTCCGCAAAAGTTCTTAAAAGGTGAGCTGGATAAAGTGGAATCTGAACTCAAGGGCCGACTGGCCCATTTTGGGCTGGTACTTACTGAGGAAGAAGAAGTGGAAATAGCAAGATGGTATTATTTCTACAATACAAGAGGAAGGGAGCGAGTTGCACGGGCACTCACAAGGGGAGCTCCTTACCTGAACAAAATCACTGAGATTGTGAGAAACTATGGCCTCCCAGAGGACATAAGATTCCTTCCGATCATCGAGAGTGGGTTCAATATTGAGGCTATATCGAGGCGAAAAGCCGCTGGACCATGGCAGTTTATGTCCTTTACGGGGAAAAAGTACGGACTGAAAGTAGATTGGTGGATAGACGAGAGAAGAGACCCGATACTTTCCACCTACGCTGCTTGTAAATATTTAAAGGACCTTTACGAGCTTTTCGGTAAATGGGACCTGGCAATTGCGGCATACAATGCTGGTGAGGGAAAAGTGTACTCAAGACTGATGAGGACTAACGGTGAAAAGTTCTGGGATATAAGGGCACAGCTGAAACGAGAGACGCGAAATTACGTCCCTTCCTTCCTGGCTTTAATTATGTTTATAAATGACAACAAAGGCTTCGTAGATTCGATTCTGAACGCGCCACAGTTTGTGTACGATAGTGTACTCGTGCCTGCACAAGCGAATATAAAGCAGCTTGCATCATGGGCAGGTATAAGCGAATACGAGTTTAGAAGGCTCAACCCGTCCTTTCATCGGTTTGCTACACCACCGTATTTAAAGAACTATTACGTTAGAATCCCAGTTGGAACAGCAGAGCAGTTTGTTGCGAGGATGAACAGCACTCCGAAGGAAGAATGGTTCAAAGCTCAAGCTCACATCGTAAGAAAGGGAGAAACCCTATCTCTCATTGCAAAAAAATATGGTGTTTCAGTTGCTGCCATCAGGCAGGCTAACAACAACATAGACCCTTACAGGTTGCGACCAGGTATGGTTCTAGTAATACCCTACGGAGGTGCGACGACGTATGTATCTCATAGCTCTTCATCTTCAGCATCATCAAAACACACATCATCTTCACCCCAATCCGTTACTTCATCTCCATCAGAGAAAACTTCTCAGGAAAACGTAGTGCATTACAGAGTCAGACGTGGTGACACTCTTTACTCGATATCAAGAAGATATGGAGTCTCCATCAATGACATTAGAAAATGGAATAAACTCCCCTCTTCAAAAATCAGAATCGGCGAAGTTCTTATTATTTACAAAAGTCAGTCCTGAACCTCTTCAAAGTCGTCCTTTGATGCACCGCAAACGGGGCAAACCCAATCATCGGGGATCTTTTCAAAAGGAGTACCCGGCGCAACACCACCATCGGGATCGCCTTCAGCAGGGTCATAAATATATCCGCATATTAAGCACCTGTATTTTTTCATTCTTGCCCCCTACTCTACCTTTATCTGCTTGAAATTTTCCCAGACACCGTGAACATTACAGTACTCCAGCGCAAAGATAGTTGCAGCAGCATCGAGTTTCATTTTGAACGTTACTTTGGGATCTCCGTAAGCGGGACCAACATCAAAGGTTGCCACGTGTACAGGATTATAGGGTCTGCCTTCCACTACAGCGAATACCTGAATCCATTTTATATGATGTTCAATGGTGTTTGGATGAGGGACTTCCTTTCCAACTGTGATAGTTATCTCAAAAAACTCTCCCTTTTTGACCGTATCCGGTGCCTCAATGAAAGGCACGTGTTTTTCTTTCCCTTCTTTTTCTGCAGGCATTATAAAATCGCCAAACTTCACATTACACCTCCCAAAGCCTACGCCTGTTTTCTCCCTTCTTCAGTAATGATATACTTGCCCTTCTCAGGGCTCTCTACTAAACCTTTCGTCTTCATGCTCCTAAACTTTGCCATTACTTGAGCTACCTGGACGTTTAGCGCCTTTGCCACCTCACCACATCCCATTGGGGCAGACGCTCCCTTGAGCAATCCGAGAATTTTCTTCTCAAGGTCTTCAGGACCTGTTTCTTTAGATTTTCTTGCACAGGGCATACCACATCCTCCTTTAGAATCTTACGAACTTTTCCTTTGATACTCCGCATACCGGGCACCGATCTGGCGCCTCACCTTCCACAGTATACCCACAAATAGGGCAAATGTATATACCGCCAATCTCCAGATCTTCCTGTTTTTCAGCTTTTTCCTTTGCTTCAGCATACATTGCCCGGTGTATTTTCTCGGCCTCGAGGGCGAATCCCATGCTTCTTGAAGCAGACTTCTCCTCCTGCATATCTGCAACTGACTTATAAGCAGGATACATTTCGTCAATCTCAAAGGACTCTCCCTGATAGCCTGTCTCAAGGTTAGATATTGTATCCTTAATTTTTCCAAGGGCATTCAGATGATTTTTTGCATGTACCAGTTCGGCGTATGCGATGGCGCGGAATAGCCTCGCTATGTTTGGGTAGCCCTCCTTTTCGGCCACTTCTGCAAAAATTGTGTACTTCATGTGAGCCATACTTTCGCCGGAAAAGGCACTGTTCAAAAACTCCTCTGTCATTTTGTGCATAACTAAACCTCCTGCTTTGCTTTTAGCAATTTCTGAAGATGGGATTCCTCAAAGTTTATAAGGTCAAGGATTCTTTCCCTGTCCTGCATGTTTTCCAACCTGCAAAACAGCTCCATATAGAAGAATTTTGACTCGCGTTCCTTGGAGATACCGACATCTAAAAGCTCATCAATGGATTTGATCTCAAAATCTCTGATTTCAATTTTCCCTTCCGACGGTATCTCCTGGGGATTCGTCTGAAAAAGTTCAAAGTAAAGTCGCTTTAAGAATTTTTCATGCTCAACCTCTTCCATAGACATATATTCCAGGAGCAACCGTAAATCACCGTGTACTTTCTTCGCAAGCTCCTTGTAGAAAACTGCAGAGACCTTCTCCCTCCAGATGCCAGCTTCGATAGCCTCTTTTAACTCCATGGTAAAATTGTAAACAAAACTGATGGGTCTGTCAAATGACTAAAATTATTACAATATTTTAACGAATCCAAATTGTAAAAACCGAAGGATTGTAGAATAATTATCTAATAATTATGGAGACGCGGTTTGAAATTTCTGCTGGAGGGGTTGTTTACAAAAGAATAAATGACAGCTACAATTTCCTTTTGATAGCCGTGAAAAACGGTCAGGTTTGGACATTACCCAAAGGCCTTGTAGAAAAGGGTGAGAAACCTGAATCGGCTGCACTGAGGGAGGTTAAGGAAGAAGCTGGTGTGGAAGGACGAGTTGAGTCGTTCCTGGATAAAATCGAACTGTGGTTCTACTCAAATGAGGAAGGTCAAAGAGTCCGCCATCACAAAATCGTTTATTACTACTTAATAGAATATCAATTTGGTGACCCGTCGATGCACGATTTTGAAGTTGTTGACGTACAGTGGTTTGGCGAGGACGAGGCTCTAAAAATTGCCAGCTATGATAAGGACAGAAAGGTCCTTGAAAAGGCAATAAATTATTTACGGAGCCAACAAAATGCTTGAAACCCCTGATCTTCTTAAGACAGTCAATACGCTAATCAGCGTTCTTGAAGAATCTACGGATCTTAACGAAATCCTCTTCGCAACTCTTACTGCAATAACTTCGGGGGAAAGCTTTGGTTTCAACCGGGCTTTTGTGATGCTTTTCGAAAATGACGTCCTCAAACCCGTCTTTGCTCTTGGCCCAAAGGATAAAAATGATGCGGAGAAAATCTGGGAAGACCTTATTCAAAAGAAACTGTCTCTGGATGACCTCATCCGGGGTTATACGGCTGAAAAATATCAATACGAATGGCAAAAATTGAAGGACCTCTTTGAAAACCTCAGTATCACAAGAGAAGAACTCATCAAAGAAAATTCTGAAATTGAAAAAGCCCTCACCGAGAGAAAAGCAAGAGTCATACGCCTTGATGATCCCGAAGTCCTTGAATACAAAAAATTCAAAGATCTTGGAGCAAAGGAATTCGCCATTGCTCCCATCGTCACTCTCAAGAGAGAACTTGGAATTATTGTTGCAGACAACTTTCTGACAGGAACTGCAATAAACCGAAGCAAGATTATGGCCCTTGAAACTTTTGTCTTCCAGGCTTCTATGGCAATTTCCAGGGCAATACTTTTCAAACAACTGGAGGAGAAGGACCGAATGATTCTGGAACTTCAGAGAAAAGCCATATATCAGGAGCTTATTTTCAAATTGAGCCACGAGATAAAAAATCCACTGACGGTTCTGGGAGGCGTAGCATCGATCCTGCATGAGGAAATTGGATCTGACCACCCGTTGAGAATCTACATCGATGCAATAATGAGTTCAGTTATTAAGATGGAAAACATTCTCAGGCAAACTATTGAGGGACTGAGGACGCAGGCAGATATCAAGAGAGAAAAAACCGACCTGACTGAAGTAATTTCCTCTAAAATCAAAGAACTTGACGGTTTCTTCAAAGCCCACAAAATAAATGTCGAGTTCTCCCCTCTTAGGGAACTCCCCACTCTTCTATTGCCAAAAGCCCAACTATCCGAAGTCCTCGAGTATATACTTTTTAACGCCGTGGAAGCGATGCCAGGTGGAGGGAAGATCGAAATCTGGATGGAGATGGAAAAAGAAGGCGTTTATGTTTATATAAAAGACCATGGTGTAGGAATTCCAGAAGAAGTACTTCCAAATATTTTTGACCCCTTCTTCAGTACAAAGAAGGAAGGGTACGGACTTGGTCTTTATAATGCCAAACAAATACTATTAAGCATTGGCGGTGATATTGAGTGCCAATCAGAATTGCAGAAGGGTACTACCTTCAAACTGTTCATTCCCATTCCCGTGCCCTGACTTTTCTGAGCGCAGGTTAAATGTTATAATTTAGGCAAATCCAGGAGGAAAAATGAAGAGAGTTGTCGAATGTGTTCCTAATTTTTCTGAAGGAAGAGACCCAAATGTTTTAAATGCTATTGCAAAGGAGATTGAGAGTGTTTCGGGAGTAAAACTCTTAGACATAGATCAGGGCTATGCTGCAAACAGAACAGTATTTACCTTTGCGGGAGAACCTGAGGCTGTAAAAACCGCTGCCATGAGGGCGATAAAGAAAGCGACGGAGCTCATCGATATGACAAAGCATAAAGGAGAACACCCAAGATTAGGTGCCTGCGACGTGGTGCCTTTTGTACCTGTGAGCGGAGTATCAATGGAAGAATGTGTGCAAATCGCCCACGAAGTTGGGAAATGGGTTGCGGAAGAATTAGGAGTGCCGGTATACATGTACGAAGAAGCAGCCACAAAGCCCGAAAGGAAGAGCCTTCCAAATATTAGAAAAGGAGAATATGAAGGTCTTCCAGAAAAACTAAAGGATCCAGAATGGCTGCCTGACTACGGAAAACCCACTTTTAACCCAAAGTCCGGGGCGTACATTGTTGGTGCGAGGGAATTCCTCATCGCATACAATGTAAATCTAAACACCAAGGATAAGAAACTGGCAAACAATATTGCGAAGCGAATCCGTGAGAACGGCTACACTCTGAAGGATGAAAAAGGAGAGAAGATTCAAATTCCTGGCCTTCTATCTCATGTCAGAGCAATTGGATGGTATATTGACGAGTATGAGATCGCTCAAATTTCCATCAACCTCACGAATTACAAGAAAACTCCTCTTTGGAAGGTATTTGAAACCTGTGTTGAAGAGGCTGCGAAGGATGGATTAAGGGTAACGGGAAGTGAAATAGTTGGGCTGGTGCCGAAGGATGCTCTTATAGAGACGGGCAGATATTTCCTGAAGAAACAGAGGAAGAACACCGGAATACCCGAAAGAGAAATTGTCCACATTGCTGTCAAATCCCTTGGCCTCTCAGATGTTCAAAAGTTCGAACCAGAGAAGAAAGTTATTGAATACCTCATCGAAAATCCATATGAAAGTAGATTGCAAAACATGACATTAAAGGCATTTGTGAATGAGCTTTCTACCGATTCACCTGCTCCAGGGGGTGGAAGTGTATCTGCTCTTTCAGGAGCCCTCTCCGCAGCCCTTACCTCAATGGTAGCAAACTTGACTTTCGGTAAGAAAGGGTATGAATCTGTTTCTGAGGAGATGGAACGAATCTCTATAGAAGCCCAGGATCTAAAAGATTCACTACTTAAGATAATAGACGAAGATACAAAAGCATTCAACAAAGTAATGGATGCCTTCGCTCTTCCGAGAAAAACGGAAGAAGAAGAAAAAATCAGAAATGAAGCCATTGAAAAGGCCAATAAAGAAGCAACGCTTGTCCCCCTCAGGGTGATGGAACTTTGTGAAAGACTTGTGGAACTGGCATCAAAAATTGCAGAAATAGGAAACAGAAATGCACTGAGTGACGCGGGGTGTGCTCTCATCCAGGCGAAAAGTGGTTGTCAGGGAGCCTACTATAACGTGATGATAAACCTTCCTGGCATCAAAGATCAGGAGTTTAGGAAGCAGGTGAAGGAAAAGGCCGAGAACATATTTGGAAAAGTTCAAAACCAGGTAGAGAAAGGACTGAGCAATATTGAACAACAGCTCAAGGAAAACATCTCCTGAACCCAGCGAATAAGAATTCGCAATTGGGAAAAATTTTCCAGATTTCCCTTAAACCAATAGTTCCAAGTATAATTTTTCAATGAAATTGAAGGAACTTCCTGTCGATGCAAGACCGCGAGAAAAGCTTACCCTCCTGGGCCCATCTTCTCTTAGAAACTATGAGCTACTCGCCTGTGTTCTGGGAAAAGGTACGGTGAAAGAGGACGTTATTTCCCTTTCCAGAAGATTAATTGACCAATATGGTAACAACCTATTCGACCAGAATTACACTGTAAAAGACCTGCAGGAGCTTTTCAGTCTTGGTTTCGTCCAAGCATGTCAGATCACAGCCATGGCAGAACTGGCGAAAAGACTTCTCAGCGAAAAAAAGGACCATCAATTTCTAAAACCTCAGGACGTCTTCGAATTCTGCAAAAATATGAATTTTCTTAAGAAAGAGCATCTTAGGGGGCTCTATTTGGATGTAAAGAACCGCCTTCTTAGAGACGAGGTAATATCAGTGGGTACGGTGGATAAAACTCTTTCCCACCCAAGGGAAGTTTTCAAACCCGCCATTGAGGTATCAGCTGTTTCCTTAATTCTCGTGCATAACCACCCTTCGGGGGACCCAACTCCATCAAAAGAAGATATTGAATTTACAAAGAAAATTAAGAATCTGTCAGAAATTATGGAATTGGAACTTCTTGACCATATCATTATTGGGGAAAATTCCTTCGTCAGCCTCAAGGAGCTTCTTAAGTTCTAAGCATCTTTTGTAAATTCAGATCATAGAATATAAAATTCTGAACATGAAGAGGTTATGGGCTCCCTGGAGAATGGATTATATCAAAGCAGCAGGCAAACCCAGTGGGTGCATTTTTTGTGAGAGGGAAAAATTCGTACTGAAAGAAGGCAAATTAGCCTTCGCTATGTTGAACCTTTTCCCATACAATCCTGGTCATATGATGGTTGCGCCAAAGAGGCACGTGCGAGAACTCAGCGACCTTAGCGATGAGGAAATTAAGGAGATGTTTCACCTAATAAAGATTTGTATAAACGCACTGAAAAAAGAAGCAGATCCGGAGGGTTTTAATATTGGACTCAATATCGGAAAAGTAGCAGGGGCCGGATTTGAGGGACACATTCACTTTCACATCGTTCCACGCTGGAACGGTGACACAAACTTTATGCCAGTAATAGGAAATGTAAGAGTAGTCCCTGAAGGCATTGAAAAAACTTTCGAAAAACTAAAAAAATATTTCGAGGGCAAAGAATAAATGAGCTTCGCCAAAGTTGAGGACATAATCCAGGATATAAGAGGGGGTAAAATAGTAATTGTTGTGGATGATGAGGATAGAGAAAACGAAGGAGACTTCGTAATCGCTGCAGAAAGAGTCACTCCCGAGCACATTAATTTCATGACAAAATATGGCAGAGGTCTGGTGTGCATTTCCCTGGAAGAAGACCGATTTCATGAACTTGACCTGGACCTACCAATTACAAACACTTCAAAACACGGAACAAATTTCGGAATCCCCATCGATGCTAAAGAAGGAACAACCACAGGAACCTCGGCCTTTGATAGAGCTCTCACCATCAGACTTGCTATTGACAGAACCAAGAAAGCTGACGACTTTGCCAAACCAGGGCACGTCTACACTCTTATGGCAAAAAATGGTGGAGTCTTGAGAAGGGCCGGGCATACCGAAGCGTCTGTAGATTTGGCAAGGATTGCTGGACTCTACCCCGCAGGAGTTATCTGTGAAATTATGGATGAAGATGGGAGTATGATGAGACTGCCAAAGCTGCAAACCCTTGCAAAGGAATTTGACCTGAAGATTATTACGGTTAAGGACATCATAGCCTACAGAATGAGGCACGAGAAGCTGATTGAAAAAGTTGCCGACGCACATCTGCCGACAAAATGGGGCACTTTCAGGGTAGTCGGATACAAGGAAAAACTTACGGGAGAGATTCATGTTGCTTTGGTGAAAGGAGAAGTTAGCGGAAAAGAAAATGTGCTTGTGAGAGTCCATTCAGAGTGTCTAACGGGAGACACTTTTGGCTCCTTCCGGTGCGATTGTGGTGACCAGTTACATAAAGCTATGGAGATAATAAACAACGAGGGGCTCGGTGTATTGCTTTATATGAGACAGGAGGGAAGAGGTATAGGCCTTGAAAACAAGCTGAGAGCTTATGAGCTTCAGGATCTTGGCTTAGATACTGTCGAGGCTAACGAAAAGCTTGGCCTTCCCGCAGATCTTAGGGACTACGGAATCGGGGCACAGATTCTTGTAGACCTCGGTCTTTCAAGCCTGAGGTTAATGACCAACAACCCCAAAAAAATAGTAGGGATCGAAGGTTTTGGGCTGAAGGTTGTGGAAAGGATACCTATAACTGTAAAACCGAGGCCCGAGAACCTTAGATATTTGAAAATAAAGAAAGAAAAACTAGGACACCTTTTTGAAGAGGAAGACCTTGAGATAACAGGAGAGTAGAAATGGAATATATTGGGGAAATAAAAGGAAAGGGGAAGAAAATTGGAATCGTGGTGTCACGATTCAATGAATTCGTTACTGAAAGATTGATTAAAGAGGCCGTTGAAGAGCTTACTCAGCATGGAGTTGACAGGGAAGATGTTGATGTGTACAAAGTACCCGGTTCTTTCGAAATACCGGTGGTTTTGAAACGTCTGGTGGATAAAAAGAAGTACGATGGCTACCTCGCCCTGGGTGCTGTAATCAGGGGCGATACACCCCACTTCGAATATATTGCCGGAGAAGTGGCAAGAGGAATCGGAAGACTTACACTGGATTATGCAGTTCCCATAATCTTCGGAATTATCACTGCTGACACAATGGATGATGCTATTGAGAGAGCAGGTGGAAAGAAAGGAAACAAAGGAAGGGATGCTGCAAGAGCACTGCTCGAGCTCCTGGGCCTTTTTGATAAAGGCCAGATTTAATGATAAAAGAAGGCGAATTTGTAATCCTATATGGTGGGCGTAAGGCTAACTATTTTTTGCAATACAAACCTGGACAAAAGTTTTCATCTCATCTCGGGGAAATAGTATTTCCCGAAGAATTAGAATACGGAAAGATTTTGGTTTCTCATACAGGTCATAAGTTCCTGGTGCTACGGCCTTCTCTTTCAGATATGATTTTGAACATCAAACGGCAAACTACCATAATGTATCCCAAAGACATAGGGTATTTGATTCTCGAAACAGGACTTCGAGAAGGTTCCATCGTCGCAGAGGTTGGGTCCGGTTCTGGTGCACTCACCACAGTTCTCGCAAGTATTGTAGGTGAAAGGGGAAAAGTGCATTCCTTTGAGAGGCGAGAAGATTTCCACAAGCTTGCCATCGAAAACATTAAAAAGTATGGTATCTCAAACAGGGTAAAATTTTACCTAAGGGATGTGGCTCAAGAAGGCTTCGGCATTCAGGGTGTAGAAGTTATTTTTGTGGACGTACCCGAGCCCTGGGAAATTGTTAGATGGGCTAAAGAAGCCCTAATCGGAGGCGGCTTCTGGGCTTCCCTTTCTCCAAATGTAGAACAGGTTCGCAAAACTGTAACAGAACTTTTGAATCAAGGATTCGTACTTGTAAGAACAGTGGAGATACTCGAAAGGGAGCTTCTGGTGCGGGAATCCGGAACAAGACCAAAAGAAACGATGATTTCACATACCGGGTACCTTACGGTAGCGAGAAAGGTGTCTGATTAGAAAATCCTAAAAACAAACAATTACCACCACAACTGTTAAGTGGTTTTTTTGAGGCGGAAACGATTCTATTTTTGCATTTTCCTTTACAAAGAGGTAGATTCAAATAATAGAGTTTGCCCGTCCCCTTCCATCGGAAGGGGACGGGCAGAGAGGGGGTAGATTCTCAAAACTCCGTTTTTGATGCAAAATTGAAATCCTTCACCAGGAGTGCAGGCATATAGGTTGCAAAGGACATTTCCTCTCCTACAACCCTCCTGCCCTTGCCTATTTCAATTATGTTCGCAAGGACCCTAGATGGGGATTCGTTGAACCTGAAATTCTTAACAGGATACTTAATTTCTCCATCCTCAACATAGAAGAGTCCATCTCTCGTCATACCAGTTAAGGTGATTGTCTTCCTTTCCACAAATCTAATATACCAAAATCTTGTCACAAGTAGACCTCTGTTCACTTTTTTGATTAGTTCATCAATACTCTTGCTTGAATCTTCAAAGATTAACCCCAAAAAAGGCATTCCAGTAGGTTTTCTACCATTCTTGTGAGCCCAGAAGCGATCGTAGTAAAGATTTTCCAGCACGCCTTTGTTAACCCAGTTAATCCTTTTTATCGCCACTCCCTCGTTATCAAAGGGGATTGAAGGATTAAGTTCTGAAAATGGGTCACTGTATATAGTAACCCGCTCATCAAAAATCTTCTGGCCCTGCTTCCCGGTGAAGAAAGTCCTGCCCTCGTCAGCACCGCGAGCTTGCATTTCAAAAATCATAAAATCAACAAAATCAGCCACTGCGATGGGCTCCAGAATAACATCATACAACCCTGGGTCGAGATCCCGCGGTTTCTGTCCCTTAATTGCTTTTTCCTTTGCCACTTCGTAAATTTCCTCAGGTTTCAGATCCTTTATGTTTTCGCTCTGGTCTTTGGCATAACCCGATGAAGTTTCTGTCTGAACTGTTGTCGAAAAACTTGCCATCGTTGTATCATAATAGGTTTCAAATCCATTTGTGTTAAAAATGCTGTATTCGTAACGTCCGTTGGTAAAAAGCCCTGCAACTCTTAAGTTCTCCTTTCTTGCATCGTCAAAAATTCTTCTCAAAGCTTCAGTCTTTACCACTGGAAGCAAATTTTCTGTATCAGACACTGCTCTGCTTATTATTGGAATATCCTGCCTTTCTACCGGAGGGAGATACTCTGGATCTTCAACGTTACTTTTTGCAATATCATTTGCTCTTCTCAAAATTTCTTCTACCTTTATATCATCATTTAAAGTGAGTGTAACTGAACCCTTTTTCTTTCCAAAGTGAACCTGAACGGTAACAGACGTGACATCCTTTGACATATTCTGGGTAATCCTCGATTCCCCAAAGCGGGTGTTATCCTCTTTTATTCTGTAGAAAAAGACCTCAGTATGGTCCGCCTTTGAACTCTCAATAATCTTTTTTGCTACATTTCTATATCTGTCCATCATCTCTTACCCCTCCCTACTTTCACATTCCTGAATCGCGCATAGGGTGCACCGTTCGTCATCTGAGCAGATTGAGTTGGTTCACCCTTGCCACAGGTCAAAAATCCTCTTGGTTCCCAGAACCTCTCGTCGGTTACTCCATCAAGAGAGTTCCAGAACTGAGGAGTAATGGACTGATAAATCACATTTTTTAACATCCTGCCCTTCTTTCCGTCTTTTATCTCATAAAACAGATCTCCTCCAAACTGAAAATTGAGTCTCATCTGATCAATGGAAAAACTTCCCCTTCCCTCAATGTATACGCCCTTTTTAACTCCAGCGATAAGGTCTTCCGGGGTCACAGGATCTTTACCTGGCATCAGACAAAGATTGGGAATACGATTTATGGGAAAAGATGAGAAACTATCAGCTCGGGCTGATCCCCTGGACCTTGGAAAACCAAGAATGGAAGCCACTTCTCTAGTAGAACTGTAGTCAACAAAGATACCGTCTTTAATGATGTGCCATTTCTGACATTCTACACCTTCGTCATCGTATCCTGTCGTAGCCAGGCCTCCGGGTAGCGTATTATCCGCAACGAAGTTCACCATTGGAGAACCATATCTGAAATTACCAAGTTTTTCAGGCGTAACAAAGCTCCTACCTGCAAAATTGGCTTCGTAACCGAGTACTCTGTCCAGCTCCGTTGGGTGCCCTACCGATTCGTGGATTGTAAGGGACAAATGAGCAGGGTCAAGTACAAGGTCCATTAAGGCCTCATCTGGCTCGTCTGCATAAAGCTTCATAACCGCTTCGCTGGCGATTCTCTCAGCATTCTCAAGGAGTTTCATACTCCTAATATGCTCATATCCTTTATTCAGAGGGTAGTCCTGAAAGCTTCTTGACTGGGAGTCATTGTTTCCAACAGCGAAGGCGGTATAACCTGCATTGGTAGTGAATATAGTTGTTTCAATCAATGAGCCTTCAGTAGATGCAAAAACCTGGTCTCTTCTGCGGACTTCTATATGTGAGTAAGTCTTTACAATCCCCTTGACCTTAAGCATGACATCATTTACTTTATAGAGAAGGTCTATCTTCTCCTCCACCGGAACCTTAAAGGGGTCAATTTCCACCGGAACCGCATACCTGTCCACGTGAACTGGTTCCTTTGCAAGTTTCACTCGGTATTCTCCCTTTACGAGGCTGGATGCTTTTGCAATCTCGATTGCTTTTTTTAGAACTCTCTCAATTTCAGCCTTTTCAACCTTCGTGCTAGATGCAAATCCCCAGGCACCATCGTAGAGCACCCTTATGCCGAATCCCATCCGCTCTTCATCATTTATCTCTTTGGGACTCAAATCCTGAAGGAAAAGAAATTGAGTCCTGTAGTAGCCGATCCTTATATCGGCATACTCGATATTCTCTCTTCTGGCAATATCCTGAAAGTATGCACCAAGTTCTTTCATCTTTACCTCCAATTGTTTTTATATAGTTCTTATTGCGAACATTCAAGTTTTTTCGGAAAGCGAACAATTTCCGCGCTTTCTGTTTTATCATTATATACAAACCGTGAAGAAAAAGCTGACAGAGAGTGTTTTCCGTTCATTAGAATATCGTAATTTTCGGCTCTACTTTATTGGGCAATCGATATCTCTGATCGGCACATGGATGCAGAGGATAACTGTCCCCTGGGTTGTCTACAAATTAACAGGTTCATCTCTCTGGCTTGGAATTGCAGGATTTGCAAGTCAATTGCCCACCTTCCTTTTTGCTCCTTTTGCAGGGGTAGTTGTAGACAGATTCAACCGATATAAACTGCTTTTTTTGACCCAAACTATTGCCATGGCACAGGCTTTTGCGCTATACATTTTTTACGCCACAGGATACATAAGTATTCCTCTTATTATTCTCCTTAACACAATCCTTGGCACGGTCAATGCTTTTGACATGCCAGCACGGCAGTCCCTCATGGTATATCTCGTAGAAGGAAAGGAGAACTTAAACAACGCAATAGCATTAAATTCATCCATGGTGAACCTCGCCCGTCTTGTAGGCCCATCTTTTGCGGGCATAATTATCGCAACCAGTGGAGAGTCAGCTTGTTTTTTAATTAATGGAGTCAGCTATTTTTTCGTTATAGCATGCCTGATTCTCATGAAACTCAATCTACCAAAATTCAATAAGAGTGAACGGCATATATTTGAAGAATTACGAGAAGGAATAAGTTACATTAAGAACCATAACGCTCTGAAATATATCATCATACTCCTCGCCATCGTGAGCCTTATTGGAATGCCCTATACGGTCCTGCTGCCGGTCTACTCCCGGGAGATTCTCGGCGGAGGTGCGCATATCTATGGCTTCCTGATGGGTGCTGTGGGGACCGGAGCTCTTGCGGGGGCCCTGTATATGGCATCAAGAAACAACGCGAAAGGTATCGGAAGATATATTCCAGCTGCTTGCTTTATCTTCGGTGGCGCCCTTGCTGTTGTTTCAAGGGTTAGAAACTTTTACCTTGCAATACCCATCATCGCAATTGCAGGACTTGGAATGGTATCTGAGACCGTTACAAGTAATACTCTATTACAGCTTTACACCGAAGAAGAAAAGAGGGGAAGGGTTATGAGTTTTTACACCCTGGCCTTCACGGGGATGACACCCTTCGGAAGCCTTCTGGCAGGTACTATGGCACAATTTCTTGGAGTAAGTAACGCTTTGCTTGTAAGCGGACTTATCGTAATCACAGGAGGACTTTTGTTTCTAAGGAAAATGCCTCAAATGGGAGAAAAGGCCCGTATCTATTTCGAAATTTCTTCAGAATAGCATTGAAATCCTGTGCAGTCAATGATATAATAAGAAGTGGGAGGTAATGATGGAAATCTTAAGTATTTTACTTATGTTTTTATTTGCCCAGAATTTTCAATTCGTTCGTCAGGCAGAGGCTGACCTCAACGGCGATGGAACTTCTGAAAGTATAACCCTTACCAGTACCGATGAACTTGGAAACTTCACACTTAAGGTTGGGAATTTCGAATTGAAAGGAAATCTTGGGGATACCGTGGATGGATTCGTCATTGTCGATGTTGACTCCTCGGATCCGTACAGAGAAATTGGTATTCACACCCCGGGACCCAGCGACGATGATGTATTTCTGATGCTCTGGTTCAATGGCCGAGAGATTAGAACAATGGGCATTCTCTCGCGGTGGCCATCATTTCAGGGGAACGGAATAGTATACGTTGACGACTGGATGGGATTCTGGATCAAAAGAGAGAAATATGTCTTGAATAAGAATTCCAGACTCCTGGACCGCGTCCCGCAAGAACTCTATTATGTCGGAGTTGAAGCAACGGTGAAGAAAAGCTTTCCCATATATAGGTCAAGGAATGGTCTGCAGAGCATCGCAAACCTCAGGGAGGGCAGTAAAATTCTCATCTTTGCCTGTGACCCTCAGGATACAAATTACCTGAATCACTGGTATCTTGTAAAATCCGAAAGTGGCCTACTGGGCTGGGCAAAGCTTGGAAATTTTATGGAGAAAGTCCAAGGACTCCCGTGGGCTGATTAGTATTACGAAAAAATACAATTCTCAAATCTCCTTCAGTATTGATTTCTTTTCAAATGGGTCTGAAAGCTTGCATCATAAATATTTAAAAATTAGAACATAACTCAGAGCGAAGCCATCAAGTAAAAATTTCAGGAACAAAGAAGAAGCCACTACAACCAAAGCACATTGACCACTTTAACCGGCACTGAGAAGCAACTCTTTACTTGCTATAGGTGAGATTACTTGTGGTTTTAACGTTCCCCTCTTCGTCAAGATAAAATTTTCCACCGTATGGATCCTCTGGAATAGCTTTCAAAAATCCATTTTCAATAAGTTCTTCGATCTGTTTAGGCCTCCTACCCATTTTCTCTACAAAAGTTTCCACCGCTCGTTCAATAGCATAAATCTCCTCCAAAGCCTCAAGTCGAGTTCTAAGGCTTTTCCTCCACCCTTCGTCTTTTGTATTTTCGAGCATATTTTTAACTACAGATATGGCAAATTCCGTCTTTCCCGATGCGTAGAGAAGCTTTGAAGCCAGGTGTGCATAGAAGGGTCTACCTGAAATCTCACTTGCCTTTACAAGGTAATAGGCACCTTTTTCATTATCACTGAGAAAATAGAAGTGGTTAAACCCAAGAAAAAGGTAAAAAATCCACCTCTGCGGGTAATGTTCTATACCTTTTTTGAGAAATCTGTTCGCCGTCTCCACATCGTTAAAATCCCAGGTTAGATATCCATTAGCAATGTAGTAAATGTCGTAGTAATAGGGACAAAGTCTCGTCACAACTTCTGCAGTTCTAACAATAGGCTCTCTTGCAAAGGACGGCGGAGTTAAGTATTTTTCCGAGAGTTTCCCGAGATAAACCCTTAAAGAGAGGGTATAGTAAAAGGCCTTTAAAAAGCTGAATTCAAAACTTGACCACTTCTCGAAACCCGGTCGCGCAAAGAGTCTGAAGCTCTCGGATTCTTCCCTTCTGAAATGACCTTTAACTTTCGTGTCGAAAACAAAGTTGATAAAAATCAGCGCAGCTAAAGAGAGCAAAAAGCTGAAAATCCAGGTTTTCCTTTTCATCTCAGGTTACAATATCTCTTTCCGTTCAAATAGGACTACAGCAATCCCGAGGACTATAATCCCATAAAGGATGCCGTAAATAACTGAGAAAATAAGAAACACTGGATTTATCCCAACATTGTAAATGAAATTTGTCTTAACATCAAAGAGGGCAAGATTAGGGAAAAGATAGCGTGCTACACTTATTACAACCTTTGAAAATACTGGCATCTGCATTCCCATTCGGGTTCTTATAAATTCTACAACTTCGTCCATCGTATGACCCACAATGTAAACTCCAACGACGCCAAACATCGAGATTATGGCACGGGAGGTCAAAGAGATAAATAAAAGGGCAAAAGCCACAAGGATCTGAATTTCAACAAGTAAAAAAATACCGTAAAGGAAATAATAACCCACATAGAACGGGGCATCGGGCTTCACCTTCGAAAAGTAATCTATAAACGGAAAAAGCAACAACAGAACAAGATAAATCAAAAAGGCTGAAAAGGCCCAAAATCCCACAAATCTTCCTACAACATAGTCCTTCCGTTTAATGGGAAGGGAAATCACATATTGTAGGGTTTTCCTTTCGAGGTCAGTTTGAATCAATCCGAGAATCAGAAATAGCATAAGCACCAAAACAACAAAGTTGGCAAAGGAAAGGGCAAATCCTGTTAATATTCTTGGAATTTCAAACATAGTAAAACTGTAAAGAACGGGCATCCCGATCATCGCGAGCAGAAGAAGCACAAGGATTATGTAAAAACTTCTCTCTCTAAGAGCCTGCTTAAAAGTTATTTTGGCAATTTCAAGGGCTCTTTTCATATTCCTCTAAGGTTTTTATAAATTCCTTTTCCAGATTTTCCACTTCTTTTGTCTCGATAAACTTTAAAATCTTTCCTTTATGGATGATACAAACCCTATCGCAGATCTTCTCAATGTCTTCAAGGATGTGAGAGGTAAAAAATATGGTGGCGCCCTTATCTAACGCCTCAGAAATTAAATCCCTCGCCATCTTTCTTCCAAGGGGATCAAGGCCATTTAAAGGTTCGTCAAGAATTATAAGCTCTGGATTACCTATGAACGCCTGGGCAAGGCCAAGCCTCTGGATCATCCCCCGGGAATATTTTTTAACGAGTTTTCCACCTTCCTTTTCAAGGCCCACCTTACAGAGCCACTTTTCTATTTCTTCTCTCAAACTTCTACCCGTTAACCCCCTGAGCCTTCCAACCCACTCAAGGAGTTCATAGGCCTTCAAATTCTCGTAAAAATTAGGGTTCTCTGGCAAGTAAGACAGCCTTTTTTTCACTTCTTCTTCAAAGGACGACTTTCCAAAGACTCTTACCTCTCCACTATCGGGAAAGATAAGACCAAGTATAATTTTAATTGTGGTGCTTTTGCCTGCACCATTTAAACCTATAAGGCCGAAGGATTTGTTTCTTTCCAGCTCAAAGGAAATACCATCAAGCGCTTTAAAGGGCTTTTCAAAGAGTTCCCCTTTATAGGTCTTGTAAACTTCTTTAAGTTCAAGAACTTTATCTTGCATTCCAGCTATCGTCAAAATCCAGAGTCCCTACGTGGGGTTCAGGTACTGCTACATCATCTATATGCCCCACGTAACTTCGATTTTTCTTGTAGTATAGAAGTGGACTATCCGAATCTATCCCATAGTAAGAATCACCGCCAATATGCTTAGCTATGGCAGTATAGGTTATACGTTCAGTATTGGTTCTATATCCAATGTAAACTTTAGTACTGGTAAGAAAGCTTACGCTATCATCGGGAGCATCTGGAAGTATAAAAACTACCTGACCCGTTAACATATTTCTCTGGATAAAAGGATAATGTTGATGTCCTGCATAGACAAGTTCCAGAAAGGTTCTGAAGTTTGCGATATCAGCTTCGGCAGTGGAATTAAAGGCTTTGATTCGGGAATTCCAATAGTAGGGTACTGCAATGGCTGCAAGAATCGCCATTACGGAGATTACAACAAGGAGCTCAATTAATGTAAAGGCTTTCCTAAAATTTTTCCTAAACATAAAAAACATTGGGGGTCCCGAAAGGACCCCCAAAATGAAAACTACTTGCGTCTTTACTGAAGTGTCCAGCTTCCTACGCCTGTGAAATCATCCTGTTGTGGGACAGATGCAGGCGGAACAATAGCGCCTGGAAAATCGGTACCTATGAAAGCCCTGTCTCTCCAGTAGAAGATACCCTGTACGTCAGAATCTGCACCAAAGCCTGTATCACCCTGGGTATGATGAGTGGCCATTGTATAAGAAGTGTTCGTGGCATCGGTATTAGCCTGGAAGAAAACCGTAGTTGATAAATTAAAAGTATCGACTGCATTCGCGGGACCACCTGACCAAACAACGGCAATTTGCCCAGAATCCGGACCTACAGCATCAGGATAATGCTGCCAATCTGCAAAAAACGCTTCATAAGTTGTTCTTACATTTCTTAAATCACTTTCTGCAGACCCGTTGTAGGCTCTGACTCTGTATCTTGCGAACTGTGGTATGGCTATGGCAGCCAGGATCGCTATGATAGCGATCACAATGAGGAGCTCTATTAGTGTGAAGCCTTTACGCCTCATTTTTACACCTCCCGTTTAAGGTTTGTTAAATACGTTACTGCAAAATTCGTGCCAAAATCAAAGCTCTTATGATACAATAATTTCCATAAATCTTGGCTTTGCATTCTGCGAAAGGTTTTGCATTCTGCAAATAAAAGTAATAGTTTTCTAAAGATTGTCTTTTTTCGAATACACATCCATTGCTTTTAGCTTCCGGTATAGGGTTGAAAGATCAATGCCAAGGATTTCAGAAGCCTTCTTCTTATCGTAAGCTGTTAGTTTCAAAACCTCCTTAATGTATTCCTCTTCAACTTCCCTGAGGCTCTTGAAATGTTTCTCTGGCGCACGTAAAGACACTGCCCTCAAATCAAGCTCTTCTACTGTCGCTCCTTCCTCTGTGTTTATAACCAGTTGTTCCACCATATGTTCCAGTTCCCTTACATTTCCTGGCCAATCATAACTTTCAAGGCTTCGGAGAACTTCTTCCTTCACCTTCAGCTTTTTACCGTACTTCTTTGAATAACGATTCAGGAAATAGTTGAAAAGTATCTCAATGTCCTCTTTCCGCTCTCGTAAAGGTGGAATTTCAATGCTCACTACATTCAACCTGTAATAAAGGTCTTCTCTAAACTTACCTTCATTCACTAGACTTTTTAGATCACGATTCGTAGCAGTCAGGATTCTGACATCCACCTTTTCTTCTTTCGTTCCACCCAATGGTGTCACTACTTTGTGGTCCAGTACTCTCAGAAGTTTTGCCTGTAACCTTGGCGAAGCCTCGGAAATTTCATCAAGAAATATAGTCCCACCTTCTGCAACTTTAAAAAGGCCTGGGTAGTCTGAGTATGCTCCGGTGAAGGCACCTTTCTTGTAACCGAAAAGTTCACTCTCTACAAGTTCCTCAGGCATCGCTGCCATATTAATGGCAACAAAAGCCTTATCCTTCCTGGGCGAATTATAGTGGATTGCCCTTGCCACAAGTTCCTTACCAGTTCCTGTCTCGCCGTAAATTATACAGGTGGTATCAAAGGGCGAAATTTTTTTGATTTTTTCGAGAACTTCCTGCAGGGCCTGTGATTTGCCTATAATCTCGTATTCTTTAAGAAAATCCAGCTCCTCTTTCAACTTAATATTTTCTTCCTTCAAAGCCAGGAATTTCTCTGCTCTGGCAAGGGCTGATTCCATTTCCTGCATTTTAAAAGGCTTCACGAGAAAATCGTCGGCCTTTCTCCGCATCGCCTCAATTACAGATTCCATTGTACCGTAAGCTGTAATTATAATCGTATAGATATTTGGGTCGCTCTTCTTTATAGCACTTAGTAGGTCCATTCCCGAAATCTGCGGCATTCTAAGGTCTATAATAGCCAGATGAGGAGCGATATCACCGAGGGCTTTGAGAGCTTCTGCTGGGTCCTCAAAAGGAAAAACCTGATAACCAGAAGAGGCTAGAAACTTGGTCAAGCTTGCAAGAATACCCCTATCATCATCAACTACAATTACCTTATACGCCATATGTAGAAAACTCCAGAACAACATCCGTACCTTTATCTTTAACAGAGAATATCTTCAAATTTCCTCCATGAACTTTCATAATTCTATCGCATACTGCAAGGCCAAACCCCGTTCCTTCTTTTCTATTTGAGAAGAATAGTTCTTTTGCCCTTTTCGTAGTCTCCCGATCCATTCCCTCCCCGTAATCCCTTACAATAATGGAAAAACCGGGAGCCATGTAGCGTGCTCCATCTATAAGGATAAATTCTTCACCCGGCTTAAGAAGATTAACCTCTATTAAACCCCTCGTACGAGCCTCGAGACTATTTCTGAAGAGGTTTGAGAAAAGCTCTTCCATTCTTACAGGGTCTAACTTTAATTTGAAATCCTCAGGGATAGAATTCTTCAAATCCACTTTTTCGGTGAACAATTTGATAGTGTTAAGAAATACCTTTTCAACAAGTCCATGTAATTCAACTTCTTCCATTACAACCTCAGGGATTTTTGCATAATGCAAAAATCTGTTTACTATCTGGGATAGTCTCTCGGCATCATAAAGAACACTGCGCAAAAACTCGTCATCGGGATTTACTCTCCTCGAAAGCAGGAGCTCCATAGCCATATTGATTGCCTGGACAGGATTTCTAATTTCATGGGCGAGGTTCCCCGCCAGTTCTCCAAGGAATGCAAGTTTCTCCAGTTCTTTTCTCTCATCTTCGAGTCTTTTGACTTCTGTGAGATCCTGAAATACGACGGTTTTCGTGCCATCTTCAAGAACTTTCTGAGAGTATCCCAGAATTCTATCACCAATCTTAATCTCGCTTCTCACAGACCCCTGCGCTGAAGGCAAAATTCTCAGAAACTCCTCAAGCTCTTGTCCCTTAAGCAGCTCAGTGGCACTGCGGTTAGAGAATAGCACTCTATTATCTGGTGAGATTGTAAGAATTCCGCTGGGAACGGTGTTCAAGACTTCTTCACTGGAGAGTTTGAACTTCAGAAAATCCCTTTCCTGCCTTCTGATAATCCCACTGAAGTAGGCTGTTGCAGCTGTGAAAAAGGCAAAAACTACCATATACACTAAAAAATATGTAAGGTTCTTCGTAAGAGGAGAGGGGAAAAGGGTGAAATACTCACCGGGCAGGCGGTATTCAAACTGTGTAAGTCCATAAACCAAAATTAAAGCAACAGCAGACTGAATGATTCCACCACGGACACCCTGGAAATATACAGCAAAAGCTACAGGTAATACAAAAAGGTACGGTATTCTTGAATCAATGCCCCCCGTGGCAATGGACATCACCGCAACCACAATGTCAAAGGCTATTACTGAAACCCAGAAAGAAACAGCAGGTCTTCTGGAAAGAAGTAGTATTAGCAGCAAATTCAGAAACACTGTAAAGAATGCGATGACAACGAAAAGACTAATAATCCTGTAAGCCTGAATTTCACGAAGATACAGAAAAGCAATAATTGCTACGAAAAGAACTATAAAGGAATTAACTCCAAGAAAATACCGGAGTTCTTTCTTATTAAGCAATTTATTTTATTGTACCAGCAAGCCCAAAAATTGGCAGGTACATTGAAATCAGTATTCCACCTACGAATACGCCAATTATAACAATCATAATTGGCTCAAGCACCGATGCCAAAGTAGCGACGGTGGTGTCCACTTCATCATCATAAAAGTCTGCAATTTTTGTTAACATATCACCAAGACGACCACTCTCCTCACCAACGGAAATAAGATGAACCACAATAGGCGGAAATAGTCCTAGTTCCTGTATCGGCCTTGTTATGGTCTCACCTCCACTAATCTTCTGGGAGACGGACTCCAGCCCTTTCTCAATAACCTTGTTTCCTGACGCCTTTCCAGTAATCTTGAGGCTCTGGATAAGTTCAACGCCGCTGGTTATCAATATTGAGAGAGTCCTTGAAAAGCGGGCGATGGCAACTTTCTTGATCAGGGGTCCAAAGACGATTATTCGCATCATAAAATTATCCACTATGTACTTCCCTCGGTCGGTCTTTCTAAATCTGTTAAAAAATATGATGAAAAGGATAATTGCTGCTACTATTATCAGTATATATCTCTGGAAAAAGTGACTGATACCTATCACAAAAAGTGTGGGTCCAGGAAGTTTTGCCCCAACTTCTTCATACATCTTTGCAAAGGATGGTATAACGAAAAGTAATAATGCAGATGTAACCGCAATCAAGACCAGAAATACCACTGCGGGATAGGCAGCGGCAGAAACAACCTTTCTCTGAATTGAATCCATCTTCTCATAGAAGATCGCCGCTTGTTTTAGGGTATTGACAAGCTGGCCCGATTGCTCACCTACCGTTACCATCTGTATGATAAGTTCAGGGAAAATCTGCGGCTGCTCTTTGAGTGCTTCACCGAGGCTTTTACCACCTTCAACTTCATGCTTTACCTTCAAAATGGCATCCTTCAGTTTTTTCTTCTGTGTCTGCTCCGAAAGGATTTCTAATGCCCTGGTTAGAGAAACGCCAGCTTCTATCATAACAGCAAACTGCCTTGAGAAAATTGCAAGGTCCTTCGCCCCGGGCTTCCCCCCAAAAGGCAATCTAATTCCTCTTTTCTCTTCCTCGACTTTCACTACGCCAAGGCCCAGGGTTCTGAGTCTTGCAACCACTTCATCACTGGTTTTTGCAGCTACAACACCCGTCCTGATTCTGCCCTCCTTGTCTTTCGCAGTGTACATAAACCGGGCCATAAAAACCTCCTTTTATCTTCCTTTTGGTGCCATACTTACCATCTTCTTCAATTCGTCTGGCCTTGGGGAAGCCACTAAAGCGGTTTGCAATGCAATTAATCCCTGCATGAAAAGGTTTGCAAGGGACATGTTCATCGTCTGCATTCCGAAAGCCTGGCTGGACTGCATTACACTGTACATTTCGTGTACTCTGGACTCACGAACCAGGGTCTGAACAGCAGGAGTCGCCAGAAGCACTTCGGTAGCAAGTACCATACCCTTTCCACCAGCCTTAGGCAGAAGCTTCTGGGAAATCACGGCCTCCAAAACGCTGGCCAGCTGCACCCTTACCTGATCTTGCTGGTATGGCGGAAAAACATCGATGATACGGTTAATAGACTCAATAGCGGTCCCAGTATGTAGAGTTGCTAAGACCAGGTGTCCGGTTTCAGCAGCAATTAGAGCAGACTGGATGGTTTCTAAGTCCCTCATCTCACCCACCATAATTACGTCAGGATCCTGTCTTAAAACGAATTTAAGGGCAGTCGCAAAAGCTTTTGTATCCTGACCGACCTCCCTCTGAGCGATAATAGATTTCTTATTCCTGTGGAGATATTCAATTGGGTCCTCAAGGGTCACAATGTGAGCCGCCCTCATTTGATTAATTCTATCAATTAAAGCTGCCAGCGACGTTGATTTACCACTTCCCGTTGGTCCAGTGACAAGAATCAACCCCTTATCTTTTTCTACAAGAGAATGAACAACTGGTGGTAACCCGAGAGTCTCTATCGGGGGAATTTTGAATGGAATCCTTCTTATGGCGCAGGCAACCGTACCTCTCTGGAAAAAGGCATTGCACCTGAACCTTGAAAGTCCCTCGATGGAAACTGCAAAGTCCAGTTCAAGTTCATTTTCTAACCTCGCCCTCTGAGTTTCAGAAAGTAAACTGTACACGAGGTTTTTAACATCAAGGGGCGACAGGACCTTGTACCCGGAGGGAACCAGCATTTTGTCAATACGAAAATACGGCTCAGCTCCGGCTGTTAAATGCAGGTCCGTTGCATTTTTCCTGACCATTTCTTCCAGTAATTCTCTAATCGTTAATTCGGGCA
Organism: Caldifarciminota bacterium UBA5631; assembly: GCA_002421425.1. Classification (GTDB taxonomy): domain Bacteria; phylum Hydrothermota; class Hydrothermia; order UBA1063; family UBA1063; genus UBA1063. The sequence continues at coordinate 47,059 of DIJZ01000001.1, forward strand.
TAAATTATCCCTCCATTGTTACTCTAATTACTTCTTCCAGTGAGGTAATTCCCTTCTGGAATTTTAAAAGGGCTGCTTCCCTCAAAGTAAGCATACCTTCATCCCTTGCCTTTTCTCTAATCTCATGGATAGCCCGTCCTTCCAGAATCATCTCCCTAATGGATGGCGTAACATACATCACTTCATAAATCCCTTCTCTACCTTTATACCTCGCACCACGGCAAAGGTCGCAGTTTGTATCACCTTCACCGTAAACCACTTTCCCTGCAATGAAAGACCTGTCAAGTCCGACTACCCTAAGCTTCTCATCGGAAGGCTGAATAGGTTTCTTGCACTGAGGACAAAGCCTTCTTACAAGCCTCTGTGCCATAATGAGAATTAGGGAGTCCGCTATAAGATAAGGGGGAATCCCCATATCAACAAGACGGGCAATGGCACTCGGTGCATCGTTAGTGTGCAATGTGGAAAGCACGAGGTGACCGGTAAGAGCAGCTTTCACTGCAATAGAAGCAGTTTCACCGTCACGAATTTCACCCACCATTATAATATCAGGGTCCTGACGTAAAAAAGACCTCAAAGCAGAAGCGAAGGTAAGTCCGATCTCCTCTCTCACCTGCACCTGATTAATACCTTCAAACTCAAATTCAACAGGGTCCTCGGCCGTCATAATATTAACTCCCGGGTCGTTCAAAATTGAAAGAGCCGAATACAGCGTAGTGGTTTTACCACTTCCAGTAGGACCTGTGACCAGAATCATGCCGTATGGTCGTTTTATTGCAGTTTCAAACTTCTGCAACGAGTCTGGTTCAAACCCAAGCTTCTTAAGATCAAGAGTCAAACTGCTCTTATCAAGGATTCTCAATACTACCTTTTCTCCGTGTTTAACAGGCAGTGTAGAGACACGAAAGTCGATTACCTTTCCCATTTTGTCTGCTATTTTAAGGTGTCCATCCTGGGGAAGTCTCCTCTCCTCGATTTTCAAATTTGACATAATTTTAATTACAGAAACAATTCCCCGTGCATATTTGAAAGGAGGAGGCTCAATTTCGCGAAGAGTGCCATCAATTCTTAGCCTTATCCTCATTTTCTTCTCGTAGGGTTCAATGTGGATATCACTTGCCTTCTTTTCTATTGCTTCACGCAGAAGTGTCAGAGCAAAACGCTGAATTGCAGAATCCTTTGCAACAGCTGTAGGATCGAGGATTTCTTCTTCCTCTTTTTCTTCCACAACGGTGAGGTCTTCTACTTCCGACGTCTCGGAGAGCTCTCGAACCATTTCTGAAACTTCAGATTTCTCGCCATAAGCTTTAACGATAAGCTGATTTATCTTGTCAGGGTTCATAAGAAGCGGCTCGACGCTCAGATTTGTCAAAAACCTCAAGTTATCGATAATATCCCACCGGGTGGGGTCAGCCATGGCTACGAATAGTACTCTACCCTTCCTTCTTAAAGGAAATACCTCATATTTCTCGCAGAACTCTCTTGGAACCGCCTGAATGAGCGCTGCATCAAGGGTATCATCACCAACTTCAGCAATCTGAACTTTAAATTCTCTCGCCAGAATCTTAAGCAGCTGCTCCTCCGTCATCAATCCAAGTTCCTGCACAACTTTATACGGAGACTTATTAGCACGTTTAACTTCTTCTCTGATCCTCACCGCGGTAGATTCATCAACAAGTTTATATTTTAAAAGTATTTGAACAACTTTCCCTGCATCCATATATTTTCACCCCCAAGCATTTCTCATCAACATTATAAATTTAATTCAAAAGTACATCACTGTCAAGCAGCAAAAGTTTTTGATTTACACGGGCAAAAGTATAAAATTCTCAAATGATTTTGATTCCCATAGTAGCTTTCGTGGTTGGCACAATTGTCGGAAGCTTTCTCAACGTAATTATATACCGCGTACCCAGAGGAATCTCGGTAATAAAACCCTCTTCCAGATGTCCTTCCTGCGGAACTCCAATAAAATCTTACGACAACATCCCGATACTTTCATATTTAATTCTCAAAGGCAAATGCAGAGTCTGCGGTGCAAAAATATCTCCCATTTATCCGATTGTGGAAAGCCTGACAGGTATCGTGTTCCTTTTATTGTACACAAAATTTCATGAAAGTCCCCTTGTCGCTTTGAAATTTATGGTACTATCCTCACTCTTAATTGCAATATCTTTCATTGATTTCAGGGAAAAAGCGATCCCTGATGCTCTTACAATTCCATGGATTGGCGTCGGACTTGCTTTCACTTTGCTTCTAAAAGACTTGCCAATTCTGCAGGTATTACTTGCTACGGTGATTTCTGGCTTCTTTTTTTGGAGCCTGCGACTCCTCTTTTCAAAGGTAATTCTGAAAAGAGAAGCCCTGGGGGAGGGCGATATATTCCTTTTAATGCTTATAGGTTCTTTCGGTGGCTTCTGGGGAGTTTATATTTGTCTCCTTGTTGGATCTATAGTAGCACTCTTAGCCCACGTTGCATTTCCAGGCAAACTTCAGGGAGAGATACCCTTTGGGCCATTCCTATCCCTCGGTGCATTTATTGGAATACTAACCCTTTAAAGGGGGCAAAATTTGATTTCGGAAGGGAAAATAATTGCCTGCTGTATTTCAGAAAAAAAGGGAGTCCCCAAAAGAGAAGTTTCAAAAGTAATTCTTGTGGAAAATTATGGGGTTCAGAATGATGCTCATGCTGGCGGAGACCGTCAGGTAAGCCTTCTCAGCATTGCTGATGTAAAGAATTCCGGCATAGACGCACCTCCAGGTGGTTTTGGCGAGAACCTGCTTGTAGAAGGTATTGACTTCTCTTTACTGAAGCCAGGCATTAAAATCGCCTTGAATTCAGAAGTAATTCTCGAGGTAACACAAATTGGGAAGAAGTGCCACTCGAAATGCACTATATTCTATAAGACCGGTAAATGCATAATGCCTTCAAGGGGCGTATTTGCAAGGGTACTGAGAGGTGGTGAAGTTCAAAAAGGTATGTCGATAAGGATATATGAAGAATAAGAAATTCAGCGCGATGGCTTTCAGAACAATTTCGGCTACTGCAATCCTCCTCTTTGCATTATTTCAAACAAAATGGGGAATAAAGAACAACGAAATTTTGTTGGCAATTATAGGCGCAATAGTGGCTATTATATTCTCTCAATATACCCTTCTTAATTTTCTTTACTGGTCATCCTATTGCATCAGAGAAGAAGGAGCTCATACTTACAGGATGAAAATTGGAAACCTTGAGATTGCCGGCAAAATAGAGGAGATTCAATTAACAAAACTGGGAAAACGGCATCAATTTTACATATTTAAGAACACTGAAGTCAGGCTCCTGAAATACCCACTTATGGCAAAATTCCTTCTCAAAAACAGAACGATATTTCAATTTTCTTTTTGGGCATTCCATAATCTACCGGTATTCTTCCGCAGCGAAGAAGATCTAAATAAATTCTACGAGTATAATGAATCACTTTTTGGTGAAAAAATAGTCCTGAGCAGCGAGCTGATCGATGCCTGTGGTTCTACTTTCCCTGCTCAAGACCATATTCTTTAATTTTCATGCTCAGGGTATTCCTGTGAATCCCCAGAATCTCGGCAGCTTTCGAAATATTCCACTTTGAAAGCTCCAGGACTTTCCTTATGTGCTCCTTTTCAACGTCTTGTAGTTTCAAAGAAATACCCTCTGAAACTTCGGGCAGGAATATCAAATCCCTGGTAATAATTTCACCACTGCATAACACACATGCCCTCTCAATAACGTTTTGCAATTCTCTCACGTTCCCTGGCCATCGGTATAGCAGTAATGCAGAAATTGCATCATCAGAAAATCCTTTTATCTCTCGGTGCAGTTCCCTTGAAAATTTCTTCAGAAAGTGATAGGCAAGGGGAATAATGTCCTCGAGGCGCTCCCTGAGGGGTGCAAGTCTGATGTGGAAAACATTTATGCGGTAGTAAAGGTCCTGCCTGAAGGTACCATTCTTAACCATCTCCTCAAGATCTCTATTTGTAGCAAAGAGAAATCTCACATTTACTTTCCTGCTCCTCGTTGCACCAAGTCTTGCCACCTCTCTGTCCTCAAGAACACGCAACAGCTTTACCTGAAGAGAAATCGGCATCTCTCCAATCTCATCGAAGAACAATGTTCCGCCATCGGCCAGCTCCAGCTTTCCAGGCTTCTCATCAACTGCCCCCGTGAAAGCCCCCTTTTCGTATCCAAAAAGTTCTGCTTCAAGCAAAGTTTCTGGAATCGCAGCACATGAAATGGCAACGAAACTCCCAACCCTACCAGACTTTTCGTGAATAAAACGGGCTACAACCTCCTTACCTGTGCCACTTTCACCTGTAAGTAACACCGTTGACGTAGTCGGTGCCACCTGGAGCGCAAGATTAATTACTGCTTTCATTGAAGCGGACTCTGCAACTATAAACCCTCTGGAATATCTTATTTCGGCTTCAGCAAGCTCCAGCTTGCGATGTAAAGAGTATTTCTCATCAAGATGCCTTAGCTTTATAAGCAACTCTTCAAGATTGACAGGCTTCGTAATATAATCATAAGCACCATTTTTCATAGCTTCCACTGCTGTATTGATATCTCCATATGCCGTGACAAGGAAAAATTCAATCTCAGGGTAATTGGACTTCACGTACTGAAGAAGTTCAAGGCCGCTTTTGCCCGGCAGTCTTAAATCAGAAAGTACTACTTCAACCTTTTTTTCTTTAAGATAATCAATAAGCTCCTCAGATGTCTCAAAATCAAAAACCGCGAATCCTCTCTTATTCAAGAAATCAGAGAGTATCCACCTTTCATGCCTGTCATCTTCAACAACGGCGATCTTTAGCATAAGGTATTGATAGGACTACAACTGTCCCCGCTCCCTTCTTGCTTTTAATGTTAACTTCACCTCCGTGGGCCTCTATTACCTTCCGAACGTAGAATAAACCCAGTCCTGACCCTTTAGATTTTGTAGTGTAGAAAGGAGAACCTGCTTTTGCAAGTTCTTCCAGAGTCATTCCCTTCCCTCTATCTCCAATAATCACTTTTATGTTCTCTTTCTGACCAATCACCGCTACCCTGATCTCTCCGCCTTCCTCCTGTGCCTCAAGAGAATTCCTCAATATGTTTTTCAGGGACTCTTTAAATTTCCCCTCGTCCATCATAACTTTCGGACAGGCTTTATAAAGTGTCCTGAAGTTGATCTCCCTCACTTTAAACTCAGTAAAGAATTGTGCAAGCACGTCTTCAATGGCCGCACAAACATCANNAACTTTACTTTTAGTGGTGCCATTATAGAAACAAAGCGATTCACCGTCTCTTTTATTCTGTCAATCTCCTTCATAACAATAGAAACCAATTCCCTGGATTCCATCTCTGGCGAGATCACGAATTCTGAATTCAACCTCTGAACAATCATACTAATGGAATTCAATGGATTCTTTATTTCGTGAGCAACCTGAGCAGCCATCTCCCCAAGGAGTTCAATTCGTTCTGCTCTCTCAAGCTTCTCCTCCATTTCTGTATTCTCAGCTATCACGAGGGTAGCTATCCTTCTTTCACCCCCCGCAAGGATAGGAACAGCAGTATATCGCACCATCTTCATCGGGTCCTTCCTCACAGCCACCTCAAGGACTGGAATGTCTGGCATCAGATCCTCAATTTGCATCTCCTTTGCCTTTCTTTTAGGTATTCTCGTAATTTTATAGAAGTCTTCGTTCGCATATATGAATCTGTCATCTCTGTTAAAGAGGGCAACACCAATTTTTATATGGTTCATCAGTGTATCAAAGCTCAGCATCTTCAATTGAATTCCCCTCTGGGCAAATACCAGAGATAAGACAGCAATTACCAGTGAAAATAGAATTAGATGAATTAACAAAAGATTCCTCACAAAGCCGCGATAAGATTTCACATAATAATCCCTTGAAATTCCGAGACGCAAAATGCCCTGAAATATGTCTCCAAGTTGAAATGGCATCGCGACTTCTAACAAGTCGTTCCCACCCAGTTTCAAAACCCTGGAAATGGACTTCCCTTTTAGAAAGACTTTCAAAAGATCCGGATCTTCGTCAATATCCTCAATATCCTGCGGAACCTTTACACCAAACCATACACCCTGGGTATCCTGGAGAATCACAAAAGAGATTTTTTCGTCCTTCTCAAGGGAGCTCAGAAGGTCACCGGCTCCCATGGTGACCCTTCTCTCAAAAAGTTCCGATCTCACCACGAAGAAAACAGCAGTGTACTTACCCATTTTTGAGGCGACATTTATGGAGAATTCATTCTCATAAGGGTATACGTCGGACTGCACTAAACCTGCTGGTGTAAGGCCAATCAGGACGGAATCTGAGGAATAATTCTGGGGGAACATAGAATAGGGCTTCAGATTTTCATCTACCAGCAGGATGCCTGAAATCTCAGTGACTTCCTTGAGCCACTTCAAATTCTGGATAGAGAAGTCAGGATTTCTCGAAAGCCATTCTTCAGCCTTCAGAAGATTGCGAACGACATAAAATTCTTGCTCTTTCTGCGTTTTTATTGAAGTTTGCAGTGAACTCACCAGGACCTCGCGGAGAGTCTTTATATCCTCCACGACAACATGATCAACGCTGGATTTCAGATATCTGAGGTTCAACATGAAAGACATCGTAAACACAAGAAAGGAAATTACTACAATTACATAAAAAGTCCGTCCCTTCATTTCCTTAATAATAATTTACATTTTGTGTAAAGGCAAAGGAAGTTTTGCCTTTACACTCGCACTACGGTAAAATTTCAGCATGCAGATAATCGTTGCAGTGATAGGTCCTTCAAGAGCAAAGGATAACGAATTGGAGTTTGCAGAGGCCCTTGGCAAACTTATTGCACAGGAAGGATGGGTAGTCGTCACAGGAGGAAAGGGAGGTGTAATGGAGGCTGCATCGAAGGGAGCAAGTGCTGGCAAGGGAATCTCCATAGGAATCCTTCCAGAGTCTTCCAGAGACTTCACAAACAAGTATGTGGATATTGCGATTCCTACTGGCATTGGTGAAGCAAGAAATTTCATCGTGATAAATAGCGCTGACGCCGTTGTTGCTGTTGGATATTCTACGGGAACGTTGATTGAAATGGCATCAGCCTCCAGAGCCGGGAAACTCCTCCTTGGTTACAATGTGCCAAAAGTCCCAGAAGTAAATTACACTACGATTTCATCACCCGTCGAGGCTATCGAGAAAATAAAAAACTATCTCGGGGGAAGAAATGATTGAAATAGACGGGCATCATCTGAAATTAGAGGATGTCTTTCGGGTGTCGGTGAAGGGCGAGAAGGTTACAATCTCTGAATCCGCTGTGGGTAAAATCCGAAAAGGCAGGGAAATTGTAGACACTATTTTGAAGAGAGGTAAACCCTTTTACGGAATCAACACCGGTGTGGGAAAACTTGCAGAAGTAAGAATCGACGACCAGCATATTGAAGAACTTCAAAAAAATATTGTAAGGTCACATGCAGTGGGTTTAGGAGAACCACTTTCGAGAGAATACGTGAGAGCCTGTATGCTTCTCAGAGCAAACACCCTGGCATCCGGGCACTCGGGAGTACGGGAAGAGGTGGTTCAGAAGCTGGTTGAGTTCCTAAATGAGGATATCGTCCCCTATGTGCCCTCTAAAGGTTCTGTTGGTGCCTCAGGGGATCTGGCTCCTCTGTCTCACATCGCCCTAACCCTTATAGGGGAGGGTTACTGCTTGAAAAGTGGCGCAAAAGTAGAGACGAGTAGCATTCTTGAAGAAAAAGGTGTTTCTCCTCTCACCCTAAAATCGAAGGAGGGGCTGGCACTTATCAATGGTACCCAGGCCACGTCCAGCATCATAGCCCTTATTCTTTACTACGCCCACATACTTACTTACAACGCAGACCTCATTGCGGGTATGACCTTCGAAGCACTAAGAGGTGTCGGAGAAGAACTTGACATGAGGATTCATGAAATCAGGCCACATCCCGGCATCAAAACATCCCTGATGAACCTTAATAAACTCCTGTCAGATTCGAAGCTCGTCCAGAAGGAAAAGAAAAGAGTTCAGGATGCCTATTCTCTCAGATGTACACCCCAGGTGCACGGCGCAGTATGGGATTTACTAGAATTTTGTGCGAGAGTGATTGAAATCGAGATAAATTCGGTCACCGACAATCCAGTGGTTTTTGAAAATGGGGACGTCATCTCGAATGGGAACTTTCATGGCCAACATCCTGGTGTTGCAGGAGATATCACCGGTATAGCCCTGTCCATCCTTGGTAATATTTCTGAAAGGCGCAGCTTCAGACTCATAACTCCGGAACTCAGCGGCCTGCCTCCTTTTCTTGTGAAGGAAAGCGGTCTCCAATCAGGTTTTATGATGCATCAGGTTACCCAAGCAAGTCTTGTCTCGCTGAACAAAATTCTGGGGCATCCTTCGACCCTTGACTCCATACCTACATCTGGAAATCAGGAAGATTTTGTTTCAATGGCAATGAATTCGGCACTCAAACTAAAGGAAATCTTCACAAATACTCAAAAAATACTCGCCATGGAACTTTTGATGTCTTCCCAGGCTCTGGAAATCCTTGGATTGGACTTTGTCTCATCAGGTTCAAAAAAGATTATAGAGAAAGTAAGGGAATATATCCCACACCTTGAGAAAGACCGTTTCATGCTGGATGAGATTGAGCAGGCTGAGAGCCTTTTACTGAGTGAACTGCTCTAAATTCCAACGGCAAGAGGACAAATTATCCTTAACTCCTGAAAGGTTTCTTCGGTTTTTAACTCAAAAGCCTTAACTTCAATGTTTAATCCCCAGACTGTACCCCGAACACCAAGGGCACCAGGGATATACTGCCATGATGAAAATGCTCTTTGCTTGAAAGGGGACTCATTGGCTGAAATTATCACGTATACCTTCCCCCTCTCCATTGTGCTCATGTCATCAGGTGACGGAATAGCCTCGGCAGGCAAATTCTTGAGGCCCGCATGGGAATGAAAATCACCAATAACCTCAAGACCCATCTGCACATTCTTAATCATCTCCTGCACCCTTTTCTCCCGTTTTCTATTTAATGCAACCGAAAAGGCGCTTCTTTTTGCGCTTATTACGGGAATGGCATGCTCTATAACAAACCCATAATTAAGCTTGTATCCAAGAATCAGCCCGTAGTTTTCAAGTTTATAAGTCTCTACCGTAGAAATCACCATGCTTAGAAAGGCAGGAGGTTCAATGATTACTTTTTTCATTCAGCCTCACCTCAAATACAGTTTCCACAAAGGGTTCTGACTTTAAAATCCTTACTTTCCCGTTATGGAACTCCTCAACTATTCTTCTCACTAAAAGAAGCCCTATTCCCCATCCGTGTTTCTTTGTTGAAAAAGATTCCTTAAATACCTTCTTTCTTATATTCTTGTCAATACCCTTACCGTTATCTTTTACAAGCACTACAACTTCTCTTCCTTGTTTCTGAATTTCGATTAAGATTTGACCGTTAGGTCCGAGAGCTTCGTATGAATTCTTTATTAGATTCTCAAAAGCCCATGTCAGAAGCTCCTTATCCCCTTCAACATACAAATTATCTTCACATTTCACATCCACATAAATTCCCTTCAAAAATCTAAGCCGCAGGTCAGAAATAAGATCCTTTATAAGTCCACAAATCTCCACATCCTCTTTCCTTACCTCGCCCCCTACCCTGGAAAATCTCTGCAAAATTGACCCTAATCTTTTGATGTCTCTTTCCATTGCATTTACAACATCTTCGCTAACCTGCCCACTCTTCAAAAACTCCAGCCAGCCCATCAGAGCAGAAACAGGAGTCCCCATCTGATGCGCAAGCCCTCGAGCAAAATTCGCCCAAATTGTCTCCACCTCGTAAGTATGTATTACCCTTCCTGCCTGTATCAGAATCAAAAAAGCAAAGAAACTCAGCACGAGAATCAGAAAAGGCAGATAACGCACCAGAGAAGTATATCTTGGATACCCATAATATATATAACCCACTATCTCGTCTCCCCTCTTTATCTCGTGTGGATCGTGCTCTTCTCCAAGCTTTCCCATCCAGGAGATCAACTTCAGATAATCGGGGTCATCCTTCAGTAAATCAGGCCTGTATAACATTGTGAGAGTATATTTTGAAGCTGGTACGTCAATGGAAGCCCAGGCAATAGGCAACCCCATTTCATTAGTCATAACAACGGGAAAATTGAGTTCCCCCAGGATTTCTTTGACTTCTTCGAAGGTACCCTCACGATTTCCAGAGTGGGAAATTACCGATGAAACGAGCAAAGCAATGGTGCGAGACTCTGCATCGACACCTCTCTCAATACCCTGCAGGATTGGGAACGTAACTGCAAGAGATGATAGGAAGAGTAAAGCAGCAAGAACCAAAATCCTGTATCCAACAGATTTCATATCGTATATTGAAATTGCGCATCAAATAATTTTTTATAGAGCTCACATGTGCTATAAAGTTCCGAGTGGGTGCCCACCGAGACTATCTTTCCTCCGTCCAGCACAACTATCTTATCAGAATGAAGCACAGTAGATAGCCTGTGAGCTATCGTTACAACGGTTACATCTCTTGTAAGTTCAAGAAGAGCCTTTTTAATAGCTTCTTCAGTCTCGGAATCAAGAGCAGAGGTTGCCTCATCAAGAACAAGAAGAGCCGGCTTTCGAATCAGTGCCCTCGCAAGGGCAATTCTTTGCCTTTCTCCACCCGAAAGGGTGGCGCCTCTATCTCCAAGTCTTGATTCAATTCCCTGCGGTAATCGTTCAATAATTTCGTTCACCCGAGCTTTTTCGCATACTTCATTAAGGAGACCCTCATTCCACTGGTTTGCTGCATAAAGTACATTCTCCTTTATAGAGCCACTAAACAAAAGAACCTCCTGCGGAACAATCGCAACCTTGCTTCGAAAGGAATTGTAGTCGTAGTCATAAAGGCTTATTCCGTCAATCGCTATTTCTCCACTATCTATTTTATAGAATCCAAGAAGGAGGTCCACAAAAGTTGTTTTCCCCGCTCCCGTGGGACCAACAAGAGCCACTTTTTCTCCCCTGAGAATTTCGAGGTTGAGGTCTTTCAAACTAAAGCCAGTGTCTGGATATGTGAAGTGGACGTGTTTTATGGAAATCTTATCCTGTATCTCCTCAAAAGGAATCTTTCCGTCCCACCTGTATTCCTGCTGGCTCAAAATGTCCACCAGCCGCTTCGAGGCCGCCGCACCTTCCTGAATGTAAACATTTATCTGTGAAAGATGTTTCAACGGAGAAATCATCGTCAAAGCCGCGGCAAGGAAAACGAAAAATCTGTCAGGAGTCAAAGTGTGGGCCTTGAAAATTAGCATTCCACCATAGATAAGAAGCAAGGAAGCAACGAGCATCGTCAGAAACTCAGTAAGCGGCGATGCAAGGGATCCCAGATAATGGAATCTTAGAATGGATTTAAAGTATTCCTTTGACCTTTTTTCAAATTTTTCTTCTTCTTTTTTCTCCGTTCCGAAGCTTTTTATTACCTTGATCCCCGTCAGGGTTTCGTAAAGGGTTGAGCTAATATTACCCATTTTCTCCTGAGAAATTCGCGACCGTTTCCTTAGTTTCCTGCTGACACTCGTAATGACGAGAAGCGTCAGAGGAAGAACGAAAAGAGAAACGAGAGTAAGCTGCCAGCTGGCAATGAAAGCAAGGGTAAGGTAAGCAAGAAGAGTTGCCGTTTCACTTATAAAAACGTAAATACCATGAGTTATTGAAGTCTTCAAAAGGTTAATGTCATTAATAAAGTGAGAAATGACCTCTCCCGAGCTCTTGCGATGGAAAAAAGCAAGAGGCAGAGAAAGGATTTTACGATACAACACTTCTCTTATGTCTTTTACAACTTTCTCCTGAACGTAAACTCCCGAAAGCTTCTGGAAGTAAGTAATGATCGCCTTAACAAAATAAAATGCAATAATCACAATAGCAAGATTTCGCACCGCTTCCAGGGGTGGAACCTGCAAAATATACGTATTAAAGAGCTTACCAATAACAGGAAGTTTCTTTTCAGAATAGAGCGGAGCATTTTGCTGATAGAACAGCATTCTCAAAACAGGGGAAATAATTCCAAGAGAGAACCCATTGAGAAGTGATGCAAGGGTTAAGAGCAAGAACGCAATAGAAAAAGCAGGAAAATTCTTTCGGACAAAATATAGCATCTTGAGGTATTCTCTCATTTTCTGACGGGCAAAATTAGAAGTAAATCCTTCTTGAAGTCGCCTCTATCAATGAAAAGCTTGCTGGTCTCTTGGGGTAAAATTTTCGAACTTCCAGGAAAAAGATATGTTCTAATCCCCATTAACTTTGCAAAGTACGTGTAGATGGAATCTTCGCATATAAACAAATCAGAAATTGAAAGTACTGCCAAAGCGAGGCGTGGCTCCAGGGACCTGAATTTATTAGTTTCAACAAAGGTCACCCTTTCCCTCATCGTATAGGAAATATAATTGTGGATGAATTCTTCTTTCTTCTCCGAAACATCTGTTATGATAAGTATGTTCTTTTCACTGTGACCTAAATATTTAATGAAATCCCTTGCTTTAATCTTATCATCTCTTGAAACAGGAATATCTAACTCTTTGGGAAGAATCCCCAATGTACTTGCAAACCCATTGAATATTTGGTCCGCCTTCTTAGATGAAGGGATATATGTAATGGTAGCGTGCTTCATTTCCTCAAAAGCCAGGGAAAAGAATGGGACACTGAATCTAAGATCATACCTGAAGGGAGCTTCACAATCACAATTTATTATCAAATTGATCTCCGGGTGCTGGTCGACCAGTTTTACTAAGAGTTTCTCTTTCTTTACCTTTTGCCATCTGGGGCCTCCGGCAAACATTAGATCAAGAAGTTTCTCTTTCCCTTCAGAAGGGTAAAAGGCATGGTTTCCTTTCTTTAAGTAATGGTAAAAGTTCCAGACAGCTTCAAGAGAATAAGAGAAAAGAAGGGGATTTTCTGGAAGTATAAACAAACATCTGTAAGTATCTTCAATAATTCCTTTGAAAAAGAATTTAGAATGCATTTACGATATAATAAAATAAAAGACAGGATAATTCAAGGAGTGAATGGAAATTTGAACGACTGATTCTTCTATGCTATAATTATCCCACTCTTGAACAGCCGGGGTGGCGGAATTGGCAGACGCACATGGTTGAGGGCCATGCGGGAGCTAATCCCATGCGGGTTCAAGTCCCGCCCCCGGCACCAGTTAGAATCTCGCGTAGGGGTCGCCCTTCGAGCAAATCTTGAAAAATATCTTCAGAAGAGCCGGATCAAAATCTGACGGCTTTGTTTTTTCGTCTCCCACTATAAAGGGTCTCAGTGCTTCCTCATGAGTCTTTGCTGTCTTATAAGGTCTTTCACTCCGCATTACATCGTAAGTATTTGCAATTTTCACGACTCTCGCAGACAAAGGTATTTCTTCTCCTTTGAGGCCAAATGGATATCCTGATCCATCGTAATTTTCGTGGTGATAGAGGGCAATTTCCCTGGCAACTTTAAGTTCAGGACCCTCCAGCAATTTTTCTGCAAGAAGGGTATGTCTTCTTACTATCTCCCTTTCCTCGGGTGTAAGTGGACCTTCCTTGTTTAGAAGCTGAGGAGAAATGAAGATTTTTCCAATATCATGCAAAATTGAGAATTCCACTATTTCATGTTTGTACGTTTCATCGAGGTCAAGATTGTCTACGATCAGTTTCGTCAAGTACCTGACCCTTTTAAGATGTAATTCTTCGCCAGGATCAAATCTTTCTGCTACTGCTGCGAGTTTTTCTGCAAAGTCCGAGAAAGACTCTCGAAACTCATTGTATAACTTCCTGTTTAAAGCGATGTCGTGCTGTATCTTCTGGATAATATTCTGGAAAACTTCAACAGTGTCTTTTATCTCTTTAACTTTCAAATCCTTCTTTGACGTTTCCACCTCTTCAAGATTCCTTGATTTTTCAATAACATCCTCTACCACTTTGACTTCTTCTCTAACAAGACGTTCAAATCTCAAGAATACGAACAGCACCGAAGCCAAAAGAAAACTATAGAGAATTACATTCACTATGAAAATCGAAAACAATGAAAAGAAACTTAAACGAATAAAAACTAAGAAATTTTGTGAAATATCCCCGCTATTTTGTAGCTGGATTCTCAGTTTCGCCTCCCTAAAAAAAGGATGAAATTGCATTAGCTTGCCAGGATATTCCGGCATTCCTTTTGCAATTGGTGTGCCGAGGGAATCGTAAATCCCAATTCGGTCAATAAATACAGAAAACTTTTTCAAAAGTCCAAGGCGATCTGAGTAAACCTGTTCATTTATTTCCAGCGCAACCCCGAGGAACGCCCCACCTTCAAGTCTGGTATACATAAAAGACATCCAGCCGGGGCGCACTGAATTAATTGCCAAAGGTACAAGATAAACCGAGTCACCACGCAATCTCGAGAGCGCATTCCAGATCCTTCCAGAATTTCTAAGATTAGTGGAAATTAAGTCTTCACAAGAACTTTCGCTTATGATTCCGCCAGTGTCAACGATGAATGCCTCTACATTCAAGAAAAATGAGTCCGGAAGAGATTCCTGGATTTGAGTCTTAAAAGCAGTGAGAAAGGATTTTCCGTCAGCTCCCTTCATTTTCAAAAAATCTTCCACTAGCTTCTTATTACTCAATACCGGCTTTGTTAGCATCTCCTCTTTTGTCCGTGCAATGGTAGATAGTTCGTAGAAAAACTGACTGAGGAAAAGTTCAAGACGGGAACCTATTTTACTCTCAACGCCCCTACTAATTGAATTTATTTGGTCTTCGGTGTAATAGAGAGAAAAGATACCTGATATCACAATTAGATGTGTAAACAGCGCACCCACCATAATCCTTAATCTTTTTTTTATGCTCATCATAATTGGTATAACCCTTCTATTTCAGATTTCTCAATTTCCTCCAAGAATATCCTTATGAGTACCGGGTCAAAATGATGGGGTTTCGTCTTCTCGTCACCTTGGATCATGGTCCTGATGGCCTCTTCATGGGAAAATGCCTTTTTATAAGGCCTCTCACTCCTCAATGCATCGTATACATCAACAATTTTTATGATTCTACCAGGGAGTGGAATCCGTTCTCCTGCAAGCCCGAAGGGATATCCGCTACCATCATAATTCTCGTGGTGATAAAGGGCAATTTCCCTTGCAATTTCAAACTGCTCATGGCCCAATAACTGGGCTCCAAAAATCGGATGCCTTCTCATTAATTCCCATTGATCGCTATCAAGAGGCCCGGGTTGTGCAAGTGTTTCAACTGGAATGTAAATTTTCCCAAGATCGTGAAGAATGGAAAAGCTTATTAGCTTTTCTGCATATATACTTTCGAGGTCGAGACGGTTCACGATGATCTCCGTCAATAATTTCACCCTCTTCAGGTGCTCACCTGTAAGGTGTTCATATCCTTCTGCAATTAAAGCAAGCTTTTCGGCAAATTTAAAGAAGGTGTCCTTCAGGTTTTCGTAAAGTATTCTGCTCCTACCCTCTTCTTCCTTCATTTTGGGTACAACGATTTCCAGCGTGCTCACTATGTCCTTCGCCTCTTTAAGCCTAAATTTCACTTTTGCGGATTTTTGTCCAGACTCAGCCGTCATGTTTACTATTGATTTTTCAACCTTGAGAATCTCGTCACCTATTACCCTCACCTCTCCCGCAGCAACAAGAAGGAATACAACAAGGAGGACGAAGAGAGAACCTATACTTACAAAAAATATTGAATAAATCGGAAAAAAGTTCAAGCGGAGAAACAGCGTCACAGGTTCCTTCCACTCAGCAAAGGCCGCAACGTAGAAGGTCAGAGAAATATCCCTTTTGTAAAACTCCCACCAGTTCAGTTTTTCAGGCAAAAAGTCAATGCCAGAAATAGCTGGCTTACCTGAAACGTTGTATATTCCAACTCTCTCTAGAAAGATTGAAAGGGAATTTATCTTACTAAGCTGGGTGGAATATAGCTCTGGATTTATTGTAAGCCCAACTTCAAGTATATCTCCATTAGACAGCCTCGTGTAGGCAAAGGTTTTTCCCTTCCCCGTCATTGCTTCAAAGGTTACCGGGTATAATACAATTCCTCTGTCAAGCTCTTTGTTCAGAGCCTCCCAGAAATCCGGAAATTGCTTAAGATTCAGCCCGAGGTCCACTTCATAAGTCGTCCAGGATACTACTCCTTCTCTGCTGATTATGTAAAAATCAACATCACTATATACTTCCCGGGGTAAAATTTCAGAAAACCGCTCCTTCAAGGCAACTCCATTAACTAAGTTATAATCCGATTCTTTATACAAAGTTCTCTCAAATTCGTACTTCGTCTCTAGCAGAATACCCTCAACAAGCCTTGATCTGAGTTTTACGTCATTTGATATTCCAGCCGTCATTTGATTTAGCAACACTTTAACTCGAAACGGAAGTTCTTCAGAGACCTGATTTGAGATTGAACCTGCCCTTCTCCAGGTATGTACCGCGGAGATCAACATAGAGAGGAGGACAATTGGCAAAATTATTCCAAAAAATAAATATTTATAGTAAGACTTGACAGATCTCAAGTTCGAGCTCCAGTAGTGAAGATTTTACAGAAGATATAAAGTTCTTGCAAGCTGCTGCGAGAGATTTAACGGGATGCTTTTCAATATTCCTTTAAAGAAAAAATAGCCTCAGAAAAACCCTGTGGAACCTAAACATGAAAAAATTCTTGCTTCTTTGAGAGAGTGCAATATCGCTATCTAACAAGTAGCAGGGTTACCTGTACAAATCAGCTAAATCTACTTTCTCAATTTCTTCGAAAAATATTTTGAGAAGATGAGGATCAAAATCCTGTGGTTTTGTTCTATCATCACCTTCAAGCATAATTCGTTTTGCTTCTTCATGAGGGACAGGGACTTTATATGGCCTTTTACTTCGCAGGGCATCATACACATCAATTATCTTTATTATCCTGCCACAGATAGGGATTGCGTCATGATCGAGACCAAAAGGATATCCCCCGCCATTGAAATTCTCATGATGATAAAGCGCAATATCCAGCGCGACTTTGAAACGAGGGTGAGCAAGAAGCCTTCGAGCAAATACAGTATGCTGTCTCATCAACTCCCATTCCTGAGGTGTTAGGGGACCGGGTTTGTTTAATATCTCTACCGGGATGTAAACCTTCCCCACATCGTGCAGAACGGAGAATGAGACGATTTCATCTTTCAGATTCTGAGGCATATCTACTCGTTGCGCTATTAGTTTTGTAAGATATTTCACTCTCCTTATATGCTCCCCAGTTTCTGGATCATAACCTTCAGCAACCATAGCGAGACGTTCGCCAAAATCGTAAAACGATTCATTGAGTTCACGGATCAGCTCCTGATTTCTCCTCTCGTCTTCATTTAGCTCCAGTATGGCTCCGTTCAGAGTTTCCAGAATCTCTCTGAACTCCTCAAATTTTGTAGAAGACGGGTTTAAGTAAAAATTCCTGTTTTCCCTGAAAGAAGTTAGACCTTCGTGAAGTAACCGCACCTCTCGTGAAGATTCCCTGGAAAATAATGAGAAGACAAGAGAAAGAAAAACAAACTGCACTAAAAACATTACGAAAGTGAAAATCACAATGCCATATATTGAAATAAAGTTAAGACGGGAATATATGTAGAGTTTTTCAAAATATCCAGGGAAAACTTCAAAGCCCACCTCACCGACCAGGTCTCTCTTATATGGGTGAAATTTCATCAAATTCTCTGGAAAAGCTGGAAAATCACTGCGCAGCGGAATCTTAGCAACGTTATATACGCCGAGCTTTTCACTAAAAGCTGAAAGTACCTTAAGGCGTGATAAACTCTCTGAAAAGTTCTCTGTATTAAGCAACAGTCCTAACTCCAGCACATGTCCATTGGAAAGTCTGTGGTATGCAAAAAGTCGCATCTTGCCCGTCTGGACCTCAAAGGCGCCCCTATGAAAGACGTCTCCCTGTAGAAGAGCTGTGTTCAGCCTCTGCCAGAAATCTCCAAATTTTGAAAGGTCGAGGCCGAGATCAGGTTCATAGTCAGTCCATATTACCTTACCAGTCTCGTCAATAATATAAAAATTGATCTCCTTGAATAAAATTGCAGGAAATGATTTACGATATTTGCTTTCTAAGTTTGAAAGCTCTAACTCCTCATAGTTCCCGCTCTTTTTGTAATGACTCTCCACGTAAAACGCAGCTTCCTTCAACAATTTCATGATTTCAGGCTCGTAGTGGGAAGCAGCGTTAACCAGTCCTGTCATTGACTCCTTCAGTACAAGCTCTATACGCATTTTTAGACCCTGAAAGATGCGATCTCCTACTTTTGCATACTGCCACCATGAAAAAACGAAAGCTAATATCATCAGGGATGCGGTTACCGGCAATACCGTTCCGAAGAGAACCCTCTTAAGGTAAGAATTGATGGTGTAGCAGCCTTGGGGATTCTTGATAGTCTTCAAAACCTTTGAAAATGACATTGCTTTATTATATTTCTTTCCGAGCAAGATTCAAAGTGCCAGTACCAGCGAAAAGTAAGAACTGCTAATGTCTTTTGTCAACTTCAACGCATGCAAAAGCGTTATGGTTGTGTATCGACTCAAAACTTTTCACGTTTATTTTGAACCAGAAAATTCTCGGTTCCCGGTTCAGCCTCAAGGCAACTTCCCTTACCACATCCTCAACAAATCTCGGTGTATCAAAAGCCTTCTCGGTAACAAGTTTTTCGTCAGGCCTTTTTAAAAGAGCAAAAAGCGGACTTGAGGCTGATTCTTCTGCAATCTCCACAAGTTCTTCAATCCAGACCAGTTTTGATGTCCGAACCTGAATACTGATTTCAGCCCGTTGATTATGCGCACCACGTTCAGAAATCTCCTTGGAGCATGGGCACAGCGTATGCACAGGCACATCCACTTCCAGAATAAAATCAAAGGTCTCAGCCTTTGATGCAATAAACTTGCAAGTATAATTCATATAAGATTCCAGTCGGGAAACGGGCGCCTTCTTTTTAATGAAGTAGGAGAACTCAAGTTCCAGGTAAGACTTTTCAGCTCTGAGTGCTTTTTTCAGCTCGTCAAGAATACCTTCTATGTTTTGTATCGTTATATTGTTGGAGTGTTTGTTCAAAACTTCCACAAACCTGGACATATGGGTTCCACGAAAATGATGAGGCAACTCCACAGAAAGCTTCACCTTCGCAATGGTATGCTGCAGGACATTTGCGCGATCCATCACTCTAATAGGATAGACCAGGTCTTCTATTCCAACTTTATTTATTGGAATTTTTCTCAGGTCTTTCTGATTCTGTATATCTTTCATTTTTGCAAGTCAGACATCACAAATCAACATTGTTTCAAAACCACTGGGTGTTCTGCGAATCGAGAGGTCATGATAGGTAACACTTTTGATCTCTTTCCGTAGCCTGTGGATAGAAGGAGAAAAATTCTCGTAGAATAATTTCCCTCTGACAGAATTGCCTTCAATTTTTATTTCACAGTCGACAAAGATTTTTCCTTCAACTACAGTTCTGAAGACTACTTCACTCAGAAAATCGACCAGTAAATCCTCGAGGGTCTCTGCAGTATCCTCATAGAACATTTCCTTTTTGTCTGCGTGACCTTTGAAATCCACCATCGCATCTACCAGGGCCTTAAAGCCGCTTTTGAACAATTCCTCAAGGGTCTCTCCGTAAATTCTTACCCCAAAATCTGCGGTGTGGTTCAAAATTTCGTAAGGCATTATTTCACCTAAGGAAAAGAAAATGAAAGGCCTATTCCTTTTGAGTTCATGGAAATCTGAATTTTCTTATCAAAATTGAAAAGCTGAGCATCAACATATGCATCTGCCATGGAATACAACCAGATACCAAGAAAATAGAAACCGTACGAAAAACTTTCTTTAAATTTAGCCTCTGAACCTGTCTTCTTGTAGTCAAGATAATTTGAGAGCGCCACATAGCCTGTAAAGGCCTCAGCAGCTCCAAAAACAGCCCCTTTTACGAATTTTTCATTGTAAAACTGACCGCCACCCGGCAGGAAACACGAAAGAAGAACTGCCTTGGAAGGGGACTTCGACACAACGGTCTCAGACAGCAAAATGCAAAGAACAAACATTACATTCATTTTACGCCAAAAAGCTTCTTTAGGAACCTGCGAATCTTTTTAAGTCTCAAAAGGAGGACGAGGAAGAAGGCTTCTTTAATAATCCTTTTTGACATTTTTGAAACTCCAAGCCTTCTCTCAATGAAAATGATGGGGATCTCAACTATCTTGAACCCGTTTTCATGAGCATAGAAATTCATTTCTATCTGAAAAGCGTATCCATCAGAATGAATTTTCGAAAGGTCTATGCTTTCAAGAACTCTCCTGTGAAAACACTTAAACCCCGCAGTGAGGTCCCTCACCGGCACCCCAGTCACTATGCGCGCATATAGGTTTGCAAAATATGAGAGGAGAAGCCTCTTAAGAGGCCAGTTTACTACGCTAACTCCGTCCACATACCTTGAACCAATAACAAGGTCAGCCTTCTTGCTTTCTTCAATAAGTCTTGGCAAATCATCCGGATTATGAGAAAAATCGGCATCCATTTCTATTATAAGTTCATAACCATTCTCGAGTGCAAATCGGAACCCCTCCACATAGGCTGTCCCAAGCCCCATCTTCCCTGGTCTTGCGATTAAATTTACCCTGGATGTGACTTCCATGAGTTTTCTGACTTCTTCTTGAGTCCCGTCAGGAGAATTATCATCAACTACAAGGACATCAATATTATCAGCCTTCGAAAGCACTATGGGCACAATATCCCGAATGTTGTCCCTTTCGTTGTATGTAGGGATAATTACAAGAATCCGCTCCATAAAGATAGAATAAAGCCTCAGGATTGTACCTTCAATGCACTGGATTCCTTTACTAATCTGCTCCAGTGGTTTCGAATCCCATCCTTTAGTTCTGCAGGATATATTGGCTGGGCGCCGAGTTTGGTAATTTCAATCCCTGCAGCTATTGTGGCAAGAATTGCAGATTCAAAGAGACTTAACCCTGCACTCATTGAAAGTCCAAGGACAGAAATTACAGTATCGCCAGCACCGGTAACATCGTACACATTTCGCTGAAGGGATGGTATATGATATCCTCCGCCATCATCGAGAATCATCATTCCATTTTCTCCGCGAGTTACGACAAGGTTTTTAAGATACAGCCTTTTTTTCATGGATTGAAGGTATTTAGTCACGTTGTTTGGAATCCTTTGAAGTCCCATTGCTTTCTTGAACTCGTCAAAATTTGGTTTTACGAGAAAAGCATTCTTCATAGCCGAAAAATGCTCGTACTTAGGGTCTACGAACACCGGAACTTTTGACCTTGAAATTATCTCCCTATAAAAATATCCATTAAATAATCCTTTGTTATAATCTTCCAGAATGATGAAGTCGATGTCACCCTGAACTCCTTCCAGAATCTCAAGTATTGCAGCTCTAAAACGCCCTGCGAGGGTTTCATTTTTTTCCCTGTCGATTCTAAGCAATTGCTGACCTTTTGATACAATTCGGTTCTTTACAATAGTCTTTCTGTTCTTGCTTTTAACTATACAGGAGGTATTAACCCCACTTTTCTCAAGCATCTCAATCAAAATTTGACCTTCAGGGTCATCACCAATGACGCCCGAAATAAACACCCGGGCGCCAAGTGCTCCAAGATTACCCGCCACATTTCCAGCACCACCAGCACGGAACTCTTCCCTTTCAACCCTAACGACTGGAACGGGTGCCTCAGGTGAAATCCTCTCCACGCTTCCAAAGGAGTACACATCCAGCATTAAATCACCTATTACGAGCCCCCTCAAATCTTTAAAATGGTTTACCGCTTCCAAAATTCTATTCATAGACATCCCCCATTAACCTTTGTAGAAACGTACTGAAATAAAAGAATCTTTTTTCATTCTTAGACTCCACCAGTGCTACTTTCTCTTCATAATCAACAATTTTTCTCAAAACTTCATCAACAGAGGCATTCCATGCCACTGTCGGAACTTCTTCAATGGAATTCTTGATGCTCCCTGTGAGTAATAATTTTTTAAGGTTCAGCATACCCAGAACCCTGTCACCTTCTCTAACGAAGATAGGATGAACAGCAGATAGCGAAGGAATTGAAGTACTCTCAAGGTTCACAATATATGGATCAAGTTCCTCTGAGAATTCCATTACCTTCAAATCTTTCCACCTGGAAAAGGATAAAATAATGCTTGCGTTTCCACTATCAAGTTCGCCATCCATAACAGCCTCGGATACCATTAGCTTAAGCATTTCTGAGGTATCTTTCTTAATTTCGCCCCTGATTGCCCTCACGGGAAAAATGAGAAACAAAATCAGTCTGTTAATTGGAACCGCAAGATAGGAGAAAACTTTTAAAAAGGGAGTGAACGTGCTGATTATTATGGTATTATTCTTTCGTGCAAAGCTTTTTGCATAGAACTCAACAAAAAGGAGTGTCAATGATATAATAACACCTGCGATAGCAACAGCCTTTCCCGTCGTTATGCCTGTGCTCCTAATAAAGTAAAAGGAAACTATTGAAGCGGAAGCTGCAAAGAAATTCAGACCAACGAGAGTAGTGGTCATAACGTGCTCAACGTTCATTAGAAAATTTCTGTACACTGCTTTTGTTCCAACAAAACTCTTCTTCTGACAAACGAGGTACGCGGTTTCATACGCTGAAAATACGAATACCAACAAAAGGCTCAAAAATAACATTAGAAGCCAGATCATCTCAACTCCACCTTAATCTTTTTGATTTTCGCAAGTTCCTTCTCAAGAATTTCAAATCTAATACCCTCAATAACGATGACCTCTCCTTCAAGAGGTATTCGGTCCGTCTCTTCCATTATCAATGCCTGCAGTGTGGGGGCTGATCGAGAAAGACGCCTTTTAATAGCGATCTCAAAATCGTGCAAAGAAATATCTCCAGGAACAATCAGACTTTTCTTTCCGATCCACCTCAATTTTGGTTCAGGGTTCAGCCTCTTCAAGATATCCCAGTGTGTTATTACTCCAACAAAGTTTCCATACTCATCAACAACTGCGAAGAAATCTTCTTGAGGCATCTTCAGGAGATTCAACAATGGTGCCGTGATAGGCACTGTTGGACACGCAACCATATAATCCTTCACAGTATCTTCGGGGCTCGCATCGTAAAGCCTCGAATCTCTTAACCTCAAAACTCCCAGAAGTTCCGCACCCTCAATAACAGGGTAATTAGCATACCTGTGGCGGCCAACTTCCTCCAAAAGTCTGCTGATCTTATCTTCTGGTCTGAGATATACAACATCATCCCTGGGTGTCATTAGGTCACCAACCTTAGCATGCACTACTGAAATCCTGGACCTCAAGACCGGGTCTGACATCATAGAGAGTTCTTCAAGTTCGTCAATAACATCCTCGAAGGCATCGGTTCTCTTCATTGAAACGATCTTGCTCGGGAGTATCCGAACCAGAGGCTTCAGGAGAAAGTAGAAAGGATACACAATGATGGAAAAAAATCTCAACATTTTTACAGGAAACCTCACTGCAAGAAGTTTCGGAGTAACTTCACCTGTAATGAGAATCAGCACCGTAAAAAAGACTACGTCAAGAAATTGCTCAGGAACGAAAGAAAATCCGAATCTTTTCAGATATCCTTCAGAAAGAGCAGAAAAAAGTGATGCCGCATAGGCATTTACAACGGTGTTGGAAAAAAGCAGTACGAAAAGAGTAAGCTGCTCTCGATTTTTCAATTCTAACATGCATCTGGAACCAAAGCCTCTTTTTATACGATCAAGCTCTATTCTGAGGACAGAAAATAGTGCTGCTTCACACCCGCTGAATGTGAAAGACAAAAAAAGAAGGAGCAGGAATATCAGGATTGATACCATAGATCAAGATACTTCTCCTCTTTTTCTTCCATTGCCTGAGCCATACTTAAGTCTTTATGGTCGTACCCTATGAGGTGTAGAAGACCATGAACTCCATAGCGGTAGATCTCATATTCCGCGTCAAACCCATACTGGTAAGCCCTCTTTCTTGCCGTATCCACTGAAATATAAATTTCCCAGATATCCTCAATGGCGAAGGAAATCACATCCGTTGGTCGATTCTTCCCGAGATAAGTTCTATTCAGCTTTCTCAGATAATTGTCCGTAGTGAGTATGCAGTTAAGTTCCGCCTTAACTCCCTCTTTTTCCGCAATTATTGTAAGCATTTTCGTTAGCTTTTTCCTGAAAATTGGCGATGTTCGCGGACCTGCCTCAATAACCTTTATCTTCATGGTATTTAATCCTCAAGTGATGTTGGCTAAGAAGAATCTTCAAAATCTCCTCCTTCATTTTTTCAAGGTCGGAATACGAAATATCACACTCAAGAAACTGCCCATCTTTGATTTTCTCGTCAACTATATCGTTTACTATTTCCCTGAACTTACTCTCGCTTTTATTCTCCAGAGCCCTGGAAGCTGCCTCAATTCCATCGATTATCATAAATAATGCCTCAAGCCTGTTCCTTGGTCTTGGACCCGGGTATCTATATTTGTCCTTATCAACATCCTTGTACATTTTCTGTGCTTTTTTATATATTGAATACATTACAGAGGTCCCGTGATGACTGGAGATCACTCCAATGATTTCCTCAGGTAGACGATAGTTTCTGCCCATGTTCACCCCGTCAATAACATGGGATTTTAGAATTTGCACACTCATTTCCGGCGATACTTTATCATGAGGATTGGCGCCGCCTCTGAGGTTTTCCACGAAAAAGATCGAGTGCATTAACTTCCCAATGTCATGATAAAGGCCTGCAACTCTTGCCAGTAATGGGTTTATACCAATTAGGGGAGCAACTCTTGCTCCCATCTCGGAAACTCTCAAACTATGCTCAAAGGTACCCGGCGCTTCATCCTGCAGCTTCAGGAGCAGTGGGTGATTTACATTTGCAAGTTCAAGAAGAACAAAATCTGTAGGATAGCGCAATATCTTTTCCAGTAGGGGCACAACTACAATAAGTAGCAAAACAGAGACTCCCAATACTCCAGTAGTAAATTTAAGGTTAGGGAACCATGGAATATACGTAAAAGCAGATAGCAGCAAAATAGTTCCAAAGGAAACGAGACTGAGAAAGAGAAATATCAAAAGAAAGTCCCACCTGGTTTTTATCCTTGTTCCGATATAAGAGGAAAACAAACCAACTACTGAGTTAAGAAATAAAACCGGAATTAAGTTGTCCCTGAACAGAGGCAGGAAAATTATAGTGCTGGCGACGAAAAAGAAAATAGCCTGGTGAAAACCGTTAAAAAACCCTACCAGTAAGAACACAAAGGGAAAGGCAAACAAAGCCAACCCATGATCCTTCAATGGCACCACCCATTCAAAAAATAGCATTATCAAAAATCCCAGGACAAGGACAACGATCTTCCGGGTATCCAGCGCTCTTCTGAAAATGGAATAAAACAGAAAATAAGAAATAACAAATACAATTAGAATGTAAATGGCAAGAAGGATCCGCTCCTTTTTCGGTTTTAGCCTTGTTTCTCGCGAGATCCCTTCTAAAGACGCCACTGTGTCCACAACATACCCAGCAAAGGAAATGTTCGACTTCAGTACAGGGGAGACTGCTCTAAGAATTGCTGCGCCCTCGAGACTATCTAAACCCAACTCTACCACGAGATTTTCAATGGCAGACCTGACGGTTGAAACTGTAAGCAGGGAGTCCGATGAAACTCTTTTCAGATTTTTCGCGGATTTAATAAGAATTGTATCGATTCTCTCTTTAGATTTATCAGAGATTACAGGTCTACTAAGGGTTGCCTCAAGGTATTCCAAAATAGCTTTAGAAGGTACACTCAGGGAATCAAACTCCTTCTCAATCTGCCCAAGATTCACCTCTTCCCGTTCGAAGTACGGCAACTTCCTGACCTCGACTCTCTTCTCAATAACTGGAGACCCCTCATAAAATTCGAAAAAACTAGCCCTCTGGGCGAGCTCGTCGCCCGTATAAACTGTTAGAAAAAGAAGAGAAGCAAAAATAACTGCACCGGGGATAAAACTAATCTTCTTTCTTGCTTTGACGGGAATTATTGACTTTCTTCTCAAATCTCTCATAAGCATCCACAATTTCCTTTACAAGACCGTGTCTTATGACATCATCGGCCGTAAAGTAAATAAAAGCAATTCCCTTTACACCTTTTAAGATAGACTGAATTTCCACAAGACCCGATGTCTCATGGCCAGGAAGGTCTATCTGAGTAATGTCTCCAGTTAGGACCAGTTTTGAACGCGGACCGAGTCGGGTCAGAAACATTTTCATCTGAACGGCTTTGCTATTCTGGGCTTCATCCAGAATCACAAAGGCATCTGAAAAAGTCCGCCCTCTCATATAGGCAAGAGGCGCTATTTCAATAACCCTTGTATCTATGTATTTTTTGATTGTCTCAGGGGGTAAAAGGGCATAAAGAGCGTCATAAAGAGGAGTTAAGTAAGGATTTATCTTCTCCTGAAAATCTCCTGGAAGAAAACCAAGCGACTCACCCGCTTCCACGGCAGGCCTGGTAAGG
This sequence comes from Caldifarciminota bacterium UBA5631, assembly GCA_002421425.1. GTDB lineage: Bacteria > Hydrothermota > Hydrothermia > UBA1063 > UBA1063 > UBA1063. The sequence goes on from DIJZ01000001.1 coordinate 73,641, forward strand.
ATTATTCTTTCTACGAGGTTCTTGCGAAGAAAATTTATCGCTGAAGCAACAGCGAGAAAAGTCTTACCAGTTCCAGCAGGCCCAATTGCTACTACGATATCATTTTCCTCAATTAGCTTTATATATTGCTTTTGATTGGGAGTCTTGAGTTCAATCCTCTTTTTAGGAGTCATAATAAAGTCGCGTGACTCTTCGCCTTCTCTTCTTTGCTGTTCCAGCTCCCACCTCATAATATCCCTCACTTCACCCTCATCAATCTTACCCCTCTTCTTGATTTCACTCTTTAAAATATTTATCACTCTCTCAATCAGTTCAACTTCTTCGGGGGTACCCCTGAGTCTGAGTTCATCACCTCGGACTACAATTTGAGTTGAGGTCCTGCTCTTCAAGAAATTAAGATTCGCATCATTCACTCCCAGGAACTCTACTGGATTTATGTCACCGATAAAAACGACTTTTTCTATTTTTTCCATTACTTATTTTAATGAAAAAGGGGGATACCTATCGGCATCCCCCGGCTTTTTGAACAGATTTCTAACTATCTCGGAATCCTTAATACCTGCTTCGGATATATGAGGTCCGGATCCTTAATCTGGTCCTTGTTTGCTTCGTATATCCTGGTCCATAGCTTTGGATTATTATATATCCAGGTAAAGCCTGCAATCTTTATCAGGTAGTCTCCAGGAATCACTTCAATTTCCGTAACAATTCCGTGAGGTATTTTCAGAACCCAGCCAGGGTATATAAGATTAGGATCCTTTATAAGATTTCTGTTGGCTCTATAAATTCTAGGCCATGCTTTCCAGTTGTTGTAAATGTATCTCATACCCGCAATCTTGCTGAGATAGTCACCTTTCACTACGGTGTACTCAAGAGGATATTTTGCAATTTCAGCTTTCATTTCGGAAATCTCGTTCTCAAGGGTAGCAATCCGCCTATCAAGTTCGGAACTTTCGCCTGTCAGAGCATTCAGTTTCGATTCGAGGTCAGAAATCTCCTGATTTAAGGCAGACACTTTGGCTCTGCAATCTTCCAGCATCTGAAGAGCTTCTTTCTCAGTAAGTTTTTTCTGCTCAGCCCTGAGGGCCGGAGTTAAAAGCATTAAAACGGCAACAAAAGCAAAAATCTTTTTCATGGCTCTCCCTCCTCAGTAACCTTTTTCAAGAACTTCATGGAGCCAGTAGCTCAACGAATCCCTTTCAGATTGTAAGGAAGCAATTTTGGACTTCTTAGCCTCGATGTCGCCGCTGAGAGAGTTAATTTTCGATACGAGTTCCGTTTTTCTGGCCTCAGCGGATTCGAGAGCCTTATTGCACTCTTCAAGCTGTGCCAGGGTCTGCTTTGTTGCCTTTTTGGGGCCGCAAGCTGCAAAAATCAATGCCCCCACGAGCAACACCCATGTATATTTAGTTAACCTCATTCGCTTACCTCCTTCTTGTTGTTAATATAGTTATAATCTAAACACCACATTTTGTCAAGAATTTTTAGTTAAGTTTTAGGAATTATACAAAGGAAAACCAGCTCCTCTCCACCATCAGCCATAAACTGATGCATTTCATTAGGAGGAACAAAAGCCACACTGCCTCCTTTCAAGGAAAAATCTTTATTCCCAATCTTTACTGTTCCCTTTCCACGGATTACGAATACTTCATGTTCGTATGGATGTAAGTGGTATGGAGTATGCCCTCCTTTTTCAAGCCTGAACATTCTAAGGTAGAAGTTGGGAACACCGTCAGAGGGCCCAAGGAGCCAGCGGATGTAAGCACTGCTTGCCCCTTCCATTTCCACCAGGTTCTCCTTCACTTCTGTAAAATCAAAGACCCTTCCTTCCATTGTTTTACTCCTTCATGTTTGATGACAAATTATAAAGTAAAAGGGTTGATCCATATTGAGATTCTGTGTTTTTCCCCAAGTCCTGCATTATACTATAGATACCATGATTGCGAGGGAAGGTGTTGTTATTCTTTTTATGCTTGGCTTTATCAGCTCTTTGCTTTTTGTATTAAAAATCTATTTCCTCGCTATTCCTTGCACACTTTTTTTCTTCTTTTCCCTCTACTTCTTAAGAGACCCCCGAAGAGAAACTCCATATGGGCCCCTCGACATCGTTTCTCCTGCCGACGGGAAAATTCTTGAGATTTCAGAAACTGCTAGTACTTATGAAATATCCATATTTATGTCTTTACTCGACGTCCACGTTAACAGAGTGCCTTATGGAGGAGTGGTGAAATCCATCGAAAGAAGGGGAAAAAAATTTCTGCGAGCCTTCCTGAAAGAAGCTGATTTTGAGAATGTACAGTGTGAGACACATATAAACTCTCCTGGTATTGCAGACTATAGTGTAATACAAATATCAGGTATTATTGCCAGAAGAATTGTCAACAATCTTTCGCCTGAGAAAGTGGTAAATACTGGAGAACGCATGGGAATTATTCTTTACAGTTCTAAGGTTAAATTGATTTTACCAAAAGAGAAAATCATTCTGAAGGTAAAACCCGGTGACAGGGTAAAAGGCGGGATTACCTTAATTGCAGAGATCAAGGAGTCGCTTTGAACGTTCCAACCCTTTTCACATTTCTCAATCTATTCTCGGGGTTTATGGCAATTATATCAATCTCCGAGATGAAGATCGATTCGGCATTCTGGTACATAATCTTTTCAGCTATTTTTGACTTTGTGGACGGAAAAATGGCAAGATTATTTAGAACTTCGTCGAAGCTTGGACCTCACATTGATTCACTTGCTGATGTGGTCTCTTTTGGTGTGGCGCCGGCTTTTTTTGTATACAATTTTGTAGTGTTCCAGGGTGGGAGATTTTCGCCTTTTTACCTCCTTCCCTTTGTTTACCTTTCAGCTGTAGTAATGAGGCTTGCAAGGTTTAATGTTATTGGAGAAAATTCACAAAAGGAATTCTACTATGGCCTTTCTTCCCCAATATCTGCAATCTTTATCACTTCCGTAATTTCTCTCTTGAATAGATTTTCTCCCTCTTTTGTTCTCCTGAGAGAAGTGGTAACAGCAGTAATACTCTTTTTGAGCTTCTTGATGCTTAGCAAAATTGAATTCCCCGTTTTCAAAGGAAGCAAAAGGACTGAGAAACTTCAAATCCTGTACTTTGTACTTGTACTGATCCTACTCATCTTTTTGAGGTACATTTTCCTCATTGCCGCAATTTCCCTCTACATTATATTTGGTATATTGTCTTCCCTTTTCAAGAAAGAGGCTGATGAGTAAACCAGACATTACCTGCGTAATCCTAACACTGAATGAAGAGCAGAATCTCCGACGTGCTATTAATAGTGTAAGCGAAATCGCAAAGGAAATAATCGTGATCGATTCCGGAAGTACAGATGGCACTGTAAGAATTGCAGAAACCCTCGGAGCGAAATGTATCTTTAACGAGTTCACAACCTATGAGAAACAGCGTAATTTCGGGCTGTCACATGTGAAAACAGAATGGGTCCTTTTTCTGGATGCCGATGAAGAAGTTTCAGAAGGATTAAAAAAGGAAATTTTGAACACTCTTGAGAGTGAAAAACAAATCTTTGATGGTTTTCTAATCCCCCGAAAAAACTGGTATCTTGGAGCCTTTCTAAAATGCTGGTCTCCCGACAGGCTTCTAAGATTATTCAGAAAAGAAAAAGGTATGTGGAGAGGAAAGGTGCACGAGAAAGTAGAACTTAAGGGGCGTGTTGGGCTTATGAAAAATCCAATCCTGCACTATCCCTTCAGAGATCTCTATCACCAGTACAGCAAAAACATAAAGTATGCTAAACTCCTTGCAGAAGAAAAATCGGAAAAGGGTGTGAAATTCTGTTTTCTTGACCTCGCTGTGAGGCCTTTGCTGAATTTCCTGAAGCACTACGTATTGAAAGGATGTATTTTTGACGGCATTCGGGGTTTTATATTTGCACTTTTCTATTTGCAGTACACAATCCAGAAATATTCAATGCTTTACGAACAAAAACAGTTGAAAAGCGGAAAACTAAGGGCTCCTTAGCCAAAGGAATCTTTTGCAGGTCGTTCTTCCACTCTTTGAGAAAACCGCAAAGTACACTCCGTTTGAAAAATTTTTTGGCACGTGCCAAACGTATCTATCATCCGCGAATGACACCCGAGTAACATCTGTAACAAGCCTTCCCGATGAATCAAAAACCTGCAAAGTACAATTCCCCGATTCATTAACTTTCGCAACGAAATTTATCACCCCTGAAGAATAATCGGGAATTACCTGCATTAGCCTACCGTGGCGTTCCTCTGTAACTCCGCTCTGGGGTTTCATTTTTACGATCACACTGACGGGAGTGTCAACAACATTAACATTTCCCACAAAGGTTGTTTCGTATCCATCCTTCATAATTTCAAAGGAATATACTCCAGGAGTAAGGAGCTTCCTGAACACACCGAATACAGGATCAGAGGTCCTCGGTGGAAGCGATGGATCATAATAGTTCTGTACCCTCACCTCCGCTTCCAATGGCAACAAAGAGATGGAATCAACCACGTAAATTGTCACCCCGGGGCCTGTGGCTCTCTGCATAAACACATTAAGCCCGTCTAATACCCTCTGGCAAATATCGTCAACCCTGTACCCTGGTGGAGTGCATCCCCATGATATTTCAACCGTATAAGCATAAGTCCCCAGTGTTGCATAAAGCCAGTTTCTGAAATTTCCTTCCGTTGCAACACCATATATTGCGGTGTAGCAACCTGTTCCTGCATCATTCAAAATAGATTCTGCAAGGCTATCAGCAATAGACCTTATGAATGGGTAATCAATACAGAAGTTCGCGCCCCAGCGCCACGGATAATAAATTACCTCGCCCTGCCCTGTCCTCGCGCTGTGAAAATCAATAGCCATAAGAAATCTTTCCCGTTGAGCAAGGTCCCTTATAACCTGGGTTTCACTTTCTGAAAAGGGAGCTGGACCCTTGTAATACTCCGATGAAGGGTCATTGCTGCCTCCATATTCCCAATTAAACCCGTAGTTTCTATTCAGATCGACCCCATCGTAACCAGGATCAAAAATCCCGTTATCATTGTTGTCCCTCAGGTTCTTCCTCCACGTCGTATCAATACCAGAAGTAACAATTCCATGCCCATCCACATTCAGAATTGGAATAAACCAAAGTTCAAGATTATCAACCAGTCTGGTGGTTAGGCTATCATTATCGTAACCTTCAAGGAGATGTTCTATGGTGTAAATACAAACCTCACAACCCAGAACTTCCTCAGCATGGTGAACTCCAACAAAGAGTAATGCCGGCTCATCTTCATCCATCTGAGGGTTGTCAGAAATCTTGACGGCAATTATTGGCAACTGGTTAACTGCAGTTACCCCAACGGTTTCCACCCGTGCTATCTCGGTGTGAAGTAACGCAAGAGAATCAATCTCCTGCATCATCCTCTGGTACGTATGATACCTTGGGTCCAAAGCAACGAGTGAAAGGATCAGAAAAAACATTCCTACCTGACTCTTATTACCTTCTGAACCTTCTTAAAATCACCAGTCTCAACTTTTATAAAGTATATTCCAGAGGACATCCTGTTCCCATTCTGATCAAGACCATCCCAGGTGATTACTCGCGTCCCAGCAATCTTCTCATCCAACGCCCTGAGCTGCCGCCCTGTAATGTCATATACCCTCACTTTGACAAGCTCTTCCTTCACTGGTGATCGGACCAGAATATGGAAATGACCCTGGAATGGATTTGGATACATACTGACTTGAGTCCTCAGCAAGCTATTTTCCACCAACCCTGTCTGGAGCACAATCTCCATATTAACATAGCCAAAGCCATGATAATTACCCTGATTGCCAGTCATGTTCAGGAGCAGTCCTGTATAACCCTCACCAGCAGAAGGATCAACTTGAAGGACGTATGGATTCGATGCGTTATCCACCTGAACTCCCACCGGAAGATTGCCAAAATCAGAAGTACTATCAATAATTGTAACATACGGATCAGTACTTCGCAGAACTGCGGAAAGCCCGCTTATTGCAGTCCCCCCTCTATTTGTAAGAGCTACCGTCAACAGAACCGTTTCACCTGGCTCAACCTTTCCATTTCCATTTCCACCATAGGAATCGTCAAAATTCCAGCTTGAAAGTTCAACCCAGGGACTTGTAAGGCGTACAGGAACTTTTGTTGTAATCAGTATTGCTCTTCCTGACGCAAGTGGAGCTGCATTCGGATCATAACTACCATTGAAAAGATACTGAAGCCCCCTTGTTTCTGTTTCATCTTCTATTCCCACAGTGCAACTCGAGGCATCAGAAACGGTCAAATACAGGAAGAGAATCTCACCATCTCCAGTGGGAGTTGGATAATACTGAGGATCCAGGAACACAATTTGAAAGGTTTCCCTTATATTTGATGCCCCATTGTGAGCACATTGATAAAACTCAACAATGAATCTATGGTTTGCCTGATCATAGTACTGATAGACATCTCCATATGCCGATGGGTCAAGGTCATCCCAGAAGGGCGACACGAGGCGCTTTGGCCCTCCAACCGCAGGTATTGATGAATTGGAGCCAAACCGATGGGTTGGAGTTCCCATCTCTACAAAGCCATTTGAGCAAACTCCAATGGAATTGTAGTTTATTCCGTAGAATCTAAAGGTAAACGGAAGAGAAATGGTCTGAGTATCAGCATCAGCGTTGGTGACTCTCGAAATTGTTGTGCCGACGCCCTGAGAAATTTCAAGCCACTGAAAACTTGGCGCGTTGCCGCTAAGCGTATCGGTATTATCATACATATAATAGCCATATTGATCTCTCCCGGTCTCTCCACTGCAAAAGAGGCTCACGGGAACTGAAAAGTTGTAAGTCCATAAATGCCCTAAAGAATCTGACACCGCCAAACTAAAGGTCACATTAGGTTCGGAGATCTGAGGGGAAATGGAAATTACGTAAGGTTTCAGGTTGCAGGCAGAATCGCCAGTGACTATTTCCCCGAAGGGAGCACTGCTATCGGAAACAAAAGCAAACGAATTTGAAGAAGAAAGCACTCCATAGACATTATGGGCATCCGCTTCACCCAGATTCCGAACCCAGGTCCATAAGAGAAAACTCTCTCCGGGCTCCAGAATTCCATTTCCATTTCCAAGTTCATCATACTCGTTTCTTGAATAAGTTAGATAAGGAACTCCCCCCATAATTACCTGTATATTGCCCTCGTAGGGATGTAGATTCCGCCCTGTTATTGTAACATCAATCGGAGTCATTGAAGCTGGAATAACGGTGAAAGAGACCTCCCCCTCTCTACCGGTATACCCGGTTAAGTATATGAGCGTATCCTGCATCAAACATACATAAGCCGATTCCACAGGCTGTGAGTTGTGAGTGACAAAAATATTAACGGTATGCTGAAGTCCAAGAGTAAGGACAGAATCGTAAGAAACTGTAAGACGCTTCGGTACACCTGTCCAGATCTTCATCGTGGGATCGCCAATACATTGAAAACCATAGTAATCCTGGTCACCTGGGTAAAGGTTATAAAGTTTCAGCCTCGCCTGCTCGCAGGCATCTCCAAAGGTATTCACACCGCTGAAAACAGCACCAAAAAAGTTCTTTGCAATAGCACTTCTGTAAACAGATGCACCAGTTCTTACAGTGGTCGTGGCAAAGTACCCGACCGCGCCCTTAGGAGAGGTTGGAGTTCCATTTAAAAACCACATTTCCACAGTTGCCGGTCCACCACTCACCCCAATTGTCCTGCAGGTGGCAGAAACCAGGATGGGCATTTTGGCACCGTTTGCAAGCTGATTAGGGTCTACGGCAAAAGGTGCGTACCACTGGCCTACGCCCTGACCTCTGTACAGGACAAAACTCCTCCCATCATTAACGCGCTGTACCACCGTATTGGCATTATCCCCGTATTGATCGCTAAGGGTATCTACAGTAATATACCCGGCATTCAGCATCAGCTGCTTAACATAACGCGCATCGCTCCAGTAAACGGAATCATCATAGGGATCATTATCTATATTTACTATAGTTGTACCCTTTAAAAACCAAGTGGTATCAGTTGTGTATGGTGCCCGTTCATATAGCAGAATTTTGTTAACAACAGTCTGAACCTGAGTCACATTTGTAGCCGTGATTCTACCAGATATGATTTCATTGAACACATCAGCATCCATATTTGTGTAATAGTTATCACTGTACACTCCGTTCACTGTTTGCAAAGGAATGATATCCGGTCCACCGACAAGCAGTAGATACTTTGGCCTCGTAGGCCAGTTATTGTAAGCGTTTTGGATATAGCTCTTTATTGCAGTAGCACTTGCCCCCGTTTGAGAAGTTTTCACAACCTTGGTAGTGATTCCTTTCTTCACTTTCCACTGAGCCAGTGGCAACACTGCATCATAAAAAGCATCTGGAGTTATAACAAGCAGTTGTGCACCCGTTTCCTGAGAGAAAAGAGCAGAAACCACTAAGGGTATTAATAAGAAACTCTTTGCAAAATACCGTTTAAATAAATTCAATTTTCGCCTCCTACTTTCAAAATTATACACCTTGCGAATAAAACTTTTCAATAGCCTATAAGTACAACTCCCACAGTTACTTAAAATCAACAGCAAAGACTTTATTAGAGGCAAATTGCTCCCCCAAAGTTCTACTAACTTTTTATGGAGAGACGATCAATTATAGGCCTCTATTTCATCTCACCTTAATTACTTTGTCAAACAAAAAGCCACCCGGAAATTCTACTTTAATGTAATATACTCCACTCTCAGCAGGTTTTCCCTGTTTGCCTTTGCCATCCCATACTATCCTTCTCATTCCATCCATTGAAAGGCTATGCCACGCCATCACAAGAGTCCCCTTTGCGTCAAAAATCGTTATGTCTATCCTTGAATCAACATTTGAGGGATTGCTTATCTCAATTACCAGTAGATCAGTAAAAATCCTTTTAGAAAATGATATTGCGGGGATGCTTTTCCGTGATTCCCCGATACCGCTAATCACCCCATCATTCCAGGTCTGGCCTCCGTCCGTTGTGTAAATTATGTGATTATAGCCACAGGCAATTCCGTGAAATTCATCGCTGAAGTCCACATCAAAGAGAGTAGAATCCGCAGGACTGAACTGACGAACCCAGGTCTGGCCCCCATCCTCTGTATGCAGTATGGTTCCTGACCTTCCTACTGCCCAGCCCTTATTCCCAACAAAATCAACTGCCCTGAGGTAATAGGCGCCCGAGGGGATATTTGTCAGAGAATCCCAGGTATTACCCCCGTCGCTGCTTCTAAGAATAATAGGCTCGAGGGTCTCGTCGTTGCCTCCCACAACCACAATCACATTCTCATTTATCGCATACACATCAAGATACTCGTCATAGCCTTCCGATTGGCGAAGCAGTTCCCAATTTATTCCACCATTCACACTTCTAACAATATAACCCTGGGCTGTCTCGTAATTATCAGGCCAGCCAGCCACGGCATAACCCGTGAGAGTATCCACGAAGCTCACTCCATAAAACTCTGCAAGGTAGAAGGGCGTAAAGTACTGATACCAGTAATCTCCTCCGTTCCTGGTTCTTGCCACAATACCATCTCCCCCCACTGCCCATCCGTAAAGGGAGTCATAAAACTCTATACGGGTAAGGTATTTAGAAACACCTGTGACCTGCATACTCCAGGTATTTCCACCATCTGCAGAGTACATAATTTCTCCAAGGATTCCACAGGTCCACACTTTTTCCCCGTCCAGGGTAAAAACATCGAAGAACTTCCGGGATGCACTGGTAGGAATTGGACTCCAAGTCGAACCACCATTCAGGGTTTTCAAAACCGCAATGGTATCAAGGGTTACAACGTAACCCGTTAAATTATCAGGAGCCAGAGCACATCCGTGAAAGCTTGACATTGATGCAAAAATACCTGCCAGAAATAACAAACTGTTCATAATTCCTCCTCCTATTCCATTTTAATAAACTTCTTAAGGGTGCTAAAACCCTTCCCCTTTATCTCAAGAAAATAGATGCCCTGAGAAATATTCTTGCAGTCAATGACGTAGGTGGACCCGGACCCACCCAGACTGTAAAGTTTCTTTTTAAGATTGACGGTTCTGCCTGCTGCATCATATATTCTTATCTGATAGTTCTCTCTAAGCTCCCTCGCTCCGCTGATTTTCACAAAAACTACGTTTCTAACCGGATTCGGGAAAACCTCACAGGACCCGAAATTTCCAACCTCTGAAATTCTCGAAAGTGTATCGGGGGGATTGGTGGTTATCTTTATTGCCCTTCCATTTGCAAGAGGTGCACAGGAAGCCGGGTAAACATTGTTGTAAGTGTATAGAAGCCCAATTTCTTTGTTTCTATCCTGAATTCCCACCGTTGCATACTTATGCCAGTAATCATCATTTGTAATGTCTTTGTACTGAAAAATAATAATTCCATCTCCACTGACAGTAGTATGAAAGGCTGGGTCAAGTAAAATAAGCTGGAATGTTTGAGGTTCCGCATCCACCGGATCTAATGGATTATGCACATGGGGAACTCTCGACCATTCCACGATAAAACGGTGATTCTGCAAATCATAATAGTAATACACACCACCACTATTTCGCGGATTCAGGTCATCCCAGAAAGGTGCTATGATGGAAGGAGGTGCTGCGAGGGATGGTAACGTCCAGTTGTACATCTCCGGAAAGATATTAGACCCCATAAGGACGTACCCGTTAGATCCAACGGAAATGGAATCGTAGTTTTCTCCATAAAATTTGAACACAAATGGAAGTGGAAGCGAACGAACTTCATCATTGCCAAGATTAAGTTTTGTGCCACTACCCCCGTAGGTGGTATCAATTTCGATCCACTGATAGATAGGTGCTTCTGGGTGATTATCAGTGTCGTCGTACGCATAGTACCCATAGGAGTCTGGCCCGAGAACAGAATACTGGGTAGCGGTCCCGATATAGATATCAAAGTATACATTTTCAGAATATCCACCAAAGGTTCTTACATCCAGAACGAGAGAAATTCTTCTCCCTGGAATAAGGGCTGAAGAGGCCTGTACCCGGAAAGGATCAGCGATGTTTGTAGCTGAGTCCCCTATGCTGATATTCCCAAAGGTTCCCACAGAATCAAGGATGGAAATGCCTCTGTCATCAGTTCTAAGAATTGCAGTGACGTTCGACGCTGCAAGACCGCCAGAGTTTCTAAGGGTTACTGCAAGGTTTGAAGTTTCACCAGGATCAAGTATTCCATTTCCACCATCAAGAATCGACATTCCTTTAATGCCAAAATGCGGCGACTTCACTTCCACAAAGAAAGACCACGCAAAGCTACCCGAAGAGGAAGTTACATTTGCATTAAATCTGATGCTATGCCCATCAGGAGCCCGTTGAGAGACCGTAAAGACAAAAGGTCCTCCACTCACGACCTGACCAGGGTTTATCGTCCCAAAACTGAAGGATGAACTGGAAATACTAACAAGGGAATCCTGAGTTGAGAGATATACAACAACATTCTGGGCAGCCGTCGAGGTACCGTAATTTTTTAAAGTAAGGTAGAGGTTAACAGTCTCGCCAGGGTTGATTTCTCCATTGGAATTCCCCTGATTATCCTGTACTTCGTGAGAGTAATACCCCACATACACTGGTACACCACTGCAAAGGGCGTATCCTGTGTAGGGAATGCGGTTCCTTGCAGTAACTGTAACGTAAAGAGTATCGGAGGAAGCAGGATTCACAGGAAGGTAACACCAGCCCTGCGCATCGGTGATTGCTACTTCTTTTATTTCATTTCTCTTAAGCAAACTCACAATGGCGCCTTTCAAAGGGGTAGAATTGTAATCCAGAACCCTTACGCTAAAGGTACTACGACCAACGGGCACGCTGGTCGGATGCAGCACGGTGATTGGTCTTGGCGTGTCCGTCCAGACTTCGAGGGATGGATCTCCAAGAATATTATAAGTATAGAAGTAAATCGCTATAGAATCTCCCTGTATTTCATCGTTGAAATTTAGAAAAACTTCCATTTTGCTTCTCAAAGTCAAAGAACCAAGTATATTTATACCTTCGTTGAGAAGTCCGCCGTAGAATCCATAATCCAGACAGTTGTTCCACCTGGTGCTGGATGTCGGAATGGAGGCACCGTAAAAAGCTACAGCGCCCTTTGGATTTATCGTATCCCCAGCGGTAATCCACTTCTGGCCGAAGCACGAAGGGCTGTTATAGTTACCCGTCAGGCATACAATGCTTGAAACCACAGGTAATTTCCATCCATTTGATAATTCATCGATATTATTTATCTGAAAACTTGGATAGTACCATCCCCCGACATTTGCACTCCCACCTCTGTAGTTGACAAAGGCAACACCATTGTTAACGGATGCTACAACATCCGAAGCAGGTTGATTAACTTCATTGGGTATGTAAAAGACAGTATCAACCTGCAGATACCCATTATTAAGCATTTCTGACCTGATCCTTCTTTTGACAGGAACCGGTGTGGTCATATACTCAGGATAATTTGCACCTACCATAAGCGCCCTTTTGAACCAGCCGGGATCTGAAACATAAGGACTCCTTTCATACTGAACTATTTTTTTTACCACCGTCGAAAGCTGATTTGCGTTCTGGACATCAAGCCTTCCCACAAGCATCTCCGGGAAGTAATCCTGGTCATCTATCATACCGAAATTCAGATCTGAAGGATTCGGTTGGCCGGGTACCCTAAAGGCAGGGATAGAGTCTGTGCCGCCCACCAGAATAACAAATTCCGGTTTTGGATTCATCTGATTCCAGTAGTAAACAATTGAATCCCTAATCATCTGCTCATTGAGGTCGGATGGATTGATATTAATTACTTTAACTGTGTACCCCTTCTTTTCCTTCCAGTCAATCAGGGGCCGAATCCGGTTATTCCAGCTTCCAGGAACTACTATTATCATACCACCAGGCACTGATTCCTCTTCACCCGCATAATTGAGAATGGAGTTTTTGAGTGCCATCCGGAAAGAGCGTGGTAAATCTTGAAGATTCGTTTCTTCACTGGAAACTGAGAGCTCTGCACTGAAAACCCTGCAAATCCTATCATTCTCAAAATAAGCAGGATAAAACGTAACGGGAAATAGAGTAACACCCCTGATATTAATCGCAGATCCTACCTTGAATGGCTGCTCAGAACAGATCGTAGAATCATCTGTTTTCTCTTCGAAAACTTCCCTCAAGATCCTGTAATTCAGTGAAGGCAACCCCTCACAGGCCACAAAAGCTGTAAACGGCAGGGGGCTTCCTGAAAGAAACTCTATGGTGAATTTACTTGTCCCTTTTGGAGAATCAAGTTTCTGAATAGAAACCGAATTTGAGAAAATCACCGATAGAAGAAAGACATAACCTAAAAGATTTGCACTCACTCGAGAACCTCCCTCAGAATAACAAGCCCTTCGTCTCTGTCCACCAGATATATTATCCCATCATGGACTTTAACATTGTAAAGATATGGTGTCTTGAACGTGCCGTAAAGTGTCGGATTCGATGGATTCGAAACGTCTATCACAACAAGACCTCCTTCTCTGTCGGCAATGTAGCAGAGATTGTTCTCAACCCATACACCTTGAGCATATCCTCTGGTATCATACCTGCCAATGATTCTGAGGCTGTCAATTTTCGTTGCATCAATTATGCAAAGGCCACCAAGACCGTCGGCTACGTAGATGAGACCATTCGCAACATACAGATCTCTTGCATTGGCTGGAGTATCTAAGCTGGAGACCAAAGCCGAAGACGCGGGCTTTGAGACATCATATATGTAAACACCCATCTGTTCGCAAGCGAGGAATGCCAGGGAATCTACCACAAATACGCTTCTTGCGTTGCCTGGTGTAGCAAAGCGCTTTCTAAAACTCGGAAAGCCTGGATTTCTGACATCCTCCATTATAAACCAGTAACCACCAGCAATATAAACGTAGGCAGTGTCCTGTGCTGGTGCACAGAGCGAATAACCTGAAAACCACCCTCCGTCCTCACCCAGAAAGACAGGATTTGAAGGATCACTGATATTGAAAATCTTCAAGCCCCCAAGGTCAATGGAAGCGATGAAAAGCAGTGACTCCCTCGCAGCAACGCCTACAAATCTCTTCTGAGTTAAGTATCTGCCCACGATTTCAAGGTGTTCAGGACTGCTTATGTCTACCACCTGCAGTCCACCCTGGTCATTGGCAACATACGCATAATTTCCAGATATTTCAACATCTTTTGAGTAGCCTGGAAGTTTACAGCTTCCGATAACAGTGAAACTGTGCACTTCCTCATAGGGCTTTATACAGGAAAGTGCAAAAATTGCAAAAAGAAGAACCCAATATTTTTTATACATTGTCGACCTCCAATCTTAAATCCTGAAAGAAAAAACCATACCTAAAATCCACCTGCTATAGTTCTTCAATTTCCCTATATCAGAATAAGTCTTTGAACTCACAGCCCTGAATTCCCTTAAAACACTAACTTCACTGTAAAAACCGCGATAGAGTCTGAATCTTGCAACGGCTCCAAGATTGTGAACCAGTTCGGTGCGCCCACTGTGCAAAGGGTCAAGGATAGGAGAGACTTCGCTCTTATATAATCTGTAGTCCAGCGAATACTTCGCAGAAATCTGCGATATTCTCCTTACTCCGGGCCTGAAAGAGTTTGAAATATCAAAGGAGTGCTGGTAGTACGAAATGTCTGGCACCGGGCCCCTTGCCTCTGAATTTGAAAGCTCATATGTAACTTCTGGTCGTATATAACTTGAAAATGCTTTTCGCCATCTGATAGCAACTGCTTCATTATTAGAATCATAGTAGTCAAATTCCTTTGAATAATTATCTTTCCAGTAACTCATATCCAGAGAAAATCTCCCGAATCTTGAAGAAAATGCGATTCTTGCTGTAAAAAGATTCCTCGAAAATTCACATGGAATGTAACTCGTTCCGCTAACTGGCTTGTAGTATCTTATCAAGTATGTCGGGATCAGAGAATACCCCAATGAAACCTCCGTAGACCTGAAGTTCTGCTTCAACACCAGACGAAACCGCCAGTAGTCCTTCACCTTATTCTCCAGGTAGCTTGAAGACCTCAGTAACATCTCAAAAGTCGTTGGGCCTGGTTTAAAAAGACCATGTTCAAAGGTAAAAAGGGAAGAGAATTCCGCTTTGAGGTCATCGGCAGATTTAACAGGAAACTTCCAGGGGTAAACACCGCTCCTGAATTCATCTGTTTCCTGTGCAGAGAATTTAAAAATGTTGTTATCGTAATAAATCCCCGCAGAGGAAAAAACGGAGAAGTCATACGCCAGTAAAATCAATAACCAAATCATTTCGCAGGCACCTGTACTCTGATGGCTGCACTTTCCACGCCCATAATGCGTATTTCGACCCTATGCTTCCCTTTTTTGAAATTGAGGTAAAAGACGTCTGGAACCGATGGAATCAACTCTTTTCTGTTTCTGTAGTACACTGTTTCCGAAGGTTTAGCAGAATATGTAACTTCCTTCGTCAGTCGACCATTCGATTTTACTGAAACAGAGTAAACTCCGCTTTCGTCAAGTTTTTTGAAGTTTGCACGAGACTGAACCTTGATTCTCAAAGGGCCCTCGATTTCAACAACCAAAGGCTTTTCTGGACGAACTTCATAATACTTTACTATTTTTTCGTCTTCAACCATTTCGAGAACGCTTGCTACCTCAGCAGGGCTCAAATCAATCCACTTACCGGGTGCTTCAAAGGAGAACTTGCAAAAAACTGTATCGACTGGTGCTCGCCATAAAAGGAGTTCATATTTGTGCGTACCCTCAGGAACCCTGATATAAAAAGACCTCCATTTACTAACGCTCACTCCGTCAATTTTTGCAATTTTTGAGTTCTCAGTCTCCTTTGAAATAAACCTTTCATTGGCGTCATCGCTCACCAGTATCATCTTATAGGTCCTGGGGCCTCTGAATTCCTTCTTCCAGGGTATTCTTGTGAATACACGAACCCATGTGGGTCCTGACACCTCAAATTTTAGGCTGTTGTCCTTCGTCAGAACATAGTAAGATTCTGACTGAGTAACCTGGATTTTTATTCTGGCCTCTGGACTTTTTGATGTAACACTTAACTGTCCAAGAAGCAATATGAAAATCAACAGCATCATGCCCTCCTTAAAAGTTTTTTAAAATAATAATCTACATCTACAATCAGCGTGAAAGCAAGAATCAATAAATATAATACTAGGTAAAGGGCTGCATGCAAAACTGAATACCGCACCTCAAAAAACAACTTCCCCTCACCCGGTGAAGGAATTGGGGTGGAAGTAGCTGGAAGGCCGTACCTTCTTGCCAGATAATTTACATTATAAATATTAATCACTGGAATTCCCCTTCGCAAAAACTCACCAATAAGGCCGGGGTGATTTCTATGATCAAAGCTCACGATTCCCGATGGTACCTCTACCCCTGCAAGTACTGCTGCATTCCCACCTATGTTAATGAAACATTTTATTGGTGACTCACCGGCAATAGCTTCATAAACCTTATATTTAAGGTGGATCGATTCTGAAAGATCTTCAGCAGTTATTTCGTTGATACCATTTCTCTTGATTGCTTCCCTTATCAGTTCCCTTCCCTCAGGGCTCAAACCCCTCCCAATGTCGTCAATTCCGCCTGCTGATGCATAAACAGTTCTAACATTTATAAGACCGGATTTTGAGAGTATAGTTTCCATGTCAAGATAAGTAAATTCAGGAATATTCGCCCCCCACATGGAAGAACCTACTGATGAAATAATTACAGGCTTTAATTCCAGCGTTTGAATTGCTGCTAACATTGCAATATTAAGTGCTGGGAAAGAGCCAGTGAAGTGCACAGCTACAACGTCGCCCTTCTTAAGGTGTAATTTTTTCATATATTCTACGAAAAGGGCAGAAAAGTTTGGGTTTACACTGGTAAGTTTTGCCGTCAGATCACCAAATTCTGTTGTAATAGGTGTTAATTGCATCCCAATAAGTCCGGATTCATTAGGATCATTTATGGAATCTACGGGGATACCCTTCTCTCTTCTAACTTCTTTAATCCTCTCATACATGAGGCTTGTGTATTCCGCTGCTTTAAGCTTCAGACCATAGTAAGGTGCAAAAACCTTCACTCGGGTGTTTAAAGCCAGGAAGCAGAAGATTAACCCGAAGACTGCATCGATTAGAAGAACGTAGTATGCTAATCTTCCTGTTCTCTTCTTCATGGTATTATAACACCTCCGCTCAAAAGTACAATAATAAGTCGCACGAGCACCGCTGCTACAACCATAGCCGATAGAGTCTCTATTAAACCTTGCCGATGCATCCAGTAGGCGAGAAGACCGGGTACAACAAATCCGATAGTTGTGAGGTCAAGGCTTATATTTTCGATCGTAATTGGAGGAAATATCCTTGTAAGATAACCTATCAGGTAGCCTATCAGTATGCACAGTATCAGAAGCCTCCTTCCATAAAGCAACATATACCTGGAAATAACCTTTACTATAACATAAGTAACAAGACCCACCAGTACTGTGGAAATCACCTGAGCAGGCCTGTGAATGGTCATGGCCACATAGCCCGGTACTACTATTCCACCAGCGGCCAACCCAGTCAACTCCATTAGAATCAGGTTAAAAAACATCCCCAGCCCCACTGCAATTACAAGCATCCTTTTACTCCTTTTCCTTTTTAAGGTTCTGAACGGCTCTTTTCAACAAGAAAACTAACCATCCCCTCACCAAAACCTACAATGTTGCCAATAGCTAAAATTACAGAATCGTTCTCAATTTTACTACTTATGGCGTCATAGATCTCCTGATACCCGAGACCTCCAAGATCTACAATTCTTTCCTCCGGAATTCCATTCTTTCGCGCGTAACTGTGAAATACATTTGTGCTCCCTCCTGTGGCAAAGTACAACCTGGCAGGAATTTTCTCTGCAAGAAGTTCCGCCATTTGTTTTGAACGATCAATCCTGTCTGAACGGCAATTCATTAAAATGTAGAAATTTTCAGTGTTTACATAAAGTCTTTGATAAATAAGGTACGTAGAATCCGGGTCATTTGCAGCCATCGCATTAAACAACACCGCTTTCTTCCCTCTAAAATTCAGGGTATATCTGCGGAGAACCCCGGGGTCCGGAATGTATCGATACATTTCGTTTAGGGCTCTATCCCTTGGAACTCCTAAAAAATCACAGACTTTAAGAGCAAGGGCCACGTTCTCTTTATGCTCTACGTATGTGAAACCATCCATCTCTTCATCAGAAACCTCCTCTTCAGAAGCCCTGATCAAAGTTAAGCCTTTGCTCTTTGCAAATTCCTGCATCACTGGAAATAGTTCCTTTTCTGCTGTGAAAACGGGCACACCATGCGGAACAGCATTTATGAAATGCCTCACAATATCTGTAAGAGTCGGCCCCATCACATCAAGATGGTCCTGCCTTACATTTGTAATCACAACAACTTGTGGTTGCACAATTCTGCTTTCTTCCATAATCTGCAGGTCCGGTCTGAGGGACATATTCTCCAGAACAAGAATATCAATATTCTTATTAACTGCTTCCCTGAAAATTGAAATTTGCTCTTTTATATTTGCTCTTCCAAGTCTCACAACAGGAATTTCCTGCTCATTGTTTATCACCATTCGGGGTCTTGTTCCTGTTGTTTTTGCCATTACTCGAAACCCACCACCTTTCAGACCTGCTGCAATGAGGCGGGTTACTGTAGACTTCCCCCTTGTGCCATTTACAATGATCCTTGTCTTAATCCTGGAGAGGTTTTTTCTGTGCAGCAGCCACTCTCTAATACCGTAGGCAACGTAAATTGCTACTAACACAAGCAAAATTACCAAAACCAAATACCCGAATTGTTCCATTTGTTCATAGTTTAATCCTTTATTAATGGTAATTCAATACTCCCGAAAAGAGCTAGTATTAATTGTTCTCAGCGGTAGATTTCTAAAAGTTTCGTACCTCGCTTAGGGTAATGAAACACTTATGGGCGGCTTAAATTGACTGTACGAGGATTCATATCTTAAAATATACAACAAACAACATAAGGAGGTCGTCATGGCAAAGAAAGTGAGAATTGACCCCGATCTGTGTGTAGGTGATGCTATATGCACGGATATTGCTCCCGACGTTTTTTACATGGGTGACGATGGGCTTGCCCATGTGAAAGAGGGAATGGAAATGACAGGTGACAGGGCCGACGTTCAAGAAGCAGCGGAACAGTGCCCTGGAAGTGCAATATTTATTGAATAGAGAATTAGAAATCCAAAGCAGTACCACCCCCTCCTGCCCCAGGGAGGATTTATCCCCCTGGGGTTTTGTTTTGTCATCATGAGGCATGAAAGCTTTGTTGATCTTGTAAAGATAACTGTAAAGGCCGGTAATGGCGGAGACGGCCTGGTACATTTTTTGCGAGAGAAATTCAAACCTTTCGGCGGACCTGATGGCGGAGATGGAGGTCAGGGGGGGAGCGTATATGCCGTTGGTGAAAAATCACTAAAAACCCTCATCGACTTTAAATACAAAAGACACTATGAGGCTGAAGACGGAAAAAATGGTGGTCCTTCAAACAGGTCAGGGAGGAAAGGTAAAGACCTGATAATTAAAGTACCCCTCGGAAGTGTCATTTACGACGAAGAAACCGGGATAATAATTGGAGAAATAACTCAAGATGGTCAGCTATTGCTGCTCGCAAGAGGAGGGAAAGGTGGGCGGGGAAACGCCCGATTTGCGACTCCAACAAATAGGGTTCCAAAGATTGCCGAAAAGGGGGAATCAGGTGAATTCAAAACCATCAGGATCGAACTCAAACTCCTCGCCGACGTTGGAATTGTTGGATTCCCCAACTCTGGAAAGACAACCTTGCTTAACTCCCTCGTAGGAACGAATGCAAAGGTTGGGGATTATCCATTCACAACATTAACGCCAAACCTTGGAGTCTTTCATGAAGAGACTGGTCCAAAATTTGTGCTTGTGGACATCCCGGGGATCATTGAAGATGCCCATAAAGGAAAAGGGCTTGGACTTGCATTTTTGCGACATATTGAAAGAACAAAAATTCTGGTAATACTCCTGGATGCTACCGATCCCGATCCGGCAAAATGCTACACGAAAATCATGGAAGAACTCTCTTTTTACAGGGCAGAGCTGCTTAACAAACCAAGAATCGTTGCGGTTAATAAAATCGATGTTGTGCCCCATCCTCCTTCTTTAAACATCAAAGAAGAATTATACTATATATCAGCTCTTCAAGGCATAGGCCTTGAGGAACTTAAAAGGGGGAT
The DNA here is from genome assembly GCA_002421425.1 of Caldifarciminota bacterium UBA5631. GTDB lineage: Bacteria > Hydrothermota > Hydrothermia > UBA1063 > UBA1063 > UBA1063. The sequence continues at coordinate 93,922 of DIJZ01000001.1, forward strand.
TGAAAAATGCCTGGAGCAGGCAAAAAAGACCGTGAACTAAAAAATCAGGAAATTGAGCAACTTCTGAAATCAAGCAACATTTTAGAAAGAATCAGAGCAGTTGACATTCTGCTTGAAAAAAAAGCTACTGAAAAGTTGCTATCACTTCTTTACTCGGAAAGCTGGCACTTAAGAGAAAAGGCTCAAAATGCACTTTCTCATTACACCCTCAAAGAACTAAAAGACAAATTGCTGCCATTACTCGATGAGAAAATGTGGTACGTACGTGCGGCAGCTATTAGGGTACTTGCGAATCTTTATACTAAGGAACTTCCTGATCAAAAAGAAGAGGTGAGAAAACATGCTGAACCGACTCCCGAACCTTTGAGTTTAATGTACCCGCACCTGGATAAGGAAATCGAAATCAAAGAAATTAGAAAACATAATAGGTACTTTGTCGAAGCTTTTAACTTAATATACCCCCATCTAAAGGAGAGAAATGAAGTAGTAAGGGCTAACTCTGCTTTTGCCATTGCTAAAATTATTACAAAGGACCCCTCACTTAAAAGTCAAATTTCAAAAGACGACTTAGCAATTATTGAAAATCAGTTGAGAGAAAATAAGGAGTTTGACCTTCTCGAAGAATTTATGAGCTTGTGAATATCTTAAGAAGCCAGTTCCCAATACATTCGCTTCACCCATCAGGGTTCAAAACATTGAACTTATTGCCACTTTTAGAAACCCAAAATGTGATATATTTCCTGAAAAATTTGGAAGATGAAAAAGTGATTGAAGAAGAAATATCTTCGTTCCCGGGTTTTTTTGCCCATACTTACAATGACCATTTAGAAACTGAAATAACATCAAATCACGGCCATCTTTTGATCGTTAAGAGCTCCGAAGAGCTATCTAATGCAAAGAGTATTCTTTCTTCCTTAAGTTTTCTCACCTTGAGAGTGGGGCAAGAAGTTGACCTGACAGTCCTTGTAAACCTTCTAATTGAAAAGGGATTCGAACGTACAAGGGTTGTGGAAAAACCCGCGGAGTTCGCAATCAGGGGCGGAATCCTTGATGTTTTTCCAAAGGGGCATATGAAGCCTGTAAGGATAGAACTATCAGGAAACACAATAGCGTCCATAAGACTCTTTGATGAAGAATCCCAGCGGTCTTTCAGAAAAATTGACGAAATAAACATAACAGGCATAACTACAAAAGAAATCTATCGGGAAGTAAAAGTTGTGGAAGAAGTGGAAGGTCGCTCGCCCTTCGAGGTTTCCCATAACATAAATTACCTGGGAAACCTGGAACTCCTTAAGACAGAGATGCAGAAGCTACATTCCGAAGGTTATTCCCTTTTCTTTTTTGTATATGGAGAAGATAAGGACAAATTCTTCCGGGAACTTTTTCAGTGCTCGGTGCTGCAAGGGAAAATCTATAATGGCTTTGTATTCCCTCTTGAAAGGATAGCAGTATTTACCGAAGCTGAACTAAGGGGAATAAAATACCGAAAATGGGTTAGAAAAGAACATTACGGAGAAAGAATTGAAGATTATACGGACCTCAGAGTAGGCGACTTGCTGGTACACCTGGATTATGGAATCGGGAGGTTTTCTGGCCTTGAAAGAATAGAACTTGAAAACATCAAGTACGATACTATCAGATTGGAGTATAAAGACGGAATTGTTAATATACCGGTGCACAATCTTTCAAAAGTAGAGAAATACGTAGCTGAAGAAAAGGAAAAAGTCGAGATCTCTGCTCTGGCTTCCCCTCACTGGAAGTTGCGGAGAGCTAAGGCCCTGCTGGAAACATACAAATTTGCAATGGACCTGTTAAAAATCCACTCCTACAGAAAAAAAGAACGGGGATTCATTTACAAACCTGTACCTGAGCTCGAGTATAAACTGTACGCAGAATTTCCTTACGAGGAAACCGAAGGACAAATAAGAGTCATGGAAGAAATTTTTGAAGATATGGAATCTGAAAAGATTATGGATCGTCTGGTGGCTGGAGAAGTGGGCTTCGGGAAAACTGAAATTGCACTAAGAGCAGCCTTCAGGGCGGTGGTAAACGGGTATCAGGTAGTAATTCTGGTACCAACGACACTACTTGCACTCCAGCATTACACGAACTTTTCAAAACGATTAAGAAACTACCCTGTTCAAGTTGCAATGCTTTCCAGGTTAACCCACGAAGCTGAGAGGAAAGCAATAGTAAATGGACTGCGCGACGGAACGGTAGATATTGTGATTGCTACTCACGCTTTGCTGAGGTCTGCAATAGAATTCAGAAAGCTGGGACTTCTAATTATTGACGAAGAACATCGATTTGGAGTCGAAGACAAAGAAATCATTAGAAAAAAATTCCCCGCCGTAGATACCCTGAGGCTTACAGCTACTCCAATACCAAGGACACTGCATATGAGCCTCGGGAAAGTATATGACCTTTCTATTCTTGATACCCCGCCATTAGGTCGGGAGTCTGTCGAAACTTACGTGGGGAAAATGGACCCCACCCTTATTGAACACGCAATCCGTTTTGAAGTGGAAAGAAACGGGAAGGTCTTTTTTGTAAACAACAGAATCCATGGGCTAAAGGAAATAGTAAAACTTTTAAAAGACCTTTTTCCTCAACTTCTCATTGGTTACGCACACGGCCGAATGCCTCGTACTCAACTTGAAGATATTTACATAAACTTCTACCTTGGAACCTACGATATTCTTGTTTCAACTCCAATAGTGGAAGCAGGCGTGGACTTCCCCGAAGCAAATACAATAATAATTAACAATGCTCACACTTTTGGTCTTGCTGATCTTCATCAGCTCAGAGGACGTGTGGGCAGGGGGATTAAGAAAGGCTATGCCTATTTTCTAACGCCCGGTAACATTTCCGAAGAGGCAAAAAGAAGGCTTGCAGTAATTGAAAAATATTCGGAGCTTGGTTCTGGTTTCAAAATTGCGATGAAAGACCTCGAACTCAGGGGGGCAGGTGAGATTCTCGGCAAGAGGCAGCATGGATTTGTTAGAACCGTTGGGCTTGAAATGTTTTTCACGTTGCTGGAAGAGGCGATCCTTGAACTGGAAGGTGAGAAGAAATATCAGGAAAAAGATGTTAAAGTTAAAACCGATGCATATATCCCATTTTATTACATAGAAGATGAAAATGCGCGACTCTCTTTCTACAAAAAACTTGCTGATACAAAAACCGTTGAACAGCTTGAAGATCTGCGGGAAGAACTGCGAGACCGTTTTGGACCAGTGCCTTCAGAAGTTGAAGAGCTCTTCTTCGTTCAGAAAATAAAGATACTAACCGCAAGCAACGAAACAATTCAAGGAATCACTGTAAATCCTCACGATATTATTCTGGAAACCACCACGGGGCAAAAGAAATTCAGAAGGGGCATAGATATTGAATTACTGAGCAAATGGGCTTAAACTTAAACAAAACTATTGGAGGTGTTTATGTGTTTGAAGAAAATTTCGCTGGGGGTAGTTCTTACACTACTTGTGCTTGCCAGCTGTAAAAAAACTGAGAAAGCTAATGTTGTGGCAACGGTAGATGGAATTAATATCACTGCTCAGGAAATCGAAATTCAAGTTCCCGAAGGATTCAAGGGTGACCAGAGAGTAAGGGACGAGATCTTGAAGCAATACATGAACGAAATATTGCTATATAAGGCTGCCGTAGACGAAGGTCTTATGAAGAACGAGGACCTGAAAGCACAGATCAACGTGACAAAAGTCAAAGTAGTAAGTCAGTATTACCTTAACGAGAAGTTAAGTGGCGTCCAGGTATCAGAAGAAGAGCTGAATCGTGAACTTCAAGCCACAAGGCCGTATTTTGCACAAAAGGTCGATATGGTTGTCCTGTACTATTCTGACAGTTCAAAAACCGCACAGTACAGAGCCCTTTTGCTTAATACCTACCCCACTATAGTATCAGAGGTAAACAAACTTAATCCGCAGGAAGTGCAGGTCGCACCCCTCAGCGAGAACCTTGGAGTAATATATTATTCATACGGAAAGGAGCTGTTCGACATAATTAGTTCCTTGAAAATAGGAGAGATTTCAAATCCAATTCCGTTATCTTCTTCGGGCTATTTTGCTCTTATAAAAGTGTTGAGTACTTCCAGAGACACAGTAAAGGAAGACGAAATCAAGCAGTTCTTAAACAGAACCCTTGTTACTTTGAGGCAAAATAGCACTAGGGACTCTATCATAACTGCTCTTCAAAATAAATACAAAGTTACGGAGGTCACAGGCAAATGAAGAAATTTATTCTACCTCTCTTTATTCTCTGCAACCTGTTGTACTCCCAGCAAACCCTGGAAGACAAAGTCGTAGCAAGAGTTGGGGATGAAGTAATTACACTTTCTGAGCTTAACGAAATCTACGACAACTACAAAAACCTTTATCCCAGTGTACCAGAGAAAGAATTGAAGAATTCCATTCTCGAGGAACTCATTAATAACAAGCTCATCCTCCACGCTGCTAAAAAAGATACTACAATTACACGCCCATCCATCGACGAGGTTAACCAGGCCCTTGAAGAAAGAATCAAATACTTTGAAAACCAATACGGTACGGAAAACTTCGAGACTCTCCTGAAAAATCAGGGACTTACAAGGGATGCCCTCAAAGAAATGTACAGGGATAATATCACTGATGAGATAATCGTACAGAGGTATATTGAAAAGTACGTAAGGCCAAAAATCCAGGTCACTCCTCAGGAAGTTCGGAATTTCTACGACTCCTATAAAGATTCTCTGAAAGAACCTAATATGTACAGAATTTCCCATATCTTCATAAAAGTAAATATTGACTCTACCCAAGAATCAATTGCACTGAAGAAAGCACAAAGTTTTTACAATCAAATAAAGAAAGGCGCTTCCTTTGAAGATCTTGCAAACCGGTACTCCGATGACAGAGAATCCGCATCTTACGGTGGCAACCTTGGCACCATAGTCCGCAACTTTTTCCCTCCCGAGGTTCAGGAAAAACTCGACAAATTGAACCCGGGCGAGGTATCGGAACCCATAAGAGGAGATTACGGTTACCATATTTTTAAGCTTGTCAGCAGAAAGGGCAACTACTACGAACTGAAACATATTCTTGTAAAGGTGGAACCTAAAGCCGAAGAGTGGAACAAAGCATACCAGAAAGCAGTTTCAATAAAAAACAAAATTGAAGTTCAGAAACAAAACTTTGACGAGCTTGCAAAAAATTACTCCGATGACGAGGATACAAAGGAACTTGGAGGAGACATGGGATGGATACCCGCTCAGAATCTTCCTGAGGGGTTCAAAGAAAAGATCGAGAATGCAAAAATTAATGAGATTATCATTTTGAAGGATCAGTACGGATACCATGTCGCAAAGGTTACTGATAAGAAATCCGGCAGGGTTCCAGAATTTTCTGAGATACAGAATAACATAAGACAGTATATCGAGAACCAGAAAATGCAGGAGGAGCTCGGAAAATTAATCACGCAGTTGCGGCAAAAAATTTTTGTTGAAATTAAAGAATTTTGAGAATCGACATTTTTCTTAAAAATGCCGGTGTGATTCCATCCAGAGCAAAAGTGAAACATTTTGAGATAGCAGTAAATGGTGAAAAAAAGAAACCTTCCTACGAAATTCACAGAAACGATATTGTGGAATTAGTTGACGAGAGAGGAAACTTCTTAAAATTCAGAATCGAGGACATTCCACCCTCCAACCTGTCCAGAAGAGAAAGAGGAAAGTACATAAAAATTCTTGAGAAAGGACAGGCACAACAATCGAGGGAGAACTTCCTGAAATGGCTGTTCGAAAATCACTAATATACTTATTTTTTCTCTTTTGCTCCTGCGCGTACTTTAATACCTTCTATAATGCAAAGGTTTACTTCAGAGAAGCTGAGAAAATATATAGAGAACAGAATCAGAATACACGTGAATCTTCCGCAAAATACAACAAGGTGATAGAAAAGAGTTCAAAAATTTTTGAATTCTACAAAGAATCTAAATACACCGACGACGCGTTGTTTCTGACAGCAATTTCATACAAGAGACTGGGTGATTATACAAAATCAAAAATTAAATTCGAAGAACTTTTCAACTTCTTCCCGAACTCTCCGTATGCGAGAATGGCACTGGGTGAATATATCGACCTTTTAATAAATTTGAACTACATAGAAGAGGCAACCCTTGAATTCAAAAAGCACCCTGAAATCAGCAAAGATGCAAGTTTCTACCTTATAAAGACAAAACTTTTATTTGCCCAGAAAAAATACGCAGACATCATTCCTTTTGTCGAATCCGAGAAGAAAAACCTAACGAAAAGTCCAGTGCGAAAGGAGGTGTTTCAGTTTGCACTGGAAGCGGCCCTAAAGATCAATGAAATGGAAAAGGCAGAGGAGTACCTTCAACAGGTAGAGAAATATGCCACAACAGAAGACCGACGGCTTTACATCGCAATAACAAGAGCTAATATCCTTTCAGGCCGCGGAATGTTAACTGAAGCATTACAGGTTCTTGAAAAAACGGAATTCCAGGAAGGATCACAGGGGAAAAGGGTCATCGACTATGAGAAAGCCAAACTTTATACTATGGCTGGTAAATATGAAGATGCCCTTGGAGTGATTGAAAAAATAATAGAAAAAACTCAGAGAGACTCCACATACACTAAAGCGCTCTTTCTAAAAGGAAAGATTATGGAAAGTCTGGATAGTTTGAGTACTGCTATTTCGATATACCAGGACCTGAAAAACTTCCCTCTTTCAAAAAGTCTGAGGGACGAAGTAGAAATCCGATACAACTCGCTCCTGGAAGTTTCCTCCGAGGAAAATGGTGATCAAAGCAAGCTTAGAAAAGCAGAGCTTTATCTTCTCGATCTCGGAAACCCTGAAAAAGCTTTAAGCCTGTATAGCGAACTCTTCGAGAATGCCACCGATAACGATGTAAGAGCAAAGGCAATGTACGCTGCGATGATCATTTACAAGAATTACCTGAAAAATGAAGATAAGGCTAAGGAACTCGCACATCGCATCGTTAGTGAATTTCCTGACTCTTACCAGGCCTCGAAAATTACCGAACTGAAATTATTGAATGTTACAGAAAATTAAGTTATAATTCAATACGATATGGCGCTTTTGAAATCGAAAGAAAATATTATTTTATCCTACGTTTGGGAAAACCCTACTATAACACAGAATTTGCCCTTTGAAGAGCAAAAATTTCTGCTTTTAAAGATTAGACCTGTCGATATACCTCCAACTCCAAGAGTAAACCTGATTCTAGTACTTGACAAAAGTTCGTCTATGGAAGGAGAGCCACTGGAGAATCTAAAGAAAGCTGTAAAGGAAATCCTTCAGGTTCTCGATGAGAATGACAGAATTAGCATAGTACTATTTGATTCTGAAGCAAGAACCCTTGTTTCAAACTCACCTGCTTCCCAGAGAAGAGAGTTGCGAACGAGGGTTGAGGACATCTATCCAATTGGAGGGACCTGCATTGACGAAGGAATTGCCTTTGGGATCGAAGAGGCTGAGAAATTTCAATCCGAAGAAATGATAAGCTGGATGATACTGCTGACCGATGGGAAGAATGAACATGGTGACAACGATAGATGCCTTGAATTATCAAGAGTTGCAAAAAGAAAGGGAATAAATATATCGACAATTGGACTTGGCAGAAAGTGGGATCCCAGACTCCTGGAGCAGATTGCAGACCTCTCTGGAGGAAAGATGTATTATGTTGAAAATCCAGAAGATCTCAAGGATCGTTTTTTAAAAGAATTCCACAGTATAAAAAATATTGCCTACAGGGACATCGCTCTAAAAATCAAACTTGAAAAGTTCGCAAGAATTTCCGACGTATCGCCAGCCTTCGTAATATACCCTCAAATAAAGAAAGTTGAGCCACTATGGGATGGTGAACAATGGATTCTGGAAGTCGGCAACCTTGATCGGGAAAATGAGAAGCTAGTACTTTTACAGATGTTTATGTCAGAGCCCCAGTCTAGCTATATAAACAAAGTATTTGAATACAGAATTGAGTACCGTACAATCTTTGGTGAAAAACATGAAAGTAGCACCCATAATGTTGTGCTTGAAGTTACAGAAAGCTACGTAGCACAGTTCGATGACGAAGTGAGAGATGTCCTGCAAAGAGTAAGTCTTTATGTGCAGCAGGAACTCGCAGAAAAATTAATGGACGATGGGAAACCTCTCGAAGCTTTGACAGTACTCCAAACAATGGTTCAGACAGCTATAAAGTTCGAAGACGACGAACTGAAGAAACTAATTGAAGAGAATATCCAGAAAGTGAAACTGGAAGGTAGCATCCCTGATGAATTGCGTATAAAAACAAAATACGAAACAAAGATGATAGAAGAATGAAGTGTCCAATATGTAGTTTTCAGAATAGAGACGGCGTGAAATTCTGTGAAAGATGCCTGTCTGCGCTGGATATTTTTACGTTGAAACCCGAAGACGAAGGGATTTACTGTCCACAGGGCCATTGGAATCCCAGTGGATCAAAGTTCTGTTCAATCTGCGGCGAACCAATTATGAAAGAACAAATTCTCCTCAGCCCCTATGCATTAGTAGAAAAAGACTCTGGCGAACTCATAAGCTTGCCGGTGAGTGATGAAAAGCTTACGAAAATAATAGTTGGAAGAAAGAGTGTCGATTTTACACCCGATGTGGATCTTTCGCTTTTTCCCTCATCGGCTACTGTATCCAGAAAGCATGCAGTGCTTATAATAGATTCTGAATCCAGGTCCGTTTCTATTCAGGATCTCGGTAGCACAAATGGAACATACATTAATGGCGAAAGATTAGATCCAGCAAAAACCTATAAATTGAATCCGGGTGATGTAGTAAGTTTCAGCAAGAAGCTGCATCTGACTCTGGAGGTAAAAGAAAAATGAGACTCCTGAGGTGCCCAAGATGTAATACTTTTAACGCTCCGGAAGCACAAAAATGTGTAGTATGCGGCTTTGAACTCACTTCCCGTTTCTGTACAAAATGCGGAATTAAGGTCGAGATAGATAGAGAAAAGTGTCCAAATTGTGGTACTGATCTCACAAAACTGGTCTTTACTCCTTACCTGATAAGAGACTTCGATGATGCAAAATATCAGTTTCAATCAAAAGAAAGAATTGGAATTTTGCTGAGAGAAAAGAACCCGAATCTCACAAAAATACAACTTGATTCGGACATATTCAAGTTCTTCAACGCCTCCGGGAATCTTTATGACGCTCTGGAGGTTGGAAAGAACAACTTTGTTCCCATCCTGGAAAAACCATCCGAGCTTAGGAACATAGACGAAATCTGGGCCGAGAACGGTGATGAGGGGAAAATTAAATTCCTGAAGTCCATACTATCAAGGCTCTCAGGATACGAACTATATTTTCCTGAAAGGGAAGAAGAAATTCTCTTCGACGAAAAATCCAGGCCTTACTTCCAGGTATATGAGGAAAAGAAAAAAGGGTTTGTTGATGCAAAAGAATTTCTGTGTCATATTATAAGTCATCTTAAAGGCAGTCGTGATTCTCTATGGGAGAAAGAGAAAAATGATATCCTTAGAAAGAAGTGTGAAATTCCGCTGGTTCTGAAGTGGTTTAATAGAATCGAAAAGGAGATGAACTTACCGTCAATCAAATATGTTGGAATTAGTGATAAAGGACCAGCAAGAAGCAAAAACGAAGATGCAATTCTTATGCTGGAATCCTTTTCTGAAACCCACACAGGAGAGGATGTCGATGCCGCCAAAAGGTACCTTTTTGTCCTCTCTGATGGCCTCGGAGGACATGAAAAAGGAGAAGTTGCAGCTGAACTCATCCTTGAAGGAATAAAAAGAGAATTCTACAGGACTCTGCTCCCTAAAAAGAGAATCGAACTCGAGGATGTGGTTGAATCTGTTGGCGTTGTCAATAACCTTGTTTATTCAAGAAATGTCCAAACGGATATGCAAACCCAGAAAATGGGTGGGACTGTTTCGGGCCTTATTATTGATTGTGATCGCTTTTTAATATTCAATGTTGGAGACTCGCCAATATTTCTATTCACTGAGGATCAAACCCTCGAGCTTTCAACAAGAGATATTTCCCAGAGGAAAAACAAAGCAATAACACAAGCAATAGGAATCAGAACATCAGAAGACATTCAGGTACACGTTGATGAATTGCAAACACCGCGGGAAAAGTTTAGAATTCTAATCTGTTCAGATGGTCTAAGTGATGTAATCTCACCAGATGAAATGAAGACAATAATTGATAGTTGCAAAGGTGACCTTCACGAAGCAAATACAAAGCTGATTGAAGAGTCGTACAGAAGGAATACAACCGATAACGTTAGTTTTATCTTGGTTCAAATAGAAAGAAAAACCGTCATAGGAAGCGAAATATGAAAACATGTTCAAAATGCGGAAAAGAAAACCTGGATAATGCTCTATTTTGTGCTTTTTGCGGGAACAAATTTGAACAGGTGGTATGCAAAACCTGTGGCCATGCAAATCCTCCCGGTGAACTATTCTGTGTTAGATGTGGAAACCCGATAATAGAAGGTCCGTATGTAATTGAAAATCGCTACAAGCTCATAAAAAAGATAGGTGTAGGTGGATTTGGTAAAACTTACCTGGCTGAAGACCTTCAACTCTGGGGAAAGAAAATTGTTATTAAAGATTTCTCAGTAAAAACGGAAAAATTTGATGAATTTATGAAATTTACCCAGCAAGAAGGAATGGTACTTGCGAAACTCAATCACCCTCAGATTCCAAAAATTCACGGGTTCCTTGAAGACAAGAAAAATTCAAAGATTTATTTGATGCAGGACTTTGTTGAAGGTAAAAACCTCCGGCAGATTCTCGCTGAGAGAACCAAACTTGAGGAAGATGAGGCTATAATCGTACTTAAAGACACTTTAGACATCCTTAACTACCTTCACTCTTTCGAGCCACCGTTACTCCACCGCGATATAAAACCCGAAAACATTATTATTGACCAGAATGGCAAAGCATTCCTCGTGGACTACGGAGCAGTTATCGAATACCAGCCTGATAAAAAAGACAGAGAAATTATTTACACAAAAGGATACGCCTCTCCTCAGCAAAAACAGGGCTTTTCCTCTCCTTCGAGCGATCTCTACTCTCTGGGAATCGTCGCCATTGAGATTCTGACGGGAGTTACTCCCGATAAATTCAAGAACGAAGAGTCAGGAATCGTGGATTACTCGATAATAAGTGAAATGAGTGTGGAGATAAGAGATTTTCTAACAAAAATGACAAAGCCCTCTACCGCTGACAGATTTAAGACTGCAGCAGAAGCCAAAAATGCGCTGGAAGTCATTGAAAGAATAAGGACTCTAAGGGATTTAAGAATCTCACAATATCAAGGAAAAATTGGTGAGAAAGAGAAAAAAGAAATAATGGATATGGCCCACAAGCTGAACATCCCCTCCGATATGATACACAAAGTAATAGATGAAGAAAAGCAAAAGGTCAGGCGCGGATACGAGAAAAGGGGACCTGTTGCAACCTCTCCTTTCGTTACAAGATTGTCGATAATGTCTCAGGGAGCGGCGGTTGCTACAATAAAAATGCTCGGGAAAGTACAGGCACATCAAGGCTCCGCCGTCAAAGTTATTTTCTCTCCCAAAGTGAGCCATATGCTAACCGCCGGCGCTGATGGAATTATCAAGGTTTTCGGCACTGCTCAGTGGGAAAGGAAGATATCCATCAAGGCTACGACAGAGGACGACACTCTCATCGATATGAAAATATCTCCAAATTCACAGTATCTCGTAGTATCTACAAAATCAGGAAACATTAAGTTTTACGAGACTTCATACTGGACAAAGCTTAATATTATGAAAATCCAGAATGATGAAATTTCTGAAATTTCCTTTTCACCCGATTCTAGATTACTGTTTGCAGGAGGGTACGAAAAGATCATCACTGTGTTTGACATGATAAAAGTGGAAAAAATTGTGAATATGGGCGGACACGAGACCTGGATCAGTTGTCTGGAACACTCACCGCGACAGGACCTGATGGTATCGGGGGCCTGGGATGGCACGATAATTATATGGGACACACAGGCTCTAAAAGCAAAACAATCTTTCAGGGAACACACCGGACAGATTAGAAAGGTGCGATTTGCTGGGTCTGGCAGATTCTTTATAACAACGGGAAGTGATGGTAAAATAATAATGTGGGACTCTGCATCATTAACGATTGTAAAGAAATACAATATATCGGAAGACGCAAGGAATATTGTCGATATTGCAATAACACCCGATGAAAAGAATCTACTTGTTACTCTGGAGACCAGGCTTTTCGTCCTCGGACTAGAGCAAATGGAAAAGAAAACCGAAATAGATTTGCAAACAAGAAAATGTACAAGTTTAAGCTTCTTTCCGCAGAAGAACTACTTCGCAACAAGTGAAGTCGAAGGTGTTATAAAACTCTGGAAATTGTCGATTTAGTCTGAATCCAGAGGATATATCACTCTTTCCTTTTTCATACGCTCTGCTTCAATTATTGAGGTAATACTTCTTGCAGCTTCGTCCACTGATGAGCTTACCACCCAGTATTGATACTTATCTGCCCACGCAAGTTCAACCTTTGCTCTGGAAAGCCTCTCTTTGAGTTCTTCCTCACTCTCCGTGTTTCTCCCGCTCAACCTACGCCTCAGCTCTTCGAAAGAAGGGGGTAAGAGGAAAATCGAAATCATTTCTTTACCAAACTTCTCCTCGAGGGTTTCCTTACCCTGAATATCAAGGTCCATAATCACATCACGTCCGGATTCCAGTGCTTTAAGTACCGGCTTTTTAGGTGTACCGTAATACTCTCCTCCAAACACCCTGGCCCATTCGAGTAGTTCTTCCTTTTCTATCATCTCTTCGAATTTCTCTCTTGAAACAAAAATATAATCAACACCATCAATTTCATTGGGTCTCGGAGAGCGTGTTGTAGCAGAAACTGAGTAGAAAAGATCTGGACAGAGTTTCTTCACTTCATTCAAAACTGTGGTTTTCCCTGCTCCTGAAGGAGCTGAAATAACTATAAGAAAAGGTCTGTGTCTCATTCTACCGTCACACTCTTTGCAAGATTCCTTGGTTTATCCACATCACAACCTCTACCTACAGCCATGTAATAGGCAAAGAGCTGAAGAGGTATTATTGAAATGATGGGAGAAAAAAGCTCATTTACCTCTGGAACCTCGAAGATAAAATCACTTAACTCTCTCATTCTCTGGTCATTTTCAGTAGAGACTGAAATAATTATTCCGCCTCGTGCCTTAACCTCCTCAAGATTATTTATGGACTTTTCATACACCGATGTTTTCGGATTCAAAAATACAATGGGCAGGTCTCTGTCCACCAGAGCCAGTGGTCCATGTTTCATCTCTCCAGCTGCGTAACCAATAGCGTGAATATATGAAACTTCCTTCAGTTTCAGAGCGCCTTCAAGAGCAGTGGGGTAGTTTATACCACGGCCGAGAAACATAAAGTGTTTTGCGTTCAGGAATTTCTGTGCTACTTCTTGTATAGAGTTTGCACTTCTCAAAGCTTTACCTATTTTTTCTGGAATTTCGAATAATTCCATCCTCATCCTCTCGAAATCTTCTTCAGAAACATACCCTCTCAGCAAGCCAACTTCAAGGCTAAGAAGGAACAACAGCATTATCTGCGCAGTATAAGCCTTTGTTGACGCGACACCAATTTCTGGACCAGCATTTATATACACCACGTAATCAGAATCCCTTGCAATGGAACTATCTTTGACGTTAACAATTGATAAAACTTCCAGACCACTCTCTTTCACAAGCCTCACCCCAGCTAAAGTATCAGCGGTCTCTCCTGATTGACTGATAGCGATAACGAGGGTATTAGGGTTTAGCACAGGTTCCCGGTATCGAAATTCAGAAGAAAAATCTACATCAGTTTGTATCCGTGCCAGTTTCTCAATAAGATATTTCCCCACAATTCCGGCGTGCATTGACGTCCCTGAAGCCTGGATCAGGATTCTGTCTTTGTTAAGAAGTAATCTCCTTAAGTTAAAATCTTTTAGAAGGGTAACTTCATTTCCTCTGATGTAATGCTCAAGATTGCGCCTTAGGACCTCCGGCTGTTCAAAAATCTCCTTCAGCATGAAGTGAGGGAACTCGCCCTTTTCAGCCATATTTAATGTCCATTCTATCCTGGAGGATTCCTTGCGTTTTTCAGTACCATCAAAACTGTATACTGCCCATGAATTCTGAGTCAAAAGACAGATTTCACCATCGTCAAGAACTACTATGTCTTTTGTGTGCGAGAGCAAAGGCGTTTGATCAGAAGCAAGAAGCATCTCATCCTTTCCAATACCAATTATCAGTGGACTGCCCATTTTCACCCCAATCAACTTCTCGGATTCTAAGGAAGACAGAATAACAAGGGCGAAGGATCCTTTTAGCCTTTGGACAGTCTTGAAGACGGCATCCAGCAGAGACCCCTCGTAATATTCTTCTATCAAATGTGGGATTACTTCACTATCAGTCTCTGAAATAAACTTGTGTCCTTTGTTCTCCAGTTCGTCTCTTAATTCTTTGAAATTTTCTATTATTCCATTATGTGCGACGGCAATCTGGGACTTACAGTCCACATGTGGATGCGCATTAATGTCATTCACTTTCCCGTGAGTAGCCCAGCGTGTATGACCTATTCCAGCCTTTCCGTTAAAGGCCTGACCGTTCACAAGAGTGTACAGTTCTCCAATTCTACCAGCCCTTTTCTTAACAATTAAACGACCGTTGTGAATAACAGCGATCCCTGCTGAGTCATAGCCTCTGTACTCAAGCTTTTCGAGACCCACAAGAATGACTGAGTCCAGATCTTTGTTTCCTATATATCCGACGATTCCGCACATTTTTTTAGTGCCGGAGGAGGGACTCGAACCCTCACGGCCTTGCGGCCAGCGGATTTTGAGTCCGCCGCGTCTTCCTGTTCCACCACTCCGGCGTGGGATATATTATAAAACCCCATTCACTAATAATCAAAATCCGCGCTGAAACTTGTCACGTGTCCCATCAAATATATTGAAAATCCATGGTCATGAATTTCCCTGTTTTGTCTTTTCGAGGTTCTTAACTTATAATAAACCACTACTGGAGAGGTGCCCGAGCTGGCCGAAGGGGCACGATTGGAAATCGTGCGTACCCCTAAAAAGGGTACCGTGGGTTCGAATCCCACCCTCTCCGCTGAAAATTTATAACAGTTGAATTAACGAAGTTTTTGAAATATAATTAACACGAGCTGGAGGTATAGATGGGTACGTTTTTACCGAAAGAGGAAAGTATCGAAAGAAAGTGGTTTCTTATCGACGCTTCTGGTATCGAGCTGGGACGCCTGGCTTCGAGGGTTTCTTTACTTCTTCAGGGTAAGAGGAAGAGAATATATACACCTCATATCGACACAGGTGACTTTGTAGTGGTAATTAATGCTGAGAAAGTCAAACTCACCGGAAAGAAGCTGGATGATAAGGTTTATTATCATCATAGCGGCTACCCTGGAGGTATAAAACAGAGAACTGCCAGGCAAATCATTGAGGAACACCCAGAGAGGCTAATTGAAATGGCTGTTAAAAGAATGCTCCCGAAGAACAAACTTGGTGCTCAAATGTTTCAGCGTTTAAAGGTTTACAGTGGCCCTGAACATCCACATAAGGCCCAGAAACCTGAACCAATTGATATTTTGAAGATTAACTAAGGGGAGGTTTTAAACTTGAGTAATGCTAAAATAATTTTCGCATGGGGATCAAGAAAAAGATCCATTGCAAGGCTCCGCATAAAAGAAAACGGAAAAGGCAGAGTTTACATTAATGGTCTTAGGCCTCAGGAGTACTTTGGCAGGGAAGACCTGGCTTTGTACGCACTGGAACCACTGAAAATTACTGGAATTGAAAAATCCCTGGATGTAGTTTGCAAGGTGGAAGGTGGAGGCAAATCTGGACAGGCTGGAGCAATGAGACTCGCCCTGGCAAGGGGTCTTAAAACCTTTGATGAAAACCTTACAGAAGTTCTGAAGAAATTCAGAATGCTGTCAAGAGATCCAAGAGAAAAGGAGAGAATGAAGTATGGAAAGAGCAAGAGAAGAAAATCTCCACAATACTCAAAACGATAATAATAACATCGCGTTCCCTGTTACCTTGAAGGACCTCCTCGAGGCTGGGGTCCAGTTTGGTCACAAAAGGAGACGCTGGAACCCCAAGATGAAACCCTTTATTTTTACCCAGAGAGACGAACATCACATTATAGATATTAGAAAAACCTTTGAAAAACTGCAAGAAGCTTACGATTTCATAAGAAAGCTGAGTTCAAGAGGTGGAAGTGTCCTTTTCGTATGCACAAAGAAGCAGGGTAAAGACATAGTCGCAGATGAAGCCAGAAGATGTGGCGCATTCTACATGACAGAAAGGTGGCCAGGCGGTGCACTTACTAACTTTGAAACAATCAGAAACCGCATTGCAAGAATGAAAGAGTTGATTCACATGAGGGATTCTGGAGAACTTGAAGCCTATCCCAAAAAAGAGCAACTTCTGATGATGAAGGAACTTGAAAAACTGCAAAAAGTCTTTGATGGTATCGCCAATATGGAAACTCTTCCAGATGCAGTTTACATTGTTGACCTGGTTAAAGAGGAAATTGCCCTCAATGAAGCCAAAAGGCTTGATATTCCTGTAGTCGCTATTGTGGACACCAATGCAGACCCCACCCTTGTGGATTTCCCCATCCCCGGGAATGATGACGCTATCAGGTCGATTTCTCTAATTACCAAAACAATTGCAAATGCGATTATTGAAGGCAAACAGGGCGAAGAGGGGACAAAGGTAGAGAAGAAAGAAGAAGAGGCAGAGGAAGGAGGATTATAAGATGTCAATTTCCGCAGATTTGATTAAAGAGCTCAGGGAGAGAACAGGTGCTGGGATCCTTGACTGCAAAAAAGCTTTAGAAAAAACAAACGGTGACCTGGAAAAAGCCATTGAAGAACTTCGAAAAATGGGCCTTGCCAAGGCTGACAAAAAACTCGACAGAGAAACGAAAGAAGGAATAATTGAAGCTTACATCCATCCTGGAGCAAGACTTGGAGTCCTTGTTGAAGTAAACTGCGAAACAGATTTTGTTGCGAACACTGATGAATTCAAAAAATTTGTTCATAACGTTGCCCTGCAAATTGCTGCAATGGCTCCAAAATATATCAGAAGAGAAGAAATTCCACAGGAGATTATCGAAAAAGAAAAAGAAATCCTGAAAGAGCAACTTATTAGAGAAGGGAAACCTCAGAATGTTGTGGACAGGATTGTGGAAGGAAAGATTGAAAAATTTTACCAGGAAAATGTCCTCTATGACCAGCAGTTCTTTATGGAGCCCGGAATTACCATTGAAGAATATCTAAAGCAACACATCGCAAAGTTCTCTGAAAACATCAGAATCAAGAGGTTCGCGAGGTTTAAAATAGGTGAAGAGTAGATATCGCCGGGTTTTACTAAAGATTTCTGGCGAGCTATTCGGCAACGAGAAGGAAAATTTAGATGTAGAATTTCTGAGCAGAATATCCAGAGAAATTTCTTACTGTATTAAAGAGCTCCAGACCCAGATTGCCATTGTCGTAGGTGGCGGCAACATTGTAAGAGGAAAGACTATTGAAAAAATGGGGTTTGACAGAATATCAGCGGACTACATGGGAATGCTTGCCACTGCAATCAATAGTATGGCTCTTCAAAATGCCCTTGAAAAGGAAGGAATTGAAACCAGAATTGTGTCCGCTATTGAGATTAAGGCCATCGGAGAGCCATTCATTCGAAGAAAGGTTCTTGAACACCTGGATAAGAACCGCGTGGTTATTTTTGCCTGTGGGACAGGAAATCCTCTTTTCACAACGGATACTGCAGCAGCACTCAGGGCTGGTGAAATAAAAGCAGATCTCCTGATTAAAGGGACAAAAGTAGACGGAGTGTATGATAAAGACCCCAAGATTCACAAAGATGCAAAAAAATTCGATTTCATAGACCTTAAGACAATGCTCAATCTCGAACTTCAGGTCATGGACCAGACCGCAATCGCCCTCTGCAGGGAGAACAAGATTCCAATTCTTGTTTTCAACATCACCAGGGAGGGAAGTCTTTCAAAAGCCCTTGCAGGTGAGAAAATAGGCACGTTTGTTGAAATTTAGGATTTCACAGGAGGATTCTGATGGTAGATAAGGTATACAAAGAAGCAGAATTCCGTATGAAGAAAACCATAGAAAATTTTGAAAGGGAAATATCAAGGCTTCGGACTGGGAGAGCAACACCCTACCTCCTTGACGGAGTTAAGGTGGATTACTACGGTTCTCAGGTCCCCATCAATCAGGTGGCAACAATCCAGATACCCGAAGCATCGATGATTATTATTCAGCCCTGGGATAAATCTGTAATCGGAGAAATCGAGAGAGCAATTAAGAAAGCGGGGCTTGGACTAAACCCTCAAAGTGATGGTAATGTTCTAAGAATTCCAATTCCCCCACTCTCTGAAGAGAGGCGCCAGGAACTCATAAAGATAATAAGGAAGTACGCCGAAGATGCGCGAGTTGCTATCAGAAACATAAGACGAGATGGTGTGGATCAAGTAAAAAAAATGGAAAAGAACAAGGAAATCAGTGAGGATGAATCAAAAAAGGCAGAAAAACATTTTCAGGAACTTCACGATAAGTATATCGAAGAAATCAATAAATTGGTGAAGAATAAGGAGAAAGAAATTCTTGAAGAGTAATATTCCCCGGCATGTCGCCATAATTATGGACGGCAATGGCCGCTGGGCGAAGGAAAGAGGCCTCCCTCGTTACCTCGGACACGAAGCGGGATCAGAGTCTGTGCGAGAAATTATCAGAGTATCACAAAGCCTTGGCATAAAGTATTTAACTCTTTACACATTCTCCATCGAAAACTGGAGAAGACCGAAATATGAAGTAAACTTCCTTATGAAAATGCTCAGCAAGTTGATTAGAGAAGAAGTGGATTCTCTTTTAAAAAATAACGTGAAGTTAGATTTTGTCGGAAAACTTGAGCTTCTACCAGAGTCAGTGTTGAAAGAAATCCACTTAGCGAGAGAAAAGACAAAAGACTGCTCGGGTTTAACGGTTTTTCTTGCACTGTCATACGGCGGTAGAGCCGAAATCCTCGATGCTGTGAGTAGACTTGGAAAACAAAGAGAGAATCTTTCTAATATAACCGAAGAGGAGTTTAAGAGATACACTTACTTTCCAGAGGTCCCCGACCCTGACCTATTAATCAGAACAGGTGGAGAATTAAGGATTTCAAATTTTCTCCTCTGGCATGTTGCATATACAGAATTTTACTTCACCCATACACTATGGCCGGATTTCAGAAAAGAGGAATTCCTCAAGATCATAGAAGATTACTCACGAAGAGAAAGGAGGTTTGGCGGTGTCGCTGAAGTCTGAACTGAGGGTGCGAACCCTTACCGCTCTGGTTCTTATTCCTGCAGTACTTGCACTTGTTTTTCTTGGGAAAATATACTTCTTTTTACTGATCGTAGCCGCATTTGCGCTGGCGCAGTGGGAATTCCTGAATCTTTTCGGTGTTAAAAAAGCTCTCAAATGGTATTCAGTTTTTCTTCTTGGGGCCAGTCTCTTTGCTTTTTCTTTCAATCTAATCTACTTAATTGCACTGTGTCCGCTTCTTCTTTTTCTTGCGATTCCGCTAATGTGGAATAAGGGAATTTCAATCAAAGAGTTTGCCTTAACATTTTTTATACTTGTATATATGTGGATGGGCGCAGCTTCCGCTCTTCTCATAAGAACCCGAATGGGTTACCAGGGCATCCTGTTCTTTCTCTTCGTCATATGGATTTTCGACAGTATGGCCTATATTGGTGGCTACTTCCTGGGCAAACACAAACTTGCAGAAAAGATCAGCCCCAAGAAAACTATCGAAGGATATGTTTATGGAATTTTGTTTACCATACCTTTTGGTTACATACTTTACCACATCAAGGTAATACCTCCGGGAACAACGCTCGCATCCACTATTGCACTGACTGTTTTTATTTCTATCCTCTCTCAAATCGGTGACCTTGTAGAGTCGGCCTTTAAGCGAGAAGCTGGCGTAAAAGACTCGTCAAATCTATTTCCAGGACACGGGGGAATGTTAGACAGAGTCGATAGTATCGTATTTACAGCACCGTATTTTGCCATTATCACGAGGATCTTGGGACTATGGAGATAAAAGAATTCCAGAACAAAATAAGAAAAACTTATTATGACAAAGATGCAAGAAGAGGAAAGGCGGAAACTTTCCGATGGCTTATTGAAGAAATCGGCGAGCTTGCCAGAGCAATCAGAAACATGAACACCGAAGAATTGAATGAGGAATTTTCTGATGTTTGTGCATGGCTTTTTTCTCTTGCGAATCTTTATGAGATTGACATGGAATCTGCAATGACGAAATACGACAAAGGTTGTCCAAAGTGTGGAAAATCACCCTGCCAGTGTAAAGAATGAGGAAATTTGATGTCGGAACGGAGAGCCATTTCATTAATCGTCCTCTCGTCGCTCATCTGGAGCACTTCATTCCCTGCGGTAAAAGCCGGGCTTTCATACATACCACCGATTGCTTTCGTATTCCTTAGATTTACCCTCGGTACATTTTTTTACATCCTCTTTTTCATTATAGCAAAGAAAAGGTTCAAAAAGGAAATCCTGAAGGACCGACGAGTTTATGCACTTGGAATTGTTACCTTTCTCTCCTATATATTCCAATACTTCGGTCAACTTTACACACTGGCATCACGAACCGCTTTGATAATAAATCTTTTTGTAATATGGGTTCCAATCCTTGCAGTGCTTTTTTTAAAAGAAAAATTCCCAAAGCGATTTTTCTTCTCGATAATCCTTCTAATTCCAGGGATGTTTTTGCTTGCCTCAGGAAAAAATCCTTCCGAGATCTGGAAAGCCAAACTGATGATAGGTGATCTTATTGTTCTCTTTGCTTCTTTCTGCTGGGCGTTCTATGTCATCATTTCCAAACATCTCCTTGAGAAATACTCAACTCATGAGTTGAACGTGGTCGTTTTCGCAATTACTGCTCTCGCCTCTTTCCCTTTAATTTTCATCACAAAGACACCCATAATAATCAATTGGACCAGTACTCTTCTCCTGCTACACCTTAGCCTCGGCTGTACTGTCATTGCGTACTATTTGTACGTTTCTGGTTTGAAGCACGCAGGGGCAATAAGGAGTACTATTTTTGTTTCCCTTGAAGTACTTTTTAGTTTTTTGATCGCTTTAATTTTTCTTCATGAGAAGTGGGCTCCCCTCGAACTTCTCGGCGGGGCGCTAATGCTCTTCGCTGTCTCTATTGCCGTGTAAGAGAAAAGTGGAATTCCCAGGTTCTAAAAATGGTTCGAAGTGACGGCGTTCCGACAGCCGCAGAAGAAAACTGCTCAATTAGTATAATTTGAAAATGGGCAGAGGAGGATTCGAACCTCCGACCTCTGGTATGTGAGACCAGCGTTCTAACCAGACTGAACTATCTGCCCGCACATATATTATAGAGGCTCTAGCTTGGATTTTAAAGACCTCTTTGCCTTATAATTTAACAATGAAAATTCTCTGGCTTGATGACGAAATTGAGGTTCTGAAGCCACACATACTCTTTCTGGAGCGTGAAGGGCTGAAAGTTATCGGAGTTGATCACCCCATAAAAGCTTTAGAAATAGCAAGATTGGAAGCCTTCGACGTTATATTGATCGACTACAAGATGCCTCAGATTTCCGGCATCGAATTTGCAAGAGAAATCAAAAAAATACACCCAAATATTCCCCTGGTTCTCATCACAATGGTGCAGGACAAAGAAGTCATGGACGAAGCCTTTTCCATCGATATTTTTGATTACCTCGTGAAACCCGTTCAACCCAGTCAAATACTTGCAGTTCTGAGAAAACTGGATAGGGACAAACTTAAGGATCGTTCAGAAACAAGAAGAGTGTTAGATTACTACAACAGACTTAATTCCCTGGGTAACACGTGGAAAGAATGGCTTGAGAAGGGTGCGGTTCTTTTCAACTGGATGGTGGAGAGTCCCGATGATGATTTGCTCTCTGAGGAGCTCAAGGCAAAGAACCAGGATTATGCAAACTGGGTCCAGGAAAATCTTCCACTTTTGCTGCCCCAAAGCGAAATTCCGTGGATTTTCAGGATCTTTAAAAATGAAATCTTCCCGCTAGTTTCTAATAATGAAAGAGTAAACGTCCTTGTATTTGACAACTTCCGGTTTGACCAGGCACTTGAACTTTCGAGAGTAATTCCTCCATCCTACAGTCTCGAAATCAAACCAATTTTTTCTATCATTCCAACGGCAACACAATTCGCAAGAAATTCCCTTTTTTCAGGGAATACACCCTTCGACACCGAGCGCAGGAACCCGGGCTGGTTAAAAGATAACCTCCACGAAAAAGAATTACTTGAGCAAAACCTTGTGGAGAACGGATTAAAGGATGTTTCTCACTTTGTGAGGAAAATAAACACCCTCGATGCCCTGAAACAGGAAACCTTTCAACATGGAGGAAAGCTGGAAGTATACGTAATTAATTTCTTTGACATGATATTTCACCTCCGAGAAGAAGAATCACCACTCAGAGGTCTCATAGAGAGTGCAGACGACTACGTGAAGCTTTGTAAGTTTATCCTTGAAACTTCCGGATTCATTGAAAAACTGCATACACCTTATACATTCATAACCACCGACCATGGGTGGATCAAAGGGGAGAAGGCCGTCGTAATTCAAGGCGGTGCTGAGACTACAGAGGGGCTTAGATTTAAGTTCGGGGATTCTCTAAGAGCCCTGGAAGGTAAGCCTATTGACCTTACTGACCTGAGAAGTTACGGGATTCCACAGATTGCAAGGCATCTTTTCCTGGCCAAAGGTTATGACTACTTTGTCTACAGAAGTGACCCGAGCAAGTATAAGAAGAAGTACCGTGGTGGACTATATCACGGGGGTGTCAGCATCGAAGAGATGATTATCCCGTTGATAAAGTTAAGAAAGCGGTAGTCAATCTAACACTCCGATTAATTCTCTTTTTACAAAAGTCCTACCATCAAGGGTTTCTGCTTTCACCATAAGAATATACATCCCCTCATCAAGCAATTTACCCGAAATAAGGGATTCAAGAACAAAGGAGTGTTTACCATCAATCAGCAGTTTCTTTTCAAAGAAAGTCGCAACTTTCCTTCCGTCAATTCTATACATTTCAGCCGTAGCATAGATCGGGAAACTGGGAAATGCAAGATTTACAATCAACAATGGAATTCCCCGGGAAGGGGCAAGAACCCTTGAAGAAAGAGAGAGAAGTGCATTGTCCTGTGGAGGTTGAATATTTATGCTGTTCGGCTTTGCAGGAGTTGAGCCCTCCCTGGACGATGACCAATTATATTTAGAATTAGAGGGAAGCTGGGCACACAGACGTTCCAGGGAAATATTATATCCGCCTCCCCAGCTGGAGGAGTACGGCACAAAATCCACGCAGGAACCAGCTTCATCATACAGAAAAACGGTATCTCCAGTGTTGTTAAGGGTCGGAAAATTGCTCAACACAAAATGTCCCGAAACATCCAGAGGTTTTGACGATAGGACAAGGTAGCCACCTGGAGGGATCCAAAAAGTTTCCTGGAAGGGAGCAGACCTCCTTACAGGATCACCAACAGAAAAACCTAATAAGCTAATTGAATCCGCGGAATTGTTAAAAAGTTCTATCCACTCTATTTCGCTGTTATACATTATTTCATTAATTACTAGAGGGCTTCTACCCACGAAAAATCTCAGGGTTCGGGTTTGTATGGGAGAACTGTCAGCCTCCGGTATTATGACACTAAAGGAAGCGTAATATGTTCCAGGTGGAAAGGAAAACGGCCCCAGATTTACATCGACGAAGGAATCCGGGAGCAAATTGACATACCTCTCTTCATCCCCGCCTGGGTAACCCCCTGAAATTTCATAACCGACTTCTATTCGTCCAATTGCTTCAGTACCAATATTCTTCAGTGACAATGTAAAAAGCACCTCATAGTCACCACTGGGTGCAAACTTGGCTCCGGCTATCACTATGTTGAATGGATGGGATACGGAGTTCTCTCGACCGCAAGTATTCCCTGAAGAATCTTCAGAACATCTCCAGTTTTCTGCAATGTCTGGACCCCAGTAGTACTTCCTCTCGAAGCTCACACCGTCCTTTGAACGTAAAGGAAATCCACTACCCAAACCAAAACTTGATACAACCTGTCCTGACGTTGCGACAAGGGCAATCGTATCATTTGAAGAAAGCCCATTTCCAAGGTCAGTATCTCTGGTAGTCATTATAGATATTGAACCAGGGAAAGTGTAAGGTAAATAGTTTTCTCCGTAAATTACATATTCTCTATCCAGAATGACTCCATAACCTTTTGGAGGGATCTTTGTAGTGGCTCTGACATCCTGATAATAACTGAGAATTTCACTAAAAGGAACAATTGAGTCCAGTTCTGCATTATCCCTCAATCTGTAAACAGCAACATCTATCGTATCATCCGAAGGATTATATAGTTCTATAAACTCATTCCTGTCACCAGGTGAAAGGGAGCCTGACTCTGGGCCCAAAGGATCCAGCATAACCTCGGTAATTACTGGATGTAAAAAAATGATAAGGGCTATGTAAAGCATCATAGTGCAAGAACAAAGGTCACCGGTCCGTAGTTTAAGAGTTTCACCTCCATTTTTGCCTGAAATACACCCCTTTGCACTCTAATACCAAAAGATTCGATGTGTTCGCAAAATCTTTCAAAAAAGAGTCTCGCCCTTTCAGGCTCCATGCAGCGGTCAAAGGATGGTCTTCTTCCCTTTTCGATGCTGCCCTCAAGGGTAAAATTAGGTACTGCAAGGATTTCAAGGTTTTTGTCCTTAACTGAAAGATTCATTTTTCCACTTTCATCTTCAAAGATTCTGAGTTCGACAATTTTCCTTGCGGCTTTTTTTAGAATTTCTTCAGTATCTTCTGAAGAGAAACCAGTTAAAAGCAAAAGACCATGGTCTATATGCGCCTTGCGCTCACCTTCAACCCAGACTTCAGCCCAGTTTACCCTCTGTATAACCACTCTCATACATCCTCCCACAAGATTTTAAACTAACCCTGATAGAAAAGAAAACAAATTCATGAAACAAGAACTGCGCATCTACATTCACGGTTCCCTTTAAAGGAAGAATTGGCCTCGTGGAATCTGGATTCCTTTTTGAATTTCAGCAATAAATACATTACCATTTTTGAATGCGGAGGAAGCCTGGATGAAATTATGGGTACTTACTCTGTTCCTTATCTCTCCGAACTACGGAGAACTGAAAGACGTGCAGGATTTGATTCAAAGGTTTGAGGCATCTATAAGGGCCCAGGAATACGATTCAATAAAATTAAATTATCAGAGGCTTCGGAAGTTGGCAAAAGATAAAAACGATTTTCTCGGAGACTATATCTCGGGTCTGGCAATCTTCAAGATGCTCACTGCAGACAGTAGTTTTCGAAGTGGCGATTTCCTCGATAGTGCGATCTATTTCATTGAAAGGAGTATTTCCAGAAAGCAAGACTTTTCTGATTCTTATGTGCTTCTTGGTTCTCTTTACGGACTTAAGATTACAGGAAACTTCACCAGGGCAATATCCCTTGGAAAAAAATCCGAAGAAGCCTTTGAAAAAGCAAAACAACTGGATCCAAGCAACCCCAGGATTTATTACCTTTATGGCACAGGGCTTTTCTTCAGGCCGAAATCTTTTGGAGGTTCTCAAGAAAAAGCCAAGCACAACTTTATCACCGCACTGAATTTTTATAAGAAAGAAACAAACAACCCGCTGAGCTGGGGATACTTGGAATGTAAAGCATTTCTCGGTTACGCTTACGAAAAGACCGGATTTCCCGATAGCGCAAAGATAGTTTACAGGGAGATCCTTAAAGAAGATTCCAACTATAAGTGGGTTAAGCAACAACTTAACAGAATGAAGAATTGATAGTGGGAGAATTCCCACGTTTACAGGAGGTGTTATTATGAGATCCTTGATCTTCATAACAGGAATAGTAGTCGGATTTCTTATGGCAGCAGAACCCGATGTAATCCAGCAAATTCGCACAAAATATGTAAACCAAGGTAAGACGATTAAAGATATCACAATCGTGCAAGAAGATCCAGATTTGGGTGAAGTGAAAACGATGAGAAAAGGTGTTAAATCAAGAATTGAACTCAACATGCCTGCTGGCGAAGGTGAAACTGTAAAGACAATAATCGTTTTTGACAGCCTTGAATACTGGATGATCTCACCCATAATTGGAAGAAGAAAAATTTCCGCCGCAGAAGCGAAGACCTATCAACAAGAGGAATGGCAAGAAAATCTAGTAAAAGCCAGGGTTGTAGGAGAGGGGGAATTCGCCGGAAAGAGTTGTTACATATTAGAGATAAATATCTCCGAAAAAGATGGCATTATAGAGAAAGTCTGGGTAGATAAAAAAGATCTGAATACCCTTAAAATTGAAGTGACACAGGACAAGAAAACAATCGCAACAGTATATTCTGATTTTCGTAAAGTGTTCGAGAACATTACAATGCCCTTCAAGATTGAGACCTTCGAAGATGGAAAACTCGTACATACGATGATATTTAAGGAAATCAAAGTTAACCAGGGGCTTTCCGATGATCTTTTCAACGTGGACAAAATCGAAGTTAAGTTTGCTTCACCTGAAGAGATAATGAAAATGTTCAGATAGGAATAAACTGTCCGTGCCTCTAATCCGCAAAAGGATTAGTTATAATTTTCACTCAGGCAACTTTGTTACACTTTGTGGAGTATATTCTATCTCCCCGAGCTTTTTAATTACACCTTCAATATTTTCCGTTCGCAACGTTACAACCTTGTCTACAACTGAAATTTCAAAATCCTGCTCCCCAATATCCTTCAACGCCTTAGAAATTCTCATTTTACAGTGGTCACAGTGGATACCAGGAACGTAAAGTTTGTACTTTACCATAAATACCCCCTATTTTAAACGTAACGAATTTACAATCACGGTAATTGAACTCAAAGCCATCGCTACCTCTGCAAATATGGGATTTATCAAGCCAATCATAGCGAGGGGAATTGCCAGAACGTTGTACAAAAAAGCCCAAACAAGATTTTCCTTTACTTTTCGAAAAGTGGACTTCGAAACGCCAAAAAAATCAATAATTCTGGAAAGGCCACCCTTTACAATAACCGCATCGGCATTTTCAATTGCCAGGTCTGTTCCGTCGGATATGCTAATGGAAACATCAGCAGCCTTAAGGGCTGCAGCATCATTGATTCCATCACCCGTCATCAGGACCTTTGCACCTTCACCCTGAAATTTATGAATAATATGCACTTTGTCTTCAGGCGCTAATTCCGCATAAATGTGTTTAAAGCCAAGCTTCCCACCTACTATTTCAGCAGATTTCCGGTTGTCACCTGTAATAAGAACTGGCACAACACCAAACTCCATTAGACTGCCGATAGCATCTTCAGTATCTTCTCTAATTTTGTCTTCAATAATAAAAAATCCAATAATTTTGTTTCCCTTTCGAACTTCAACCACAGTTTTGCCCTGAGAAATATAGTCTTCATAAAGTTTCAGATCTTCAGGCTTCCCCACGAAATACACACTGTTTCCGATCTCACCGGTCACTCCGAACCCCGCAACTTCCTTAAAATCTTTCACAACAAACTCATCTTCTTTATCTTGAAGTCCGGCAATAGCTCCTGCCAGAGGATGCGCGGAATTTCTTTCAAGAGCTACGACCTTCTCTAACTCCCCCTCAGGCAGCTGATAATAGGTCACCTTTGGCTTACCTTCCGTCAAAGTTCCTGTCTTATCAAACAATGCATATTTCACCGTTAAAGCAGTTTGAATTATTTCTGCGTTCTTAATTAGAATACCCTTATTGGAAGCAACGGTAGTCCCACGCAAAAGAGCCATTGGTATTGCAAGACCAAGGGCACAGGGACATGCAATTACTATGGTAGAAATAAAACAGGTGAGAGCAAAGGAGAACCTGTTTTCTGTCAGCAAAACCCAGGGAAAGATTTGCTTTAGTAAACTTAAAAAGGATTCCAGAGAATAAAAACTTACGTACCAGAATACAAAGCTGATTGTGGCGAGAGCCAGGATGGTTGGCACGAAATAGTTGGTAATTCTATCAGCAATTTTCTGTATCGGGATTCTCGTTCCCTGAACCTGTTTAAGCAGTTCCATCATTCTTGACAGGAAAGAACTTTCCAATGGCCTGTCAATACGTACTTTAATCGCTCCGTTCAGATTTAATGCGCCCCCAATAACTATTCCACCTACCCCCTTTTCCAAAGGCATCGGCTCCCCGGTAATCACTGATTCATCAATGCTGGTCTGCCCCTCAATGATTGTTCCGTCAGCAGGAACACGCTCGCCAGGCTTGACAAGAACTACCATCCCCGCAGTTACAGCGGATGCCGGGATAAACTCTTCTTTTCCTTCAACAATAACTCTAGCCTCTCTCGGCCTCAGAGATAGGAGCCCCTTTATTTCCCTCATTGCTCTATCACGCAAATTTGATTCAATGAACCTACCCGTGAGATGAATCGCCATAATCATCGCTCCGATGGAACCAAAGGAATCAACTGGTAAGCCAGAAACGTGTAAAACCGCTGTTAGCCATGAAGAAATGGCCCCCAGAGAGATCAACGTATCCATATTTGAGTGCAAATGCTTTACTGCAATAAAGGCACCCTTAAAGGTATCAAAACCCGCCACAAAAAGAACAACTGCTCCAATTGCGATCTCTATCCAGGGAAAATAAGGAATGTGAAACTTTAGCATATGCAGAACCATTAAAATCACAAGGGGAAGAGTAAAGCTGATACTCAGGAGGAAATTTCGTTTAACCCTTTTGTGTCTTCTGCGCTCCTCTTCCTCTGGCTGTTCTGTTGAAATCCCGTATCCCACCCTTTCGACTGCTTTTCTGATTTCCTCAAACTCCAGTGGTTTCTCCAGTATAATAAAAGCAGAATTCGTAGCGAGGTTCACCGTTGCAAGTTTAACTCCGGGCAGTTTCGAAATAGCTTTCTCAACGGTTCTTGCACAAGTTGCACAGGTCATTCCCATCACATAGAGGTTCAACTTTTCCATTCCTTTGTCTTGCTTTTCCATCATTAGAGAATTGTAAGGTTTTTAACAAGAAAAGTCTTTACCGGTCTGTTTGCAGTGAGATTGAAAAATCGCACGC
>DIJZ01000002.1 GCA_002421425.1 Caldifarciminota bacterium UBA5631
GATTATGTTGGGTTCTCTTCCTTTCTCTAGCCAGCTTTCCTGCCTGATTTGACAAAGAACTCTTTGCAAGTTCAATTATTATATTTGAGTAATCTCGCATTGTCAAACAAGGCGAAAAAGAGTATCCGTAACTTACAATCCCTGAAAATATTGAAAAGGGCGCTTTGTTCTCCTCAGAGCATGTCAAAAGGAAAAGACCAAAAGACAAGAATTTTCTTAGACAAACTTGAGTATACTACTGATCACAGAAATACCAATACCTAGTCCAGAAGTTACGAGGCTAAAAGTAGACGTTATAGAAACACTTCTATAAAAGAACTTTAGAAAAAGCCCTCAAAAAAATTTGGGCCCCCTGAGGGGGCCCAAATACGTTGGTTGCTTAAGCGCGCTATCTCGTTACAATGAATTTCCCGCTTCTCGTCTCGGTATCAGTAACGAACTGGTAATAGTATACCCCACCTCTTTCAAGCCCGGAATCAATCTTTACATTATATTCACCTGGCTGCTGATATTCACTCACAGCAACCTTCACAAGTTGGCCCAGGGTATTGTAGACCCTCAGAGAGACTCTCTGGGGTGATGTGATCGCATACCTGAAATAGACAGGTCCTGAAGTTACATTGGACACCACTTCGAACATAGTAACGCTTCCTAACCTTCCGTCTGCAGCGGTTTCACCATTAGGATCAGTAGAGACAGAAGTTGCACCCTTAATGAAGTCATCCCACTTTGTTGAAGAGGCAATAGGAAGATAGTTGTAGTTTGTGTTATAGCTTGACGAGGAAGCTGGATAATAAATTGCAACACCGCGGCAGGAAGAGTAGGTTGAGGAATTCTTATAGTTAAGAACGGCATTCGTAATCCCTGTCATGACGTTGTTTGCTGCAGTTCTGAGTGAAGAAGGAAGGCTTGTATTGCTGTATATATTGTTCGCAAACATGTAAAGGTCTTTGTGATCACTTATATAGAAGCTCTTTGCATTGGTTCTGGCCGTGCTGATGGCGCTGCTGTAGCCAGCGTTCCTGGCATTGATGAGCTCCTGAGCGAAAGTATTCAGGTAGGAAACGAGGGTTCCAATATTAGCAAGGTTAACAGAAGCAAGGGTGGAAAGGCCTGTGGCCGCGTTTACAACAGCCTTCGCAAGGTCTGCAGCGGAGATAGTAGGATTACTATTCATCGTGCTCAGGAAACCTGTATAGTACCATCCATTAGCCGCTTCCGTTTCTTCTGAACCGACAAAATAATTCGCATAGTTGCGACAAACATCCATTACTTCAATCATGCCCATTAAGCAGGCATCAAACCCAACTATGTCTATATTTCTTCCAAGGTAACTCTTTATAGACGAAAGAGCACTTCCCAGTTCTCCATTATATACATTTATCTGGGCGTTACTGGAAGACATATCAACGGAAACTCCCTTGAAGATCGGGGACTCTTCTGGTCCAGACTTATACCAGCCATCTCCATGATCCCACAGGACCAGGAAATACTTGTTAGCAGGATAGTTCTGGATGGCCCACTGGGCAAAGGAAACGAGTGTATTAGGGTCACCCATATTCACTTCCCCAATGTCCTGGATCAGCGTGGATACCACCGTAGAAGAGTTGCTTGCATCATTCGTAACGTAATACCTTCTGCAAGTAGTCCAGTTCCCGTTAGAAGTATCGTACCCTGAAATTCTATCCCACTGTACAACAACATTTCTATAACTATTGGAACCACCACCGTACTCCATTTCGTTCATGTCGGCGGTGCCGTAGCTTTCCAGGTCGTTATCAGCATTCATGTAGACCATTATGGTCCACTCTTTTGTGGAAGGTGGTGTTGTTCCACCTGAAGTGGCAGTTAACACAATATTGTCAACGTAAACACCAGTGTCAGTCACAGAAGCGTCGGAATAAAAACGGAATCTGATTTGAGTCGCGGAAGTTGGAATGGTAACTGTTGCCTGCTGCCAGCTTCTGTATCTCCCACTCTTTGACCACGCCGTCGTCCAGGCAGAACCGTTGTAATAATCAACATACAAGAAGTCATAGTTTGCTTCAGTATCCATCCAGTAGTAGAAAGTGAGGGTAGCAGAGGAATAGCTTGACAACGAAACTAATCTATAGAAGTAATTGGTCACGCTGTTTCCGTAAGTTACATAGCCGGTGCATTTTGCAGAATAAGAGGCAGAATAGTACTGAGAGGATACTTTTGTCCATGTATGCGTGGAATTCGATGAATATGTGGTCCATCCCGTCGGGAAGTTCGTCATATCATCGGAGATTATTGTAGTCTGGGCCATAAGGCCTGTTGCTATCAGGATTCCTATTACTACTATAATTTTCTTCATAGATTCACGCTCCTTTGAAACTAATATTGCAAATTATGTGCCAGAAGCATCCTCTGCCGAATTCCGCGTCAAACTGCACAATTTCGAAATTCCCTTTTTGGACGGGTGTCAGAATTTTTAACAGTTAAATGCGCCAATCCTCTGTTTGCTTTGACAACACTGTGTTTTAGTGTGTTCAATTTCTTGACACCCTAACCTTGTTCAATAGAATCTCGTAAGCCAAGGTCCTTCATTTTCATCTGAAGCCAACGCCTTGACATACCCAGGTATTGCGCAGTTTTAGTAATATTCCAACGATTTAACTCAAGGGCATCGGAAATATATTGTCTTTCAAAGTTTCTCCTGGCCTCCTCAAAGTTATTTACCAACGTCTTAAGGTCAAGGCTCGATCTTATTTTCTGGACTGCAACGGGGCCCTGTTTAACTTCATCAACAAGGGAATGTATAAAATACTTAAGCTCTCTCACATTTCCGGGCCACTGATAGGCTCTGAGCAGATTCATTCCTTCTTCAGTAAAATACACTCTTCCTTTACTAAAACATTGCAGAAAATGCTGTGCAAGCTCCTGGATATGGTGGACCCTTTCCCTAAGGGGAGGTATGTAGATTTCCGTACCTTTGAGTCTGTAGTACAAATCTTTTCTGAATTTACCTTTTTTTATGTACTCTTTAAGGGGCCTGTTCGTAGCTGCGATGAATTTCACGTCCACCTTTGTAGGCTTAACCGCTCCAATTTTCCAGAACTCTCCTTTTTCGATAACTCTCAACAATTTAGACTGTGTATACATCGACATTTCGCCTATTTCGTCGAGGAAAAGTGTACCTCCGCTTGCGATCTCTATCTTACCCTTTAAGCCGGTTTTTGAAGAACCTGTGTAAGAGTTCGGCTCGTGGCCAAAGAGCTCATTCTCGAAGAGTCCATGAGGAATCGCGCCACAGTTTACAGCAACGAAGGGCCCATCCCTTCCTGAGAGTCGGTGAATCATTTCCGCAACCACTTCTTTGCCGACTCCAGTTTCACCAAGGATTAGACACGGAAGCGAAGAAGCAGCAGCTTTGTTAATTTTTTCAACAATGTGGTGTGGGATACCTGGAACTGATTGAGGCTCACTTTCACCAATTGAGTCAATTGTTGTATGAACGGAAAATAGAAATATCAGCAAGAGCGTTGACAACCACGCTATATCAGAGGACTTCACTTTAAGGTGAAAGAACCATTTCTTTTCAGAAATTACCAGCGGAATCTGGATAAGTGTCACGTTTCCATCCTCACAGGAAAGAAGCGGCCCTGCCTCTCTGACCTCAGAACCGATTACACTAAAATCAAACACCACATTTAAGATCCCGCAGCTTTTAAGTAGGTTCGAGAAATTCTGTGTCACCTGTTCAACGAATGTTGGAATTTTAGCAGGAGAGATTGAGAGCCTTGGGAGCGCATGCTCCACAAAAAACTTTAGGACCAAGTTACTATAACTTTTGAAATTTAAAACATCCTTTGCCATAGAATTATGATAAAATTTGCGCTTACCAGATTCAACATTTTGCCTGGTATGAATAGTTTTTCGCACCCATCACCTTCCCCTGCATTGCGTTAGGAATTCCCTTTACAAAGATTTATATTTAAACTCAAAGGAGAGCAAAATGCGAAAAAATATTTCTACTGCAGCAATTCTGATTCTACTTCTTGCCTCTTCACTCAGGGCAGAAAAAGTTGTGGAAATCCCTTTAACGAAGAGTGAGTGGCGGGAATTAGAGAAAACCATCCCCGGTGCATACTTTACACGCCCAACCGATAAGGGAATCGCAATCTTAATAGAGGACGAAAGTCTTAAGAATCTAGAAGACCTTGGAATACGCTACGTTATTCTTGAAGACCTGACTGAGGAAAAAAGGCTATATTACACAGGAAAGAGTCAGTATCACACCTATTCTCAGATGAGTGCAGATCTAAGTCAGCTTGCTCAAAACTACTCAACCATTGCAAAGCTTGACACTATTGGCTACAGCATTCAGGGACGTCCAATTCTCTGCCTCAAGATTTCGGACAACCCTACCATCAACGAACCAGAGCCGAAAGTGCGCTTTGTAGGAGCTCATCACGGGAATGAGTGGATTTCAGCGGAGGTCCCGTTCCTATACGCTAAATACTTGCTGGAAAACTATTCCTCTAATCAAAGTGTGCAAAGCCTAGTCAACTCCAGAGAAATATATATAGTACCCATAGTAAATCCGGATGGGCACGTATCTCAAACACGATACAACGCTAACGGAGTAGATCTGAACCGAAATTACGGTTACATACAAAACAATTCAGGAAGTGGCCCTTTCAGTGAACCTGAAACCAGGGCGATTCACGAATATTCAAAGACTCGAAGCTTTAATATGAGCCTCTCCTTCCACTCTGGAGCAGTATACGTGAACTACCTTTGGAACTATACCCCGGTCAGATGCGCCGACGATAGATACAACAATCTGGTCTACTACTACTCCCAGCAGTATGGGAGTATTACGGGGTATCCGATTACCGAAGGATACGAATGGTACCAAACTCTGGGAGACCTGAATGACTATTCATACGGAATAAACGGAGACATAGACTGGACTATTGAAGTCTCAAACAGTTACATACCTGACCCCTCTCAGATTGACCCAATTTTTAATGCCAACAGACCCGCCATGGATCTTTTTGCAAGAAAAATGGGGCAGGGTATTGGTGGATTCGTTTTTGACAGCCTCACAGGTGATACAATAAAGATTGCAAGAGTTACTATCTATCCAGTAAATTGGCCAGTTTGGGCAGACAGAAACACGGGAGATTTCATAAGACCTTTGCTCCCTGGCACTTACAGCATAAAAGTTGAGGCACCAGGCTACGCACCAAAAACTATCTCAGGGGTAACCGTTCAAACAGATACTCTTACCTGGGTAAATGTTTTTTTAACCCCGAGACAAGATAAACGTATAAGCCTCTATAAACCCGAAATTATATACATAAACGCTCAAAATGCCGTAATAACTGGAGACACCTTTCAGACTCATTATGCTCTTGGAGACCCCGATGGTCTTTTTTACAGTCTTGGTGTCTCGGGATATGCCGTCTTTGACCTCGGGGCTGAACTCAAGGCAGAGTCGATATACGTTTACGAAGGAAACGATGGAACTCCCAATGAGGGTTTCGATATCTACGTTTCAAATTCTCCTTACGGTACGTGGACACACGTGGGAGGAAGGGCTTATGGGAATGCAATTATCCCCTCCAACAACACCTTCAGGTATATAAAGATTGTGGACGATGGAGATGGGAGTTCATCGGTGAGAAAATGTGGATATGACCTTGATGCCATCGTCGTTAAGGTGAAGCCCGCAATTGAGCTGGTTCGCTATACGGTAAACGAACTCTCTGGCAATGGCAATGGAATTGTAAATCCGGGAGAAGATGGAGTCTTAGCTTTTTTAATTAAGAATAGCTCTCCTGCGGGAATCAGCGTGCTTTCCGTTGTTCCACAATGCACGGACCCGTTTATACAGTTCAACGAAGATAGTGTAATAATCTATTCAATGAATCCGGGGCAGGAAGTTTTAGATTCCCTTATTTTCTTAACCAGTGAAAATCTGCCCTTTGACTATAGTGCGAATATGAACCTGGAGATTCATGCTGAAGGTTACACAATTAATTTTCCTCTCACCCTTCTCCTGAACCAGAAAGACTCAACAGTATATACCGGGCCCGACGGGTTTGGATATTACGCCTACGACTCTATGGACTCCCTTTACAGTGAATTTGAACCTTTCAGCTTTAGAGACATCTCCTCCTCTGGTACCATAATTTCTCAGATTACAAATTCCGACGATGCCACGACCCAACTGAGTCTTCCATTTACATTCAAATATTATGGCCTTAACTATAACAATCTATCGGTCTGTTCTAATGGATGGATCGCATTAGGCACGACCACTTCTAACACCTGCAACAACAGGCCCATTCCGGACCCTTCAAACCCGCCAGCACTCATAGCTCCCTTCTTTGCTGATCTTGACCCTTCCTCATCGGGCGACGTCTACTATTACTATGACGTGTCCTCCCACGAATTCATAATAATGTGGAAGAATGTCAGGTTATGGGGGAGTGGAACCAGTGCCACCTTCGAAGTTCTCTTGAGAGACCCTTCCTATTATTCAACTCTTACCGGAGACGGCGAAATCGTATTCATCTATGGGAGTATGCCTCAAAATGCAACGGCTACAGTCGGAATCGAAAGCCCAAATCATGGGACAGGGATTCAGTGTTACTACAACGGCACCTATGATCCCTCAATCTCAACGATCAGGTCCGGTCAGTTTATAAAATTTACTACAGATCCTCCTTCTGGAACGCCGGTGGCAGAGACACACGCTCCAGCGGTCAGGATACAGACCTCCATGGTCACGAACTCTTTCAGCTTTGAAACAGCAAACATCTCGACAGGAAAACTGTTAATCTTCGACGCATCAGGGCGATTGATTACATCAAGGCATTTTGTTGCATCAAAAGAGCCGCAAACTGTGCCATTAAAGAGTCTGCCAGCAGGTGTCTATTTCGCTGTTATAGCAGCGCCTGAAAGAGGTTATTACAGGACCTTTAAATTTGTGAAGATTGAGTAAGTTCAGACCTGCGCTGGTTCCCTGGTTCTACTTTTCGCTGGCCCTGGGAACCGGCGTCCTTTTGGGTTTTTCGGGAAGGCATTCCCTGATCGGTATACCGATTTCCATCCTCATCGTGCTCGCAACACTTTTGAGGAACCCCGATTTACTTTTTCTACTGCTATTTATCTTGATCGGTTACTATAGAATACAGCCCGAGGTGAGATTTAGAACCCTCCTTGAAGGAAAGGACGAGGCAAAGGTCCATGGAAAATTCAGAATCTATAACGAGAGTCTACTTCGGGTCGAAGGCGCTGGGCTATTCCTCCGCACTTCCCTTCCGGGATTCCAGCAAGGTTCTCTGGTAGAAATTGAAGGAAGTTATAGAAAAGAATTTAATGCTGTTTTACCATCAAGGGTCGCGTTTATCAAGAAAAGCAGCTCACCCTTTGACATAATACACAACAGAATTAATCTTGATCTTTTTCAAATTTTTGGAAGCTACGAGGAAGGACTGCTCATCAAAGCGCTCCTCACAGGCGATCGAAAGGGCCTGAGCAAGAAAATAGTGGAAGATTTCAGAAAAGCCGGAGCTGCCCACGTGCTTGCAATCTCAGGCCTCCATATTGGGTTCTTATTCCTGTTTGTGTCAACATTTCTAATGTTTCTTTTAAGGAAACGTCTTTTTGCTGAGGTGCTGGCGGTTCTTGTAATTTCAATTTATGCTCTCTCCCTTGGGCCCCTCGCTCCCTGTATAAGAGCCCTCATATTCATAATTCTTGTCGTATTGAGCAGTTGGACTGGACGAAGGATTCTCGCTGCAAATATCTGGGGCATTTCCTCCGTTGTTACTCTTATTTTCTGGCCCTCTTTCATTAAGGACCCGTCTTTCCTCTTTTCCTATCTATCCATCTTCAGTTACATATACGTGAAGGACTTTTTAGGTATGGAGACAAAGGGACCCTCCATAGTCAGAAAAATTCAAGGATACGTAATAACAGTTACTGCGCCGCTCTTCTTCACTTTTTCGCTTCAAGCACGTTTTTTCTACAGAATATCATTCCTCGGGTTAATCTCTAACCTGTTATTTGTGCCAATGGTCTTCCTCCTTATTTTCGAAGCCTTCCTCGCTTTAGCCCTCTTCGAATCAGGCCTTTCGCTGTGGCAGCCTTTCCGAAATTGCGCCGTTTTTATTACAAAGAACCTATTACATCTCGCAGAACTTTTAGGAAGTTTGCCTGGAAACAGCGTTGAAGTTCAACCGACTATGTTGCTTTTTGCATTCCATTTACTTTCCATTATTCTGTTTACGTTTTTCTTTTTGAAATCTTTTAAAAAAGTTCGTTCAACGGAGGTCTATTATGAAGGACTTCATCGAAAAGGGCAGCAGAGAAATTAAGCAGGAAGACGTAGAAAAGGTAATAAAACAGGAGCACGAAATTAAACAAAAGATAGCAAGAGTAGATAAGAAAATTTACGAGGAGCTCCGGGAGGATGTTTTTCTACTTTTCAGTCTGCTCAGGGACTACTGGAGCGGTAACTACAAAGTTGTGCCGTGGCGGACTATCGCTCTCGCAGCATTCGCCTTCCTATACCTCCTGAATCCCCTGGATCTTCTCCCTGACCTTCTCTTACCAACAGGGCTCTTTGACGATGTGGCTGTATTTCTCTTCGTCCTCGCGTCCGTGAGAGGCGACCTAGAAAAGTACAAAACGTGGAAAGCATCTATTGATGGGCAAAAAGACACGCTAACTTGACCATTTAGATATGAAACAGTATATTCTCAAAAGCATGGAAAACCTGTCTTACTCTAACTCACAGACAATCAAGGACTTACATAAATGCTTAAAATTCAAAAGGTTATGCCTTTTTCTACAACAAATCCACATTGAATCTGTGGAAAACTTTATAACGTCTTGCAAGAAAAAAACTTAGATTCTAATTATTTGTGAACAAGGAGTGTTTTATGGAACATTTTATCGTAGAGGGCGATGCGGCATCAGCGGGAGTGGTTTGGTCAGATATTCTTGAAATCCTGAAGGCCCGACTTCCCGAAAGCGCCTTTAACACCTGGTTCGTTAAAACAAAAGGTGTTGCAATTGCCGGAGATCGTTTACTGGTGGAAGCCCCCAACAGTTTCTGGATTGAATGGATTGAAACAAACTACAGGAAGTTGCTAAATGATGTCATAAGGGGCCTTGGGAGAAACATAAACGTGATATTCACCCCTAAACCTCAAGATATTGATGAAGACTATGAAGAGAGATTGCAGGAAGTAAAGTTTGCACCGCAGATCCGATACCCCCTAAATCCGCGTTTCACCTTTGACAGCTTTATTATTGGAAAATCCAACGAAATTGCATTTCACGCAGCGCAGTCCGTTGCGAAGAACCCAGGGAAAGACTACAACCCACTCTTCATATACGGCGGGGTGGGGCTGGGAAAGACGCACCTGCTTAATGCCATCGGCAACTACGTTTATGTAAAGTCTCCTAAAGTAAAATCCATGATGATCCGGTGTGAAGATCTGATGAATGAGCTTATAGACTCAATTCAGAAGAAGCGTACAAAGGATTTCAGAAACAAATACCGCAGCGTTGATATCCTTTTAATTGACGACGTCCAGTTTCTACAGGACAAAAATATCTTACAGGAAGAACTCTTCCATACCTTCAATTTCCTCTTTGAGAAGCAGAAACAGATTGTGATGACTTCGGACAGGTCACCACAACAGATATATGCCCTGGAAGAGAGACTTGTCTCAAGGTTTCAGTGGGGTTTGGTCGTGGAGATTGCCAGACCAGACTTTGAAACCAGACTGGCTATTACGAAGAAAAAAATTGATGAAGAAAAACTCATTTTACCAGAGGAAGTAGTTATTTTTATTGCAGAGAACGTCAGGGATAACGTACGATCCATCGAGGGCTCTCTGAAAATACTAAAAGCCTATATGTCTCTCACTAAAAATTCAATAACTCTCGAAAAAGCAAGGGAACTCCTTGTAAACTTTATTAGTCCCGTTTCCAATATAACCATGGCTGAGTTGATAAGGGTGGTGGCTCAGGAGTTCAGAATGGCGCCGTATGACCTCAAATCTAAATCCAGGAAGAAAGAAGTCGTCCTCGCAAGACAACTAGCAATGTATCTCGCAAGAAATATCATTGGCCTCTCTTTAAGCACTATTGGAAGTTACTTTGGTGGTAAAGACCATACCACTGTGCTGCACAGTATACAAAAAGTAGATGAAATGAAAAGTAACCCGAAAATTGAGTACCTGCTTAATGAAATTAACAGGAAATTGAAGCTTTTATAACATGTTTTCCACAGGTTTTTCAACACGTGGGTTTACTGCAAAGAAAGGAAGTTTTATAATTTTGAACGTAGCCATAAAGGCTACTACTGTTACTGGTTTATATTATTTAAATAGGAGGTAGTTATGGAGATTACTGTGGATAAAGAAAATCTTCGCAAGTTAATTCAGCAAGTTTCTACTGCAGTTCCAACAAGGTCCACGTTGCCGATCCTCAACAATATCCTGTTCGAAGTTAAAGACAACAAACTGGTTCTGTACGCATCAAATATGGATTTTTCAATAAAAGGGCACCTGCCTGTGGAAAGTGTGGAAAACATCTCCTTTACAGTTCCTGGGCGGTCCATCCTGCGGATTCTATCGACTCTTGATGTCCCGGTGGTAAAAATAGTTTATGCAGACAGAGTTACCACCATAAAATGGGACAAGAGTGAGTATACATTCCCGAGTCTTGATCCAGCTGAATTCCCAAAGATGAAAGAGTTTGTCGAGCAAAATAGTGTGCCCGTGGAGACAGCAACACTGCTTAGTGGTTATGAGCTCGTTGGATTCTGCACGGCAAAAGATGACCCAAGGCCGTTCTTGAACGGGGTACTACTTGAGATATCGGATGGAGAATTGAGGATGGTGGCTTCAGATGCCCACAAGCTTGCGTTGTTCGTAAAAAAACATGATAGTAGAGATGCTGTAGTTGAAGCAATTCTTGGTACTGAGGTGTTCGAGTTTCTAAAAAGCGCCGAGGAACCATCTGTGACTCTCGCCCAGGACAAGGGAATTTTCTCTTTTTCTTTTGAGAAGTCTAAGTTAGTTACAAGGCTCATTGAGGGTCCTTATGCCCCTTACAGAGAAGTTATTCCTAAGGAGGAAGGAGCCACGTTTAGAACCTCTGTTAAAGAGGTCGACGGCGCGCTAAGGAGGATTCAGGAAGTTGTTTCTCAAAACAACTTTGTTATCGAGTGGGTTTTTGCAGGAGGGTCTTCAACAATAAACGGGATTTCTGAAAGCGGAAAAGCCCGAGAATCCCTGACAGGGGAATACAAAGGGGACGACTTAAGAATCGGATTCAACGTAAGATTCTTGCACGAAATAGTACGACGGATTCGCAGCGAGGAAGTAGTTTTCCACTTTTATGGGCCAAAACTCGCCTGCATGATTAAACCGGCTCAGGAATCCGACTACGAGACCCTATACCTTTTGATGCCGGTAAGCTTGGAATAGAGGGAAAACATAGCAGCGAAAATCAGTCCGAAAGCGAACCCACCGATGTGCGCCCAGAAGGCAGTTCCGCCCAATTTTCCCGCATATGGGATTGTTGCGACCCCCTGAACAAGTTGAATCAAAAACCAAATTAGAAGGAATATTACCGCGTTAATTGGGATTATTCTAAAAAACATCCCGAGTGTAAACGGATCTGGGACCAAAGATACGATCTTAGCCCCCGGAAAAAAAACGATGTAAGCCCCCAGAATCCCGGAAATGGCGCCCGACGCGCCCACCATTGGAATTTTCGACGTGGGGCTTATCACAAACTGAGCAATGGCTGCAGCAATTCCAGCAAAAATGTATAGGAGAAGAAATCCAAATTTTCCTATCCTGTCTTCCACATTATCGCCAAAGATGACCAGGTACCACATATTGCCGATTATGTGAGCCCACCCCCCGTGCAAAAACATGGAAGTGAATAGGGGGAATAAATATACATTCTCAGAAAGTCCTTGAAGAAATAGAGAAAAGTTGTACGGAACGAAGCCGAATTTCAGCAAGACTTGACTAAGATTTCGACCCTGCGCGAGTTCGAGGAAAAAAACAGCCACGTTCATTGCCACTATGATGTAAGTAAGAATGGGTTTTCTTCTTGGCGGATTAAGGTCTTTTAAAGGGAGCACACTATCTCCTCTTGGTCAGCTCCAGAATGAATCTGGAAGGTTCGCGTTTTTCATTCCTATAATATAATGGATAAGATAGGTACACCCGAAGTTGTGCCCTTGTAATTGCGACGTACAGAAGCCGCCTCTCCTCCTCCAGATGATCCTTTCGGATTGATCTTCGTCCAAGAGGAAATAGGCCTTCGATGAGACCCGTGACGAAGACTACAGGAAACTCAAGCCCCTTTGCTTTATGAGCAGTAAGAAGCAGGACGCCATGGTGTCTTCTGCTTGCTAATCCAATTTCCCTCATCAGAGATACGTAATTAAGCACGTCTCGCGGGTCCCTCAAGTTAGTTTCCCTCAAAGTAAGCAGGAATTCACTAAGGTTTTCAAGGGTTTTTTGGGGTACCCATCGTCTTTCATCGGCTATCCTGATGAACTCTCCGACAACCAGGTCAGGAGTGATAATTTCTTGATCATCAGAGATTCTTTTGATTCTTTTAGCTACCCCCGATAGGAATTCACTAAATTTCTGCACGTCTTGCAACAGTTCGGTATCAGTAATTCCTGTTGTAAGGATCTTACCAGACGTGGAATAGTACTTCAAGATTTTTGCAGCTAAATTCCCAGGGACTTTGAGAAAGTTTCTTACGATAACCTCCAGGTTTTCCGGTGAGTAAATACTTGCGAGATGCCTGAATATCCCCAATACTGCCTGAATTTCAGGAAGGTCATAGAAACTACCTCCTTCAAGGATTGTGTAAGGAATCTCAACTTTTTTCAGAGCATCCTCTATCTGCCTTGAATACTCATTGGTTCTATAAATCACAGCAATATCCGTATAGTCGAAACCTTCGTCCCGGAGCTCTTGAATCTTTGCGGCTACATACTGAGCTTCCTTTGTCTCGTTTTCGTGATAGGAGAATGAAATTGCTCCTTCATCTTCCAGAAGCGTTGTCAGGGAGGTTATATGTGGAACTTCCCTGCTGTGAGAAATTAGATTTATTCCCGCATCCAGGATTTTTCTGGCAGTTCGGAAATTGACGGTGAGATAATGCTTTGATGCCTCTGGAAACCTTTGTGTGAGGTTTGAAAAGAATTCGGGGGAGGCCCCTCGGAATCTATAAATGGACTGGGTTTCATCTCCCGAAGCCCAAAGACGACTTTCTTCGTTTACAAATTGCAGGATCATCTGGTATATAGCCTTGTTAACGTCCTGAAATTCGTCCACTATCAAGTATTTGAAACGGGCCCGAAAATCCGCTCTAATATCCGGATATTTTTCCAGTAGGATACAGGCATAAAAAACAAGATCCTCATAATCAAGTAGATTGTTTTTGATCAGTTCCTCCTGGTACTTTTTGTAGTATAGTGCAACTTCCCTTGTCCAATCAGAATATTCTATCGATTCAAGTTTGTCAGCCGAAAGAAGACTGGATTTTGCCATTTTAATTTCTCGCAGGACTGTTCTGGCTAAATGGGGATTGCCCACAATCCGCTGGAGTATTTCTTCTGCTTCCCGGTCAGTGAGGACCCTGAAATCATCAGCAATTCCAATTCTTTCGCATCCGAATCTAACAATTAAGTTGCCAAGCTGATGGAAGGTCATGGAACTCACATCCCTTGCAGTATCCTCATCCAGTATTTTCTCGAGGATACCGTTAAACACGTTTACCGCTTTTCCTGTAAACGTAACAAAAAGAAAACTCTGCGGGTCTTCTTGTAATTTCTTAATGCAGTATGCAAGTTTGTACGCCAGGGCCGTAGTCTTACCGCTTCCGACCACACCCCTGAGTAAAATGACTCTGGAAGGGTCTTCAACAAATTTGATTTGTTCTTCCGTCAGATTTCCGAAAAATGGATCTTTTCTCACCCGCTGGACGCTCATAATGTCTAACTCGGGGGCTTTCAATATCTTGTTTATCGTTACCAAAAACTCTCCCGCCGAGGGTCTTGCAGAAGGATTTCTACTCAAAGCCCTCTTAATGAGATTATTTACTTCGATGGATACCCCTGGGATCCTCTCAACACGGGAATTGAATACCTTATTTCTCAACTCTTCAATGCTCTCCGCCTGGAATGGCGGCTTCTTTGTCAGAAGCTCAAAAAGTATGCTTCCCACACTGTAAATGTCTGAATATCTTGAGGATTCACCTTTCCAGACTTCTGGGGCCATGTAAAAAGGAGTACCTGCGATGCGCGCAATTTCTTGCTTTTGTTTGAAAATCCTTGCAAGACCGAAATCTGCAAGTTTTACTTTGCCTGTCTCTGCGCTGATTAGAACGTTTTCGGGCTTGATGTCTCCGTGAAGCAGTCCTTTGCTGTGGGCATATTCAAGAGCTTTGAGAATTTCTTTTACGATGGCGAAAGCATCCTGATATCGCATAGGCGCATCTTTTTCAATTACTTCCCTAAGTGTGAACCCCTTCACGGGTTCCATTACCAGAACAATTTTATCTTCGATGATTTCGACATTGAAAAAACGAACGATATTTTCGTGGTTGAGTTCGAAGAGAATTCGAGCCTCCTCAATTAGTTCCTTACCCTTCTCGGCCCTGTAAGGCTGAACTTTAAGTGCAACATTCTTTTTCAGGATGGTATCCTCTGCGAAGTAAACGGTGCCAAAGGAACCTGAGCCAAGGAATTCGATGATTCTGTATTTGCCAAGAGTTTCGGGAATTATCATCTTGGGAACAGGCTTCTCAAAAATCTAAAGAATTTCAAAACGTTGTTTTTCATACTCTTCTTTTCAAAGTCCCTTGTGGCCAGGTTTACAAACCTGTTAAGGGGGGTTGTATCTACAAACTCTTCGAAGAGCTTCTGAAGTGTTTCAATCTTTTCCTTTTCATAGGGGTCTATCTTCACAGTAATGTTTGAAATTATGCTGGCGGCCTTAAAGATATTACTGGAGGTGAAAATTATTGGCAGGGGTTTGTCATTAAAAAGGTTCAGAATCTTCGTGTGGGGTTTTGTTGCTGAAATTATCAGCGCTTTTATTTTGTTGTTCATTTCTCCGTACATTGCGTAAATTGCCATGAGGATGTCTTCCCGATCTCCCGTGGTTAGAATTATGTTTTCATCTTTGCTGTTCTCAAGTTCTTCCAGGAATATGTGCGGCTCATTTATTGCCATTAAAAGGTTACTGGTCTTCTGGGCAAGGAGGTCTTCCCGCTGAAGGACTTCTCCTTCCAGTGTGTCGGCAATAAGTCTCAGTGATGGCATTGATAGCTCTTTTATAAAGGGAATCGTGCCCAGGTAAAACACCTCTTCGGAGCGGAAAAATTTTCTCAAAGTTCGATCTATTTCTTCGTATTTATCTTCCTTGACTTTGTTTATGACGACCGCATC
The DNA here is from genome assembly GCA_002421425.1 of Caldifarciminota bacterium UBA5631. Lineage (GTDB taxonomy): Bacteria > Hydrothermota > Hydrothermia > UBA1063 > UBA1063 > UBA1063. The sequence continues at coordinate 15,485 of DIJZ01000002.1, forward strand.
TATGGGCCAGCCAGCGGATCGGAAAACACCCTTTGCCAGTGTATAGTTGTCTATGGTATTTCCGATTCCTCCTTCAAGGACCAGAAGAGTCGTTGCGTTTAGCATTTTCGAGATCGTGGCATTGGAGAGGTCTATACACGAACCAACGCCGGGGTGTCCGGTGCCTTCGACGATAATTACATCAAATTCCCAAAGTATGTTTTCAAAGCTTTTCTGTATATAGGCTTTAGGGTTTTTGACCTTACCTGAAATGTAATGTTTTGTAAAGCCCGATTCAATGATGAAGGGGCTGGCCAGTTGAAGCCTTGAGTCATCGAGAAAGTTATATATTTTGTTCAGCAGAATCACGTCCCTAGAGATTTTTAATCCGTTGATTTCCTGGTAGTGCTGAGCAACAGGCTTGACGAAAGCGACCTTCTTTCTTGCTTTTAAGAAGTGATGCATCAGCCCTATAGATACAGAAGTTTTTCCCACGTTTCTTCCTGATGAAGCGACGAAGAGTACAGTTTTTTTCATTTTTTGTTCCTGAGATAGGCTAAAAGCTCCCTCAAATTCCTGAAAACCATGTCAGGCCTTATTTGTGAACTTCTAAGGTCTTCAAGTGATGTTTCGCCTGTCAACAAGAGGATGGATGTAATTCCGAAATCTATACCAGTCTTTATGTCGGTGCTAAGTCTGTCCCCAATAATAGCTGTTTCTTCTTCTCTCGCACCCATAATCTCCATTGCCCTGGAGAAAAAGTACTGACTGGGTTTCCCGGGAATGAAATCTGGCTCCTTTCCTGTGGCTTCTTTTAGCAAGGCGATAAAGGAACCCACGTCGGGAACAAATCCGTCTTCCACCGGGCATACATTGTCAGGATGAGAGGCGACGTAGATGCCAGTCCCGCGCTGCAGAATTCTTGCAGCATGGGAAATCTTGCCGAAGTTCAAAGTTGTATCGTAAGTGAGCACGAGGTTAGCACTGCGCGGGCTATATTTTATTCCATAAGAGAGGAACTCCCTTAAAACGGAAGATGTTCCGAGAATGTATGCATCCTTGATTTTTTTCTCTTTGAGATAAATTGCCGTTGCCTTTCCCGATGTAAAGACGTGTTTTGTAGTGATGGGGAACCCTTTTGCCCTGAGAAAACGGGCGTATCCCAGGGTGCTTCTGGAGGAATTGTTCGTGAGAATAAGAAATTTCTTACCCATTTGCAAGAGTTCTGATATAAACTCCACAGCACCCTCAAGAACCCTGTTACCAAGAATCAGAGTTCCATCGAGGTCAAGAAGGAAATAATTTAATCTTCTCACGGTGTAATTATAAAATTTTTAGATGGAAAAAGAAAGGGGGCCCCTTCGGGGCCCCCCACATGTTCAGTGGTTTCGCTTTTAGAAGCTGAACTGGACGTCCATTACGATTCTGTTGTTGTCAACCTCGTTGGTCTCCTCGAGATTAAGATTGAAGTAGGTCATAATTCTTATATATTTTGAGAATCCGTAGTTAAAGCCAGCCCATACTTCGGTGGTCTTATCGTCTGCCTGAGCGTCGTTTGGTTCAAGCATGCCGAACTTCACAGCAGGGCATATGTAGTGACCCTTCATAGGTAGGTCAATCTTTTTGTACACTTGCGCATAAAGGCCGTTAGACGCAAAGGTATGAGCCTCACCCTTCCGGTACACATAACCACCCTCCAGGTTCAAGAGGTCATGATTGAGGGCGAGGTATCCTTCGTAAAGGGTATACCAATTAATCACATGGCCTTTGTAGTAGCTTCCACCTACTGATAGCATTTTCATCGGTTTTACGGTAAGATTGCCAATGTATCCTTTGGTTTTCTGAGGGTCGTTTTCCAGGAGGGCGAGCTTTAATTCAGTATATGGCAGCTGTGCAATGGCCATAATACCGCCGTCGGCTCCTACTCCAAGCCCTGTAAACAACTTTGTTGCCCCGGTGAGGTACGGGGTAACATTGGTTGCAGGGAATGGCTGATACTCGAATCCGAAGGGCACTTTCAAAAGGCCCATTCTCAGAGTTACGTGTGGGATGTGCTTCAGGTCAGCGTATGCGTAGCGGATTTTGCCCTCCACAAAGTCAGGTTCAACCCTGAAGGAGAGTTTATCGGTGAGTTTTCCGGTGAATTTCACTCTTACGTATGGAAGGGACATGAGTCCGTAGTTGTTCTCTGACCCATCCATGACGTACTCGTAGACCATGTGGGTGTATCCTGTCACTTCAATCTTCCCACAGTTGCAATCTGTTCCGCCCATCTGGGCGAGGATCAGTAGTATTGATAATATATGCATAAAGACCTCCTTTTGTATTGTTGGTAGTTTTTTTATACACGAATGTCCTGGAACAGTCAAGTTCTCAGTAACCGATTTCTTTGATAAACCCCGGTTTCTCTCTCCACTTCTCGCTGACCTTAACCCAGAGCTCAAGGTACACTGGACGGCCCAGCAGTGTCTCTATTTCCTGCCTTGCCAGGGTACCGAGCTTTTTAATTTTCGCGCCTTCTTTGCCTATGATGATCTTCTTCTGATTATCTTTTTCCACGTGGATTACGGCCCTTATATAATCCTTTCCGCCGCGTTTCTCATCTTTTTCCTTGAATTCCTCAATCTCTACGGCACAGGCGTAAGGTATTTCCTCTCCGTAGAGATTGAACACCTTCTCTCTCAGAATCTCCTGTACGAGGAATCTTTCCGTTTTGTCCGTAATGGTATCTTCTGGGTAGAATGGTGGGGACTCGGGAAGGAGTTTCTTAATTGATTCTAAAGCCACATCCATGTTAATGTTCTTAAGAATACTCACAGGAATGATTTCTTTGAATGTTTCGGTCTTTGCAAAATCGTCAATCACGGGCAAAATCAAGCGTTTGTTTACTGTGTCAACTTTGTTTATCAAAAGTATCGCGGGTTTCTGCGAATCTTTTATTTTTTCGACGATTTGCATGTCTATTTCCTCAGGTTTTGCAGGTTCGGCGAGCATTACCACGACATCAGCATCATCTATTGCCTCAAAGGCTCGCTTCAAGAGCCACTTATCCAATTCGTGACGCGGTTTCTCCATAATTCCAGGTGTGTCGAGGAAAAGCATCTGATAATCGTCCCCAGTAAGTATTCCAAGAATTTTGTGGCGCGTAGTCTGCGGTTTGGGGCTGATTGCCGAAATTTTAAAATTCAGAACCGTGTTTAGAAAAGTGGATTTTCCTACGTTTGGTTTGCCAACAATGGCTACAAAGCCGCTCTTAAATTTCTTTTCGGAGTTCGCATCCAATTTCTAAAAACCTCCTTCTGTGTTTGATTCCAGGCAAAAAATCACCACTTACGTCAAAGATGTTATTAATTTTAATGTAAGGGTTGATATCCTTAATCGCCCTTAAAATAAATTCCATATTCACAACGCCTATCTCCGTTTGATGATTCCTAAAGTTGAAGTGAAGATTTAAATCGTAGTACTTTTCTTTGATCAGCAAGGAAACAAAGAGTGTGTCTCTTATAATTTGCGATGGACCATCAAAGTGACAGTAGCCCATTCTGAATGATTCTGTGAATATTCCAAAAGTATACACTTTTTGGAGATAGTGGCTGATATACACGGGTTTGTAAGTGCCTATTTCTGGTATCAAGTATTTGTCGTAGAACATCCTTTTGTAATCAAAGGAAAAAGGAGGAATGGAAATTTCCGCTTCCAAGATATTGGATTTAGAAAGCTTCCGTGAATATGTCGTAGTATCAGCGACGATATGGTTTACAGGACTCACACCTGAGTAATCGTTGTTGTTTTCAAAAACTAAATGCATTTGAAGGCCTTTCAGTTTGTAAGTTAGGAAAACTGCATCGAGCTCTTCTCCTTTAACCTGAATACCAAAAACCCCGTCCCGGAAAATGTAAGCAAGACCTCCATAAACCTGGTTTTTTTGATTCACTCTCTCGAAGTTTAAGTAAGGAACGAAGCTTCTAAATCGGCATCCTGCAGCAACGTAAGATACTGCGTAGGTTTTGACCCTATGATGGGGAAGGTTTGGGAAGTAGTCAGTCCAGTTTTTTACTTTGTATGCGAGGAAGATTCTCCTCGTATTTAAAGCGACTTCTGCACTATCTTCAAGGGCCACATAGTCTTCATATTCCCTCCCGATGCCTCCAATTTCTATGGAAATGTTCTTAAATTGCGTCAGAAATCGCAAGTTCGAATACGAAAGGTTTTTCTGGTAGACTGGCAGAAGGTCTCTGCGGAGGTAGAATTCATTCAGCGACAAGCTCATGCTCCTTTGCGTTGCGAGAAATTTGTAGATTTTCGTCATATGCAATAATGAGCTTTCGTCCCTTTGATAGTAGACCGTATCAGGCATTTTGAAAATTAAAGAGTCAGGAACAGAGAAGGGTAACTGGGAAATTAATAAAACAATAACACACCAGCTCATTTGGCGAGTTCCTTTCTGAGCAACATTGCAGCTACGCAGGCGAAAATGAAATTGGGAGTCCAGATGGCCACGAAGGGATTAAAAAGGGTTCTTCTGGAGAGTTCCTGACCTGTAAGAAGAAGTATGTAATAAAGAATGAAGAAAAAGAAAGAGATGCCCAAAGCTGAGCCATAACCTGAGAACCTGAATTTTACTGCTACAGGGAAGGCAAAAAGAACGAAAATTATTGAAGCAATGGGAAGAGCAATCCTCGTATTAATTTCTGAGAGTATTGCGTTGGCGCGTCTTCTGCTGAAGTTTCTGGACACTTTGTCTGCTTTCGGAAAGGTATTTAGCTCTTTCCTCACGTCCTGTAGTTCTTTCAAAAGGATCGTTAACGGTTTATCCCGATCAGCCCTGAATACCATGTCCTTGTAGAAAGCTTCTTCGTTAAGTTTCACTACGAGGCGGTCTTCTTTGAATTTTGCTCTTCTGAATTCTTCCTTCTTCTCTCCCCGCGTCTCAATGAATTCTCCGTCCAGGAGTTCCATAATAATTTCTCCTTTTCTTGCTGAATAAATCTTACCGCGGGAAGCAGAAATGAACCTAACTCCATCCCGTCTCACTTCCTGGATTTTAATATCCCTGAGCTCCCCGGTCTTTTCGTCTTTAGAAGAGGCATAGATTAAGTAGTTTTCCAGTTTGTTGAATATACCGGCCTCGATCTCGATGGCCGGTTTTTTTGTTCTGATCTCAAAGAGGGTTTGCTTCAGTCGGAAATTGGTCTCAGGTAAAACGAACAGATTGAAAATAACATTAAGGAAAGCTACCAGTAGCATTGCTATAGCGAGCTTGTAAAAAATCCTCTTCCAGTCAATCCCTGAGCTCTTTATACAGAGTATCTCGTTCTGCCCCGCCATCCTGCCAAAAGTTATGAGTCCAGCCACCAGGAAGGACATGGGGAATGTCATGTTCATTACAAAAGGGAGAGTGAGAAATACTACCTTAAGAACAGTTCCTGAAGGTACGCCCTTTCTCACAAGAAGGTCCATAAGCTGGAAGATGCTGTTTGTAAGGAGAATCATCGTCAGGGCAAAAACGCTTCCAAGGAAAGGAAAGAAAAGGCTTTTTAATACGTATCTATCAATTCTCTTCACTTTTTAAGCCTGATGAAAAGGTTAAGGATTATTGTGAGAATCAGGGATAAAATTATACTTGTGCCCAGAGGAATAAGGATTGTGAAGGTTGGTTTTCTTATTACGATGTCGCCGGGGATTTTAAAAGAAGCTGTTTCAAGGAGATATACAATCACACCGAAGATAAAAATCACCATCCCGAAGTAAATAAGAAATTTTCCCATTGTGTAGTAATTTTAAGATACAGGGAGTGGAGTGGCAATATATTAAAGAAATATCAAGACTTCTTCGCAATAAGACAACTTCTATTTCTCAGAGTTTGCTGCCCTTTGTCCTGCATTCATATTTTCACGGTAATCTCGTCGTAAAGACGTATCTCTCCACCCTTAATCACGCGGCAAAATCTTCCCCACCTTGAAACGGCATAAGGCCTGCCTTCGTCCACAAACTTTTCCTTTCCAATTTCCAGGATTTCGATGGCAACGTTTCCAACTTCAAGGATTTTTCCGGGAAGAAGAACGTACTCAGGGATTCCTACAATCGTTATGTTCTCGGTGATTTCATCGATGCTGAAATTGAATTTTTCTCTCGGGACCTTTGATAATGCCTCAAAGGGAAAAACACTGACCTCTTTCTCGGTTCCAGCATGCACGTCGCCTTCTACACCGAAGTTTTCAAGGAGGGTTATTCGTTCCACTCTTTCTTTCATCCCCCGGGTCGCAGATTTTCCAAGAAAAATGATCTTTCCTTTAAATTCGTAGTCCAGCTTTACGTGGCCAGATTTTCCTCCTTCCTTTTCCAGGAGCCGCAAGTCTGCAATTCTTGCCCACCTTTCGTACCTTTTCAGCATATCATAGAAGTTCAGAGCAGCCAAAGCACATGCTGATAACGCTTCCATCTCGGCGCCTGTACGATCTATACAGCTGACTTCTGAAAGGATTTCTATAACTCCTTCATCAAAGAGTGCTATGTCGATCCTGGCCCCGGTGACCCGTATGGGGTGGCAGAAGGGGAGGAGGGAAGGGATGGTTTTTACTCCTGAAATACCTACAAGTTTTGAAGCATTTACCGGATCCCCCTTCTCGATTTTCCCGTCCTTTATGAGTTTAATGGTCTCCTTATCAACAATAAGTCTCGCTGAGGCTCTCGCTTTCCTGCGTGTTTCATTCTTCTCGGTTACATCAATCATCTTCATAACGTTCCTCCTTTGAATAAATTATAAGTTCGTAAGAATGAAATAGGAAAACCAGGTTTTTACATTAAAATTTTTCTATGAAAAGAGGCTTCGATTTGTGGATAGCTTTGCTATCTGCCCTTGGTCTTTTCTTTTTAACAATGCCAGTTCTTGTGCTGATTTTTTCAACTTCACCTGAATCTTTTTTCTTTGCCATCCGCGACAGGGAATTTCTCGGTACACTGAAAGTTTCAATCCTGTCTGCTACCTTCTCGTCTCTTTTTGTGCTTCTCCTCGGCACGCCGATTTCTTATATCCTGGCAAGGAAAACTTTTCCCTTAAAGGGTATTCTGGAGCACCTTGTGGATCTTCCCATTGCAATCCCACACTCAGTCTCAGGAATTGCGATTCTGTACTTCTTTGGAAGGACTTCTCCTGTTGGGCAGATGCTGAACATCATGGGGATAAAGGTTTACGGCGATATGGTAGGTATAGTTCTTGCTATGAGCTTTGTGAGCGCACCATATTACATTGCATCAGTCAAAGAAGGTCTGAGCGTAGTTCCAAGGGAATACGAAAGCGTCTCCTATTCCTTGGGGAGAGGCAGGGCTTTTACTTTCTTCCGCGTAATTCTGCCCATGGCTCGCAGTCATCTATTTAAAGGCTTAATTCTCTCCTGGGGCAGAGCGCTTTCGGAGTTTGGAGCCGTAATGGTAGTGGCCTATTACCCTATGACAGCAACGGTTTTTATTTATGAAAGACTGGAAAGCCTGGGGATAAAATCAACTCTACCTTACGCGGTGATAGTGCTTCTTTTATCTGGAGGATTATTCGTTACCTTCAGGGTGTTATGCTGTCGCTATGCTCAGAATAGAAGGTCTTGAAGTAAGAAAAGGAAATTTTATACTGCAGGTGGATCACTTCGAAGTGCAGACCCACGAGTTTATTAGCATATTAGGTCCCTCTGGAAGCGGTAAAACCACATTTCTCGAGGCTATTGCAGGTTTTTCACCTCTGAAGAAAGGAAAGATCCTTTTTTACGGCAATGACATAACAGGGTTGCCTCCCTGGGAAAGGAACGTCGCAATTATATACCAGGAGGCGTACCTGTTTCCGCATTTTACAGTCTGGAAAAACCTACTTTATGGAAAAAGGGCATGTGCTGATTTCGTTAGAAACATCGCTGGGAAACTCAACATTTCAGACTTACTTGATCGATTTCCCAACGAACTTTCAGCAGGGCAGCGGCAGAGAGTTTCCATTGCGAGAGCCATCGCAACAAGGCCGTTAATTCTTCTGATGGATGAACCGTTCAATTTTCTCGATCCCATTAATAAGGAGGATTTTAGGAGTCTTGTGAAAGAAATACGTGAATCCTTTTTGATGCCAATGATTCTGGTGACTCATGATCTTGAAGAAGCGCTCTATTACGCTGATAGGGTGGCGATTATAAGGGAAGGGAAGATTGTCGGCGTGGATACGCCGTACTCACTGGTAAAACGTCCTGAGGATGACTTTGTGGCACAATTCACAGGTAGAGCAAATTTCCTTCCCATAGAGAAAAAAGGCGAAAGATATTTCTTAGGGAGTGTGGAGATAAATCTCCCAGAAAGAGTTAATAGAGATCGCTTCGTCGTAATGATAAGGCCGCAGGATATAATCATCAGCGACGCTGAGCCCCAGCATTCAAGCGCAAGAAATCACTTGAAGGGTAGAATAGTAGAAGTAAGGCCAGGTTCAAAGGTTAATGAGGTCAAAGTAGAAGTGGATGGGATTACCCTTGTTGTTTTCATTACAGATGCTTCTAGAGAAGAGCTTAACCTCCAGCCAGGGATGGAAGTATACCTTGTGTTTAAAGCAACAGCCCTTCATATTTTTGATTAAAAGGAATATAATTACCCTATGATTAAAGAGGCAAAATTCTTTGAGAAACTCGCTGGTGGAAAGGTCAAATGTTTTCTATGCCGGCACAATTGTATAATTAAGGAAGGAAGTAAAGGGATTTGTGGTGTACGTAAAAACGAGGGGGGGACCCTCTACACACTGGTCTATGACTATCCTGTTGCGGTGAATGTTGATCCCATTGAGAAAAAACCCCTTTATCACTTTTTGCCCGGTTCAAGGGCCCTTTCTATTGCCACCGTTGGTTGCAATTTCAGCTGTAAATTCTGCCAGAATTACGACATTTCTCAGGCACCGAGGGAGGGCGAAATCTTTGGGGAAAATGTTCCACGTGAAACGGTGGTTGCCCTTGCTGAGAGGTATAGATGTGAATCAATTTCCTATACTTATACCGAGCCGACGATCTTTTACGAGTACGCCTACGATATAGCAGTCCTTGCTAAGAGCAAAGGTATCAAGAACAACTTTGTTACCAATGGCTACATCGAAGAAGCCCCTCTTAAGGAGATAGCCCCATACCTTGATGCTGCAAACATAGACCTTAAAAGTTTCAGAAAGGGGTTTTATTCAAAAATTGTTGGTGCCAGGCTCGACCAGGTGCTGGAAAGTATAATACTCTACTTTAAACTGGGGATCTGGATCGAACTTACCACCCTCATCATCCCGGGTTATAACGATGGCGAGGAGGAACTGAGGGATATCGCAAAATTTATCAAAAATGAACTGGCAGAATATGTCCCCTGGCACGTATCAAGATTTTACCCGAACTATAAAATGAGAAATGTTCTACCTACACCAGAAAAGGAGATCAAAAGAGCAAGGGAAATTGGTCTTGAGGAAGGATTGCTCTACGTTTACACAGGAAACATACGTTCCGAAGAAGGGGATAGCACTTTTTGCCCCTCCTGTAAAAGAAGAGTTATCGCCAGAAGTGGATTCTGGGTTACAGAGAATAAGGTATCAGATGGCACGTGCTCCTATTGCGGAGCCAGAATCCATGGCATTTTTTAGTTCCTGAAGCCTCGTTTAAAATTTTCCTATGGAGTTCCTTAGACTTGCGAAGAGGGAGGATATTTACCACAATTTCTTCCCCATTTTCAGGCCTCTAAGGCGCGTAAAGGTAGCCATTTTTGAAGCATTAAGACGCTTTTCGGGACAGGATATTATTTCTCCTGAAGATATGCCTTACTTCCCCAGGAGTACCGTTGATGGTTTTGCGGTAAAGGCAAAGGACACCCTTGGTGCATCCACAAACCTTCCTTCCATTCTTCGCTTTGTGGGTGAGGTGAAGATGTCAGAGAAACCTTCTATCAACTTAAGCGACGGTGAGGCTCTGAGAATCTGGACTGGTGGATGGATTCCTCAAGGAGCTGATGCTGTGGTAATGCTGGAGAACGCCTCATTAAATCAAAATATTGTGGAGGTTTACAAGCCAGTGGCTGCTGGTGAAAATGTACTGAAGGTAGGGGATGATATAAAGAAAGGTGATTTAATTATCAGAAAAGGGAAGGAAATTAGGGCCCAAGAGATGGCAATTCTTCAGGCTTTGGGCTTTTTTGAGGTTGAAGTATCAAGATGTCCACGAGTACTTATAATTCCCACGGGGAACGAGCTGGTAGAACCGTGGCAAGATGCGAGTCACGGGAGAATCAGGGAGACCAACACTGTGGCCGTTGCGGGTCTTAATAAAGATTACTGTGAGAAAGTGGAAAGGCACCCCATAGTGCCCGATAACAGAGAAGCGCTTAAAAGAGCAATAAGAGATAACATTGCTGATTACGACCTTATTATAGTATCGGGTGGAAGTTCCAAAGGCGCAGGAGACTTCGCCACCGGGGCGGTGGAGGACTTTGAAGGTGGAGAAATTATTTACCACGGTGTGCAAATAAGCCCAGGGAAGCCGACCATATTTGCCCGCATTAAAGAAAAGCCAATCATAGGCCTTCCAGGCCACCCCGTCTCATCATTTGTGTCTACCTACCTTTTTATCTTACCCTTTGTAAAGTATCTTCAGGGCGCCACAAAATATCTTCCTGAGCCCTCCGGCTATCTGAAAGCTGGAATAGATATTCCTTCAAAACCGGGAAGAGAAGACTGGATCAGGGTAAAAAGGGATAATGATAAGGTGTTTCCCATTTTTTCAGAATCCGGCGTCCTTTCAAGCCTGGTTAAAGCCGATGGCCTTATTAGAATTCCAGAAAACTTAGAAGGTGTTCACGCAGGCGAAGAGGTGGAATTTTACTTATTATGAGGAAGAAATTTTTCCTGGAAAGGATAGAACCTGCTAAGGCAAGGAAAATCATTTTCGAGACAATTACCTCCCTTTTATCTGAAGAAACCGTCGGTACTGAGATTGTTGAGATCCAAAGCGCTGCAGGAAGGACACTTGCAGAGAGCGTAAGGGCTATTTTGCCGGTACCACGAGAGTATCTCTCAGCAATGGACGGTGTAGCGACTAAGGCTGAGTTTACCCAGGGCGCCTCTCCATCCAACCCCGTAAAACTCAGAAAAGGTGACTATGTGGAAATTAATACGGGTAATGTAGTTCCCGGCGAGTTTGACTGTGTTATAAGAAGGGAAGATTACCGTGAGGAGGAAGATGGTATTGTGACAATAATTCCTTATCAGAAATATCAAAACGTCCGTATTCCGGGTGAAGATGTACTTCCCTACGACCTTATCGTTGAGAAATTCAAGATTATGGACGGGAAGGCTATAGCCCTTGCACTTCAATCGGGTATCAGGGAGGTTAAAGTCCTGAAAAGAATAAGAGCAATTATTGTTCCCACGGGCAGTGAGCTTCTAAGGCTGGATCAGCCAGTGGAATCGGGTAAAATATATGAGACTAACTCCTACATTTTCAAAAATTATCTTGAAGAGATAGGGCTTCAGGTGATGGTTCACGACATTATACCCGACGAACCTGGAAAAATTGAAGAATCCCTTCAAGATCTATCTAAGGATTATCATCTTATTTTCATTTTGGGCGGAACATCATCGGGGAAATGTGACTACACTGCAGAAATTCTAAATAGGCGCGGTACGCTTCTTATTCACGGACTTAACATAAGACCTGGCAAACCCTTCGTTTTTGGTATCTTCAATAATAGACCTGTTTTCGGGCTTCCGGGATATCCTGGAGCAGGGCTTTTCGGGTTTGAGTACGTGGTGCTTCCTATCCTTAAAGATTTTCTCGGATTTGCGGAAGGAGGTGGGAGCATAACGGGTTACTCAGGAAAGAAAATAGCTGCAAGTGAGGGAGAAGATCATCTCTTTAATGTGGTCACATCAGAGGTTAATGGTAAGTACTGGTTTTATACGATAAAGCAAGGATCTGGACCTCTGTCTCCTTTTATTCAAAGAAGCGGCTACGTAGTTATCGAAAAAGGTATTGAAGGTATTGATGAAAACGTGAAAAAAGAGGTTTATTTGAGCACAAGAAGTGAACTTGTGGAAAGGAGTATCCTCTTTGCTGGAAGTCACGATCTTTCTCTGGACACGCTAAAAGAAATTTTATGGGAAAAATATAGAATTCCTGTTAACGTAGTGAATGTGGGGAGCCTTGGGGGTATTCTTGCTGTGCTAAATGGTAGAGCCCATTTCGCTGGAGTTCATCTATTAGATGAGGAGACGGGGAAGTATAATGTGCCTTTTATTAGAAAATATGGCTTAAAGGACTTTTATCTTTTCCCATTTCTGGAAAGGGAACAGGGATTCATCTTAAGGGAAGACTTTAAAGACGTCAGAAGCTTCAAAGATATTGCCGCGATGGGTCTTACCTTTATCTCAAGACAAAGGGGGTCCGGTACCAGGTTTCTAACGGACTACCTTCTGAAGAAAGAAGGTTTGAGCCCGAATTCCATAAAAGGCTATGAAAATGAAGTAACTACTCACATAGAAGTTGCATATTACGTAAAAGAAAACCTGGCCGATGTAGGTGCTGCAGTTTATCCTGTGGCGAGACTTTTTGCCCTGAAGTTTATTCCCATTGGAGTCGAAGAGTACGACCTTCTGGTGCCAGTATTTTTTACCCGGGACCCGCGGTTTGAAAAACTCATAGAAGCAATAAAGTCAGAAGAGTTTTCAAGATACATGGAAAACCTTGGAGGTTACAGGGTGGTTTTCAAGGAGAGTCCTAAATTTGAAGGATAAGTTTCGAAGAAACATAGAATATGTTAGAATTTCAGTCACAGACCGTTGTAATCTGAAATGTTTTTACTGCACTTCCTACAGACACTTTAACTTACTGAAACACAGCGAAATTCTGACTTACGAGGAAATCCTCACGGTTGTGAGTATTCTTGCCAAGCTCGGCATCAGAAAGGTTAGAATAACAGGCGGTGAGCCCTTCGTGCGAAAAGATCTTCCAACGCTTCTTTTGCAAATAAAGAAAATCTCAGGAATTGAAAGATTGACCATTACCACCAATGGAACACTGCTTAAGAACTACGTTGATATGTTGAAGGATGCCGGGGTTGATGCCGTGAATATCAGTCTCGACACCCTCAGAGAAGAGAACTTCTTAGCCATTACAGGGAGGCCCAGGTTACAGGATGTACTAACGGGTATCAATATGGTTAAAGAAGCAGGTATTTCTCTTAAAATTAACACCGTTTATACTACTCGCAATATCGGTGAGGTAGAGGAGCTCATAAATTTTGCCTCAGAACTAAAAGTGCCGATAAGATTTATCGAACTGATGCCCTTTGATGAGAAGTGGAAGGAAGACTATGTCAGGGAAGAGGTACTCTACGAAAGAATGAAAGCACTGGGAGAAATAAGACCTCTAAGTGGCACTTTCGGTGATGGACCCGCAAGATATTTTATCATAAAATTACCTCAAGGCGAGGTGAACGTAGGCCTTATCTCTGCTTTATCTCATAAATTCTGTAGTTCTTGCAACCGCGTAAGACTCACAGCCGACGGCAACCTTATTCCCTGCATGGCATCGTCTGTAAAGTACGATCTAAGAAGTATCCTGAGAAGCGAGAATCCTGATAAGATTGAGAAGCTAAAGACAGTTGTAGAGAAAGCCATTTACAACAAACCCTTAGAGCACCAGATGGAAAAAATACGCCCGACGAACGAGTTGCGAAAATTAGGTGGATAAACAATTGAAAACAGACAATACTGTTCTAATTTTTCCTTAAAACTTAAGATTAAAACTTATCCCATAGTTTTTAGCAAAAACATCCACCATAGGTGATATATTGATCCGCATTGAGGAAGGTGATAGATATTCTCTTCTTGAGAAGTTCCGATACAGTAAATAAGTTAGACCCAAATCAACGACAGGATAGAGGCTTAGCATTTCATCTGGAATATCTTCAGTAAAAAGTAACGTAAGTCCACCCACGAGGGATGATGCAAGAGCAGGGGAAAAGGCAATTATTAAAGCATTGCCAAAGGAAAGGTCTCTGTCTTCTGAGAGCTTCAATCCAACGCCATATCCAGCGGCATATCCTAGGAACGATGTTAAAGCCCTAACCTGTCCTTCCATTTGAACATTGTGAAGTATTAGAGGCAAAAACTCTGCCCCCAGAATTTGAAGCTTAGCTTCAAATAGTGCGTCTCCTTCCGTAACATTCTTAGAATTTCTGAAAAGCAAAAAGGTTCCATAACTCTTAAGCAGAGAATAAAGTGCGGCTCCCCTCATTCCATTTTCAGAAAGGCCTCTACCTGTAATTATCAAGTTGAGCATGTTGGCTTCATAAAAAGAGTTATAGCTATTTACAGATTTTCTAAATATGATGCCCGGATAGATTCCAGTTTTCCTCACAATATAGAGGTCAAGGAAATTTGACGTCATAGATAACGGGAAAACACCTTTTACATCACTTACCACATAATAACCTTGCAGTGCGCCTGATATTCCACCAAGAAAGCCCGCGAGAGCCTCGGGATACGAGATGTTTTTCGCTGAGTATAGTGAATAGCCAAACCACGCCACAGGTGTCAAAAGTCCTACTGCACCCGCAGCATTGCCCTTGAGTTCAAATAGTGAGGGGAATGACCAGCTGTACAGAGAAAACCCCAGCAGTGTCTGGCTGATTGTGTGGAAGGTTCTTCCCGAAGTACCAGCTTCTGAAACTGCGCCTTTAGGCATATTATATACTTCAACGGTTCCGTCTTCGAAAGTTACAATTACTAATCTGGGCTGCGTTTTATCATCTTCTTTCACAATCAGGATGTTCTTTGCCTCTTTGGAAAGGTGTTTGCTTATAGACTCTCTTATGTCTTCAGGTGCTGGCTCCGTTTTTAATGCCTCTTGAGCCAATAATGCAGCTGGCAAGGTCAAAGCCGCACATAGTAACCAAGCAGTAATTCTCATTTGCACCTCCATTTTTACGAATTTTAAGGACTATTTGATAAATTTGCTATTCTTATAGCATTTTTGCTTAAAAAGGACTACATCAATCGGTCATGTTAGACCAAAATTTTTAGAATTGTGATATTTTTTACCTGGAAAGGCAGATTGCAATCTCTAACTGATCTGTAAAAGCACTCAGGAAGAATTTGCGCTAACGCACTACGATTGTACCAAAGCAGGAAATGCCACTATGAAATGAGAGGGCTACTTTGGAAAAGCAGCTTTATCTTAAAAATTCGATGGTACTATTGATACAACTGCTTTATCGGAAGTGTTAGAGTTTTTTCCCTATACTCTTCGTTATCGAATGCGTATTTAATTTTCAGTTTATAAGTGCCTTTTCTTTCCCTCAGGGCAAGCTTTACGCTCTCTATTTGCGCTTCCTCCGGGACGGGGATGAATTTTTCAAGGGTTCTTCTGGATTTTGCCCTCACCCTTGCCGGTCTGTCGATGAAGTTTCCACTGGAGGCAAAATGGTCGTTGATGGAGAATTCATAGGTCATTGAAGTTATCTGGATGTCTTTTTCTGAATTGTTGATCACCTGGATTTTGAAAAGCATATCAATTTTAGAAAGTTCGATGTTTGCAATTTCACAGGAAACGGGTCTGATGTCCACGGGTGTTGATTTGCTCTGCACGGCGCGGGCTGTGCACGCAAAATTTAACGCCGAAAGACTAAATATCAACACCTTCAAGGTTGAGTAAATATTTCTTCCATTCCTCTCCACCGCCAAAACCTCCTAATTTATTTCCACTTTTTAGAACTCTGTGACAGGGAACAATTATCGGGAATGGGTTTCTGGCCATTGCGTTCCCAACTGCCCTTGCACCCCTGTTACATCCTACTTTTCCGGCTAATTCACCGTAAGTGATGGTTTTCCCCCAGGTGATGTTTTTCCTGAGATATATGTAGACTTTTTTGTGAAATTTTGTTACACGTTTGTAATCCAGAGAAAATTCTTTAAATTCAACTTTCTCTCCTGTAAAATACCTATTGAATTCTTCTTTTACCGAATCGAGGAACGAATTTCTTTCCCTTCTTCCATTAAGTTTATGAAAGGCCGTTTCAAAGATTGTGTCCCCGAGAACAGCTATGTAAAAATCACCCAGTGCCGTTTTTACAGCATCCACGTAAGGCATTCTGGCGAGTTCGGATAAAAGGACACTAACAGTCTTTCCCAGTTCTGGGTGAACAAAGTCAGGACTAATTTCTGCAATGGGCTTTAGGACAAATTCTCGGTATTGCATGTCAGGGTGAGGGATTTGAAGACCGGGACTATTGTACACCAGAGAGTCGTAAAAAATGATGTCGATGTCGATGGTCCGTTCGTGCCACTTCTCGACTTCTACTCGCCCAAGCTTCTTCTCCACTTCCTTAAGTTCGTGCAAGAGTTCTTCAGGTTTTAGACTGGTTTCCAGAATTGCAGCGCAGTTAAGAAAGTCAGGTTGAAGATGGAAGCCATAGGGTTTCGTCTCATAGAACTGAGAGGTTTTGATAACTCTCGCCTTTTGACTGAGTTCCTTTAATGCCGCATTAAGGTTTTTTGCACGATCTCCAATATTGGAGCCAAGAGATAGTACGGCGAGACTCATGGGTAAATCTTCTCAAGCATTCTGGGGAAGGGTATGGTCTCGCGTACGTGCTTCAGGCCGCAGATCCATGCAACGGTTCTCTCAAGGCCCAATCCGTAACCTCCATGGGGAACTGATCCATACCTTCGCAGGTCAAGGTACCATTCGAAGGCTTCCTGGGGCAAATTGAATTCTTTTATTCTCTCAAGGAGTTTTTCGAGGTCGTCTTCTCTCTGAGAGCCACCAACAATCTCTCCATAACCTTCGGGTGCCAGTATATCCATTGCCAGAGCAAGTTCCGGGTTTTCCGGGTCCCTCTTCATATAAAAGGCTTTTATCCGAGAAGGATACCTGTGAACGATGACAGGGCGGTCAAATTCTTCTGAAAGAGCTGTTTCCTCATCACCACCGAAATCATCTCCCCACTTTATGTTGAATCCCTTCTTCTGTAAGAGTTCTATTGCCTCGGTGTAGGATATCCTTGGAAATGGTTTTTTTACTTTCTCAAGCTTTGAAATGTCTCTTTCTAATATTTTTAACTCTTCCTGACGGTTTTCCAGGACCTTCTCCACTATATAGGTTATAAGCCCCTCAGCGTTTTCCATTACATCGGGCAATTCTGCATAGGCGATCTCAGGTTCTACCATCCAGAATTCCATAAGATGCCTTCTTGTCTTTGATTTTTCTGCTCTGAAGGTTGGACCAAAGCAGTAGGTTTTGCCGTGGGCCATGCAGGTAGCTTCCTGGTAGAGTTGTCCCGATTGTGACAAATAGGCCTTTTCGCCGAAGTAATCAGTTTCAAAGAGAGTGGTAGTACCCTCACAGGCTGCAGGGGTCAGGATTGGCGAGTCTATCCTTATAAATCCAAGGCTGTCGTAAAAGTCATGTATTGCCTTTTCGATAGTATGTCTAATTCTCATAATTGCCCACTGACGTCGGGTTCTCAGCCAGAGATGCCTTATGGGTAAAAGTACACCGGGGTCGGGGATGTTATCTTCTCTGACCTTTGGTATGGGGAAGTTCTCCGAAGGCCCAACTATTTTAATGTAGCTCAGGTCCAGTTCTACTCCACCTGGAGCCCGCTGGTCTTCTCTTACTTTTCCCCTGACAATTGTTGAAGTTTCTAAAGTAAGTTCATCAAAAAGATCAAAGTAGGAGTCATCAATCTGCCCCTTTGCCATTACACACTGGAGAAAGCCGCTACCATCTCTTACTATAACGAATCTTACTTTTCCAGAGGACCTTTTGTTATAAGTCCAACCCCGGATTTCAACCTCTTCACCGATATATTTTTTTAAGTCGCTGATATACGTGAACTTTCCCATGCTTAAATTTTACAATGGGATTGGCGTTTGTTCAATAAGGCAATAGTGCTAAAAAGTAACGTTTCTGAAATTTTGAGCATTAATTCACCGTTTAACCACCATAATTATTCAATGAAGATGGAGCCTTTTGAACTCTTTGTCGAGGATTACGATCAGTGGTATGAGAAAAATCCCAGCTTTTTTCGATCTGAATTAAAAGCCTTGGGGAAAGTTATACCAGGCGGCATCGGGCTCGAAGTTGGAGTTGGTACGGGTAGATTTGCAAAGGAACTGGGTGTTGAATTCGGGGTCGATCCAGCTATAAATATGCTCAAACTCGCAAAGGAGAGGGGAATAAAGGTGGTAGCGGGAGTGGGGGAGGAACTGCCTTTTGTTAGTGAAGTCTTTGATTATGTAATCAATGTTATAACTATATGCTTTGTCAAAGACCCAGGGCGGGTTTTGGAAGAATCTCGAAGGGTCCTGAAGCATGGAGGAAAGCTGGTTATAGGGTTCATTGATAGAAACTCTTTTCTCGGTAAAATTTATGAGGAAAAGAAGAAAATGGGTCATAAGTTTTACAGATATGCAAATTTTTTCGCACCTGCGGGGATTATTGATTTGATGGAGGAGGCGGGATTTTCCCGTTTTGAAATCTATCAGACAATCTTCAGTCCCGAAAGTCAACACAGGATAGAGGAGCCGAAGGAAGGTTTTGGAGAGGGTGCTTTTGTGGTAATTTCGGGGGTAAAGGAGTCCTTCTAAGTATTTAGATGTCCGGGAAGGGAAGTGTGTAGAAACAATATCTAATCGGAACGGTCTCAGTGAATCTCGATCGTGATGTTTATAGTTGTCGGTAATTCAGGGAATTTTGTAGTCTATTGATTTTTATAGGTGCATCACTGTAAACCCCAGTTCTTCGAGTCTCTTCGCAATAAATCTTCTGTGGCAACGGAAAACCAGTTTTTCTGCACACATAATGGCAGTTGGCTTCTCTCTGGCGATCTTAATGAGTTCTTCTATTCCTTCGTTAAACTCCTCTGTTTTCGTGTAATTCTCATACCCACCCTTCCTGAAACCTCCCAGCTTTTCACCGAGATAGTAGTACTCAATCCCGTTCTTTTTAAGAATACTTTGCAGATTTTCCCTGTTAAAATGTTCAAACTTACTCCTCGGAAACCTTCTCACGTCCACCACCACCTCAACCCCAGCTTCTTTCAAAATCTTAATAAACTCCTCAACCGTCCTATTACTATGCCCCACTGTAAAAATTTTTTCACACCTTGACATGTGGAAGATTATAAGAGGGGAGGGGTGGAGGGGGAGTTCAGTGGATTGAATTTATCTGTAAAGTGAAGCGAAATGGGCAAAAAATATACAAAGGTAGTCTTTCAGAGCTGATTGATTTTCAGATCGAGATTTACCACAAAGGAACTTTAGGGCTGGGCGTTGCCTCAAACTGCTATGTTGGAGGACATCACATTTTTTCAAATAAAGGGCTTAACTAATTTCGGATACATCGCTGAGTGTTCTTTAAAGGCGCTTGTAAAACAGTGAAGTTCAAAAACTAATTATTTGAGAAAGGAAAGGTTTTGAAATTCACTCCTACAAAGTGAAGTGAACCTGAAGTTAGTTTGATTTTAATATTATCACCAATGTAGGTCCCAATATGAAAGAATAAGCGAATGTGGTATACGATGGCTTTTAAAGATATTTTCTTGACAATAGGCTTTTAGAAGAGCGATAAGCGTTTTACAAAACGAATTAGCAATATTATAATTTTCTGAAAATGCTAAATTTTTTCAAATTCTTTTATTTAGTATTTAGTAAACTCATTTGCTCAAGTGGAGATTCAAGCTCTTGAAAACGAGTTTGTCTAAAGAGTCAGTCTATGGAATAACAAAAATTTCCTTTGACTTTAAAAAACCTCATTGTTTTTTAAATCGCTACTATGAGTCAGTAGAAGTGGTAAAAAATTTTGCTGAGAGAGGTTATTCTCATTTCGTTATAACATTTTCTGGTGGAAAGGATTCCACAGCTACTCTTATAATTGCGATAGAAGCCGCACTATTAGTGCGAGATAAAATTGAGCGTATAGATGTTTTTTATGCGGATACAGGATTGGAGATCCCAGTAATTCATAAATTTGCGCTGGAGTTTTTAGAATTTCTCAGAAATTTCCAGAGGATAAAAAATCTTCCTGTGGAGGTTAAAATAGTACATCCCGAACCGGAGGAAAGTTTCTGGGCCTGTTTAATAGGTAAAGGTTACCCTCCGCCACATCAAAGGTTCAGGTGGTGTACAAAGCGTTTGAAAATTGCTCCTGTAGAAAGGGAATTGAAGATGTTAATAAATCCTTCCAAAACTTTAGTGATTACGGGGGTAAGGTTTAATGAGTCACAAAACAGGAATAATCGCTTAATTAATAGTTGCAGTAGAGGTGGAGAATGTGGGCAAGGAGTTTGGTTTCAAAACAGTTCGAGGTTAAATGTAGGATATTTAGCGCCTATAGTAGATTGGAGTGATTGTGAGGTCTGGGATTTCTTAAACATATATGCCCCTTGTCTCGGTTATCCAAGCGAGAAGCTTGAGCCAGAAGTGTACAATGGTCGAGGGACTCGCTTTGGATGTTGGATGTGCACAGTGGTAAGGCAGGATAAAGCTTTGCAAAAAATATCTTCATTACCCCTATGGTCTCATTTACGTCCATTGTTACTGTTTCGAGAAAGGGTGAGGGAAATATCTTATAACCCTGGTTCTCGAGAAATTCGAAAAGATGGAAAATTAGGAAGGTTAAAAGTAAATATTAGGAGAGAATTGTTAAAAGAATTATTAGAATTACAAAAAAGAGTAGGTTTGGATTTAATAACAGAGGTTGAAATTAAGATAATTAAAAAATTTTGGGATGTAAATAAAAAGAGGGAGTGATTGAAAATGTACTTAGATCCTTCAAAACAGCTAGAGGGAAATGAAGTGGACTCGCTTCTCAATGAATTTGAGAAGTGGTTAAAAAATGTTAAAAAAATTAGCAATTACGACCACGCAAGGGAAGATCGGGAAAAGAGGAAAGAAAAATTGCAACAACTCATAAAAGAATCACCAAAACCGGTCTCACTTCAAAGGGTAGCTGATAGTATCCAAAACCTATTTATCATGTTGTCGGAGGAAGACCAAGAAAATTTGGATATTTTGAGAGATGTGGTAGATTTTCTTCAAAGTATTTCTCACATCGAATTAAAACTAAATAAAGTAGCACAAGATCAAACAAAAGCAACTATTGAAGTTAGCGAAAGTGTTGAAAATCAGACAGCTCAAATTCCACCGTCAGCAAAAATTATTGGGAGAGTAGCATCAACTATTAAAACACCAACAACTCCAACTGAGTTTACTTTTTGGGTTGAGGATGACGAAAAAATTCATCTTGAGATAGGTTCTTTGGTTACTGCACGAAGTAAAGATGTTAAAGTTACGGGCTTGGTTAGTGAAATACAAGCTTATAGTGATATTGAAAGTGTTTTGGATAGTTTTTATGCTCACTCTTTTGGACAAGCTGAACATGAAATGAGAACGAAACTGCCAGTTATAGTAAATGCAAGAGTCGAAGTCGTCAGGCGCTCTGATGGGAAAACAGAGCCCATTAGGGGTAATTGGCCTGTATATTTTGCTACTGCTCAGGAGATCAGAGAGGCTTACGGTATCGACTCTTCTGAATATGAAGTTCTGGCTGGATTCACCTATGATGATAAACGAATTCCTGTTCCTATCAGTTTAGATGCAAGATACATAGTGGGGTACGAGGCTGCGCACATTAATATATCTGGTGCCTCAGGTATTGCTACGAAAACAAGTTATGCACTTTTTTTACTTCTAAATCTTTTGGCTTATAACAAAAGGCAGAGTGAAAGAAGGGATACAGTTGCTGCTATTGCCTTTAATGTTAAAGAAGCTGATTTGATGTTTATTGATAGCATTAGAGATTTAAAACAAGACGAACTTGAAAGAATTGGAACGTTCCAAAAGTATAAAGAGGATATTAAACTTTGGGAACAAGCGAATAGAAACTTTGGGGTGAAGCCAGTAGATTGGGCAAGAGACGGAAGCTTTAAGTTCTTTGCTCCAATGCATTTTAGACCAAATGGCGGGGTTTTGAGTCAGAGACAAGACAATATAGTAAGTGCATTTAACTATAGTTTAAAAACTCTAGTTAATATAGGTCAAATCTCACTTTATACACTATTTGACCCTGAGGATCTTGATGAAAAAGCATTATCTTTTATATCATCTATGTGTGAGGAATCAAGAAATAATGAATTTACATTTGAACGGCTTATTGATCGGGTTAAAGAAGCTCTAATTGGTGAGGATAGAAATAGAGAAGTGGGAGGCAGGGGAAGGACAGTTGAACGGGGAGATTGGTTTAGCTTCGGGGGGGTTGTGCATCATCGAGCAACTGCTCAGAAGATATTAAACAGGATGAAATATTCACTTGACAATCAATTTAGGGGATTAATATTAAAAGATGCGAATAACGACACTCCAATTCCTGTTGATGAGCTGAGGCCAGGTGAATTATGGGTAATTGATATCACT
The DNA here is from genome assembly GCA_002421425.1 of Caldifarciminota bacterium UBA5631. Classification (GTDB taxonomy): domain Bacteria; phylum Hydrothermota; class Hydrothermia; order UBA1063; family UBA1063; genus UBA1063. The sequence continues at coordinate 37,920 of DIJZ01000002.1, forward strand.
CAACTAAGTGATAAAGGGCAAAGATTGGTATTTCAAACTGTAGTGCGAAATGTTTTCAGAAAATTAGAGGAAAGAAAAACGTTAGAGTTAACTGGGCAACTTGATGAGGGATTAAGAAATTTTCCTAAACATGTAGTTATTTTTGTAGATGAGCTAAATAAATTTGTTCCTTCGGGCCGTGAATATTCGGCTTTGAAGGGAGACATTGTTGAAATGGCTGCAAGAGGACGAAGCGTTGGGATGACTTTAATAGGAGCACAACAACTTGCCTCAAAAGTAGATGAAGAAGTCTTGGCTAATACTTCTACCTTTGTTGTGGGGAGAAGCCATGCGGTTGAAATTCATAAGCCATTATATGCATGGTTAGCTGAAGGATTGAAGGAAAAAGCTATGGTTTTGGATAAGGGATGGATGTTACTTTGGCATTGTCTACATAAAAGGCCGGTTTTGATTCGTTTTCCGAGGCCATTACACAAGATTTATGAAGAATGGCGTTGACAAATTATGTGAAAAGAGGTAGCCGAAATGCTATTAGATGAGAAATTAAATGACTTATTGCAAGAGTTAAAGAAATTGTCTGTTCCTACTCACACTGTGAGCTCTGAAGAAGAACAATCATTACCTCCTCCTTTTGTAGAAAGTGCATCTTCTGTAGGGGATAGGATCTTAGAAGTTTCTGATGGTGGTGAAGAAATAGTGCGGATAGATCCTAAAGTAACAGAGGCGATTAATTTCGAGGCATTTTTGGATGGCGTTCAGAGAACTGTCATGTGGCGACGGATCCCTTTGAGAGATGGAGGTGCTGTCCCAGTGCATATAGCACACATTTGTGCGGGGATAATTTTGAGAGATAAAAGGGATGTATTGCATTTACCTGAAAATTTTATAGCGTCAAGATTGTTGGTTTTAGCGCCATTCAAAGGCTTAGAAGAAGCTGGTGTTACTTTTGAAACTTTAAGGGAGCAAGGCGAGCGATTTTTTTGGGATACAAGTGAGCATACCTTTGCTTTCCCCAAAGAACCTGACGAATGGATTATTTGCGACACAACATTTCCGAGCACTGATACCAATAGGTTGGAATTTAGCGATAATTGTATTATCGGTGAAAGACTGTTAGATGAGGGTTTAGTAAGGGGACGTGCCCAAGGTAGAGTGGCGACACTAAGACAAAGGTTAGAGATGGCTTTATTGGCGAAATTCAGAAAAGAGTTTCCCATGGAATGGATTTTGGTTGATGGTCCGTTATTTTTTATTGATAAATGGAGAAAACGAGCTTTTAAAATTTTTAAAGATGAACTTAGTATTGGACAGGAAGGTGATTTAGAGGATAAATTGTTAAGGTTTGCTGTCGGAATTATTAAATCACACCGGTTAAAGCCTAAAAATCCACAAGCAATTCTGAAAATTGCTCAAGGTGAGCGTTCCACAGTTAGGTTATTATCACAAGAGGTCGATGTGAAGGGACGGGGTTCACATTGGGACGAAAGTGGTGGATATGCTAGTATGCACTTTACGTGGTATACAAGATTTAGACTACAATCCCAGCGGCCCTTGGGTTTTGCTGGCCTAATAAGATTAGATATTCACAAATCCACTTTAAATATAGTCCGTACTGATACTCTGGATGTTGAGAGTTTTCGGGAGTATGTTCCCATAATAAATGATATCACTGTTGGAGTGTGGAATGAACGCAGTCCACAATTACCAAGGGGTTCAGATTTGAGGAGTTTTGCTGAACCTTATCCTATTTATCAGCTTGAAAAAATTCTCAAAGCAACAATTTATCCCCGACGATTTTTGTCATATTTGCTCGAAACATTCTGAATTTAGTTGTTATTCTGAAGGTTGCCAAGTGTATAATTAAAGCTATATTTAAATTTCTAACTTTAAAAGGATCGCTTAAAAATTCGCCAAAAACTTTTTAATTTGAGGGCATGCATGTTTTGCTTGTTATTTAATTATTGAAGGGAATTTGGAGGTAATCATAGAGAAGGTGTACTTGACTTTGAATGAGCTTATTTGGTGAATGAGCTTATTTGGTACTGGGTTATTTATTTTAGCTGATCTGCCCCTCCTCCTTCCCACTCAAACTTCTCCAATAATTCCACCATATCACCCTTTGTGGTATTAATCTTTTTCTGTAGTATGGTGATTTTTTGAGGAGGAAGTAGCGTATTGTTGGGCGGAAGAGTTTGATGAGGAGGAGTTTTATACCGAGGGCTTTTGGGATGTCTTGTATGTAGTTGTCGAAGGTTCTTGTCTGATAGTTTAAGAGTCTCTGGCTTTCTTCGGTATCCATCCAGTCGGTGGCAAAATAATCTTTGAAAAGACTTCCTTGGGAAGAATGCCTAAGCCAATGTCTCGAGGGGTTTTACTTAACCTGTTAGAGGTGTTTGAAGTCCTTCCAAGAAATATCATTTCTCTAAAGAATTGTTTAGACTTTCATTTAGGATCTTAAGAAAACTTATTAGATTCCGGAGGCTTTAAGAGTTTCAACTTGCTTGTCGGGGGCTCGGTGAGTAAAAAGGAACATTATGTTTGCGTAAACCATATACGAAACAAGTACAAATTTTGTCGTCGCTATTTTTGCCTAAATCTCTGAAGATCGGCAAAGGGGTTTGAAAAACCGAAAAGGTATTTTCTGAAATTGGCTTAAGAAGGGCAATGTGGATTTAAGAGAGAATTTACTGAATGTTGAAAGAACCGTTAAAGATTTGTTCGAGAGTTTGGGAAGCAATTTTAAAACATCAATATCTAAAATGAAGGCGCAACTAAGGTTGGTTAATGATTTTATAAATGGTCAGAATGAAAAGTTCTCACTTAACTTGATCATTATCAAATTGATTTAAAGAGAATTCTGACTTATCTCTATTTGCTTTGTTTTTTCGCTCCCTTCCTTTGAGTAATATGCACAAATTACTGAACGTGTTTGGCGGTTTCGAAGGAGGAACTTTGCAGGTTCGGGTCTATACAGTTATTGATTTTAAGATGATTTTGGAGATTAGATATTACATCCTGTTGAGGTAATTCCCCAACCATTCCAACTTGGTGTTCTTTCTAAGAAACTTGAAAAATCGCTTTTTTTGCTTTATAATATTAACACTTGAGAATGTAAAATTGAGGATCCTCAAAGAAGAATAAGAAAAACCAAGTTTCCTGAATTTAGAAAAACGTTGGATTTGTAGAAGGGGCTATTTTGGGGCAAAATTTTAAAAGGAGGGGGTAAAAAATGAAACAAAAGTACATATATGATAGAAATGGCAGTGTAAAGGCTGTCATCTATGAGGACGACAGCACAGCAACGGTAATCGCCTTAGGTAAAGGGGCTATTGGAACAGTCTTCAAAAGTGATGTTTTTCCCCATATTGCTCTCTATGGCAGTGACATTGTAGGTAGTGCAGATGATGTAGATTCTGCTGCTGGCCTTATACTGGAAGAGGACGCCAGGAGAAACCTTAATAAAAAGAGATAAAGTGTGAGGTTCTGTCACAGGAGGGGGTGGTGATGAAGGGCCTCGCAAAGGAAGCTAAGAGGTTATTGAATTTAGCCTCTGAGCTTTTAAGTAGCGGGAATTACCAAGAAGCCGAGAAAATATTCCGAAACGCTCTATTAATATCCCCTGATTATCCAGAAGTTCATTTCAAATTTGGTGAATTTTTATATCGATTAAAGAGGTACGAAGAAGCAGAGAAGGAGTTCAGAGAGTACTTAGAGTACAAACCTGAGGATCTCACAGTTTATGGTTATCTCGGGGAAATTCTCTTAAATCTTAAAAAGTTTGATGAAGCTATTTGTGTTTATCGTCAGGCTGTTGATGTTTTTCCCGATCTTGTTAATATGAGATGCAGGTTTGGAGAGGTTTTATTCAAAGCGGGTAAGTATGAAGAGGCTGAGAAGGAATACAGGGAAGCAATAAGAAGGAATCCAAGGTATTTAGAGGCTCATATAGGTCTTGCGAAGTTATTACATCATTTGAAGAGATGCAGAGAGGCTCTCTTTGAGTATCGCAAGATCTTAATGATAAATCCTCATTGTGCACAGGCACACATTGAATTCGGGATTTTTTTGTACGAGTTGGGTTATTTTGAAAAAGCAGAAAATGAGTTCAAAAGGGCGATCGAAATAAAGCCTCATGACGAAAGAGCCCATTATTGGTTAGGACATACTTTTACGTTTACTAAAAGGGTTAGCTTTCATGAGAGAAGTGAATTGGCTGCAGAGGTGTGGAAGAAAGCAATTGAACTTAACCCAACCTTTGTAGATCCTTATATATCTATTGCTTGTCATTACGACTTTATGCGTGAAAGTGAGAGAGCAATAGAATTTCTTGAAGAAGCTCTAAGGATTGAACCGAATAATGCAGAAGCATACTATCAATTGGGTGATATTTACTTGCGAAAAGGAATTTATTACGAGGCGGAAAAGAATTTCAGGATGGTACTTATGATAGATCCAAATTTTGATAACGCCGCTGAAAAGCTGAAAGCTACTATTAGTTTGAAGGAACTTCAGGAAGAGGTTTTAAAGAGTCCAGAAAGCGCTGAAGCACGGTTGAAGTTAACAAGATATCTCTCTAATTTTGCTACGCATTTGGGGATTCGAGGACTAATGGCAAAAGAGCTTAGAAAAATAATTGATTTAGATCCTAACAATGCTGAGGCTTATTATTTACTTTCTGAGATCATCATTTTTTTGGACCCTTCTGACGAAACAAAGCGAGAAAAGGAATTAGAATACCTTGAAAAGGCGACCATTTTAAACCCTAATTATATTGAAGCACGTGTTGCTTTAGGCTCGCTTTATTATAGTAAAGGAAGATATGAGTGTGCTGAGAAAGAATTAAGAAAGGTAATCGAAATAGAACCTAATCATGTCAGAGCAAATTTATTGTTAGCTACTCTGTTTACAGAGTTTAATTTTATTCAAGATGCTGAAGAAATATATAAGAAGCTAGTTAAATTAGGTGTTGCGGATAAGGGCTTATATTCATCCTATGTCGAGGTTTTGTTAAAACTGGGTAAATTTAATGAGATACTCGAAGTTTTTAAAAAAGGTTTTGAAGTTTTCGAAAAAAAAGAATCTGATAAAATTGGATTACTTTTAATCAGTAGAGATTTTGCTAAACTCTTGTTGAGTTTGAAAAAGTATGACGAATTGGAGAAACTATATAAGAAGCTGATGAAAGCTTGTCCTTATAGCAAATCTAAATTATTTAACTTCCATTATGAGGGTTTAGCTAACGTCTATATATTAAGAAAAGCCTATAAGAAGGCTGTAAATATCTTTGAGAGGTTATTGGATGTGGATCCCCTTATTTGCTCTGTTTATCTGAAATTAGGGTTACTTTATTTGAAATTGGGTGAAAAAGAAAAAGCGGTAGAGTACATTTTAAAGGCGAAGGAGTTTGCTAATGATGATGGATTAGATGCTATGGTCAATCTTTGCACTGATATTCTTCGGAAAGTAAAGAGGGGTGTGGGATTGAAGAAATATCTAAGCGACGAGTTTATAACCAAAGGATTATCCATTTCATATTTAGAAACAATGAGGCACATAAGAAGGTCTCGCAAATACTTGAAGGTAGGTAAGACTGAAAATGCAGAGATGGAGCTCCTCGATGCAATTGAACTAAGGCCCAATGATTACAAAGTGCTGTATGAATGGTCGTCTTTTCTGGATATCCAGAAAAGATATGATGAGGAAAGGGAAGTTTTACAGAAATTAGTAAAGCTATTCCCGTACAAACCGGATTCTTATTACAAACTGGCACAATTATATTTAAAGTTAAACGATAAAGAAAAGGCCCTGGATTGGTTTGTAAAGGCAGAAAACCTTTACAAATTTGTGGGAAATAGGTGTGCGGCTGCACGTTGTGTAAAATTAAGAAAATTAATTAGCAATTTTTAAAGAGGAGGGGTAAATGGCAGAAAAAGGCCCTAACTTAAATCTGTGGAGAAACAATTATCTAATAAATTTAGACCCTAAGTGCCTATATCGGGACCCGGCCAATAGAATATTAAACATGAGTGGAGGGATACCTCACATTATGTCATATATGGGTAAAACAATTCATTATGTGTGGTTAGCCCCCTGGTTATATAAGTCAAGCTCTCGACTTGTCCATGTGTGGAAATTAAGTCAATTGGGAAACGGCACTTTTGAGATAAATATTGAAGGGGATGCCAATTTGTGCGTTAGCAAATTAAAGAAATTGAGTTCAATTATTCCCGAAGATCCGAGGGTAAGATATGAATTTGGTAGTTTTCTTCATTTTGAGAGCAAGTTTCCTGAGCTGGCAGAAGAGGAATATCGAAAGGTTTTGGAAGCAAATCCGAAGAATTTGAGGGCACGCTTCCGGCTCGGAATTTTGCTTAAGAATATGTTGCGTTTTGAAGAGGCTTTAAATGAATTTAACGAGATTTTGAGAATAGATCCGAATTTTGAAGGAGCTAAGTACTACTCTCAGATTATTTCTGAATTTATAAATAATGGTGGTAAAGAATTGTTAGTTGCTGCAATGAAGGACTCAAGGAGTATGGATATTTATAAAGATTTGGCGTATATAATGCGTTTTCTCCATATGTATTATCTTTCTACCTCGTTTTCTTATGAATGGGAAAAATTGAGGCATGAAAATAAGGGTTCAAAGGCATCTAACAGCAATGATAGAGAGTCTGAATTGATTAAAAAGTTAAGTAATCTCTTTAAGGCCCCTGAGTTTAAAGAAGAGCGTAGCGGAGTTAACTACATTTTGGGGGAAATGTATTTAGAGAGACTTTTGGGCGACGATGCTTGTGCATGCTTCGAATCTATAAGTAAAAATGAATTACATTATTTAGAAGTTCTAAAGAAAATTGGAGCATTATATATGAATTCAAGTAGTGAGTACAGAGCGAGAGAAATATTTGAAAGGATTCTGGAGTTGAAAAACGACGAAGAGTTTGCTAAGAGGGGGTTAAAAATCATAAGTGCAGTTGAAGAAACCAATGTTGACGCAGGACGAATAAGAAAAAAGTTCCTAAATGGATGCGCAAGTTTGGAAGAGAAGGAACTTTGGGAAACTTTGCGAAATTCACCCCATATTGTTTTTGGAGAAACAGAGGATTGTGAGTCTGCTGAACAGACTTATCGCAATGAACTTGAAAGTGAGTTAGAAAAATATGTGGAAAAAATTAAGACTCAATTTAGCGGCGCTGAAGCTTATTGCAGGTTGGGTGAGGTATATCTTAAATTTGGGAAAAATGCAAAAGCGATTTATGCCTTTAGGCAAGCAATTGAACTAAAGCCCGATTGGGCAAGAGCGTATTTTGGATTAGCAAGGGCAACTTTTAGGGGTGGTTTTTCCGGTGGTGAAAAAATTATGTTGAAAGCACTGGAGCTTGAACCCAAAAACGTTGGAAAATATTTGGAAGTATTAGCTTCTGACCGTTGTTATCCTGGTGATAGTGTTTTAAGAAAAGCTATAGAACTCAATCCTTTTCAAGAGATTAAATTCATAAAGCTTTTTGTTGAAAGCAGTAATACTTTCCCAGGAGATAGGAAGTTTATAGAAGATGCAGTTGCACGTGGTTATAAAGATGCGAAACTTTCTTATCTTTATGTTAAGAACTTTGATGTCGTTAACTCAAAGCCTGTTTGGTTTTACGAAGAAAAAACGGGGAATGCTGCATTTGTTCCTTGTATCTTGATTTATTTTAGAAAGTCTAAAGAAGAGGAGGCTAAAATTTATCGTTATCCGGTTATTGATCTTACTATTCCTCATCCTTTAGAAGACATAGAGAAGAGAACAGAGCACTTAAAAAAGGCTGTGTCTTATGATCCTGACTTTTTCGATGCGTGGTTACTTTTGGGAAAGGACCTTTTTGATTTGATGTGGTACAAGGGCCTTGATAATCAGGATGAAGTGATAAAAGCTTGGAAAGAGGTTTTGAGATTAAACCCAGAGCATGCAGAAGCTCATAGATATTTAGCAGAAGTGTATTGGTATACTTTGAGGTTTGATGATGCGCTGCGGGAGTTTGAAGAGGCTGAGAGGCTTGAACCACAAAATATTTTTAATACTTTAATGTATGCAAATTTCCTTCAGTATATTGGGAGAGCTAAGGAAGCTGAGGATAAATACAAGAAAATCTATGACTTTGCACACTATTATCTTGGGTATCTTTACCACCATCTCGGCTCTTATGAGGATGCTGAAATTGAGTACCGTAAAGCTCTCGTTTATAAGGGGTTTATGTGGCTTGATGTAATCGACATAGAATTGTTACTTGGGTTATTAATGTTTGATTCTGGAAGATATGAAGATATATTAGCATTGATTGCGACTAAACAGTTGGCAGAATTTCGTTCTGATTTGAAAGCGGAGTATGCTCTTTTTATTTCTAAATTGATGGAAAAATTAAGGAGTTATGAAGTTGCTGAACTTATGCTTTATGAAACCGAAAAGAGAGACCCAGAATATTTAAAATGGGCTGAGGATCTTGTAAATTTCAAACCGAAGCGCTATGACTTTATGAAACTGCATCCTCGCGTTCTCTCGGTTTGTAAGGAAATTGGATTTAGAAACAGGATACCGGATTTTCAGGAGAAACTCAACTTTGTCCAAATATTGGATGAAGCGCATAAGTATTTGGAAAGGATTGAGACCAATCCCGATGATGCCCTTGCTCATTATGGGTTAGCATTGTTGTGTGAGAAAGTTGGAAATCTCGAAGGGGCGGAGAGGGAACTCAAAGAAGTTTTGAGAATAAAGCCGGATTTTTACCAAGCCTCCGAAAAGCTTGAATATTTGGAGAGACGAAGGAAAGGCGAGCTGAACTGATAAAAGTATATTTAACGTAAACGAAGTTCCTCTTAAGTGGTGATGGTTGTGAATTTTTGTGACTACTGGTTAAAGCGGTGTCTAACCATTCAAAGGGAAGGCAATAGAATATGCAGTATAATCGGGATAGCCTGGGTGAAAGAAAGGTATAAACCTTTGAGGGGAAAATTGCCCCAAGGAATTGGTGGAGTAGGTATTGTTCGATAAAAAGGAGATTTGATTTTAGCTTACCTCACCGTCTTCCCGCTCGAGCTTCTCCAGTAATTCCACAGTATCACCCTTTGCGGTATTACTCTTTTTCTGTAATATGGTGATTTTTTAAGTAGGAAATAGCGTATTGTTGGGCGGAAGAGTTTGATGGGGAGGAGTTTTATGCCGAGGGTTTTTTGGATGTCTTTTATGTAGTTGTCGAAGGTTCTTGTCTAGTTTAACAATCTGGCTTTCTTCGTAACACAATTAATGTTGTAGCGGTTTTTAGAAAAGGCCTCTTTTGGGAATGTTTGGATACCATCTGAATACCTTCCAATTTTCTATAGTTTATATAAACTCTTTCAATTTGGAACTGGGACGAGTGGGGTTTAAAATATAGACGTATGCACTCAGTAGTTGATGAGCTCCTGAAAAAACTGAGAAGAGCTAAAACCAAGGAGAAGGCGAAGATTATTGAAGAAATTTCACACATAGAGTTAACTACAAAGTATGACGTCGTAAAGCTATTGGATGAGCTTATAGAAATATTATCTAATTCTTCAGGCGAGTTGAAAAAGGCTGCAATAATGGCTCTCGTAAGGATCAGAGAAAAGGGTGCATTAAATTTGCTTTTTGAGGAAATTCCAACGATGCTTTCCGTTGACGAACAGGTTGGTTTGGGTGATTTATTTGCACCTGTAGCCGAGAGTATGGACGAGAAAAAGGATGGTCTTGTAATTAGTGATTTTGCTGAGATCTTCAAAGATTTTCACGTAGAAGGCGAGTCCCCTAATCAGGAAGAAGGTTCCGAGAAGGAGCAAGGAGAAGAAGAGAAGAAGAAGGCGAGGGAAAAGCGGGAAAAGTACCCTGACCTTATGGATTTTGAGATACCAGAGGATTAAGTTTTCATCATTATTTCGTATTTGCGATTATTCGATTTAATTTTGATTTAGAGCATAGTCAATTTCTTTTATAAATCTCGATTTTATCTGAATTTCAGTTCAATAGTATAATAGGTCATACCTTATCGAATTAAACGCAAAGAACTGACCTTTGTTTTTAAGCTGTTTCTTTTTGTAGCTCTGATTTTTTCTTCAAAGCAAATATTATAAATACCGCCACTAAGGCAAAGACTAAAACTACTCCTTCCATTAATATGGAAGAATATCCCTTCATTTTCATAAATACGGCTGCTGCGTCGACAACGGTATGAGCTAAAATTGCATATATGAGCCAGATTATATTTGATCTTACGATAGCCTGAAGCACGAGGAGTGTCCAGGCAACATGCATCGTAATTGCAAAGATTCTCTCAAAGCCGCCAAGGAGAGGGTCATACCATGGGACGGACCAGAAGGCTTCAATCTGCTGCTTTACCTTGAGGAGATTTTCCCCAGTTAGACCGAGCCTTTCCAATCCACCGCTTTTCAATATGAGCATATTAACGAAGGTGGCAAATAACAAGAGTCCAAGAATTACCGATTCTATACCGCCGTGACCTGCTCCAAAAGTTATTCCCTCCTCCCAGGATCTTGCCTCTCTTCTCCAGAATTTAAGAGCAAGATACCTTGCCACCTCTTCACAAATTCCCGCTGAAAGTCCTGCTACAAGGGCCATTGCAGGTAGGGGCCAGAGGGCAACACCCTGTCCACCTTTAAGGATGCCGAGGGCATAATTGAGTGGAATGTGAACAACCTGAGAAAGAACAAAGGTTATTGCGCCAGCCCAGACAAGACTCATCTGTAAATTGAATTTTTTCGTGAGGAATACCCATAAGAAGATGGGTATTCCTATCATTATTATCATCTCAATGATAAAGGCAACAATTAACATATCCTCTCCTTAAATTGTTGAATTCAGACTTCTTTTTTTCTGACAGCTGAAACCGATTCAATCACAACAAAAATAGCCAGGCCAAACAGAATAAGGGCGGTTATGGTTATCACGTCGTATTGCCCGTGAGTCATTTTGACTACAAGAGTGTAGGCCAGGGCGGTGAGGGTCATAACGAGCATAAATAGCATTGGTAAAATTATGGCCAAGGAATGTTTGAAGTTTTCTCGTTTTACCCATACGTAGATTACAAGTAAAACGAGGGCAGCAAGAAGCTGGTTAGTGGTCCCAAAGATGGGCCAGACAACCTTCCATACGGGTACGACGTTACCGGAGAAATCCTTCAGTTTCATATTCAAGAGAATGATGGGTAAAACGAGGGATATCACTGTTGCCAATATTCTGGAGTTTAAACTTTCCTTGATTTCAAAGAGCTCCTGGAAGATGTATCTGGCAATTCTCGTGGCGGTATCGACTGTTGTTAATATAAAGGCCGATATGGCAAGGTATCCAAGAATCTGCCCGGCTCTTGGATTAATGCCCACAACGGAGCAGAATTTTCCTATTCCTTCGGAATAAATTTGCTGAGGATTTGCCACAGTTTGACCTTTTGCGAGGATCATTACTGTTGAGAGAGCGATGGCAGCAACCACGCCTTCCAGCAACATTCCACCGTAGGTAACGAACCTGGCATTTTTGGGGCTATCCAGTTGCTTGGAAGTGGTTCCCGATGAAACGAGGGAGTGAAATCCAGAAATCGCGCCGCAGGCAATTGTTATAAACATAAAGGGAATTAGCGGGCCGATAGATTTAGAGTTAAAGCTTATAAATGCGGGATAACTTATCTGATTTCGCCCGAATATCAAACCCACTAGGCCGATAATTACCGTAAAGTAAAGAAAGTAACTTGAGAGGTAATCCCTCGGCTGTAAAAGGAACCATACGGGGAGGATGGATGCTAAAAAGGCGTATACGATTAGAACCCAGATCCAGCTCTGTTTTGAAAGGGAAAGAAATGTGTTGCTGAGACTGTAAACTATGCCTGCAAGGATTATTATTAAGGCTAAAACGGTTGAGGGGCCGAGTTTAAAATTGAGACGATAAATAGAAATTCCGAACAGAATTGCAATGAAGATGTAGAGCACACTTACCTGGGCAACGGCTGGCTCTTTTGCGAAGGTATCAGCGCTGAGGTCGAGAAAGACTGCAACTACGTACATTAGTGCGAGCCATATGAAAACGAGAAAGATCTTGTAAGTTCTTTTATTGATATACTTTTTCGCTACTTCTGCTATGGACCTTCCGCCGTGTCTTATGGAGATTACCAGGGAGGAGAAATCGTGCAATCCCCCTATGAAAATGGAACCGAGAACGATCCAGAGAATAGCTGGTCCCCATCCGAAGGCGAGTCCTGCGATGATAGGTCCTACAATAGGTCCTGCACCTGCAATGGACGAGAAGTGGTGTCCAAGAAGTACAAGTTTATTCGTGGGGACGTAGTCAACACTGTCGTATTTTTCCTTTGAGGGGACCGGCTCGCTTTCGTTAACTTTATAAGTATTCTCGAGGAACTTCCCGTAAAATATGAAGGCAAAGCCAAAAATCAAAATAACTGCTATCACATATATAGTAGTCATTCGAGAATTATAAAACTCTTGTGAAAGATGTGAAAGCAAACAATAGCAACGTGTTGTGCTGTTCTGCCGGGAGCTAAGTGAGTTCTCAGAGGTTTTAGACTTGGTTATTCTTTATAGTTTTATTTTAAACGATTACGAAGTCGAAGGTTAATTACGCAGGGGCGCTTTGGATGTCAATTCAGAAATGCTTCTTACTCAGTAATAGGGACCGCATGAGAAAAACCTGGTCGTTTCCGTTCGCGAATTGACAGTAAAATAGAGAATACAGAGAAAGGGATTAATAGCCCCTTTGAAACTTTTTGGCTGAAATAAGTCTATTTCTTTTGCATATCCAGATACATCTCTCGGTATATTTTCTGACCCAATGGTGTTTCAAGGGGTATCATTGTATCTTTCTTACAAACCGGGCAAACCTTTGTCTTGCTTGCTAACCGCCAAACGGAATAGATTACACCCGGAATAATGAACATACACCACAAAAGTATTTCAATCCAGATACTACCAGGGGTATATTTGACGGGTTGGCCTATAGTTCCGCAGTAAGAGCAGATGTATTGGGTTCCAGTTTCCATTTCACCCCTCCTTTCATAATGTAATATTTTAATGCAAGTAAGCAAATTTTTATGAGGCGTTATATCACTTTGTAGTCTTTGTGGAAATTCTTGTCTGATCAAGTTTTACCTCTTTTGAACCAATGTCCGTCTCTGATAGTACGAGTATTTTAGTTAGCCATTTTAGCACCTGGAAATTATTAAACTTCCTTATTTATCAACACTTTCGTGAAGCCCTTAATAACACCTCTTGACAAAACGGGTCCATTAGTGTATTATCATACTATGACACTCAAACACATTGAAAAACTGAACTTCGACCCCAACCTCCCTATTTATTTGCAGATTATGAACTTCGTGAAGAAGTTGATTGTAAGGGGCACATTAAAGCCTGGAGAGAAGGTTCCATCGGTGAGGGATATGGCAGTTCACTTAGGTGTAAATCCCAATACAGTACAAAAAGCTTACGAAGAACTGGAGAGTGAAGGAGTTATTTTTACGAGGAGGGGTCAGGGGAACTTTGTCAATGAAAGTCAGGAAATTGTAAATCAGCTGAAAGACAAAATGGTGCGAGAAATTGTGGAAAGGCAAAAAAGAGAGTTCAGGGAACTGGGCGTAAATATATTTGAGATAATTGAGTATCTAAAGGAGAATAACGATGAATCCAATAATTGAAGTAGGAAACCTGTACAAGAAATACGGGAAAGTCGTTGCCCTGGAGAATATATCTCTGAAGGTTAATGAAGGGCAGATTGTAGGGCTGTGTGGTCCCAACGGGAGCGGTAAGTCGACGTTTCTGCGGATCCTTACGGGAATAGTTAAGCCGTGCAGGGGTTATATAAACATTCTCGGATACAGGCCTTCAAAGGCTACCAGAAAAGTGGTTGCATATGTCTCTGAGAATGATGTCTTCTACAAGTGGATGAAAGTGTGTGAACTTATAAGGTTTCTTAAGGGCTTCTATGAAGATTTAGATCAAGAAAAGGCCTTTGAACTTCTTCGAAACGAGGGGATCGATCCAGAACGAAAAGTTGGTGAACTCTCAAAGGGCAATCGACAAAGATTAAAAGTAATTATCGCAGTATCCCGAGACCCGAAGATTCTGCTTCTGGACGAACCATTCTCAGGGATAGATATGGTGTCGAGGGAAAGGATCATGCAGATGCTTAGAGATTTTCTCTTTGAAGGAGCCCGAACGGCGATTATATCTACACACTTTGTTGAAGGACTGGAAGAGATTTTCGAAAGAGTTATTTTCTTCAGGGACGGAAATGTGGTGCTGGATGAAAATTGTGAGACCTTACGAACAGAGCGAGGAATGTCAGTAAAATCCATCTACTTTGAAATCTTCGGAGGAGGTGAAAGATGATCTGGAAATTGATCCAAAAAGATTTTAGAGAAAACTATATTACTTCCACGGTTCTTGTGGGCGTGATAACAGTGATTTCTGTGTATTCCTCTTTAAGAAAAACCCTCACACCTTCGGAAATGGCAATTATTACCTTTGTAATTGCTGGCCTTGGACTTGTGTTGCTCTTGTTCTACTCAATATACAGGGGATTTTCATGCATAAGAAAGGAGAAGGAGAAAAACACTCTTGAGTTTCTTATGAGCCTCCCTGCAGGTGGACTGGAAGTAGTGGGTGCAAAATTCCTTGCTTTCTTTTTCGAAGCTTTTCTGCTTGCTCTTACAATTTACGTTGTTTCTACTTTTCCTGCTTTGAGAGGGCTTGCGGGTGAACTGATTTTACCTCACGACTTTGGCCGGTTGATGCTGATTCTTCTATACGTCGTCTTTGCAATGTTACTCGGGGCCTTTTTCTTTTTTATTGTATTTCAACTTTTTGAAATCTTGAACCTGTCATTGAAAGTGAAGGGATTTTTATGGAGAGTAATTCTTTTCTTCGCCTTTGTCTATTTCACAGGGAGATTTTTCATCTTTGCAAAAAGCATCTTTCGCTTTTTGCCTGTGAAAGTCTATGAGATTTCAATCTTTAATGAGGTAGTCAACTGGGGCGCAGACTATCAGGGACTTGCGGCCGGAGTTCTTGTTAGTCTGACGTACCTTGGAGTAAGCATTTTGCTGTATAACAAAAGAGTGGAGGTGTAAAATGCAGTGGATGTGGATGATTGCGCTTCTTGTAAGCGGTATTAAGACCGAGGGCCTGAGAAAAATTTCTATAGTTGAAGCGGGCAAGGGCATCGGAAGCAAAGGTATTCCCTTTGGAATTGTTGTGGATACAGTAAAGGAAATCACTCTGGACGAGAAGGAAGGATTTGAAGTAAAACTTACAGAAGATGAACTCACGATTACTGCTGTAAAAAGAGAAAGGGTAAACCTGGTAATACCCGCAGACGTGGACACGATAAAAGTTACAACAATTTCTGGAGATGTAGAAGTTTCTTTCAATGTACCTTTCTTCGGGGACCAATTTTCTATAACAACGGTGGGTGGAGATGTTGATCTGACAGGTGATATTCCTAGTAACTTAGAATTGTCTACGGTTTCGGGGGACGTTCTGATACGTTTGAACCCTCAGGGAGCGGGGAGTCCTGAAATGTCTTTAGCGACGGTAAGTGGGGATGTAATTGTCAAGAGTCTGTTCCCTGGCAAGATTTCCATAAAAACCGTGAGCGGTGACGTTGTTGTGGAATCAACGGATTCAGTATTTGAAGATTCTCTTTATTCCTGGGAGGTATCCACCATAACGGGAGATGTAGAGGTCCCATCCAGTATAGAAAGGTTAGTTAATATATCAAAAGGCGTTGGAAAGGGTAAGAAAGAAGAAGAGAAGGAGAGGGCACACCTGGCGCCTTACCCCGTTCCTTTTCTTTCCTTTAACAGGGTAAACGGACTTTTGATATTCCCGACTATAAAGAATGAGAGTGAGCAGGGACGTTACGTGCTGTCCGGTGGTTATGGAACCGCTTCAAATAAATTTTACTATCTTGTTGACCTGGAAAAGTACATTCCTGTTGGAACTGCGAGGTTTGGGGTGGGTTTCTCCGCTTTTTATCGCACGGTAAGCGGTGATCCATGGAAATGTGGTCTGGGTGAGAACTCCTGGCAGGCCCTATTTATGAAAGAAGATCTTCTTGATTTCTATAGAGCAAAAGGATTCGATGCTTATACGGGATTTCAGATTGGGGATTTTTCTATGAGGGTCTCCTACGTTCAGGAGAAAAGGTTTTCGGAAAAGGTCAATACAAATTACTCAGTATTTTCGAAAAGGAAAGATTTCAGAGACAATCCATCTCTTGCAGAAGGCCTTAATAGGTTGATAAGACTTCAGGTTGCATACGCCGTTGCCTCCGTAAATGCAGAATATTACATAGATAATCCCACAAACGAAGAAGTTATCAGAATTTATGGTGATCTTGAGAAAAAGACGAGCTTCAAGTATTTTGAACTTTTCCACAAAGTTAATTTAGGCTACTCAACTGGCAATGCCTTCCCGTATAACTTTACCCTTGGTGGACCAACAACACTGCCTGGATATGAAACGGGCTCCATTGCAACTCAAAAATTTGCCGCTATTCAGGAGTTGGTAATCTTCCCAACGAAATTTGTGGATTTCGTAGTAGGTGCTTACGGAGGTTACGCCAACGATAAGCTCTATGGAGATCTTATGGCAGGTGTAAACATTTTCAGAGGTCTCGGCGTCTACGTCACAAGGGATAAAGCACAAAATGAAATCAAATATTATATGAGGTTCAATACACGCATATGATAGGCACGATACTCATAGCCCTCACAGCCCTGATGCCTCAGTCTGCGGGTAAAACCCTGCAAGTTGAGGGACGACTATCAGGTATCGAGTTTCTTGTCGCGCCTGGGGAGAGTACCTTCGCCCTCGGGGCTCTCCCCGGGGTAAAAGAAAAGGGCGGTGCAGTGACTCTGGATTTTGGTGACATTACAAGTTCAGTCCCGGTGGTTTTCAGAAAAAAAATTAAGCTATTCTTGGGAAGAGAGTTTGCAAGCATTATTCTGAATCTGGAAATGGAGTTTTCTGACGTGGAAATTGTGTTGCCACCTGCAGACTCTGTTAGCATAACTTTAATTTCTAAATTTTCCAGCATCGAAGTGAAGCACAGCAGGACAGCATATTCCCTTATTGACCTTTTTCAGGTTGGTGGGAAAAGCACTTTTTCTGGACCAAGAATAAGAGAAGATGGTAAGTTATCCCTGTTCGTTGCGAACGTGAATGTTAGGAGTGGAGTAGGTAATGCCACCTACGATATTGCTTCTGAGGGTGCAAATATTTTTGTTCCTGCAGGAAGGACGATAATTCATCGTCAGGGTGTTTTTAACAGTGTGGACTGTGAAACGCACAGTAAAGCGGCAAGCGTACTGATGCGGATCACAGGTAGTTTTAACAGAGTAAGTTGTATACGGGAGGAACTATGAAAAAACTTGTTAGAAAAAAAAAGGGTAGAGTGCTGGCAGGTGTATGTGCTGGTTTAGCAGAATACTTCAATATTGATGTGGTCTTTGTGCGATTGATTTTAGTCGCACTTATTCTGGCCTGGGGAGGCGGACTTCTCTTCTACCTCCTTGCATGGCTTATAATTCCGCTGGAGGAATGAAATGAAAAAATTGCGCAGAAGAAGGCAGGGGAAGATGTTGGGAGGCGTGTGCACAGGTCTGGCGGACTACTTTAGCATAGACGTCAGCATTGTAAGACTTGTGATGGTGCTCCTGGCGTTGGCTGATGGTGCAGGAATCATTTTCTACATACTCGCATGGATCATAATTCCTGAAGAAGAAAAGGAATCGCTGGTGGATACCGGCGAGAAGCACGAAGATAGGAACGTGAGAATCCTGGGTGGGCTTTTACTTCTGATTCTTGGAATTGTGTTCTTTATCAGAAATTTTGTTGGTTTTCCTCCATTTTCTCAGATATGGCCACTTTTTCTTATTGTAATTGGAATCTGGATGCTTCTAAGAGGTAAGTCCGAATCCGGGAAGCCTGTGGAAGGCGAAAAAAAGGAGGAAGAGAAATGAAAATGAGAAAGGGGCAGATATGGCTTGGGGTTATTTTCGTAATCCTGGGTGCATTGCTAATACTCAAGAATTTTGGTTTTGTTTCGCAGAGTGTATGGGGATTTTTGTGGAAATTCTGGCCTTTAATTCTCGTGCTTATAGGCCTTGAAATGGTGATATCTAATAAACTTGTAAGAGGAATCATCGTAATTGTATTTCTCCTCATAGGAATTGGTCTCGTGGCATTCAGCGGAAAAGAGTGGAAGAGACCACAAGGGGTGAGAAAAGAGGTGGTTCAAACTGCAGACTCTTCCATTCAGAAATTCATAATACGAGAAGATCTAAAGGATATCAAAAATCTTGAAATTGTGTGTGAAAATATCAAAAAGCTGGATATTACTGTATCCAGTAAATCGGGTAAGGTTCTTGATGCTACACTGTCACTTATGCCTGGCAAGGAGAACGCAATTTTTGTGGATTCAATAGATTTTCTTGTTGATAGGACTGGACCCTCCGCAGTATTAAGACTTAAGGATCGCAGAGAATTCTGGAAGCTGATGAAAGGCTACATTGGGGATAAGGGTTACGAAGGGACGCTGGAAGTGCAGATTCCAAAAGGATTAAACCTTACGGTAAGAAATATAAATGGGGATATAAGAATCTTGGAATTTGAGGGTAAGGAATTGCGGGCAAATCTGGTGAATGGCGATATTAATTTTCAGGACATTGAATCTTCCCTTCTCAAAATTGAGATGGTTAATGGGGGAATATATCTCAGGGATGTTCAATCATCAGATGCAATTGAGCTTTCGAAAGTGAATGGGCAATGGGATATCGATAAATTAGTCTCTAAATCGATTTCCATCAGTGGAGTTAACGGTGACGTTACCCTTGGTGGTGATATGGAATTCGAAAATTTGAAGGTTGAACTCGTTAATAGCAAAATTCAGGCAAAATTAAGTAAGAAATGGCTGAAGGGCTTCGCAGTTATTTCCACACTCAACGGTACCATTGTAATTTTGAAAGACGGTGTTTCAGAAGTTCCTCTTTATGTTGAAAAGGGTTTAAAGAAAGATGAGGCCGAAAGCACTGCTAAAGCCGGTGCCAGGATCATCGTAAAAACCGTCACAGGAAATGTTGAGCTTAAGTAAAGATGAGGGGTTTGGGTACCCTGCTCCAGTACTGTAAAAAGACTGGGCCCGCAGGGACTCGAACCCCGAACCAACGGATTATGAGTCCGCTGCTCTGCCGGTTGAGCTACGGGCCCAGGTAAGTTTGTATATTGTAACGTAACGGTCTTGAATAATCAATAGTTTAACTGAGTAAATTTGCCAGAAAGGAATATAAGGTGAAACCTGCTCCCACACTGTGATCGAGACCAAAGCCTGTTATTAATTCACACACTTATACAATATAATATAAAAACGAATCAGAGATTGTATTAGTTGAAAAAGGAGTTCGGGTTCTATGGAAGAAATAATAAACACCAGTGATAGCTGTGACCCATACGTGATAAAAGATGTTCAGGACGTTGTGGACCTGTGGTCCAGGACTTACAACTCCGAGGGTAAGCCTGACTGGTCTCACATTTTGCCCTATTATCACGAAAATATCCATTTCAGAGACTCTGTTCAGGAAATTCACGGAAAAGAAGAATTCACGAAAATGACTCAGCGTCTCACAAAGCGTTCCCAGGATTTGCAGATGAAAATAGTAAGGGCAGTGAAAGAGGAAAATGATATTTTCATTGAGTGGGAGATGATCATTACTTACAAAAAGAATCCAAGATCGACGGTATATGGCACAAGTAGAATAACCCTTGACGAAAAGGGCAAAGTTATTGAGCAGAGAGACTACTACGACCTCTGGGGAGACATTTTCGACAACATTCCGGGATTTGGCAAGATGTACAGGAAGTTTATGAAAAAGGTCTTTGGATAATTACTATGATAGAAAGAGCCCGGATTAGGAGGTATTTTAAGGAGTACAAGGTATCAAACATTGTTGCGATGATTAGAAATTCCTCTAAGCCTGCCAAAGTTTGCCAGGACCGATTTGATAGAAAGCTGGTTGTTATTACAGGCGCAACGTCTGGCATAGGTTATTATACTGCTAGAAAGTATGCATCTATGGGAGCAAATCTTCTATGTGTCAACAGAAATCTCGAAAGGTCAGAGAAGTTAAAAAAAGAAATTGAGCTAACCTATGGAGTGAGATGCGAATACTATATTGCTGATCTAAGTGTTTTAAAGGAAATTCATGGGGCTGCCGGGTATCTTCTAAACCTCGATCAAAATATCGATGTATTGATTCACAATGCAGGAGTATATTACACCAGGAAACAGGTTACCGTGGACGGCCTTGAGAAAGTTTTTGTGGTTAATTATCTTTCTTCGTTCATCATTAACTACATCCTACTTGAGAAGTTCAAGAGGCAGAAATCAGGGAGAATAATCCTTGTTAACTCGGAAGGCCACAGGTTTGCGGTGTGGGGGATCGACATTGATGATATAAACTGGGAAAGGAGAAGATATTCCGGGCTGAAGAGTTATGGTGCTGCCAAGAACGCCCAGCTCCTCTCCATGCTGGTATTCAACGAACTCTTAAGGGGAAGTGGAGTTACTATCAATGCCATGCATCCTGGTGCTGTGAGAACCGAGAGTGGAAAGGATAACGACCCGGTTTATAAATGGGTCAAGAAGAATATTTATGATAAAATGTTAAAGTCTCCCGAGATTTCAGCGGAAGCTCTGTATTACCTCGGAGTTTCAAAGGAAATAGAGGATATTAGCGGGAAGTTTTTTAATCTAACCACATTAGAGGAACCAGCGCCACCTGCTTTAGATAAAGAGGTTGCTAATCAACTGTGGGGTTTGAGTATCAGATTGGCAAAATTAGATGAATTTCTTAAGGGGGCAGTATGAAGGTCGTTGTTGTGGGTGCTGGTGTATCAGGTCTTGTGGCAGCACTGCGGGCTAAAATGGAAGGTTTTGATGCAGTTATTCTGGAAAAAAATGAAAAGTGCGGAGGGCTCGTCAATTCGTTTTACAGAGACGGTTACCTTTTTGATGGTGGAACAAGGGCGTTGCAGACTTTTGTCCTTTCCTTGCTGAAACCATTAGAGATAGAGATGGAATATGTTAAGACCCACGTTTCTATTGGAATTGAAGACAAGATAGTATCAATGGAAACCGTCGATGGAATAGAAGCTTATAGAATGATGCTTGAAGAGTTTTACCCCGATGCTAAAGGCGACATCAAAAAAATATTTAAAGATGTAAGGAAAATGGGCGGATTTCTCAAAGCAGTTAATAAGATGCTAAGTGTGAAAAAGGGTTTTGCGTCCTTTTTTGTCGACTTTATTCCTGCTATCGTAAGCCTTTTTGCCAATATTTATGTTCTTTTTAAGATGAAAGCTCCTATGGAGGAATACTTTGATAAGAAAATTCGTGTAAAAAATCAATCTCTCAAATACATTATTACACAGCACTTTTTTGCCGGGACACCAACCTTCTTTGCCCTTGGATATTTGTATCTCTATCCTGACTATATGTATCCACTTGGAGGAACAGGTAAGCTTGCTGAAAAACTGGAGGAAAAGGTGAGGGGGTGCGGAATAGAAGTAAAACTTAAAAGCAAAGTCATCAAGGTTGATGCTTTCAATAAATTTGTAATTACTGAAAGTGGCGAAAAGTTTTACTATGATAAGCTTATCTGGGCAGCAGACTTAAAGTCCCTTTATAAGAACGTAGAAGGCATAGAAAAGTTTCCAGAAAATGTAGACAAAGAGTTTGAAAAAGAAAAAGCAAGAATTTTGAGCCACAAAGGCGCAGAATCTATTTTTACCATTTATCTGGCCGTTGATGAAGAACCAGAATATTTCAAGAGAATTTCACACAGTCATTTCTTCTACACCCCTTACAGGAGGGGTTTAGGCTCAATTGTGAAAGAAGAACAGGGTTTCATACTAAACAATTGGGAGAAACTCGGTAGAAAGGAAATTTTTGATTGGCTTGAAAGATTTTGTAAGTTTAATACTTATGAGATTTCTGTTCCCGTGTTGAAGGATCCTAATGCTGCCCCAACGAAAAAAACTGGACTCATCATCAGTTTCTTATTTGACTATGCAATAACCAAAAAGGCGAAAGAGACATCAATGTACGAGGAATTAAAGGAGAAGACAGAGAGTTTTGTAATTGACATTCTTTCGCAAACCATTTATAAAGGTTTGAAGGATAGAATTATTTTTAAGTTTTCAGCAACTCCTTTGACGATCGAAACCTTGAGCGGTTCATCGGAAGGTTCTGTGATTGGCTGGTCTATGGCAGGTGAAATCCCTGTTAGGGGGAGTTTTTTAAGAATGATAGAAGCGCCGAAGACATCAATTCCTGATGTGCTTAAGGTAGGTCAGTGGACTATGAGTCCAGCCGGGACACCTACGGCCGTTTTAACCGGCAATCTGGCAATTAACTTATTGTTGAAACAGAATAAACACAGGAAAAGCAAGGGCTAGTCTATGACCTATGATGTGATTGTTGTAGGTGGCGGAATTGCCGGCCTCACGGCGACAGCTTATCTAGCGAGGGATAAGAAGAAGGTATTGCTCATTGACAAGAATAAAGAATGCGGTGGTCTCGTTAATACCTTTGAAAAAGATGGCTTTCTTTTTGATGCGGGAGTGAGGGCTCTTTTAAATGCAGGCATAATAAAGCCTATGCTTGAAGACCTGGGAATTGAACTCAATTTCTTGAGAAGCTACGTTTCCCTGGGAATCGAAAACGAAATATTAAATATTGACAATATCGAAAACCTTGAGACCTATCGAAAGATTCTGGAAAAGTTCTTTCCAGATAGTAAGAAGGAAATAGACTGGTTACTTGAAGAAGTTCGAAGAATAATGAAACATGTTGGAGTTCTCTATGGTGTAACGAACCCTGCATTTAAAAATGTTCTTAAGGATAAGGATTATCTTTTCAGGGAACTACTTCCCTGGCTTCCGCGTTTTCTGTTCACGATAGGGAAAATTTACAAAACGGATACACCGGTGGAAGAATATTTAGAAAAACACATTTCGAATAGTTCTTTAAGGGACATAGTTTCTCAACACTTCTTCAGGGGGGTTCCAGCCTTTTTCGCCTTGAGTTATTTCTCGTTCTATCTGGATTATTTGTATCCCAGGGGAGGAGTTGGAAAGCTTGCAGATGCACTCGTTAGAAAAGTTGAGGATTACGGAGGGGTTATTAAGCAGGAAACTTTGGTTACATCGGTAAATCTTGGAGAGAAAGTGCTATTTGATTCAAATGGAAACAGTTACCATTATGATTTTTTGATATGGGCTGCCGATTTGAAGACATTTTACAGGATTGCAGACCCTCAGGGTTTAAATTTGAAGTTGAAGAGGAAGTTTGAGGAAGCGAAAAAGAAAATTTTAGCTGGCAAGGGTGGAGATTCTGTTTACACTTTGTTTTTGGGGGTAGACGAACCACCTGAAAGTTTCAGTAAGCTTTCTCACGGTCACTTTTTTTATGCGCCCAAAACTATCGGTCTGGGACAAATTCACAGACTTGAACTGAAGAAAATGCTTGCCAACTGGGATAATGTGAAGAAGGAAAATCTTTTTGAATGGCTGGATCGTTTCTTAGAACTTAATTCTTACGAAATTTCCATACCCAGCTTAAAGGACCTCGGTATGAGTCCACCTGGGAAAACTGGCCTCATTATTAGTTTTCTTACAGATTATGAACTTTTCAAAAAGGTATTCGATAGGGGCTGGTACGAGGAGTTTGTCGGACACATTGAAAGCAAAATTGTGGAAATTTTCACAGTGTGTCTGTATCCTTTTCTGAAAGAAAAGATTATTTTCAAATTTTCTTTTACTCCCATCAGTATTGAAAAAAGAATCGCCAGTTCCGAAGGTGCAATAACGGGATGGTCCTTTGAAGAGCCCATCCCCGTTGTTAACAAGATTCACAAGAGTACAAAATCGGTTTTGACCCCCTTGCCTTACGTTTTCCAGGCAGGTCAGTGGACATACAGCCCTTCAGGAGTTCCTATTGCCATTTTGACGGGCAAACTCGCTGCAGATGCGGTTCTGAAGAAGTTGAGATAGGTAATCGTGGATTCGAAAACCTATTTCATGGATGGCGGGGTGAGTCTTCTAAATTTTTTAAGATTTCATTAGCTATCTTCACATCGATAGATTTTTTCTTTGCCGCATTCACCTTTCTAAGTCAAAATACGAATTTATAGGTTGCAAGCCAGGATCAATTCTATACAGTAAACCTGAGTTTCTTTAACTTACCGTCCAGATAACGTTCAACGGGAATATTGACTTCAAGCAGGAACATTTCCAGAGTATTACTTACCTTTGCTCCCATAAAATGGCCTCCCATCACTGAACCATCTTTTTTCCCTATGATCAGGTGGAAGTGGTATGGAGGGTCCGTTTTTGGTGTGAGAATTCCAGAAACTCCCAGAAGTTCGCACGACTCTGGTGCGTCATGGGTTATGTACTCTTTACCGTCCCAGTAGCCAAGTTTCACGCCCGAGACCATCCCCAGCGCCGATATAACAACCATCAATGGCGTATCCCGGAATTTCTTCGCAATGGAGCGAAGGTTTTCCAGCAAGTCTTCTCCGTCTTTCATGATTACTCCTACGACATTTTTCTCCTTCCGAAATTCCATATAAATCCTCCCTGTGGATTATAATTCTTTGATGATGAAATGTCTTCTAAGTTCGCAGGATTTCATATAAAATAATACAATTATGACAGGTTTATTACTCGTTCTGGTGAACTTTCTTTTCTGGATTATTGTTATGTTTGGGGCAGGCATCGTCGTGCACTTTTTGCCTGACTGGTTTTATGATTGTGAGAACATCATTTTTAGGCCCCGGCGAATTGAACGGGAAGGAGAAATCTACTCCAGTCTATTTGGAATAAAAAAGTGGAAGGACAAGCTACCTGAGTGTGGCGAGTTTTTTAAGTTCAATCCATTTAACAAGAAAAAGCTCCAGAGGATGAAAGATCCTGATTATTTTCGAAGGTTTATTCTTGAGACTTGCAGGGCAGAAATGACTCACATTATTCCGATAGCGATGTATCCTTTGTGTCTTTTTTGGAACGATTATCCTTCTAGTTTGTATATGCTTATTTTTGTTTTGGTAACAAATCTGCCGTTTTTGATAATTCAGAGGTATAACCGCATCAGACTAATGCGGGTTCTGCGTCAGTTTGAACTCCTTGCGAGTGGAGGAGTCCGGTAGTTTTCTGTCTAACTTTTTGTGGGTATCTTTGCTCCTTTCCACTCTACATAACCCAGCACCAGGGTCTGATAGAAGGAATAAAATATTATTAGCAGTGTGAAAACCACAAAAATGGGGTAAAAAACTGGAACAACGATCCAGAATTTTCCCACTTTCTTTATGAAGTTTAAAAAGAGCCCTGCATAAAAGAGATAAAGGTAGTTGAAGGGGGGAGTTCGGAGGAATAGCGAGGGTATTAGAGATCCCAGCAAGAAAAGAAGGATAGGTATCACTACGGACCAGTCCACAAGAGATGCTCCCAGAGCTGAATTCTTTGTCCACCCTTTCCACAGGTCTTTTAATCCCTGAGGGTACATCCGGAAGGATATATCTTCGCCACCGAGAAAGTTCTTGATAGATATTCCTTTTTCAGCAAAAATGCTTCCCAACTTAAAATCCTCTACTATCTCGCTTTTTACCGCTTTATGCGTTCCAATTTCTATGTAATGCGTTCTTCTCACGGCAAATAGGGGACCGTAAAGGCCACGTATGGTGACCCTCTTTGCAATAAGGGAGAAACTTCTGGAAGCCATTGATGATATAATTGCGTATATTGAGCTGAAGTTTTCGTAAAATTGCTCGATTTCATGGAAAGGCCATACCGAGATTACTCCATCAAAAGCCTTCAGTTCTCCTACGATTTTGCTCAGTGCATTGGCATTGCAAAACCGTACGTCTGCGTCTACAAAGATCAGAAATTCTCCCTTTGAATGTAAAAAGCCCGTGTAACACGCGTAAGGTTTGCCAAGGAAGTCTGGAGGTTTATCTTTTATCCTTACAACTTTTGCGCCAAGGGCCTTGGCTGCATCGGCTGTAGTGTCGGTGGATCGGTCATCTACAACTATTACTTCAAAGTTCCGGTAGGTCTGTCCCTTAAGACTTTCCAACAATTTCTTGATGTTTTGTTCTTCGTTTCTGGCTGGAACAATGATAGAGACCAGGGCTTCTTCTTCCGTTTCTTTTTCAAGGCAGACAGGCTTCAAAAAGAGAAATAAACCACACAAAATTCCCAAAATACACAATATAAATAGCATTATATTAAATTTTAATGATTTCACTGCGTTGGGGCAACAGCTACCTTGACTTGATGAATAGCACGTTGCTTCACATCTTGACAGGTCCAGAAGGCAGTGATATAATCAAAATATGATTGGATTAATTCTTCTTTTAACTTTGACAGGAGGTGTAAAAAATATGAATGAAAAAAAGGTGCTGATGATTATTGCGCACGAGAATTTTCGTGATGAAGAGCTCCTGACACCAAAGGAAATTTTTGAAAAGAAAGGTTTTAAAGTACAGGTGGTTTCTACTGATACAACTCCTGCAAAGGGGATGTTAGGGGCCATTATTAAGCCTGACGGTATTGTCTATAACGAGGATTTTTCGAAATACGATGCAGTAGTCATGGTTGGTGGAATGGGTTCTCCTGTGTACTGGGATGACAAGAAGATTCATACTAAGCTCCAGGAGTACTACAAGGATGAGAAAAAAGTTCTTGCTGCAATCTGTCTTGCCCCAGGTACGCTTGCCAGGGCAGGGCTTCTTAAGGGAAAGAAAGCTACCGTGTGGAAATCAGCAGCGGATGAGATAAAAAAAGGCGGAGGAACTTACACAGGGAGTCCTGTAGAGAGGGATGGGAGAATAATTACGGGTAATGGACCCGATGCAGCCAAGGCCTTTGCTGAGGAGATAGTAAAGGTTCTTCTGGAAGCGGAAAAATAATCCCAGTTAAAAAGGGAAAGGAGGTGTAATGGAAAGTAAAAATACGGTTTTCTCAGGTAATGTAATTGCTGCAATCATCCTCAGCCTTGGATTCATTGTTTGCTCAGTGATTATAGGCTCTACATTGTATGGAATTAAAAGAATGGACAATACTATTACTGTAACAGGTTCTGCGAGGACAAAGGTTAGCTCTGACCAAGTTAGATGGAGTATTTCTATTTCGCGGATCGCTCCGACACTAAATGAAGGCTACTCTCTTATGGGCAGGGATCTCTCCAGTATCAAAGAATTTCTTCAGAAAAATGGGATCGATAGTAAAGAAATTGAAATTTCGCAAATTTACACGAATCAGCCCTGGCTTTACTCAGAAAGGAGCGATAGACTTCATTATCAGTTCAATCAGGAGATAGTAGTTACATCAAAAGATCTTGACAAAATAGAGCAGGTTGCGAGGAAATTATACGATTTGGTCAATCAAGGTGTAAATATAGTCTCAAACAACGTTGAATTTTACTACTCGCAACTCCCTGAGTTAAGGATAAGTCTTTTAAATGAGGCAATGCAGGATGCAAGAAAGAGAGCATTCATTATAGCAAAGAGCACAGGTAGGCGAGTTGGAAAGGTGAAGTCTGCGAAGATGGGTGTGGTGCAGGTAATGGCGCCGGGTTCCGTTGAAATATCTGATTATGGGACATATAATACTCGAACCAGGGATAAAGAGGTGATGATAACGGTTCAGGCCACCTTTTACCTGCGGTAAACTGAAATGGATTTTGAATCCTGGCTTTTAAGTATAAAAGCTGATGAAAGAAAGTACAGGCTCTATGAGCTTCACAAGAAGCATTTCTTGAAAAGCAGATTTTCGCTTATTTTGGATATGGTCGCAATAATTATTCTTTCTATACTTTTTTCAAAAATGATGGGGGTGGCTTTCTCCAGAGATCAATATATTCTCAAAAATTTCTTAATTCTGGCAGGATTTATGATATTTTTCTACATAGTCTGGATAACAATACCATTGTACATCTTCTCAAGGACTCTGGGATTGTTACTCATGGGACTGAGAGCGATTTCAGTAAAAACTCTTTCAGGACCTTCCCTTCTTGAGACGTATTTTTACATAGGACAGGATAAGAGATACAGCACCAGATACCCCATTTACCTTTTTCTGGTACCTGATTCAGCAGTTCAAGATTAGTTCAGAGGCCCATTATGGGCCTCTGCGAGTTACTTCTTCTTTGTAGCGTAGTAGAGGGCTTGAATTATCCCACCAAATAGTATAACACAAACAATTATCAGAACTACAATTGCCTGCCAGCTCATTTATTCATCCCCTTTCTTGAAAGCACTATTGAAATTACCATAAACAAAGAAAGCAAGAACCACCCTCCCAGAAATTCTGCGAGCCGGGGATAGCCGCCGTAACTTGATTTGGTTCTTTCTACAAAGACACTAATAAAAATGAGTAAAGAAGAGATAGGTACTACGTATTTTACGGAAATGTTCCACCATTTCCCTATTGATCGGTCAGAAATAGAGTTTGCATAGTTCCTCATCTTTTCGGCCCCGTAGATCCATCCAATTACAATACTCTCGAGGAATGCTACCGTAAATAGCCCAAAGTGGTTCATAAAGTGATCCACGATATCAAGCCAGTAGAGACCCGCTCCTGTGGTATAGAAGATTCCAATCAAGAATGCAACTATTGCCACGCTGATGTTGGTCCTTTCCCTCGGTGTTCCATACTTGTCCATGAGAGAGGCAACTGTAGCTTCAACCAAAGAGAAGGCAGAATCTATGGCTAGCGTAAGGAGCATCAGGAAGAATAGAACTCCAAAAACAGGAGCCAGGGGAAGGTGGTTTATTATCGTTGGGTATGTGACAAAGGCTAGTTCGGGCCCGCTTTTCATAACCTCAGAGACTGTTGTACCCTGCAGGCTTGCATAATAACCCAGGGTGGAGAAGACAGCAAATCCTGCAACGAACGCAGTAGCAGCGTCGGCCAGTGCGATTAATATAGCGTTGTTGACAATGTCCTGTTTCTCAGGTAAAAAACTTGCATATGCAATCATAACA
Source organism: Caldifarciminota bacterium UBA5631 (assembly GCA_002421425.1). Taxonomy (GTDB): domain Bacteria; phylum Hydrothermota; class Hydrothermia; order UBA1063; family UBA1063; genus UBA1063. Next base: position 67,037 of record DIJZ01000002.1, read on the forward strand.
CCGAAACCGACAGTCAGGGAGAAAAACACCTGAGAAATTGCTGCATGCCATAGTTCCGGCTGTAGTAACTCCTTCCACACGGGTGAAAGGTAGTAGTTTATCCCTTGAAGTGCTCCTGGGAGTGTAATTCCTCTTATGACAAAGATGAGAAGCAGCAACCAGGGCATAGTAACTGTCACATAGACAACCTTGCCAACGGTTTTCGCTCCTTTCCAGATGGAAAGGACGATCCACACCCAGCTTACAAAAAGCCCCGCTACAACTGGCCAGCTAATTTTGCCCAGATTAAATACTCCATCTGTTAGGCCAAGAACTTTGTTGAAGAAGAATTCACTTGTATTTGTGCCCCAAGCTGTTTTGATTGAGTAGAAAAGATAGTCAAAAGACCAGCCCATTATTACGGAGTAGTATGTTACTATGCCAAATCCCACGAGGACTGCGAACCATCCAAGCCATTCAAAATTGACTTTCTTCGTAGACTCCTGCCCCACCCTAAAAAGGGAGTGAGGCGCAGAGCCTTTGAACTTATAACCTATCGAGAATTCAAGGAGAAGCATCGGTATGCCAATTAATATGAGTACTATAATATAGGCTACCAGGAAGGCTCCACCGCCATATTTGTATGCTATGTAAGGGAATCTCCAGACGTTGCCTAGCCCAATGGCAGATCCTATTGAAGCGAGAACAAATGAAGCTCTACTTCCCCATTTGGCTTCCTGCATAATCGCCTCCTTTTATTGCTTCTGCAGGGGGAATTATTACTTTCCTCATTTTTTTCAATATACAGTGACTTCCTTGAAAGTTCAACAATAAACTATTTGGAAATTTTAGCTCGCTCCACTGGTACAAGAAATTTATCTTTGGGAAGAGGCTTTAAGTGATACTTTTTCACAAACCCTATCCCTTTTGTCTCCCAGAAACGCAGAAATGCTTTTACAGATTCTTTGTTTATTGATTGTTTATTAATGCAAAAAGCGTATACAATTGGTTTTCCCTCAATAGTTTCGCTCTGTAGTGATATGTTAAACTTTTTGTAGAACTCCACAAGATCAAAGTTTGAAAAATTAAGTGAGTCATTCAAATTTATGTAAGGAAGGTTTCGGATTTTTGCATCGCTCAAATACAGAAAGGCATAGTCAATTTCCCCCATTTCAAGAAGATTGGAAATTTCTGCTGATTTTGGTCTAACGAAACTTGTGCCTGAATTATTTATGATCTTCTTTGCTAAAACTGTGTCTTTTGAAGTTTTCAAAATCTCAAAAAGGATCAGCGTTCGGTATCCGCATGGGTCTAACTCTGGATTTGCCCTTCCTATGCGCACCCCTCCCCTTGAAAGAATTTCAGGCCAGTTGAGGGCATTGATATCCTGAGCAAATCTGCTTTTTGGGGTATATGCGATTACTATTTCGTTGCTGGCAAAAGGAATAACGGTATCGCAATACCTGCTTTTCATTTTTTCCAGAATATCCTCATCTGCAGAGAAGAAAAGGTCCCACTCCGTTCTTTCATCCTCGATTATTCTGGCAAGAAACAGACTCCCCCCGGCTCTTCTCTGGACTTTTATGCCTGTTTCTTTTGTAAATTCTTTTGTCAGTTCCTCCATTAGAGGTGCCAATGACCCTGCGTGAAAAATGGTAAGATTTGCGAGGAAGAAGATTAAAAACAAGTTCATATTGGTAATTTTAAAGTGTGAAATTCGAATGCATTGAGCATTAACTACACAATTTGATCCCCCCTATATTCATAGGTTTGAACATATCTTAATCTAAAAAAGTTTGGAAGCTGATATGGATACTCCTGAGACGAGTACTAGATAAACTCAACAATAACTGTAAGGCGAAAAGAGACTTCCGGGCTGCAAGTTGCCTCAAAATTTTTTGCTATTACTTAACAAAGCCAATAGTAGATATATAAATGACTTAGCAAAGTTCTACTAAAATTTGACAATCCATATATGAGGTTTTAATATATGTGTTATGCGGAAATGTAGAATGAGTTGTGAAGGGCATCCTACCGGGTGGGAATTCTGGTCAGTAATAAACTTTCTTGAACTGGCCATTTTGCGCCTTCTCATGGAAAGAGAATATCATGGATATGAGATTTTCACTAAAATAGAAGAGAAGTTTCCTAATGTAACGCATTTCAGGAATCTTGTTTCGAGGGGTATTGGGTATCGAACACTTAGGGTGCTAGAGGCTGAAGGGTTTATTAGTTCGGCGTGGGAAGTCGGAGAGGGCCCCGGACGTAGAGTTTACAAAATTGAGGATAAGGGAAAGGAGGCCTTTAGAGCGCTTTCAAAGAATTTTTTCGAAAGTATGGATGAACTTCAAAAAATGGCAGATTTTTTAAGGGAGGTGTAATTATGTGTGGCTGCTGCTGTTGTAATTGCTGCTCTCGCGAGCACCACAGGCATCACGGCTGGCATGAAGAATGCCATGAGAGACATAGTGGAGAAGGTAATTGCCGCAGTGAAAGGTGCGGGGAAGAGCACCATGAATGTGAGGCTGCTATAAAGCTCGACGACTTAACGGATTATATTACCAAAATAGAGCAAAAGCTTAATGAAATTCTAGAACATTTAAAAGAGCAAAAAAATAAATAGGAGCAAAAGTGAAAATAGCAATAGCTTCAGATGACGGAAAGACACTTTCGTTGCATTTTGGGAGAGCAAAGGGTTTTTTGATTGTTGAAGTTGAAGGAACTGACGTGAAATCAGTGAATTACATTCCCAATACGATTACTCCCCACGGGAGAGGTGAACATCATAACGAAGGAGAAGGTCACTACGCAAGGCATGGAATTATTATTGAAAACCTAAAGGATGTGGATGTGGTCATTTCAGGTGGAATGGGAAGGAGACTATTTGACGATCTGGCAGAAGCTGGAAAGAAAGTTTTCGTGACCGATGAAACCGATGTGATGAAGGCTATAGAACTTCTCCTGGAAGGAAAGCTGACGAACCTTGAGGATCTTTTGCACTGAACCCTGAAGAACTCAGGCAGAAATCTAAGTACTCTTGATCCGTATAATTTAGAAGGTTTTACCACCTTCAGGAGCAGGATGTTTTTATTTCCATAGATTAGATCAGTCAGATTTTGGAACAGTGCATGCATCTCTGAGTTGTCGTGCAAGGCTCTTAGAGTTAACTTTTCTATACAGACTAATGCGAGTTTAACAGGATGTTATATTCTGAATCGTATCTTCTCTTAATTTGATCTATCCCAGACAATAACGTCCACTAGTGCTCTAAGTCTGTCAGGACTGTTCTGTATGTACCTCAATCCCCCTGCGATTCTCGTGAAAAGAAAAACAGCGAGAAGACTTAAAGTAAAATATAGAGCCCATGGAGGTTTCTTAGTTGCCCACGTGACTGCTGGCAAAAGAACAAATAAAACGGGGGTCCCAGGAGCAGAACTTCTTGTAATTAGAGTAATGATCACGTAGACAACAAAAACCCCAACCGTAACTGATGGTAACAGGTAGAATAATAGACCCAGGGAGGTTGCCACCCCTCTTCCCTGACCTTTAAATTTTAACCATATGGGGAAGTTATGACCGCATATCGCTGCAATCCCTGAAACAAAAGCGATTTCTACTGGAAGAGCGAGTATTTTCTTGGAAATTAATACCACAAGGACACCCTTCGTTAGATCAAAAATAAAAGTGAGCACAGCATATTGAATTCCCAGAACTCTGTAAACATTTGATGTCCCAATCTTTCTGTACCCTTCTTGGGTTACATCAACTCCCTTCATTTTGCCAAGGATGTATCCAAGGGGAATGGATCCGTAAAGGTATCCGATAATGAGCGAAGCAAGGATTCTCATAACTTTCAATATAATGGAGGAGATTGCCACAATCAACGGCAGTTCTTAAAAATTCCTTTTGCAGGAAATCTGCGTCATACAGCTCACTTTCTAATTTCTGAATAAGTATTATTGCGTTAATAACGAGGGTAATGAGGGTCTCTTCCTCTTTAATTTTCTATTCTTTCACGTTAATGGTTTTCTTTAGCGTGTTGCACTCCTTATCATTGTATTGTATGTCAGGGATTCAAAGGATTTCTAGCCCATATAAATATGTTTTGCTTGGACTTATAAGCGGCCTATGCGCTGGTGTTGGTGCCCTTATATTTGAGAATGCGGTGAATAGTTCCACTATATTGTTCCTCCAAAAGGTTGTCAAAATAAATCTTGAAATGCAATTAGATGGAAGTCCCGCAGTTTTTTTTCGTGAGACCAGGTGGTATCTAATTCCAGTTGTTCTTGCTCTTGGTGGATTATTAGTGGGAATTATAGTCCGATTTTTTGCAAGAGATGCGGCTGGGCATGGGACAGATTATATCGTAGGTGCATATCATTCGGGAGAAGAAATTCCATTAAAGATTCCTCTTGTAAAGATAATTGCATCTGCTGTAACCATTGGAACTGGAGGGAGCGCAGGTAAAGAAGGTCCTATGACCCAGATTGCGGGTGGGCTGTCCTCCTACGTTGCGAAAATGCTTGGATTCAGTGAAAAGGATAGAAAAATTGCGCTGGCAGCAGGGATAGGTGCTGGTGTTGGAGCCATATTTAAGGTTCCAATCGGGGGTGCAATTTTGAGCGCTGAGATCCTATACAGACAGGATTTGGAAACAGATGTGCTTTATACGTCTCTGGTCGCCAGCGCTGCAGCTTTTGCGATTTTTGGATTTTTTAAAGGATACCAACCCATATTCATTGTTCCAGGTTTTGCATTCAATATAAAGCTCCTCCCGCTTTTTATTATTGAGGGTTTCCTTTGTGGGTTCTTGGGGCTCCTATTTATTAAGATGTTTGAGGGAATTGGCATGTTCTTTAAGAAGTTAGGAATTCTACAGGAACTTAAGCCTGCCCTTGGTGGTTTACTGGTTGGGGCTATTGGTGTGTTCTTCCCTCACATTCTTGGCGCTGGATATGAGCGAATTCAGAGTTTGCTGTCGGGTATAACTGAGCTAGCGAACGTTGAAATCCCGTTTTGGTTTTTGCTTTTGATTCTTCCGTTTCTCAAAATGCTTGCCACTTCTCTGACTCTTGGTTCAGGGGGCAGTGGAGGGGTTTTTGCACCTGGCATGGTAATAGGAGGATTTATAGGCGCATTATTTGGTTACATTTTTAAGACTCTGATGCCTGGAATCGTCAATTCTGAAGTACCTTTCATCGTTGTTGGAATGACATCATTTTTTGGCGCAACAGGAAAGATAAGTCTTTCCATAATTCCAATGGTGATTGAAATGACCGGTAATTTAAATGTGGTTCCCTATGCAATGATTTCCAACGCAATCGCAACCCTTTTGACGGGCAACAATACAATATATCCCTCGCAAAAATCGCGACGAGAATACTAGAAGCCAATTTTACTCAAATTTCCCGTGCTTGTAGGTTTTTCCCTCAACGATGTAAATGACATCTTCGGCTATGTTTGTCGCAAGATCGGCAATTCTCTCAAGGTTACTGGAAAGGAGGAGTAAATCTACGAAGGTTTCAGCAAGCTGTGTTTTGTGTTCAATATCAGATACCAGATTTCTAACGTTTTGATGATGGATATCGTCAACAATGTCATCTCTTTTTAAAACGTCCTTTGCCAGCGCAGTATCTTCGTTTGCAAAGGAATAGAAGGCGTCGTACAGCATAATTTTAACATAATCTGTCATCTGGAGCATTTGAGATGAAAGGTTTCTAAAGCCTGGTGTATGAATTAGCCTTAAGGCGCTCTCAGAAATATTTACGCAGTGGTCTGCGATTCTCTCGAGGTCATTGTTCATTTTCATAATCATTATGATTGTCCTGAGTTGCTTTCCTCTTGGACCATATAAAGCCAGGAGATCAATACAAAGTTCGTCGATTTTTAATTCTTTCTCGTTAGCGAGTGGCTCCTCAATTTCTACTATTTTTGTTAAAACCTCTGTATCATGATTCAAGATTCCAGTAATGGTATCCTGATACATTTTTTCCACGTGAAGGTAGTAGCCATGGATTTCTTCCTTCAAGTTTTGAAATTTCGCTTCAAGCATGTTTCTTCCTCCTCTCATCCAAATTTGCCAGACAAAAACTCTTCGGTTTTTGCATTTTTTGGCGTTGTAAAGACCTTCTCAGAAAGTCCGAATTCCAAAAGTTCCCCGAGATAAAGGAATGCAACATAATCGGAGATACGAGACGCCTGGGCAATATTGTGAGTAACAACAAGGATGGTTACGTCTTTTTTGAGTTTTACCAGTAACTCTTCTATTACACTCGTGGCTAACGGATCAAGGGATGAAGTAGGTTCATCCAATAATATTATATCCGGTTTCATGGCTAAAGCCCTTGCAATACAGAGCCTCTGCTGCTGTCCGCCTGACAGAAATGTACCCCTTTTGAACAGTTTGTCTTTAACCTCTTCCCACAGACCAACACTCTTTAGCGCGTTCTCAACTATTTCATCTTTTTGGTTTTTGTGGAGTTTTATGCCCCTGAGAATGTAACCTGCAATAACGTTATCGTATATGCTCATATGAGGAAAGGGATTTGGCTTCTGGAAGACCATACCAATTCGCGTTCTTAATTCTTCAGCAGGTATGTCCATAATGTTTAGGTTTTTAAGTAAAATTTCGCCCTCCACGGTGGTACCGTGGGTCAATTCATGCATTCTATTTATTGTCCTTAGGAGTGTGGATTTTCCACATCCTGATGGTCCCATAATGGCAGTAATGTTGTTCTCAGGAATATCAAGATTAATACTGTGAAGTACCTTGTGATTCTGATAGTAAAAATTTAGATTTCTTATTTTCAGTATTACGTTGTCCATCTCTTAATTGCTCTCCTTGAAATAATGTTCAAAGTGAAGGCTAAGAAGATGAGGATCAGCGCTGCTCCCCATGCAATTCTGTGCCATTCTTTATATGGGCTTAAAGCATAGTTATAAATGAGAAGAGAAAGGGTATTCATTGGTTTAAGAATGTTCAGGCTCAGATAGGGATTCCCAAAAGCTGTAAACAAGAGAGGTGCTGTTTCTCCTGCTATTCTTCCTACGCCTGTTAGCAATCCTGAAATAATTCCTGGGAGGGACACCGGGATTAGAATTTTTAGCATCGTTTGACCGTAATTTGCACCCAGGGCAAGGCTTGCTTCCCTGATTTCCTTTGGGATCATTTTCATAGTTTCTGCTGTGCTTGTGACCATGTTGGGGATCATCATAATTGCTAGAGATATACTTCCAGCAAGGGCAGAGTACCTACCTACGGGTTTAACAAGCCATAAGTAGGTGACTATACCGATTACGATGGAAGGAATACCCGAAATGAGTTTTACCCATATTTCAAGGATTTTGCTCAGTGGATTTTGAGGGTATTCAGAAATTAGGATTCCACTCAGAATGCTTAGAGGACTTGCAATAAGGACCGCAAGGGTGCTTAGAATGATTGTTCCAACAATAGAGTTCAGTGCCCCCCCTGGTTCACCAACGGGTCTTGAAACTTTTGTTATAATATCAAAATTTATTGCAGAAAAGCCCAGCTTCAAAAGGTAAAGCAAGATAAAAATCAGGGGCAGGACAGTAAAAATGGAAAGGCAATATAAGACTATTTTATATACCCTATTAATTGTTCTTCTTGTCCTATAATTCATGCTTAGCTCCCCTTAGGATTACTCCTCCTAGAAGATTAATAATCAGGGTGATTAGGAACAGCAAAAATCCGAGTAAAATTAGTGCGGATTGGTGGTTACCCCATGCTTCATTGAATTGATTTGCAATCAAACTTGCGATTGTATTCGAAGGAGAGAAAAGATTTTTGGGGAAAGCGTTGAAATTGCCTATAACCATTGTTACAGCCATAGTTTCACCTAAGGCCCTGCCGAGTGCTAAAATGAATCCTGCTATTATTCCCTGTTTAGCAAGAGGGAGAGTTACTACCCTTGTAACTTCAAACTCTGTGGCGCCTAAAGAAAATCCTGCTTCCTTAATATCTGATGAGACAAGTTTTAGAACTTCTCTTGAAATTCCAACAGAAAATGGTATTATCATTATTGCTAGAACCAGCGCTGCAGTGAGAACCCCGACACCGTAAGGGGGATATCCCAGTTTCAGCTGCAAAATTCGAATAAATGGTGTCAGGACAAATAAGGCCCAGAACCCATAAACCACTGATGGAATTGCCGAAAGCAAATCCAGTGCAGTATTAAAGACGTCAAAGAACATATTTTTTCTCTTCCATTCAGCAATAAAAATTGAGACTGATAAAGTGAATGGAACAGATATTCCCAGTGCGATTATTGATACAAGGACAGTTGTCGCAATAAATGGCAGGCCCCCGAATTCCTCTGCAATGGGGTTCCATGTGGTTCTAAGAATGTTTGCGACACCTGCGTTTTTGGCAAATTCCAGACTCTTTGCTCCGAGGGTTAATAAAAAGCCCAGAATTATAAGTGCAACAAGAGCTCCAGAAAGGTTAGCCAAAAATGGTAATACGTTCCTGAATTCAAAAATTCTTTTAATGTAATTGAAGGGGGACAATATGTCCCCCTCCCCCGTTACAGATATTTTTTTCACTTTTTCCATACGGTGCTTGATTCGAAGGTGAGCTTCTTTAGGTTCTCCTCGATTACGGTAGTAAGTGTGTTCGGAAGAGAAGCGTAATCCAGTGACTCAGTATACTGTTGCCCTTCGTGAGTTACCCACCAAAGAAGTTTGAAAAGTTCCTCGGCTTTTCTTCTCTCCTTTAAATATGAGAGATCCTTGTATACAATGATCCAGGTAAAACTGGAGATAGGATATCCATTTGGATTGTCGGAATCGGTGATGGAGACCTTTGTGTGTGAAGGTATTTTGACGTTTGCGGCTTCGGATATACTCTTTGTTTCAGGCATTATGAATTTTCCTGCTTTGTTTCTTATCGCGGCAACAGGAAGATTGTTTTGTTTCGCATAGGCAAGTTCCACATACCCAATGGAACCTTCAAGTTGCTGTATTACACCAGCAACTCCCGGATTTCCCTTGCCTCCAATACCCACTGGCCAGTTCAGCGATTTTCCAGTTCCCATTTTTTCTCTCCACTTAATATCTGATTTACTTAGATAGTCTGTGAAAACAAACGTAGTTCCGCTGGCATCGGAGCGGTATACGGGGGTAATTACAAGTTTTGGAAGGTTAACATCCGGGTTCAGTTTCTTAATCCTCGGGTCGTTCCAGTATTTTATCACTCCCAGGTATATATCTGCAATCACATCCGGTGTCATTTTTAGGGGTGGATTTCCTTTAAGGTTGTACGTGATAACCACTGCACCCAGGCAAGTTGGAATATGCAGTACCTCTCCACCCGCCTTTTCTTCTTCTTGTAAAGTCATTGGTGCATCAGAACCAGCGAAATCAACAGTTTTTGCAATTAATTGCTGTATTCCACCGCCTGAACCAATGGCCTGATAGTTCACTTTAACACCCGTAGTTTGGTAATATACATCAAACATCTTGGAGTAGAGAGGGTAGGGGAATGTTGCTCCTGCACCTGTAAGTTCTACTCCCTGGGCGTATAGTGTACCCGCGAGAGAAATCATTATTAATGTAATTATTTTTTTCATTTTACCTCCCACTTAGAAATTTACATTAAAAGTGGCCTTAACATACAGGTCGCTCTTTATGCTTGAATCGTCATACATTGCATAAGAAATATTTGGCGCTATGGAAACGTTTTTAGCTACTTTGTATGAGAGTCCTGTGAAGATTAGATTTACGGGTGAATCCTTTGAAAGCACCATATACGCAATCTTCGCTGCATCAGGATTTGCCTGAAATGCCCTATCGAAACGTACAAAGGCTTCCAACCTTCTTGTGAGCTCTTTTGTGGCAAATGCTGATAAGAAGCTAGACGAATTTGAGTTGTTTTTGAGATAGGTAAATTCAACACCAGCTCTAAACCCCTCTGATTTGTAACCAAGGAAGGGGTGAAGGAGCACTGTCGTGACGGAATCGTTTTGCCTTTCATATCGTCCTGAAACTTCAAGAAGCACATTCTTCATAGGCTCGAGGCTCAGTGAACTGTAAAGAGAATAAGTAGGTTTTCCTCCCCGGGCTCCCATCAAAGAAAAGTTTACCAAAGAGATCTTTCTTGAGATAGACAGTCCAAAATCTCTGCTCGGAACAACCTTCTGGAAATCGAGGACAGTCTTTTCCACAAAGCGGTATCCCCAAATCTTCTCTGCATTCTCAAAAACTATAGTGGGTTGGATTCCCACGGTAATATTTGCATCGAGAGTTTTGAAAAGGATGTATGCATCTTTGACATAAGGTATGAGCTTTATTTCTCTGGGCCTATCAACGTTTGGACTTTCCATTTCAAGGCGAACTCTTATGTTTACGTTTTCATCTTGTTTTTTGTCAAAATTCAGGTTAATTCTCCTTGCAAGAAATCCGTATTGACCCTTCAGTGTGTCTATGTTAGAGCTGGATATGTAGTAGATGTCACCGAACATAACTCCTGAGATCTTTACAGCATCCTGAGCATACACGCTGCCAAGGCCGCTCAGTATCAGGGCTACCCACACCGCATTTTTTATTGTACCTTTCATTTATACCTCCTTTTGGTATGTAAAAATTATGGAGGATGCAAATTAAGGTATCGTTTAGAAAAAATTAAGATTTCTTAACAATTGGGATTTCAATTGTGAAGGTTGTTCCCTGGCCAACTTTGCTTATTACCTCAATGTTTCCGCCTAAAGACTTTACAGCGTGCTTCACGATAGCAAGACCTAGACCAAAACCTGCTCCTCTGGATTTATCAAGTGTAAAGAATCTCTCAAATATTTTAGTCGTGAATTCTTCCGGTATCCCCGGACCCGTATCAGATACGGATAATAAAATCTTCTCCCCCTCAATTGTAACACAAAGTTTGATACTTCCTTCCTCTGTAAATTTAACCGCATTATCAAGGAGATTCACTAACGTCATTTTTAGTTTTTCCGGATCGGTGCTAACGGGGCCACTGGCTTTTACATCCACTTCAAAATTTAAGCCTTTGCTTTTCGCATAATGCTCAAAGGGCTGGGCAATAGACTTCACAAGATCTTCAATATTCACCTCCTGCAGAGAAATCTCGGGGATATTTTCCATTTTCGATAGCGCGTTGAGTTTTTCAACAAGCTCTTGAAGGTCCTTTGTAGCATCAAGTAGCTTTTCAAGATAGGTTCTAATGTTTTTGTCCTTGCATTCGTCCAGTGCTGTTTCAGAATAGCCCTTGATTATGGTTAAAGGGGTTCTCAAGTCGTGGGAAACGTAATTAATCAGGTCTCTCTTAATTCTTTCTTTTTCTACAGTATCGGTGATATCCATTGCAATAATGAGGACGTGCTTTAGATCTTTTAACTTTTTGACAGAAACTTGAAATTGCCTTCCATCTTTTCTCAAGGAAAAGCGAAATTCGTCTTTGGTCTCAGTTCTGAAAGCCGCGCGTACATTTTCGTAGATTTCGGGATCGGTGAAATCCGATAGAGTAAGATTCTCATCATCCAGTCTCTTTGATAGAAAAAGTTTTTTGAACTCCTGGTTTGCGTATATGAATGTTCTATTTACATCAACCATCGCCAGTGGGAATGGGACGGATTCAAGAATGAAGTTGATCTCAGCTTCCCTCTGTGTGAGTTCAGTAAAAGTCTGCTTTATCCTGTCGATCATCTCGTTAAAGTACTCTGCAAGCAGCCACAGGTAATCCTTACCTTTTCTCAGAATTCTCACGCTCAGGTTGTTTTTGGAAAGTTCTTTAAATGCCAGGACGAACTCCCGGATATCCCTCCTGTATGTAGCGTCCACTGCAATAAGGGCGGCTATGCTCAACATAAACAAAATCACGCTCGCTAATAGAAGCCTTTTGCGTGTGCTGGAGAGCGCGCTGACGATCTTACTTTCTGGCTCGCTTACTCTCAAGATTGCAACGATCTTGTTATCATCCTTGATGGGGACGGCGCAGTAAAGCATTCTGGTTCTCAGGGTTTGGCTATATCTCAAAGAGAATCCTACAGAATCCATCAATGCTGAGGAAATTTCGGGTCTCCATTTATGATTGTCCATAAGCGATGGATCTTCTCTCGTATCAATTAGTACCTTTCCTGAAGAGTCAATTATAGTAAACCTCTTCGCCGTTTTTCTGTCAATGGTGCTCAGTATTAAGTGCAGTCTGTCCAGATTGTCTTTCTCGAAGTTGAATTCCTCCTGACTCAGAAGTATCGAATACGCAAAATCCTGTAATTCTTTTTTGTGGAACTCTACAGAATTTCTATATAGTAGTTTAAAAGTATTTAGTGTTAGAAGAAGGGTAATGGTAAATAGTGGAATGACAATATAAATGAAAATACGCTTTGTCATACCTGAAGCTCCATCCTGTAACCTCTTCCTCGAATACTTCGAATGTACTTCGAAGCCACCCCGAGTTTCTTTCTCAGGTTTACTACGTGGACATCTACAGTCCGTTCACTAATATCTTCATCTGATTTTCCGATTTCTTCCAGTATTCGTTCTCTTGAGCAGACTCTTCCTATTTTTGAGGCGAGAAGGTTTAATATCAGGAATTCCGTAGGTGTTAGCTTCACTTCTTTACCTTCTACGTATACTTTCTCCTTGTCAGTATCAATCACAAAGTTTTCTGAGAGCTTTACAATGTTAGTCTCAATTTTTTCCACTCTTCTTAGGACAGCTTTTACTCTTGATACTAATTCTCGAGGCGAAAACGGTTTAATTATGTAGTCGTCGGCACCCAGTTCAAGCCCCAGGATTCTGTCAGCTTCTTCCGATCTGGCTGTCAGCATAATAACGGGGATACCTTTATATTCGTCGTGACTCTTAAGGAATTTCAAAAGTTCAATGCCATCGTAATCTGGAAGCATTATGTCGAGGATGATAAGGTCAGGGAGTCTTTTTTTTGAAAGTAAATTTAAGAGCTCTGAGGCAAATCCCAATTTCTCAACGAGAAAATTGGACCTCTGAAGATGAAGAGCAACAAGATCTCTTATTTCCTTATCGTCTTCAACAATAGCTATTAACATTGACTAATGATAGGGCTGAGCTTAAAAGATTTCAATGATTTTGTGCGCATCAAAATATTTGAAATCGCGCCAGATAATGAATTTAGTGCGATGGCAATATAATCGGCGGCTGTTCGTTTTCTAAGAAGGCAACGTGTTATATTTCGAAAATAAAAACGTATTTGATGCTCTAAATTTTTTAAGTACTTCAATGACCCTTGCAACGTCTTCTTCATTAATATCTTTGTGGGTGACAAATCTTATGCGGCCCGGACCAAACTGGAGGGCAAGGATTCCGTGATATTCCAGAAAGCCCAATATTTTCTGGGGATCTACGGTGGTTTCGACGATTACTATGTTTGTTTCCACATCATCGGGATTAATTTTAAGGAATTCAAATTTAGAAAGGCCTTCGACGAGTTTTCGGGCATTTCTGTGGTCTTCTTCAAGTCTCCAGATCATCTTTTCTAAGGATACAATTCCACAGGCTGCGAGGATGCCGGCCTGTCTCATACCACCGCCAAGGAGTTTCCGCACTCTTCTGGCTTTTTCGATAAATTCCTTCGATCCACATAGTATTGAGCCAACTGGGGAAGAGAGTCCTTTGGAGAGACAGAACATAAGTGAATCAAGGTTCTTAGTAAACGCTTTTACATCTACTTTTAGAAAAATGCAGGCATTGAAAATTCTGGCACCATCCATATGCAGAGGCAAGTCTTGCTCTTTGCAAATTTTGTAAACTTCGGACACATAATCAGGTGTTAACGTTTTTCCGCCCCAGTAGTTGTGGGTATTTTCAAGGCATACAAGGGAAGTACCGCAGCGGTGAAGTTCCTCTTTTCTGATTGCCTTTTTTATATCTTCGGGGTCAATTATTCCCCTTTTTGATTTTAAGGGTCTTGGTATGGCCCTGGAGATATACGCTATATGTCCTACTTCTGAAGTATAAATATGGCACATTTCCTCGAGAATGACTTCGGTTCCTTCCTTCGTCCAGACTCTTACTGCGATAGCATTTCCCATGGTACCTGATGGAACAAACAGAGCGGCTTCAAAGCCCGTAATCTCGGCAGCAAGCCTCTCCAGTTTAATCACAGTAGGGTCATCTCCGAATACGTCATCTCCAAGTGGTGCTTTCATTATAGCCTCATACATTTCCGGAGTGGGTTTCGTGACAGTATCGCTTCTAAAATCAGAAATTCTCATAAAACCCCCTACTTCACTCCCAGAACGTCTTTTTCTTTCTCAATAATTTCCTTAATGCCTTCCCATGCTAACTCAATCAATTCGTCCAGCTCCTTTCGTTCCAGAGGCCTCTTTTCAGCAGTCCCCTGAATGTCTATTATTTTTCCACTTTCTGTCATAGTAATATTTAGATCCACCTCTGCCTGAGAATCTTCTTCGTAAGAGAGGTCCAGATGGTACTCGCCATTTACAATTCCGACAGATACAGAACCTATAAACTCCAATACAGGATTCTCTTTCAGTACTTTCTGTTCAATGAGAAATCTAATAGCGTCGTAGAGGGCAACGAATCCCCCATTAATTGCCGCCGTTCTCGTCCCGCCATCAGCTTGCAATACGTCGCAGTCTATAATTATTGAGTAATCAGCAATCTTTGAAAGGTCCACAGCGCCTCTGAGACTTCTTCCGATAATTCTTGAAATTTCCACGGAACGAGAATCCAGTTTTCCAATTCTTGATTCTCTGGGTTTGCGTTCCTGGGTGGATCTGGGAAGCATACTGTATTCTGCCGTTATCCAGCCCTGTCCAGCACCCTGCAACCATGCTGGAGGTTTGCTTTGAACCGATGCAGTGCACAATACAATAGTGTTTCCCATTTCGATTAGACATGAACCTTCTGGGTTCTTCAAATAGTTTCTCGTAAATTTAATGGGTCTCAATTCCAAAGGTTCCTTCATATTCACATCCTTTCTGGGGCTTCGACCCCCAGCAGATTAAGGCCGTTCTTCACCACTGTCTTTACTCCGTATGACAGCAGTAGACGGGCGTTGCTTCTATCCCTGTCCTCCGTCACGATTCTGATTTTCTGGTAGTAGCTGTGGTAAAGTTCCGCAAGGTCAAGCAGATACCGAACCAGAAGGTGTGGCTCAAGAGTTCTTGATACGCTCTGCAAAGTATCCGGGAAGAGCATTATCTTTCTCATTATGCTGCGTTCCTCTGGTTCAACGAGCAGATTAAATTTTCCTGTTTCGTAGGAGCATCCCTGTTCACTGCCANNTTGCAATTCGCGCGTGGCTATATTGAATATAGTACACGGGGTTCTGCACTCCTATGGTTCTGGCCAGTTCCAGGTCGAAATCCAGGTGTGAGCTCACCGTGCGAGTAAGAAAGAAGAATCGCGCAGCATCAGTACCAACTTCTTCAATAAGATCATCCATGGAGTAAATTTCTCCCTTGCGTTTGGACATTTTTACCCTTTCAGAACCTCTCACCAGGTTTACCTGCTGCGCAATCAGAACCTGAAAGTTTTCAGGGTTGTAACCAAGCGCCCTCAAGCCCGCTTTCATTCTTGGTATATATCCATGATGGTCGGGACCCCATATATCTATCAAAATGTCATAGTTTCTTTCAATTTTGTATAGGTGATACGCAAGATCAAAAAAGAAGTAGGTCGGTTCTCCATTACTTCTTATAAGGACGCGGTCTTTGTCATCGCCAAATTTGGTGGATTTGAAGAGAACTGCGCCCTCTTCATTGTACAGCAGGCCAAGGGATTCAAGTACCTTTCTTGTTTTTTGGGGATAATCTGAATTTCTAATTTGACTTTCGAAGACAAAGTAATCAAAATCTACACGGTATTTACGAAGTGTTTCCTTTTGCCAGTTATGAATGTAGTCGATGGCAAATCTTCCCGGGTCTCCTCTGAAATTTTCCTGAATTATCTTCCTGGCTATATCGTAGATATATTCTCCGTGATAGCCATCTTCTGGAAACTCCGCTTGGAGACCCTGAAGTTCGTTTACCCTAGCAATTATCGATTTTCGAAGCTTCTCAATCTGTCCACCTGCATCGTTAATGTAGAATTCAGAGTCAACGGAATAGCCGCAGAAGCCCATAATGCGTTTTAAAGAGTCCCCCACTGCTGCAGCCCTGGCGTTAACCACCACTAGTGGTCCTGTAGGGTTAGCGGAGACAAATTCCAGATTTACTCTTTTTCCATTTCCCAGGGTATTTTTCCCATATTCATCGGGAGATCTGGCTATTTCATTGAGGATTTCACCGAGGCTTTCAGCGGATATTCTGAGATTCAGAAAACCTTTCTGGATCTCTCCTTTTTCAAGAACAGTAAAGTCAGCCAGTGCAGAGACAATTTCTTCGCCTATTTGCTGGGGATTTTTCTTTAAATCCCTGGCGAGCTTGAAAGGTAAGTTTGTTGTGTAATCACCAAAAGCTTCATCTTTTGATTCTTCAAGAAAAAAATCGGGTTTTACTCCATACTTTTTCTCTACTACTTCGCGAATCTTTTCTTCAATCTTCTCTCTCAAAAGACTCATGATAAATCCACCTTGGAACGTCACTCCAGAGCTCTTCCAATCTATAAAATTCTCTTGCTTCTCTTAACATTATGTGGACGATGAAATCCTTGTAATCCATGAGGAGCCACCTCGCGTTCCTTTGTCCTTCAACGTGATGGGGAATCGCTCCCTCCTTCGTAAGTTCATCCTCAATGTGTCTCCGCAGTGCATTCATATGTTCTCTTGAATTGGCTGTCGCAAGAACAAAGAAATCTGCTAATTGAGGTAAATATTTCCTGATTTCAAGAATTTTAATATTTTCTGCTTTTTTATCGTAAAGTATTTCACAGACCCTTCTGACCAGCGGTCCGAATTCAACTTTTCCCTGCATTCTCCCCCCTTGAAGTTCTTAAAAACTGTTCAGCATATTTCAAAGACTCGCTGGTAATTTTCTCACCAGAGAGCATTCTTGCAATTTCTTTGATCTTCTCTTCTTCGCTCAGTTCTCTAATATTTATATATGTTTTTCCACTTTTTGTGTACTTTTCTACGACAAAGTGGCGATCGGCAAAAACTGCGATTTGGGGCAGATGGGTTATCACTATTACCTGCCTTTTTCTACTAATATCTTTCATTTTTCGACCAACTTTTTCTGCAACCTTACCACCAATTCCCGTATCAGCCTCGTCAAAGACCAGGGTTGGTACATCGTCCACTTCCGCGAGGACTCTTTTTATAGCCAGCATAATCCTTGAGAGTTCTCCGCCTGAGGCGATTTTGTACAGGGGTCTTGGCGGTTCTCCGGGATTTGTGGAAATAAAAAATTCTACAAGGTCTTTTCCTGAGGGTCCCAGTTCCGGTGCCTCTGAGATTTCAACAACAAATTCTGATTTTTCCATAGCCAGCTCAGAGAGTTCTTCCTTAATAAGTTTTTCCAGTACAGGTTTGGCTTTCGTTCTTTCTTTTGTAAGTAGCGATGCCTGCTCGTCGGCTTTTACTTTGAGGTCTTCTATCTGGCTCTTTAAGGTGGAGATTTCATTTTCATAATTTTCTATCATTGCAAGTTCTTCCCTTAGGGTTTCTTTCTCTTTAATTAACTCTTCAATGGTTTTTCTGTACTTATTTTTGAGGTTTTTCAGGAAAGCGAGCCTGTTTCTAAGTTCTTCTAGCTCTTCCGGGTTAAGGGTAAGGTTGTTCTTATATTCCACGAGGTTTCGCCAGATTTCATCCAGTTTATCCGGGAGTTCGCTTAGATTTTCAAGAGGTTCTCTAAGATGAGAATCAATTTTACTAAGGTCTTGCAGGTTCTGAATCGTCCTATAAATCTTTTCGTATGCAGAATCATCACTTTCATATATATCGAAAATTGCCGCCGTGACCAATGATTGAAGTTTTTCAATGTTTGAGAGTATGTTAATTCTTTCTTCAAGCTCACTCTCCTCTCCTTCCTTAAGGTTTGCTTTCTCAAGCTCTTCCAGTTTGAATTTGTAGAACTCTTCCTTTTCCCTTGCTTCTTCTTCTTTTTTCATCATTTCTTTAAGCCGCTGTTGCGTCGCCATAAGTTCCTCATACAGTTTTCGCATTTTTTCCCTTTCTTTTGTCAGCCTCGCAAAGCCATCGAGGAAGTCAATGTGGCTCTCTTTGTTCAGTAATTTCTGATGTTGGTGCTGACCATGCAGGTCAGCAATGGATTCTGTAATTTCTTTCAGGAAACTTTGAGTTACTGGAGCCATATTAATGTAGATCTTTGATTTTCTAGATGAAGGGTTCAGGACCCTTCTGATTATCAACTCATCATCTGTTTGGAGGCTTATCTTTTCAAGGGTTTTCTTCTCTTTTTCTCCAACATTAAAGACAAGGGTAATTTCTGCTTCTTCTTCGCCTAGGAGGTCCCAATCAATTTTCTCACCCAGTGCGATATTGAGTGTGCCTATTATCAACGACTTTCCAGCACCGGTTTCTCCTGTTATGACATTTAGCCCTTGCTGGAACTCTACTTCAAGGCTCTTCACAAGTAAGTAGTTTTTTACGAAGAGTCTCTGGAGTGCCATTATCCCCAGTAGAGTTTCTTCTTCAGTATTTCAAAATATTCTGGCAGATCAGGGGTCTTTACAATCTTAACATTAAAATCGTTTCTGGTTAAAAATACAGATGTCTCGCTTTTTAGGGAGACAATTTCCTGTCCGTCAGCCGAAAGAATCATATCTTCGGTTCTAGAACTTACCCTTACCTCAATCTGGCTCTCCGAAGGAACGACCACGGGTCTTAAGGAGAGTTTGTGAGGGCATATTGGGGTAATTACAAAGGCTTCCATTGTCGGATAAAGAATTGGTCCACCCGCAGATAAGTTGTATGCTGTTGATCCAGTGGGAGTGGAGACGATAAGTCCGTCTCCCCTGAAATCGAAGAGATTCTGTCCATTCACCTTTACGTCGAACGATAGCATTCTTGATGATCCGGTGACGTTTATCGTAATATCGTTTAAAGCCATAATAGTCTTGCCTTCCAGAAGTGCTTTTAATGTTGTCCGCTCTTCGGATTTCCAGTTGCCCGAGAGAAGGTTTTTTAAACCCAATTCCAGGTTGTCCTGGTTATATGTGGTTAGGAATCCAAAGGTACCCACATTAATGCCCATTATGGGTTTCATTCTGTAAATTCTTGCAGTTCTGAGGAAAGTGCCATCACCACCAATAGTAATAATAACGTCAGCCAAAAGACCTATAGAGGTTTCTGAGTCGAACTTAAAATTTTCTGGCGAATTTATCTTTCCCTTAAGGCCTTCCCAGACGATGGTTTCATCAGGGGCTAAATACTTCAACACTGATGACAGGATTCTTTCGATGCCTTCTTTCTTAGGGTTTCCGGTGATTCCAAAAATCAAGCCTTTTCCCTTTTCAACGAACTTTTGAA
Source organism: Caldifarciminota bacterium UBA5631 (assembly GCA_002421425.1). Classification (GTDB taxonomy): domain Bacteria; phylum Hydrothermota; class Hydrothermia; order UBA1063; family UBA1063; genus UBA1063. The sequence continues at coordinate 86,427 of DIJZ01000002.1, forward strand.
CCAGTCCGTAACGATGGAGGCCACAATTCCAATGGAGGAGTAGGTACCTACGAATATTCCTATGGTTAAAATAAGGGCAAAGTCAAAAATCGTTGTTCCTCTTGCAAAAATTAGAATGGCTGTGAGCGGAATAAGGGTAGTAAAAGATGTGATAATGGTTCTTGAAAGGGTCTCATTTACTCCCGTATTAAATATTTCTTCGATCTTTCCACGTGGAATGGCTTTCCCAAAGCCCTTAAGTTTTTCCCTGATACGGTCTGCCACAACGATGGAATCATTAATGGAATAACCGATAAGGGTTAATATTGCAGCCACCGTTGGAACGGCGAATTCCCGCCCGAGGAGTGTGTATATGCCAAGTGCAATGATTGTATCATGAAAAAGTGCTATGACTGAAGCGATTCCGAATCTGAAGTCAAATCGGAACCATATGTAAATGAGCATTAGAAGCATCCCGATTAGCACAAGGGTAAGAGCCTGCATCGTTAGTTTCTTTCCAATGGACGGTCCCACCATTTCGGTTCGCATTAGCGTAATCTCAGACTTAAGTGTCCCTTTCAACTGTTCCATGACTTCATCTGGAGTGGTGCTTTCACTGGGGAATCTCAGAATAAACATACCGTGTTCGCCAAAGGTTTGTACATCTGCTTTGAAGCCTGCTGTTCCCAATGCATTTCTAACTTCGTCGATTCTTACCGGTGGCACTGTCTGTATCTGAAGGAGAAGACCTCCTCGGAAGTCCACTCCATAATTTGGTCCACCCTTAATCAACAAGCCTGTAAGGCTTAATAATACCATAACCAGAGAAAACAGGTATAACCATTTTCTGTTTCCTATGAAATTGATCTTCGGATTTTTTAAGAATTGCATAACTCACTCCTTTTAGATGCTTATTTTTTCTGCCCTTCTCACGCTGACAAAATAATCAAAAATAATTTTTGAAGCGAAAATCGCCGTAAAGAAGTTTGAAAGAATACCTATGGATAAAACAGTTCCAAACCCTTTAATGGGACCCGTTCCAAATCTTAGCAAGACAAGAGCCGCAATTAACGTTGTCAGGTTCGCATCAAAAATTGTAATCATGGCTCTGGAAAATCCTGCATCAACCGCCATTCGGGGACTTTTTCCTGCCCTCAACTCTTCTCGGATTCTCTCGAAAATCAATACATTGGCGTCCACAGCCATTCCTACCGTTAGAATAAGCCCGGCCATCCCAGGAAGGGTGAGGGTTGCTTTCAGAGCAACCATTACTGCGATGATGAAAATAAAGTTTAATGTAAGGGCAAGGGTTGCGACAAGGCCTGAAGCTTTGTAATAAATAATCACGAATAGAATTACAAGAATGAACCCGATAATAAGGGCTTTCATTCCCTTTTCGATGGAATCCTTTCCGAGAGAAGCCCCGATGGTTCTTTCTTCGACGATTTTTATGGGAGCAGGAAGTGCACCCGCCCTCAGGATTATAGCCAGCTCCTTTGCCTCGTCAATGGTAAAGTTTCCTCTGATTATGGCATCTCCTGTTGGGATGCGCTCTTCTATGACGGGAGCTGACTGAACAACTCCATCAAGCACTATTGCTAGCTGCTTTCCAATGTTGGAACCCGTTACGAAAGCAAAACGGGTGGCGCCTCTTTTATCGAAATGAAGTTCTACAATCGGTTTTCCTGAGTAAGAAGGGTCCTGGCCCTGATAAATCGTATGCTTTGCAGTTTTTAAGAATGCGCCCGTCAAGTCTGCTTCTTTCTTAACTAGATATATAGGTCTCACTTTTCCTTCTTCAGTTTCCTCAGTTTTGCCGAGTAAGAACTCATATTCTTGCGGTATTAGCTTTTGCACCTCCGGAAGACTTATAATTTCAAAGAATTTTGGCGCATCTGACTGTTTCACTGCTAATCCGCCTCTATAGCTACCCAGAATATCCATTAGATACACCCTGGAAGAATCGTCTTTCCATAGATTGTGGATAGTTTCGTCAATATTTTTTACTACCTGTTCTACGATTTTCTGGTCAGCAACCAGTTTGAATTCCAGTAAAGCGGTTTTACCAATAAGTTCTCTTGCTCTTTCTCTCTCGAGCACTCCTGGTAGCTGAAGTATAATTCTACCCTCTTCAGTTTTCTGAATTACAGGTTCAGAGACACCCCACTGGTCGATTCGATTTCTGATGATTTCCAGAGCTCTTTCTTCTGCTCCTTTGGCTTCATCTTCAGAAATTTTTGATTTATCCACTTCAAGAACCATATACATACCGCCCTGAAGGTCGAGCCCCAGGTTCAAAGAGCGCTTTTTCAGGTGAGAAAGATAGTCCGTAGACAGTACCTGTTTTTCTGAAGGTGCAAGGGTGTAGTATTTAACTGTTGGCCACAGGGTCCACAGGGAAATCCCAAGGACAAAAATGACTATCAGAAATCTGTAAAGTACGCTTCTCAAAGTTCCTCCTTTTCCCGATTTTCAGTTATTATAAAACCTTTAAAATGTATATTCAATTCCAGAAGATTTCACATATCCAAGGTTTTCAATAAATCTGATGTTGAAGCTTGCACCTATGTAATTTCTCAAGGAAATCCCTGCAAAATAGCAAACTGGGTTTTGGGACATTCCGAAGGAAAGATTTATGAAAGGAAGGATGTAAAGATCCTGACACACAGAGAACGTTCTACTATCGCTTTGTAGATTCAAGTCGACATAAGTATTTCCCCATTGCTCCTTAAAGCAGGCAAAAAGGAAGGAAGTATATTCCCTGGACCTCAAACCATGAAGGAAGCCTGCGCCAAAGACAATTTCGCTTGCAGATTTTGAAATTGAAAGGTTAACATGGATATCACGATCCCGGAAAAAACTGTAGGTCCTTTCAATCAGGTTTGAAGAAAACCCGGCATCAAGGTCTCCAAGTCTCCTTGAAGTACCTATGGAATAGTTTTTTTCATTTACCGTCGGGCTGCCTGCGTAGGAAAAGGCAATGGCGACTCTCTGGTATCCGAAAGAGATGCTGTGAATTCTGAATTCAGGAAGAAATGCATAGAAAGCTGTTGAAACATCAATTTTGCGCTTCTCGCTAAGAAGCGAGGGAATGTAGAATACAGTTTGAGGATTATTCTGCAGGGTTGATGGATTATATCCTTTTAAAAATGCCGAAACAGGAAGAATCTGTAAGTAGAGGGGTAAAAAAGCAACGAATATTTGCATTACTGAGTTTTTTTACTTTCTTCCCTCAGTTTTTTCAGTTTTTCCTGGACGGGGGATGGTGTATGAATTCTGCAGAACTCGTGGGGTTCATCTCCCGTTCTGAATACCTCGATGTGGGTCTTTGGACAGTTTGAAGTTGCAAGGAGTCCGGATTCGTCGCAGGTTTCCGCAAAGACTATTCCTGGAGGGACAGGGAAATCGATAACAGGGGATTCTTTCAGGATCTCTTTCATATATAATGTCCATATGGGAAGGGCCACACCTGCACCCGTAGCATTCTTGAATATAGTTCTGACGGAATCAAACCCTACCCAGACTGTAGTTAAAATGTCCGGGGTAAAACCAATAAACCAGGTGTCTCTAAAGTCGTTAGTTGTTCCCGTCTTACCTGCGGCTGGTCTTGACCACCCGTAAGCAGTAATGGCAGGAAGTGCAGTTCCTTCCGTGAAAACGGATTTCATAAGATTAATAAGTAAGTAGACCGTCGTGGAATCGAATATCTGCTGTACCTGAGGTTTGTTCTCTTCAATGACTATCCCTGCCCTGTTTACGATTTTTGTAATAAAGAAAGGTCTGACTCTTCTTCCGTAACTTGCAATAGTGCAAAAAGCTGTGGTTAATTCAAGGGGTGAGACGGAAAGAGACCCCAGGGCGACAGATGGATAGGGCGGAATGGTCGTTACAAAACCACAGCGCCTCGCGTAAGAAGCCACCGCCTCTGGGCCAACTTGCAATGTAAGGTCTACTGTGGCAAGGTTGCGTGAAAGGGCGAGAGCTTTTCTTATCGTTATTTCCCCAAGATATGTTTCATCAAAATTTCTTGGCTTCCATTCATATTCCTTTCCTTCATACAGAACAATAGGGGCATCATTGACCTTATCACAGCCGTAATATCCGTTGTCCAGAGCAGTAAGGTATACAAAGGGCTTGAAAGCAGATCCAGGCTGTCTGAGTGCCTGGGTTGCCCTGTTAAATTCGCTTTCACTCCTATCCCTTCCACCGACCAGCGCGAGAATTTCTCCTGTGTTCTGATCTATTGTAATTAATGCTCCCTGTAGGTATGGAGTTTTGCCAGTATTGTCTTCTTTTTTGAACTCGCTTTTGGAAGGCTTTAGCTTATAGAATGATTCAAGGTAGTTGAGCATTGCCGGGAGGATAGAATCTGCTTTTATCTGGAAATTCATATCCATAGTCGTATATATTTTGCCGCCACCTTTATAGAGGAAGTCTTCTCCATATTTTGATATTACGTAATTCCTGACCATGTCCATAAAGTAAGGGCCAATATTTCCTGTAGAAACGAGCTTTTGAGGTGTAATCTTAACTTCAGTATTAAGAGCTTCCTGATATTCTTCATCAGTAATGAACCCCCAATCTTTCATTAGTTTGAGTATGACTCTCTGTCTCCTCAAAGCTCTCTCGTAGTTAGTTACGGGGGAAAATAGCTTTGGTGACTTTGGAACTGCGGCAAGAAGGGCAGCTTCTGCAAGATTGACGTTTCTTACATCTTTTCCGAAAAAGTACTTACTTGCCGTTTGAACTCCATATAACCCGTGTCCAAAGTAGATGAGATTTAAATATCTTTCTATTATTTCCTGTTTGGAAAAAGTCCGTTCAATTTTTATTGCCAGGAGGATTTCTTTGATTTTTCTGATAATTGCTTTTTGGGGTGTGAGAAACATATTCCTGGCGAGCTGTTGTGTAATAGTAGAGGCTCCCTGAGCGGGCCTCAGGGTCGCTATGTCTACTAGAATAGACTTAACAAGCCTCGCAATATCAATACCGTTGTGCTCAAAGAATCTCTTGTCTTCCACTGCAATAAAGGCATTTATGACATTTCTTGGTATTTCTGAAAATTTCACCGCTTCACGTTTTTGAAGGAAAAAAGTGTATACAAGTTTTCCATTTCTGTCATAGACTTCGGTGGAAAGGCTTGGCTCGAATTTTTCTATAATGTATGGAGAGGGTGTAGTTTTCCAGAAGATTGCAAGGAGTATCAGCCCAAAAAGAACGCCAGCGCCAAAGATTTCCAGACTCAAAACGAAAGACTTTTTTAGAATTTCTCGCATATTCTAAATTTTATAGCAAAAATCGTAGAGGAAAAATTTAACGGAAAATAGAAAACCAGGGAAATAAAATGCACACCAGGGCTGGTCGTAAGTTATTTGTTCTTCTGTGTGTATTAATTTCAAGCCGGTGGTTCAAAAAATCCAATACTTACCATGTGGAAACTCGTCATCTTTAGAAGGATTGAGGACATAAGGCAACTTGATGTTTAGCAACACTTGCGCACGTTATGTCTATTATACAACAGTAATCGTCGAAGGTTTTTTGAGCAAATCCCTTTGCGCGATTTAGTAATGATCTTGAACTTTCAATGGTTTCTTTTAGCTTGCAGACTTTCTTTCGAAATATTACGTATTTGAAGGACGGAAGCATTTAGGTTAAATAATTTTGACTATGCGCTGAGTGCGCTCAAATGCGGCAGAACTGTTGCCAGCCATAAACTTGTTAAATTTCGGTTTTTCAATGAGTTAAGAAAAACTTGACATAACATCCACTCTCCATTAATATTTTGAAGCTTACAAAGTGAAGGTATAATTATCACCCCTTGACAGTCCATAGGGGAGCAAATATAATATTAGAACTTTCACAAACTTGCTCTTTGAAAACTAAGTGGTAGAGGTAGGTGGCTAAGATACTAAGGGCACCTGGTGGATGCCTTGGCACCAGGAGGCGACGAAGGGCGTGGCAAGCTGCGATAAGCCCGGGGAAGCCGCAAGCAAGCGTTGATCCCGGGATGCCCGAATGGGGGAACCCCACTCGATGAACTCGAGTGATCTGTCACTGAATAAATAGGTGCCAGAAGCTAACCCGGTGAAGTGAAACATCTCAGTAACCGGAGGA